>CAVDFQ010000019.1:0-40704 GCA_963608065.1 bacterium
ACCCGCGACCTCAACCTTGGCAAGGTTGCGCTCTACCAACTGAGCTATTTCCGCATCGGGATTGCAAAGGTACGAAGTTTTTTCAGAACTCCAAATTTTTGCGTTAAAAAATCATCCCCCTCTCCCGAAGGGTTCTATGTCGTTTCTTTCGCGTCGCTATACCTCGGTGGCGCTGCTGAATTCTCGCAGGAAACGCATATCGTTCTCGAAATAATGCCGCAGGTCGTTCACCCTCCATTTCAGCATCGCGATGCGCTCCAGACCCATACCGAAAGCGAATCCGGAGTATTTCCTGGAGTCTATTCCGCTTGCTTCCAGAACGTTAGGATCCACCATACCGCAGCCCAGAATCTCCAGCCAGCCGGTACCCTTGCAGATATTGCAGCCCTTGCCGTGGCAGATGTTGCAGCTCACGTCCACCTCTGCGGACGGCTCTGTGAACGGGAAGAAGGACGGGCGCATACGGATCTGCGTGTCCGGACCGAACATCTCGCGGGCGAAAAGGAGGATGGCCTGCTTGAGGTCGGCGAAAGTCACGTTCTCATCTATGTAGAGACCCTCCACCTGATGGAAGATGCAGTGTGCACGCGCACTTATGGCTTCATTGCGGAAGACGCGTCCCGGGCAGATGACGCGGATAGGGAGCTTCATCGTCTCCATAGCGCGGACCTGCACCGAAGAAGTGTGGGTGCGCAGCAGGAGCGGATTCGGATGGCCCGCAGACACGAAGAACGTGTCCTGCATATCTCTGGCAGGATGATTCGGAGGGAAATTCAGGGCTTCGAACACGTGATAGTCATCCTCGATCTCGGGACCCTCGGCCACATCGTAACCGAACTTGCGGAAGATGTCCACTATCTCCTGGCGCACTATGGACACAGGATGGCGCGAACCGAGTGCGAATGCGTCTCCCGGCATAGTCAGGTCCTGCGCAGAGGCCTGCGTGGAGTCCTCGGAGGCAGTCTGGGTCTTGAACTCTTCTATCCTGTTCTGAACCGTCTGCTTGAGGTCGTTCAGGGTCTTTCCGAACTCCTTTTTCATCTCCTTGTCCATCGTGCGGAACTCATCGAAGAGTTTCGTCACCTCGCCTTTCTTGCCCAGGAAGCGGATTCTGGCATCCTCGACATCTTTCCGGGTCTGACACTTGAGTTCAGACAGGTCTGCAAGCACTTTCTGAATTTGCTCTTTCATATAAGAAGCTGTTAAAATCCTGCAAATGTACGAATAATTGTGATTACTTCATCTTGGCGCGCCGCTTGTCCCGCGCTTTCTTCGCGCGTGCGGCCCCGTTCTTCTGATATTTGGCCCACTGCTGCTCGGTGAAGACCTTCTGCAGGGACTCGTCTATCCTGTCCTGCCATCTGTAGGCGACTTCACTGTAGATGTCGGCGTTGGACACCTTTTTCTGCTGCAGCGTCATAAGTTCCCGCTGCATAGCCTGATAGTCGTGGGTAAGTATGGAGTCCACATAAAAGACCTGCCAGTCTTCCAGGTCCAGCTGCGAGGTCAGCTGAGTGATCTGCTTGTCCAGATTCTCGAAGAACTCCTTCTCCCTCTTCTGCGGATCCGCTTCCTGAGCCAGGGCGAGAACGCAGAGCAGCGCGGCGGCAAGTGATGAAAATACTCGTTTAGTCATAAAAAATGATTAGCTTTGTTGTCCCACATAATGTACAAATTTAGCCATTAATAGAAAAAGAAACAAATGACCAGACACTTCATCACCACCATCTGCCTTGCAGCCGCAGTCCTTGCGACAGTGCCGGCCACAAGAACGGACGCCTGTTCCAATGTCATAATCACGCACGGAGCGAGTACCGACGGCTCCGCGATGATATCCTATTCCGCTGATTCGCACCAGCTTTACGGAGAGCTGTATTTCCAGGCCGCGGGCGACTGGAAAGCCGGGGCCCTGCGCCGCGTGGACGACTGGGACAGCTACAAGTTCCGAGGCTATATCCCTCAGATCGCCCACACCTATCAGAGAGTGGGCAATATGAATGAGCATCAGCTCATTATCGCCGAGAGCACCTGGGGCGGACGAGCAGAGCTCGAGAACAGTCAGGGCATAATGGATTACGGGTCGCTTATCTACACTGCGCTCGAGAGAGCCCGCACCGCACGCGAGGCGATCCAGATCATGGTAAGCCTCACTGACGAATTCGGCTACGGTTCCGCGGGTGAGAGTTTCTCCATCGCCGACACCCGGGAAGCCTGGGTGATGGACCTCATCGGCAAGGGTGAAGGCAGCAAGGGTATGCTCTGGGTTGCCAGACGCATCCCGGACGGCTACATCTGCGCACACGCAAATCAGGCGCGCATATCCCGCTTCCCTCTGGATGACCCCGAGAACTGTCTCTACGCTCCGGATGTGATCAGCTTCGCACGCGAAAAGGGCTGGTTCGACGGGAAAGACAGCGAATTCAGTTTCTGCGACGCTTACTGTCCGCTCGACTTCGGCACGGTCAGGGGCTGTGACGCCCGTGTGTGGAGCGCGTTCAACATCCTCTGCGACGGACAGTTCACTTATGTGGACGAAAGCGGGAAAGAAGTCACGAGGCCGGCCTCGGACTGGCTCGACTACGCGATGGGCTACAACTTCGACAACCCTATGCCTCTTTTCGTCAAGCCGTCACGCAAAATCAGCGTAAAGAACGTGGCTGATGTTATGCGCGACCACTTCGAGGGCACTCCTATGGATATGACCACGGACATCGGCGCAGGCGGAAACGCTCTGCCTTACCGCTGGAGACCTATGTACTTCGAATACGAGGGCAAAAGCTACCTGAACGAGCGTGCTCTCGCGACCCAGCAGACCGGTTTCTGGTTCGTGGCCCAGTCCCGCCCGGGCCTCCCGGATGTCATCGGGGCACTGCAGTGGTTCGGCTGCGATGATGCCGCGACGTCCTATCTCACACCTGTTTATGCCAATACGACGCAGGTGCCGGAGTGTCTTCGCGTAGGCAACGGCAATATCCTGAAGTACTCTCCTACCTCCACCTTCTGGATGTGCAACCGCGTCGCCAACGCCTGCTACAAGATGTACGACCGGATGGCTCCGTACGTTCGCGAGAGGATCGACGCTTTCGAGAACGGGCAGATGGACTCGGAGGTTCCTTCATTTGACGAGAAGCTCCTGAAACTCTATGGCACCGGCGGCAAAAGCGCCCTGCGAAAGGTGCGCAAAGCCCTTACGGAATATACTGTAAATACCGCTCAGAAGCAGTTCGAGGCCTGGACACGGCTTGAGGAGACGCTGCTCGTGAAGTTCATAGACGGCAATGTCAAGGCCCAGGACGAGAACGGAGCCTTCATCCATTCAGAGGACTACGAGGGCCTTCCTGTCGGCATCACACAGCCGGGCTACACCGACAAGTGGAAAGAGGCGGTCGTAAAGGACCACGGCTCAGTCATCGAGGAAAAGAAATAAACCGGTTATACACAATGAAAAGAATCATCGCATCAGAGAAGGCCCCGGCAGCTGTGGGGCCGTATTCCCAGGCCATCGAAGCCGGTGGCATCCTCTTCATCTCAGGACAGCTTCCTGTCGATGGAGCCACCGGAGCTATGCCTCAGGATGTAGTCTCCCAGACTCGCCGCAGTCTCGACAATATAGGACATATCCTCGCCGAGGCCGGCTACAGTTTTGACGATGTAGTGAAGACTACCGTCCTGCTGACGGACATAGCGGATTTCGGAGCTATGAACGCCGTCTATGCAGAATACTTCCAGGGGGACAAGCCTGCCCGCGTCTGCTATCAGGTAGCGGCGCTGCCGAAGGGCGCGAAAGTAGAGATAGACGCTTTCGCCGCCAAATAAGAAATGATACGGAAAACGCCTCAGGCTCCCCTGAGGCGTTTTTTATTTCCTGTCGATCCGGGTCCAGAGCCAGTAGACGAAGGCTCCCCAGGCGAGAAAGAGCAGTATCGCGAGCCACAGGGGCAGATGAGAATCGTATGAGTCGCTGCGGACTATCTTCTCGAAACCCGGGATGTCGGCATAGTAATAGGCGCCCGCGCCGAAATCCAGCGACGGGACGAGTCCGAGCCCGTTGGCCATTATATATAGGGCGACAATAAAAGTGACTGCCATCACGATGACGGTAATCACTTTCCAGGTTTTATTCATCCCGGGCATAAGTACTGAGAAACTCCTAAAAACAGTTCAGCAGTTTTTCATTCTTACTAATTCAGGGACGGAATCGGGAATATAACGCCGGAGAGCAGGAGCCATACGGCGAAGAAGGTCAGAATGATATTGAAGCTCTGGCCCACGATGTAGAGCCATACGAGCTTGCCTCCCTGAGTCTTCCTGATGATATCCTTGAAATTCGTGTCCAGACCGATGGAGACGAAAGCGAGCACGAACGCCCAGTTCTTGTACTGGTCCAGAACCTTGTTTATGGCCCCTACCTGATCGTTCCCGAATATAGGGAGGATGACGAAGGAGGCGATGAGAGACGCCGCGAAAAAGCCAAGTATGAATTTCGGGAAACGCACCCAGATTTCGGATGCCCCCACCTTCGTGCCCGGAGTCTTGTCCACGTGGGTCGCGAAGAAGATGGCCACGAAGAAGGCGATGAAGCCGATGAGAATGTTCTGGATGGACTTCACGAGCACGGCAGCCGTCTGCGCCTCTCCGCCGAGGGCAGTACCTGCCACTACTACGGCTCCCGTGGAATCGATGGTGCCTCCGATGAGCGAACCGCCCATAATCGGACTCATTCCCACCGCACGGATGATCATAGGCTCGAACACCATCATAAGCACCGTGAAGATGATGGAGATGGAGACGGTCATAGCGATGTCGTCCTTTTTAGCCTTCGAGGCCGCTCCGGTAGCGATGGCGGCCGAAGTACCGCAGACGCTTGTGGCGGAGGCCATAGTGATGACCAGAGGCTTGTTGTCGATCTTCAGGACCTTCACGCCGAACCACCACATGAAGATGATGACGACAGGAGTGACTATCCAGGCTATGCCGAGACCGTAGAGACCGAACTTGGCGATGGTGGAGAAAAGCACCGAGAAGCCCATTATCACCAGACCTGTCTTTATGTAGAATTCTGTCTTCACTGCAGGCTTAAGCCACTGCGGGACTCCTACGGTATTGGACACCAGAAGACCCACTATAAGAGCCCAGAAGGCCCATTCGAGATAGCGGTTCAGTGTGAATTCCGCGCTGATGAGCCGCACGATGACGGCAAGCACGAAGAGAGTCGCGAATGCGGGCAGATACTCCTTCACGCTGCCCCCCTGGATCTTCACGGCTCCGGTAAACAGAGCGGCCAGCACCGCGAATGTGAGGACGAACTTGCCCACGAAATCCCAGGTGAACTGGCTCAGGAGGCTTGCGGATTCCACATTCTCCCACAGTGTCCAGGTCTTGAATTTAAGCGCCGAGAAATCGAACCATCCGGTCAGGACAGAAACTATGGCGATGATGATGACGATAAAGCCGAGCCAGCACGCCATCCAGTCCTCAGACTTGAAATTTTCTTTCATTTGAACTAAGGTTTAAATTTCTGCAATACACATCTGCACGCGCTATAAATTGCGCAGCAGAGGACAAATATACTCATTTTTGCTATTTTTGCGTGATTGGGGCCGATTTTTGATGGTCTCCACCGTATGGCTATGGACAATCACAAGGATATTCAGCTGAGCTGCGTCCACTGCGGAGCATCTTCGACCGCACACACGTATGACAGCATAAACGCCGCAGACTCCCCGGAGCTGAAGGCGGCTCTGAAGGACGGTTCCCTCTTTCTGCACGAATGCCCGCACTGCGGGGCGAAGAACCTCATAAGGGAAAAGCTCCTCTACCACGACCCCGCAGCCCATCTTATGCTCTGGCTTACTCTCGGGGATGAAGTCCTGGAAGCCAAGGCCCGGGAAATGTATGCCGGGATAGAGGGACTCTCGGACTACGTTCTGAGATTTGTGGACGAGCCCGGCGAACTCATAGAAAAGGTGAAGATTTTCGACTCCGGTCTGGACGATGCGGTGATGGAGCTGTGCAAGCACCTGACACGTCTGGACCTTATCGGGGAGGATAAGGCGCTCGCGGAAAAGCTCACTGACGCGCCTTTCCGCTTCCTTCGCATAGACGGCGCCGACCACCACATACAGTTCGCATATCCGCAGGACGGTCTTATGCAGCTTGCCGAGGTCGGCTTCCACGTCTATGAGGACAGTGCCGGCATCCTGCGCCGCAACCCCCATCTCACAGCGTCCCTGAAGGGATTCTGCAGAGTGAACACCGACTGGATAGACGAAAGGTTCGCATAGTGAAACGGATATTGGCCATACTGCTGCTTCTGACCGTCTTCCAGCTTCTGCCCGGAGCGGAAGCCTCGAACGTACTCAAGGACGGAGAGCATCTGGAATATACCCTCCGGATGAAAATCGCCTGGACCTGGATAAATGCCGGCAAGGCAAGTCTGGACACACGCGCCACGGTCTATGACGGAAAGAAAGCGTTCAGAACTACCCTCACGGCAAACGGCAACCGCGCGGCGGACAGGGTTTTCGTGCTTCGGGACACCCTCGAGACTGTCCTGACTGCCGACTGCACGCCGCTGTTTTTCCGCAAAAGCTGCATCGAAGGCAATGACATCGTGGACGAGAAGGTCTATTTCTCCTCGGAAGAAGGACTCCATAAAGCCAGAATAGTCAAAACCTACACTGACGGGAGCATACGCGAGGGCGGAGGCGAAAGCCCGGATCCCATCTACGATATGATTTCACTCGTGCAGTACGTGCGCTCAAAGGACAATTCCTCTCTCACCCCCGGCTCGCGCATCACTCTGAATATGGCGGGTTCGCGCCGCGTCAGCGAGCAGCATCTGCGCTACTGCGGGCTGGAAAAAGTGGAGACCGGCAGCGGGAAGATTCTCTGCCGCGTGTTCACCCTCGAGAAAAACACGGTGGATAAAAAGGGGCGAGTCTCGCAGGAGACGGTTCTGCGTTTCTACACGACGCCCGACGAGCGGCAGCTGCCTCTGCGCATAGACATCTTCCTGAAATTCGGAGAGGCCCGAGTGGTATTCGACAAGTAAGTTTACTCCGATAGCAGGAAACCGAGAAGCTGCCGCGCCCGCTCGATGCTGATGCCCCGCCGGAGCGCGTAAGAGGAGAGTTCACTGCTCTCCAGACGCGGAAGCGCCGTGTAATGGGCATTCGGATGCGCGAGCACAAGGCCGCAGACGCTCGAATCGGGCAGCATCGCGTACCCCTCGGTCAGCCGGATTTCCAGCTCCGGCGGCAGCAGCGCGAGCACATCAGACTTCAGACTGTGGTCCGGACAGCAGCTATATCCTATACCCGGCATTATGACTTTCAGGCCTTCGGCCAATCCTTCTTTTATCCTGCTTTCCATCCGGGCGGATGCAGCCTCTGCGAGACTGACCCTCACGGCGTGATGAAGCAGGTCTGCATCTTCCCCGCCGAATACGGACGCGGCGAAAAGTCCGCAAGGTGACAGGGCCCCGGAAGACTTGAGGGGCAGAAAATCGCACAGGGACTCCTCCGAGGCGTGGCGCAGCATAGGAAGACGCAGGATACCGTCCGCAGATGATATGGTATCATCCTCGGTAAAGCAGTCGAAAAAGCGCAGGGCCACTCTGATGTCATATTCTACGCTTTCCAGCAGGCTGCGGGCTTCGCTTCGCGTCTGTTCCTTCAGAAAAGCGTCTGCGCGGGCCGTACCGCAGACAGCATCGAACATCCTCCAGTCGAAAAACTCCGCCGCTTCGCTGACGCTGAGCCTTCTGAATGGAATATCCGAGGTCCTCCACGCCGGGCTCTTCTTCGGGGCGCAGCAGGGACACTGCCCGGCAGACCCTGTAGTCCGGCTCCTCAAACCGCCTTTCACGGAATCCTTCGCAGGTGCGGAGAAAGCGCGGAGAGAAAGCTGCGCGAGTCTTTCGTACTCCGCATCTTCGGCAGCGGCGAACGCTTCCGGGTCTGTTATGCTGCGGACCGCCTTGACGGCTGTCCCGGAGGCATCCGGAGCGTAGTGGACATTCTTATATAGAGGTCTGAGCTTCAGAGCTGTATGCTTAGCCGAAGCGGCGGCTCCTCCCACGAAAAGAGGGGTGGTGAAACCGCCGGCTGTCATCTTGCGGCAGAGTTCCTCCATCCTGTAGAGCGACGGGGTTATGAGTCCGCTCACGCCGATGATGTCCGCCCCGATTCTTACCGCCTCGGCCATGATGTCTTCTTCCGGCACCATCACTCCCAGGTCGTGGACTTCGAAGCCGTTGCACTGCAGCACTATCGCGGTGATATTCTTTCCGATGTCGTGCACGTCGCCCTTCACCGTAGCGATGACCGCCTTTTTCCTGACAGCCGCGCTATCCTCAGAGGTGCCGCCCTCAGCGTCGATATAGGGCTGGAGTATGGCTACCGCATCCTTCATCACCTTGGCGGACTTGATGACCTGAGGCAGGAACATTTTCCCCTCCCCGAAAAGTTTTCCGACCTTTTCCATTCCGGCCATCAGCGGGCCTTCTATGACCGCCGAGGGACTTCCCAGACCGGAAAGGGCGAGCTTCAGGTCCTCTTCGAGTGTCTGAGATGCTCCCTTGACAAGAGCTTCGGAAAGACGCAGGAGCGGATCCGGGCAGGAGCCAGGAGCCGGTGCGGCGGGGGTGGGATTGGACGGCTCGCCGTCCACTTTGCTCAGCATCTGCCGGGCTTTTGCGACGAGGCGTGAAGTGGCGAGGGGGTCGCGCGCGAAAATCACGTCCTCCACGCTGCGCAGCAGCTCGGGCTCTATCGTGTCATAGATCTGGAGCATTCCGGGGTTCACGATGGCCATATCGAGGCCGGCCGCGATCGCGTGGTACAGGAAAGCGGAGTGCATCGCTTCGCGGACCGCGTTGTTCCCCCGGAAGGCGAACGAGAGGTTCGAGATGCCGCCGGAAGTGAGGGCTCCGGGGAGATTGCGCTTTATCCAGCGCACCGCTTCGATGAAGTCGATAGCGTACCTTTCGTGCTCCCGCATTCCGGTTCCGATGGTCAGAACGTTCACGTCGAAGATGATGTCCTGCGGCTGTATTCCTATGCCGGTGAGTAAATCATATGCTCTCCGGGCTATCTGTATCTTGCGCTCGAAGTCTGTCGCCTGTCCCTTTTCGTCAAAGGCCATAACGACCATCGCGGCTCCCATATCGCGGATTTCCGCCGCGCGGCGCAGGAACTCCCCCTCGCCGTCTTTCAGCGAGATGCTGTTCACTATAGCTTTCCCCTGGACGTTCTGCAGACCTGCGAGCAGCGTCTCCCAATGCGAGGAGTCGATCATCACCGCCGCCCGCGATACCGCCGGGTCGTTCGAGGCGCAGCGCAGGAAGTTCTGCATTTCCGCTGTACTGTCGAGCATCGCATCGTCCATATTCACGTCGATTATCGATGCTCCGCCCTCGATCTGTCCGGCTGCGACTTTCAGAGCACTGTCGTAATCGCCGGCAGCGATGAGTTTGGCGAATTTGCGCGAGCCTGCGACGTTCGTGCGCTCGCCGATGTTTGTGAAGTTGCGGCTGCGGTCTATCGTGACCGTCTCCAGTCCGCTGACGCTGAGATGTTTATCCGCGTCAGGCACTTTCCTCGCAGCTGCGTTTCTTAATGCTTCCGCCAATTCCCTTATGTGTTCGGGGCCCGTTCCGCAGCAGCCTCCGGCGATGTTCAGAAGGCCACGGCGGGCCATCAGCGAGAGCGCCTGCGCAAAGGCTTGCGGGGTCATAGTGTACCTTCCGCTTTCGTCGGGGATGCCGGCGTTCGGATGGCAGCTCACGCGGCAGGGGGCGAAACGGGAGATTTCCTCCACCAGAGGGAGCATTTCGGAGGGGCCGAGTGCGCAGTTTATGCCGAAGGAGAAGGGATTAGCGTGCGCCACGGCGGTGTAGAACGCTTCGAGCGTCTGTCCGGTGAGGGTGCGTCCGCTGCGGTCGCTGACAGTCGCGGAAATCATCAGCGGAAAGCCTCTTGAGACATCTTCGAGAGCTCTTATGGCCGCTTTCGCGTTGAGTGCATCGAAACAGGTTTCGATGAGGATGAGGTCCACTCCCCCGTCTATGAGGGCGCGGATCTGCGCGGCGAAAGCTTCGCGCATCTGAGCGAAACCGTATTGGCGCAGCGCCGGAGTGTTCAGGTCAGAAGCAAGCGTGAGAGATTTGCCGCTGGGGCCGACGCTTCCGGCTACGAGCACTCGCCTGCCTGAGCTGTCCGCGACTCTTCTTGCAATCCTGGCAGCGGCCAATGCCATCTCGGGGGCTCTGTCGGAGAGTCCGTATTCGGCCTGGGAGATGGCGTTCGCGTTGAAGGTGTTAGTTTCTATGATGTCGGCTCCGGACGCGATGTAGGCGCGGTGGATATCTTCCACGATGTCCGGGCGGGTGAGGTTCAGGCACTCGTTGTCGCCGCTGAGCTCCGCTGTGGCGGCGGTGAATACACTGCCTCTATAGTCCTGCTCGTCAAGACTATAGCGCTGGATCATAGTGCCGGTTCCGCCGTCCAGGACAAGTATCCGGTCGAGGCCTTCTTTTCCGAGATCTATCATCTGTCAAAAACACTCCTTGAGGATGTCCAGAACATTGTCCGGACGGCCCATAGTATAGAAATGTATCGCCTTCACCCCGTGGGAGAGCAGGTCGCGGCACTGCTGCAGGCACCACTGCCGGCCTATTTCGTAGCAGGCGCGGGCATCGGAGGCGTGAGACTGTATTTCTGTGGCGAGAGGCTCCGGGATGTCTATGGAGAAGGACTCCGGCAGCAGGGAGACCTGTCTGGCGGTGGAGAGGGGTTTGAGTCCCGGGATGATAGGTATGGTGATGCCGGCGCTGCGGCACAACCCGGTGAAACGGTAGAAGACTTCGTTGTCGAAGAACATCTGCGTGACTATGTAGTCGGCTCCCGCATCCGCCTTCTCCTTCAGCCGGGCTATGTCCTGCTCGAGATTAGGGGCTTCGAAATGCTTCTCGGGGTATCCGCCCACACCTATGCAGAAAGGCTTGCCGCCGCTGCTCTCGAATGCCCTCACGGCCTTCACGAGTTCGCTCGCGTGGGTGTAGCCTCCGGGGACAGGGGCGAAACGTTTCTCACCCAGCAGGCTGTCTCCACGGAGTGCAAGGATATTGTCCACGCCCAGAAACTTGAAGTCCTGGAGAAGGGACTCTATCTGTTCCGCCGTGGCTCCGGCGCAGATTACGTGCGGGACCACTTCTATGTCGAATTCGCTCTGAATGGCCGCACATACCGCCGTCTCGCTTATGCGGCGGCGTACCTGACGGCGGTCGAAGCCGCCGTCAGGACGGGCCACATACTCGATTTCGTCCCTATGGCTGGTGATGTTCACGAAAGGGGGACGGAACTCCATAAACGGCCGGATGCTGTCCAGAAGTTCAGACTTGGTCAGTCCTTTCAGCGGCGGGACGATTTCCAGCGACGCGAAAGGTCTTTCTGAAGCGGAAAGGATTTCTGATATCTTCATTTATAATATCTCGCGCGCACCGTCTGAAATGACCACGTCGTAGATCTTCGGAGCGTGGCCGAATCTGGTCGTGAAGAGTTCTACCGCAGATTCGATAAACGGCTGATAGAGTTCTTTCTTCACGAGATTTATGGTGCAGCCTCCGAAGCCGCCGCCCATAACGCGTGAGCCGCTCACATCCATCTTTCTGGCTATCCTGTTCAGGAAATCGAGTTCCTCGCAGGACACTTCATAGAGTCGGCTCATTCCGAAGTGTGTCTGATACATCATCTCGCCGGCAGTCTCGTAGTCGTTTCTCTCGAGGGCGTCACAGACATCGAGCACTCTCTGCACCTCGCCGATGACATATTCCGCACGCAGGAAATCCTCTTCCGTTATCTCGGAACGGACTTCCTCAAGCCATACTCTCTTCGCGTCGCTGAGGAATTCCACCTCAGGATGGCGGGCACGGATGGCTGCTGCGGCAGCCTCGCAGGAAGCGCGGCGGTCATTGTAGGCGGAAGAGGCGAGCTCGTGCTTCACGCAGGAGTCGATGAGGACCAGACGATAGCCGGCAGCTTCCGGGTCGAATGGGAAGTATTTGTATTCCAGAGTCTTGCAGTCGAGGCGGATGAGGCAGCCCTTCTTTCCGAAGACGGAAGCGAACTGGTCCATAATGCCGCAGTTAACCCCGCAGTAGTTGTGCTCGGTACTCTGGCCTATCTTCGCGAGCTCGAACTTGTTTATCGCGTTCTGAGCCAGCTCGTTGAGAGCAAAGGCGAAGCAGCTTTCGAGGGCGGCCGAGGAGCTGAGGCCCGCCCCGAGGGGAACATCCCCGGCGAAGACGGCGTTGAAGCCGCCTACCTTTCCGCCGCGCTTGATGGTCTCGCGGCATACGCCGAAGATATATCTGGCCCACTGCTGGATAGGCTTGTCATCTTCGTTGAGGCCGAATTCCACGAACTCGTCGTAATCAAGGGAAAAGACCTTCGCCCTGTCCGTGCCGTTAGGGGCGATTTCCGCCATTATGCCCTTGTCAATGGCTCCCGGGAATACATAGCCGCCGTTGTAGTCGGTATGCTCGCCTATGAGATTGATGCGTCCCGCAGACGCGAAGAAACGTCCCTCTTCGCCGAAAAGGGTCCGGAATTTTTCCTGAATCTTGTTTTTCATCTTATTATGTCAGTTAGTTGCTTCGTAAGTATCCTTCCGGCGGAAGGGTGCCGGGCACGATGCGCCATACGCGCTACACATTGAAGAGGAAGTGCATTATGTCGCCGTCCTGCACAGTGTAGTCCTTGCCTTCTATGCCCATCTTGCCGGCGGCGCGGATGGCGGCTTCGGACTTGTACGACATATAGTCGTCGAACTTTATGACTTCGGCGCGGATGAACCCCTTCTCGAAGTCCGAGTGGATCACTCCGGCCGCCTTCGGGGCCTTGTCGCCTTTGCGGATGGTCCAGGCCCTGCACTCGTCCGCACCGGCGGTGAAGAAGGTCTGAAGCCCGAGCAGACTGTAGGCGCTCCGGATCAGGCGCACTACGCCGGACTCTTCGAGACCGAGTTCCTGAAGGAACATCTGCCTGTCCTCGTAGTCTTCGATTTCGGCTATTTCAGCTTCGGTTTTGGCGGCTATCACCAGGATTCCGGCGTTCTCGGCTTTCACGGCCTCGCGGACGGCATCCACATAGGCATTGCCCGTGGCGGCCGACGCTTCATCCACGTTGCAGACATACATTACGGGCTTGTTCGTAAGAAGAGAAAGTTCCTTGGCCATCGCCTCCTCTTCTTCATTCGCAGGAGCCACGCTGCGGCAGGATCTGCCTTCCAGAAGGGCTGCACGGTATCTTTCGAGCAGGTCGGCAAGCTTCTTCGCTTCCTTGTCCGCACCGATTTTTGCCTGTTTCTGCACTTTCGCGAGGCGGGCCTCCACAGTCTCGAGGTCCTTTATCTGGAGCTCCGCATCGACCACTTCCTTGTCCCTTACGGGATCTACGCTGCCGTCCACGTGGACTATGTTCCCGTCATCGAAACAGCGCAGAACGTGAAGTATGGCGTCTGTCTCGCGTATATTTGCGAGGAACTGGTTTCCGAGGCCTTCTCCCCGGCTGGCTCCCTTCACGAGTCCGGCGATGTCCACTATGTCCACCGTGGCAGGGACTGTCCGCTTCGGCTTACAGAGCTCCGAAAGGGCGTCGAGACGTCTGTCGGGTACGTTTGTGGAGCCGAGATTCGGCTCGATGGTGCAGAAAGGGAAGTTGGCGCTCTGCGCCTTTCCCGAACTTATACAGTTAAAGAGGGTGGATTTGCCGACGTTGGGCAATCCTACTATTCCACATTTCAGTGACATTCCGTAATAGCTTTGAATAGCAAATATAGTCATTATCGCGATACATCTCTTTGTGGGGAGTAAAAAAACATAACGCGGATTAAGGATTCGTAACGGATGGTGAGGGATTTCGCCACATTTGGGGCCGGCGTGAGGAAAAATCGCCGTTATTTGCGTAAGGATATGCTTTTTTTCTGTTATGAAACTATGGAAAACACTTGTGCTGACGATGTCACTGTCGGCATTGGCCGCAGCGGCGGCCTCAGGGAGCACGCAGCGGGATTCGCTTCTTCTGATGTTCTGGAACTGCGAGAATTTCTTTGACTATATCGACTCGGGCGAAGGAGATTCCGACAGGGAGTTCTCATCCGGGGGCGAGCGGCACTGGAGCGCAGCGCGCTTCTATGCCAAGTGCGGGCTCTTCGCGAAATCGCTGCTGTACATAGCGGACGAGGAGGGACGCCTGCCGGACGCTGTGGGACTCGCCGAGATAGAGAATGCGGGGGTGCTGAGGCGGCTGCTCTCCTCGACTCTGCTGCGCAAGCTCGACTACCGCTTCATCCACTATGAGTCGCACGACCACCGGGGAATAGACTGTGCGCTGCTGTACCGCTCTTCACTTCTGACTCCCCTGCTGTCGAAACCCTGCCGGATAGACAGCCTCGCTACGCGCGACATTCTGCTCGCGCAGTTTCTCACCTCCGGAGGCGATTCGCTCTCTATACTGGTAAACCACCACCCTTCGAAATACAGGGGCAAAGCCTCGGAAGGGCTCCGGGAGCGGGCGATGATGCGGCTGAGGGCTCTGAGCGACTCTCTCGAACTCGCGGGATGGAGCAGGAGGGCGGCGATCGGGGACTTCAATGAGCAGCCTCCCGCAGCTCTCTTCGACATCCTGCCTCCGTCTCTTGAGATGGCAGTGGCGCAGCCGGGGTCCTTCCCCGGAAGCATCCGGTTCAACGGGCAGTGGCAGCTCATCGACCTTGCATTCCTCTCGCCGCGTCTGCTGCGGCAGGGCGCGCGCTTTCGCGTCCGCCCCCTGCCTTTTCTGCTTGAGAGGGACTCGGCCCACCCGGGCCTGCGGCCGCTGCGGACCTATTCAGGCCCGCGCTGGAAAGGCGGCTTCTCTGACCACCTTCCCATCCTTCTCACCATATACCTCTGATGCACCGGGAACGGCCCTGAAAAGAGGTCTCTCTCCCGCTGCGATAATCTGTCTTGTCGCGCCCCCCCTCACGGAACGCGAAAGGAGGTGAAGCACACCGCGCTCCACCTCCTTTAAGAGTAAGGCTCTTACAGGCCCCCGATTCCTAGAAGAAACGGGCTCTGTGGTCCACAACCTTCGCGTCGGAAGACATTACAGGCACGAGCATCTGGCTGTTATACTGATTCTTCTGATTCTGGAACACCTTGGCATCATCCTCGGTATAGAAGGAAGCGACTTCGCGTCCTGTCACCTTGAACACATAAGTGCCGATGCTTCCGGCTACAGGGCCGCAGATCTTTCCTTCCGGAGCGACACTCAGGGCACCGATGAACTTAGGATCCAGAGAGCGGGACGAAAGTGAAGAGAACGCCACCCCGGTCTCGCTGCTGATGCTCGTTCCGAGCTTCTCCGCGATCTCGTCGAGAGTAGTGAGACCCTTTATCTGCTCAGCTACGTCCGCAGCCTTCTTCTCGGAAAGCTTCTCGGCATAGAGCTGCTGACGGATAGTGGAAGAAACCTCGGAAAGCTTGGCGTAACCCTCTTCGTGAATATCCTTCACTACAGTGATGAAGAAGCAGTTCTGGTTTACGGTGATGATGTTCGATACCTTGCCTTTCTTGTTGTCGAAGATCCAGCGTGTCACCTCCTTCGCGTTATCGATGGCGCCGTATGCCTCGGTAGCCTCCGTTACGCGGTTCATAGGATGTGAATAAACTCCGAGCGAATCCACGGCGGCGCGGTAGTTCTCGTAATTGCCGTTAGCGATAGTGGCGAACTTGTTGGCCTTGGAATAGTATTCGTTGAAGGTCTGGTTGCTCGCGAGAGTGGTCTTCTCGAGGATGGCTACCTGCTTCTTGAGGACAGGCTTGGTCTTCTCGCTTACCATAACTACGTGAGTGCCGTACTGTGTCTTGAGGACGAACGGCTTGCCTACCTGCGCGTCGATTACGGACTCGAAGCCCGGAATCATATAGCTCTGTGTCATCCAGCCGATGTTCCCCAGCTCGCCGTCAGCGGCGGAATTCTGGTCTGTGGAATAGAGAGCCACGAGGTTTGTGAAGTTCGCGCCTTTCCGGGAAGCCTCTGTGCAGAGGCTGTCTGCAAGATGGTCCGCATTGTCACCCTGAAGGAGGATATGCTTCACATAAACTGAATCCGGAAGCATGGAGCTGTCCAGGACTCTGGCTGCATAGAAAGTATTGCCGGAGCGAAAGATAGGAGAAGCGTTCCTGGTGTCGGCACCGAAAGCGTAGTCGTTCACGTCCTTCGAAATGGTGCTGAGCTCGCCCGACTTGAACCAGTAGGTTGAGAGGGAGCGGTCCGAATTCTTCAGGAGGAAACTTTTCATATTGTCCGTGGTGCAGAAGTCATCGTAAACTTCAGTGACTCTGTTGCTTGTCTCGTTTATGTCGTCCTGGGAAGGCACTACCTCGAAAACCACATACTCTATATCGCGGCTGGAGGCCTGGCTGAAGAATTTCTTGTGTGAATTGTAGTAGTTCTTTATCTCGCTGTCAGAAACCACGATGGTGGAATCTACGCCATAAGTGTGAGGAATCATCACGAAGTCCACATCGGTGGTATTGTTGTTCTCCTCGACGGACTTCGCGAGAGTGAGGGCGTTATCGGCGTTGCTGTATGTAAAGAGAGCTCCGTACTTCTGATAGAACTGCTGGTTATATACGGTGTTCTGGAGATAGTCCCAGTACATCTTGAGACGGCCCGTCTCGTCAGAGGAGACATTCTGGACGAATGACACCACGTTCTCAGGGTTGAAGTTGCCGTTCCCGTCGGAGAACACTCCGCTCTGGAGGATGACAGGAGAGATGTTCTCACCTGTGGTCAGGTCCACCATCTCGGCCTCGCCTACTCTGAGACCCGCCGCCTTGGCGTTCTTTACGACAAGGTACTTGTCCACGAGACCCTGCCAGGCAGCATTGCGGATCTGCTGCTGCTGAGCCGCAGAGCTTGCGGAAGAGCCTGTAAGCATCTCGCTTATCGTCGTATATTTCTCCACCTCTTCCTGGAAATCGGTGTAGGATATGGATTTACCGTTCACTTCTCCTACATCATACTTTGAGGACATCGAATTCAGGGCCGACTCCACCTGGGTCGGGTCGATAATGAACGAAAGCAGGCCCAGAGCGACCAGAATGGAAATCGCCAGACCGAACTTCGTGCGTAGTTTTTGAAGAACCGCCATTTTATTATCTCATTTTTAATTACTTACAACTCTTTACCGCCTCCGCGGCACTAAACATTCCAATAGGGCTGCGAAGATAGTGATTTTCTGACAAATGCGAAACTATTTTTTCGGAAAAGGCCCGATAAAATTAACAGAATCAACCACAACGGCCGTAGTGTCCCGCACTACCACCATAAAATTATTGAACGGCCGATGCAGAATCGCATTGCTTGCGCGCTCGTCCGAGCGCATTCCGAAACCCTGGCTGAAACCGTCGGCGGAATACATCCTGACGTAGCAGTCAGTATAGATTTCCTTGTTAGCCCGGTCCCAATACAGAGTGTCCGTTTCCATAGTCTGCTGCTTTATGACATTCTGGATGACCACATTTCCGAAAGCCTCCCAGGTCTCCTTGTCGCCGCGCTTATACTTGATGTGAAGTGCATTGTCCGAGAAGATGGTAGTCTCCAGCAGACCCTCGGAGGTATACGCATAGACCGACAGCCCGTCAGGAAACGACTCGTAGGAGGTGGAATCAGTGTCGTAACGCTCCATCCTCGGAGCCTCCATACGCATCTGCACCACTCCGTTCGTGCTCTGGACGGCAAGCATACTGTCCACCACCTGGACAGGCGTAGACTCCAGATCCAGCTTCTGGGCTTCGCCCAGTCTGTCCCGACACGAAAAGACGATGATAGCAACCACGAGGGTGGTTGCCATCATCCTTATCGTATGCCGTATTCCGGACAAAGCCTGCTAATTCTGAGTTCTGACGACTGTGGTGGCCCTCATGCCGCCGCAGGAAACGGTGTATGACTGACCGTCAGTAACATCGTACATAAAGGCATCGGCCGTCTGCGGATAGTATGCCGCATAAGTGCTGATGAGCTTTGAGGCCTCCTCCGCGAGGGAAGGATCCGCATTCTTTGCCTTCTGGAGATAATCCACAGCTACCCAGTAAGGGGAACGCTTTGCGATTTCGTCTCCGCCGCAGACTGTGGAACCCCAGATGTTTGCGATGAGGAAGTAAGCCTTGCCTGTGTACTCTGCATTCTGTGTCGCTGCGAGCTGGGCGGCGGCGAATGCCTTGGCCGGCATACCGTTCTTGAAGCAGTATGTGGCAAGCTCATAATTATACTCGCCCTTCTGAGCCTCTTCGCAGTCAGGATATGCGACAGCCTCTTCGAGATACTTGACGGCGTCATCCTTCAGACCGCGGGATGCGTTCACCCTGTAGAGGAAGTATGCGGAGTTGTAGGACGGGTTATTTTTATGCATAGAGGTGACGGCCTTCAGATAGAGGTCATTGTCCGTACAGTCCTCGGTAATGCTCATTATCTTCACTATGTTGCCCACGAGGTCATTGTCCGTAGGATTCGCCTCGTATCTCGGAGTGAAGAGAGCGATGAGGTCGGAGCAGGAAGCCACCTTGCTGGAGATGAAGAGGCTCTCGAGGTCGGTCTTGACGCTTGCGAGCTGTTCCTTGTCGCTTTCCTTGGCCGGCTTGGTGTTTTCGATGAGCTCCATATAATCCTCGTAAAGACCGATGAGGTCACCTGCACTCATCTTTCCGCCCTGATAAAGTTCAAGCGCGGAGTTGAAGGCGAATATGTAGATGGTCGGCTTGGTGTCTTTCCCGTTCGCCTCTATCACGGAAGAATAAATCTCGTATGCGCGGGCGGAATCATCCTTGAGGTAGTTCGAAACGTCCACAGCCTTGTTGTTCAGGGATGTGACCTTATATTTAGGATAATACTGCGCTCTGACATCGTGGATGGCGAGAAGGGAATCCAGAAGGGCGGCCTTGTACTCGGCGTTCTTCGCATTCTTCGTGACAAGCCTTCTGAGGAGGGTGGTACCGTCGATGAGAAGGTTCTGGCTTGCCGTAGGCGGGCAGATCTGATATGCTTTTCTCCAGCTCGGAAGTGACTCGTCGTAGTTCTTCTGCTTGAAATATTCCTTGTAATAAGAGAGATATTTGATGCATTCGGCACTGTCCGCGCCGTATTTTCCCTGAGCGGAAGAGTTCGTTCCCGTCAGGAAGAGAGCCACCATCGCGGCGATAATTAAACTTAATTTTTTCATTATGGTATAATTTTACTCTTTTCGTCAATTGTATCTTGGCTTCTGGAACCAGTAGTCGAAGATGTTGAATCCTATGGAGAAGTTCACGAAGCGCTCACGTATCATATTCCCTGCCGTGGAAGCCCTCTGTCCGAAGTCTACGGCGAAACTGATGCCGTTATAGTATCTGAATACCGGTATCGTGCCTCCGAACGTGATGCCATAAGCCTTCACCTGATTTCCGTCCATCAGATAGTATGACTTATCGTAATATGCACCCACCCTGTATGCGCAGCGCTTGTAGAAGTAGCGGACATCGTTGCGGTTCGGAACTATCTCGAAACCGGCACGCAGGGATTCGGAATTAGTAGCAGTGATTCTGGAAGTTCCGGAAACTGCGAAACCCTCAGCCTCGGACATCCCCGAACCTGTCCAGTCGGAACGGGTATAGTCCATTTCGACTCTCCATTTGTTCCTGTGGTTATAGGAGATTCCGACTCCCCATTCCGTAGGGATGCTTACTCTCTGAGAAGCAAACTTCAGAGTATCTGTAACATAACGGAGTGTGTCGTTCTGCGAAGCTCCGGCGGAGATTTCATAATTAGTGGCGAATCCTCTGATCTTCGATCTGAGTGAATAGGTCGCTCCCGCCACTATCGAAGACCCGTTTCCCACCGGCTGCTCGTATTGAAGACCGAATTTTGCGGAGGTGGAACGCAGGATAAGCTTGCTGCCGGACGAAATGTTGCTGTAGGCGGAATTTCCGAAGGTCAAGGTGTTCGCCTTGTCTATGTTTCCGAAGTACTGTATGCCCTCCACGCCTATGCTGAGACGGTCCCAAAACATCACGCCCGCTGAAACGAAGAGCTTGTATATGCTTCCCTGCCCCTGGGCGACATAAGATGTGCTTCCGGCCTTGCTGAGCACATCGGTGGACTCCACTTCGGAGGTGTAGGCATAGCCCGTGGAACTGTAGGGAGCAAGCCCCACCATCATAGCCAAGCTCTTATAGACAGGAAAAGAAAGAGCGAGGTCGTTTACGTTGAAGGTGTTGTTCACTGAACGGATTCCGTTCTGGTGAAAAATCTTGTTATTCTGCTGCAGGGACATATCCGCCATAAAGGAGAGAGTGTCCCTGGCTGTCACCGCTGCGGGATTCAGATAGTTCAGATAGCGTCTGTTCCGGCCGGCTATTCCGACTCCTCCCATACTCTTGTTATATGCGGAGCCTTGACTGCCGAGCTCTCCTATGCCGAAGATGGAGTACGGAGTGTAGCTGCTGTATGCGCCGGACTGCGCAAATACGGCAACCTCCGCGAGCAGAATCGCGGCTACAGAAAAGAGTAACCTACCCAATGTTTTTCCTGACATAATCGTCCGTTAAAATCGCTAATCCCATCATTACAAGATTACAAACCACAAAGATGGGATTTTTCATTCTCTTTGCAAAATAAATAGCGTCACCGCCTGTAAATATGGTGACATTCCCGGGGTTCGAATCGATATAGCCCTGTATTTCAAACATTATGCCTGAAATGATGCCGCTCTCAATGGATGAAACGACGGAATGTCCCTTGGGAGATATCTCAGCAGGGGTGTCCACGAGCGGAAGAGACTTCGAATACCGGTTCAGCGCCTTGAATCTGGTTCTGCATCCGAGCGATATGTTTCCTCCGGCATAATCTCCTGAAGAAGACAGGAAATCCACTGTCAGGGTAGTCCCTAAATCTATGATGGTGCATCCCTTTCCGGGGAACAGATGTCTGGCCGCGACTATCCCTGCGGCGCGGTCACAGGTTAGATAGTCAGGAATATCTCTTTCTGAAAGAAAATCGCGGCAGCGGGACGGAGAAAGCAGAATCAGCTGAGCGCAAGCCTGACGCAGGAGCGACTCATCGTATGAGGATATTTCGTAAACCGAGGATATGCAGAGCACGCCCGGCTTCTCCTTTTCCATAAGGGAAAGGATGTACTCTGTCTTATTCTCGCCCTGATAGCGGAATGTTCTGCCCAGAGTCAGGGCTTCGGCGTATGCGCCTTTCAGAGCCGTATTGCCTATTTCGATAAGCAGATTTGCCATCTGTCAAGTCTTATTCCTAAATACACAAAGGGAGGCAAATATATGAAATTATCTCAATTTTCTCAACAGTTCGAGGGCTGAAGCGAGACTTTCCACTCCCCTCGCGACCAGCTTCAACTTGTCAGTCTGCTTCATTTCGAATTTCGGAACATCCGCGAGACGCGAAAGGATGCGGGTGAAAGTATCTGATTTATAGTATTTAGACTGGGTATTACTTGTAAAGAAGAGTATGAAGAGGGAATTCTTCAGTATGATCTTTTCGAATCCCAGCGACGCTCCCGTATTGCGCAGACGCACTACGTTGAACAGATTGTCCAGCTCCGGAGGTACCTTTCCGAAACGGTCCTGCAGCTGCTTGTAGAATCGGTCTATCTCCTTGTCGTTCACCATAGAATCCAGCTGCTTGTAGATGCGTATCTTTTCCGCCTGCACATCTATGTAGCCATCCGGAATCATAGCCGGACGGTCGGTTTCTATGGAGCACTCGTCCACGAGGGAATTTCTGGTAGCCACATTGCTGAATCCTGCCTCCACTCCCAGTTCTTCGAGGGCCTCGGAGATGATTTTCTGATAGGTCTCATAACCCATATCCATTATGAAGCCGCTCTGCTCGGCTCCCAGAAGATTGCCTGCGCCCCTTATGTCCAGGTCCTGCATTGCTATGTTGAAACCGCTCCCCAGGTCGGAGAACTCCTCTATGGCCTTGAGCCTGCGGCGGGCATCGTCAGTAATGGACACCAGAGGCGGCACGATGAGGTAGCAGAAGGCCTTCCTGTTCGAACGTCCCACTCTTCCGCGAAGCTGGTGCAGGTCACTCAGACCTATGTTCTGGGCCTGATTGATTATGATAGTATTGGCATTAGGGATGTCCAGACCGTTCTCTATGATGGTGGTGGTGAGAAGTATGTCGTAGTCTCCACGGATAAACTCGAGCATTCGCTTTTCCAGCACTCCGGCTTCCATCTTCCCGTGTGTGATGCATATCCTGGAGTCAGGAACTATGCGCTGCAGTATGTCGTAGATGGACTGGAGTTCCTCTACCCTGTTATGCAGGAAGAACACCTGTCCTCCCCTGTTCAGTTCGTAGTTTATTATGCTTTTTACTTCTTTTTCGTCAAAAAGGATAATCTCTGTCTGCACCGGAATCCTGTTCGGCGGCGGGGTGTTTATTATGGAAAGGTCACGCGCCCCGAGCAGCGAAAACTGAAGAGTCCTCGGGATAGGCGTAGCGGTGAGGGTGAGGGTGTCCACAGACAGTTTCATCTGTCTCAGACGCTCTTTCGCCGCCACTCCGAACTTCTGCTCCTCGTCTATTATAAGCAATCCCAAATCCTTGAATTTAAATTCATTGCCGAGGATTTTATGCGTACCTATAAGTATGTCCGTCTTCCCCGAAGCGAGATTCTCCCGTATCTGTCTGATATCTTTCGCGCTCCGCAGCCTACTGACGTGCTCAACAGTGCAGGGGAAGTCTTTCAGGCGGGCGGAGAAAGTATTGTAATGCTGCAGAGCGAGTATGGTGGTAGGCACGAGCACTGCCACCTGCTTACCGTCCGTGACGGCCTTGAAAGCGGCACGTATCGCGATTTCTGTCTTTCCGAAACCCACATCTCCGCATACGAGGCGGTCCATCGGACAGCTGTCCTCCATATCAGCCTTCACCGCCCTGGTTGCCGCTTCCTGGTCAGGAGTATCCTCGTACATAAATGAAGATTCGAGCTCTTCCTGAAGATAAGTGTCGGCCGAGAAGGCGAAACCTTTCGAAGCTTTCCGTCTGGCGTAGAGCTGAATAAGGTCCTTCGCCATATCCTTCACCTTCGATTTGGCGCTGTTTTTCAGATTTGACCAGGTCTTGGAGCCGAGTTTGTTTATGCGTGGAACTTCTCCGTCCTTCGAGCGGAAGCGCGAAATCTTGTTCAGCGCGTGCACGCTGACGAAAACTATATCATTGTCCTTGTATATGAGTTTCACCACTTCCCGCACCCTGTCGTGCTCGTCACGCATACGCACGAGTCCTCCGAACACTCCCACACCGTGGTCGATGTGCACGATGTAGTCTCCCACATTGAACGAGCTGAGCTCGTTCAATGTCAACTGCTCGCTCTTGTCCACGCTCCGCCTTATGCTGACGCGGTGGAAGCGGTCGAAGATTTCGTGGTCGGTGTAGCAGCAGACTTGGTTCTGAGAGTCTATGAATCCGCTGTGCAGGTTTTTGCCTACTATGAACTCAGGCATCAGCGGAGCGTTCTGAGACAGAATGGATTTCAGTCTTTCCATCTGTGACTTCTTCTCGCCGTAGATCTGCACTTTGAACCCCTGTTCCATTTTCGCGCGGATGTCGATGGAGAGCAGCTCGAAGTTCTTGTTGAATACAGGCTGCGGGGAAATGCTGAACTTCACGGGATTATCTACCGGAGAGGATATGGGCATCTCGAGGAATATCCTGCGGAAAGCAGAATAGTCCTTGAAGAAATCCTTGTGCGAATACATATCTGAAGAATCCAGCCATATATTCGCTTTCTCGGGAAGAAGGTCGGCTATAGGCATCTCCGACTCCCCTTCCGAAACGGTGGAGGACACTATTTCGGCCTTTTCGACAGTCTCTTTGGAAAGCTGGGTGTTGCAGTCGAAAAAATGTATTTCCTCCACCTCGTCGCCCCAGAGCGAAAGGCGATAGGGGTCGCTCGAAGAGTATGAGAATATGTCCACTACGGAGCCGCGCAGAGCTAACTGCCCCGGGGCGGAGACGAAGTCCACTTTCTCGAAGCCACGGGAGCCTAATGTCTCGAGAATGTCATCGTAGGATATTTCATCCCCTTTGTGTACGGAGAGGATGGATGAAGTTATCTTCTCTCTGGAAGGTGTCCCCTCCTCGAGGGCTTCGGGGTAGGTTACTATCACCAGAAGCGAGTCAGGGTCAGCGCAGATTATTTTCTCTATGGCGGCAGTGCGCTGAACCCCGAGGGAGGACTTGTAGTTGCTTCTCTCTATCCCCTTCCCGGAAGAGGGAAGGAAGAACACCACATCCCCCTCCAGAAGATTATACAGGTCGGCGGCGCAGTACTCCGCGTTATCCTTGTCCGGAAGAATAATGAACTGCACTCCCCTTCTGACGGTCTGTGAGAGAACCATCCATCTGGCAGACAGATAGAGGCCCGTACAGTAAATGTCCTCGCGACTTCTCAGTCTCGTCTTAAGATTTTCGCAGGAAGATGAACTTATCAACATTTCGTCTCGAAAAACTGTGGAAAACTGTTAATAAACCTGTTCATAAACCGGCCTCAGAAAGTGAATAAAAACGCGGAGAATCTTTTCCACACTCTTTCACAAATCCGCCAACAAGGTTTTCAACACTTTTACCTAAACTTAATTCTTTATAAATCAAATCATTTACTGCGTTATTAACATTTCCACAGCCGCATAAGAATAACCAGACTATTTAAATAAAAACTTATATTTGTATCCGAAATGCACGACAGCGATATGACCGAATTCGATCCCCGCAGCACAAGCGGAAGCAAAGATAAGGAATTGGACGGAATAATCAGGCCGCAGGAACTCGAAGATTTCACAGGCCAGAAGGAAATCGTCTCAAATCTAAGCGTTTACATAAAAGCGGCAAAACTCCGTGAGGAAGCTCTCGACCATACTCTCTTCCACGGCCCTCCGGGTCTGGGGAAGACTACTCTGGCACATATCATAGCGAACGAGATGGGAGTGAATATGAAGATAACCTCGGGGCCTGTTCTCGACAAGCCCGGGGACCTTGCCGGACTTCTGACTTCGCTGGAGAAAGGGGATGTGCTTTTCATAGACGAAATCCACAGGCTCTCACCCGAAGTGGAGGAGTATCTCTACTCGGCTATGGAGGACTATGTAATAGACATTATGATAGACAAGGGGCCCGGTGCGCGCTCTGTGCGCATCAGTCTGAATCCCTTCACTCTTGTGGGAGCGACAACCCGAAGCGGACTTCTGACCGCACCTCTCCGCGAACGCTTCGGAATCACCTGCGCCCTGGAATACTATGACTCCCCGGAGCTTGTGAAGATAGTGAAAAGAAGCGCTTACATACTGAAAGTGACCATAGACAACGAGGCCGCCAGGGAGATAGCTCTTCGCAGCCGGGGTACGCCGCGTATCGCCAATGCCCTGCTCAAGCGAGTGCGAGATTTCGCGCAGGTGATGGGCGACGGACATATAAATCTGCAGATCACGCGTTACGCTCTGGACAAGCTGAAAATAGACACCCGCGGTCTGGATTCCATAGACAATAAGATCCTCCGTACCATCATCACCAGTTTCAAGGGAGGTCCCGTAGGGGCGAGCACCATCGCGACCGCCATCAGCGAGGACCAGGGAACTTTCGAGGAGGTGTATGAACCTTATCTCATAAAGGAAGGTTTCATAGTACGCACGCAGCGGGGGCGCATAGCTACGGAGCTCGCATATACCCATCTGGGGCTCGACAGTCTGTACGAGGAAAACAGACGGGGAAAGGAGGATACGCTTTTCGGATGATTTGCCCGGAACTTTCTTAATGGATAATAACTTATGAAGAAATTTATACTCACGGCTGCTCTTCTCGCGGCAGCCGTTCCCTCTTTCTGCTGCACTTCTGTGATAATCTCAGGAAGAGTTACCTACGATGGACGCCCTCTGATGCTCAAGCATCGTGACACTGACGAAATGAATAACCGAGTAGAGCATTTCAAGGGTCCGGTGTACAGTTTCATAGGCCTGGTGAATTCTCCCTCGCAGGGAGGCGAAGTCTGGACCGGTCTGAACGAAGCCGGCTTCGCGATAATGAACACAGCTTCGTACAATATTAAAGACGACCCCGTGCCCTCCTCGCAGATGGACCGGGAAGGGCAGGTGATGTACCGCGCGCTGGGGGAGTGCGCGACCGTAGTGGAATTCGAAGCATTATTGGACGCGCTGGCGCGTCCGATAGGTGTGGAAGCAAATTTCGGAGTCATCGACGCTGCGGGCGGAGCTGCCTACTATGAGGTGAATAACGATTCGTGGGTGAAATATGACGTGAATGAGTCTGAGTCGGGTTATCGGGTGGTGACGAACTTCTCGTTCCGGGGGCGCAGAGAGGATGTGAAGGGGTATGAACGTTATCAGACCGCTTCTGCGATAATGGCGGAGCTGCGCTCTTCTCCCAAGGTCTGGAATTCTCTTTCCCACAGCGACTTGTTTAACTCTCTTTCGCGCTCCTACCGCAACTCTGTGACAGGTCTCGATTATGAGAAGGACTGGAAGGTTCTGTCACGCAGGACTTCTTTCACGGGGGTAGGGATAGACCAGGATTTCATACCCAGGAAGATAACATCGGCTTCCATAGTCATAGAAGGTGTCTCGGCAGGGGAGAGTCCTGCGCTCAGCGTTATGTGGACTATTCTGGGGTATCCCGCCTGCTCAGTCGCGATTCCTCTTGTCTGCTGCGCTTCCGACTCTCTTCCTTCATATGTGAAAGCTTCCGGCGAAGAGGGGAATGCCGAGATATGCTCGCTTGCGCTCCAGATTAAGAAAGACTTCGTTTTTACATTTTCTTTAAGCAACGGAAAAAGATATCTGCGTCTTGACAATATTCTGAAGGGGACGGGGGAGACTCCCCCGCTGCTTCGCTGCTGCACCCGGGCCGAGAAGAAGATAGATTCTTCATTCTATGAGCTGCATAGACGCCTCGCCGGAGGGGATATGCAGCCGCAGGAGTTTTTACAGGAGTATTCGCGTCTTTGCGGGACATTCTTCGAAACGTATAAAGAGAGTTTCAGCGCATTTATGTTATAATTAAGCGGTTTGAATTGGTCGTTTCATTAAAAATGCCTAAAATTGCGGATAATTTGGAATTCAATCATAACATCTATAAAATGGCCGATAAATTAAATTCAAAAATTCCTGCCGGACCGCTTGCCGAAAAATGGACCAAGCGCAAGTCAGAAATTCATCTTGTCAGTCCTAACAACAAGAGGAAACTCGAGATCATCGTAGTAGGTACCGGACTTGGCGGTGCATCTGCAGCTGCAACTCTCGGAGAGCTCGGATACAATGTCAAAGTCTTCTGTATCAGCGATACACCTCGCCGCGCACACTCTATTGCCGCACAGGGCGGCATCAATGCTGCGAAGAACTACCAGAATGACAACGATTCAGTTTACCGTCTTTTCTATGATACCATCAAGGGAGGAGACTACCGTGCACGTGAGGCGAACGTCTACCGTCTGGCTGAAGTTAGTGCCCAGATCATCGACCAGTGCGTAGCACAGGGTATTCCTTTCGCCCGCGAATACGGCGGCTATCTCGCAAACCGTTCATTCGGCGGCGTACAGGTCAGCCGTACCTTCTATGCCCGCGGACAAACCGGTCAGCAGCTTCTGCTCGGAGCCTACGCCGCTCTGAACCGCCAGATCGCCGCCGGCACCGTGACAAGCTATCCTCGTCACGAGATGCTCGACCTTGTTCTGGTGAACGGTGAGGCGAAGGGCATCATCGCGCGCAATCTCGTCACCGGCAAGCTAGAAAGATTCGGAGCACACGCAGTTATCATAGCCACAGGAGGTTACGGAAACACCTATTTCCTCTCCACTAACGCTATGAACAGCAACGGTTCCGCCGCCTGGCAGTGCTATAAGAAGGGAGCTTATTTCGCAAATCCTTGCTTCGCGCAGATACACCCTACCTGTATCCCTGTACACGGCGATCAGCAGTGCAAACTCACCCTTATGTCCGAGTCCCTGCGCAATGACGGCCGTATCTGGGTTCCGAAGAAGATGGAGGATGTAAAGAAACTCCGTGAACACAGTATAAAGCCTTCACAGATTCCTGAGCAGGACCGTGACTACTATCTCGAGCGCAGATATCCTGCTTTCGGAAACCTCGTACCGCGCGATGTGGCATCGCGTGCCGCGAAGGAGAGATGTGATGCCGGGTACGGTGTAAACGAGAGCGGAAAGGCCGTGTTCCTCGACTTCTCCGAGGCTATCAACCGTCTGGGTAAAAAGAGAGTTGCCGAGCGTTACGGAAACCTCTTCGATATGTATGAGAAGATTACCGCTTCTTCACCTTGGGAGGAGCCTATGATGATATACCCTGCCATCCACTATACTATGGGAGGCATCTGGGTGGATTACGATCTTCAGACCACAGTTCCGGGCCTGTATGCCATAGGCGAGGCCAACTTCTCCGACCACGGCGGAAACCGCCTCGGCGCTTCCGCCCTTATGCAGGGTCTTGCTGACGGCTATTTCGTAGTTCCTGTCACCATAAACGACTACCTCGCACACAAGTTCTCAGAGCCTAAGCAGAATACTGATGTCAAGGAATTCGATGAGGCAGAAAAGGCCGTGCAGGCCCGCATAGACAGGCTCTTCTCCATAAACGGCAAAGAGACTGTGGATTCCATCCACAAGAGACTCGGCCACATTATGTGGGAGTATGTCGGAATGGCCCGCGATGAGGAAGGCCTCAAGACTGCCATCACCAAGATAAAGGAGCTTAAGAAAGAGTTCTACAAGAACGTGAAAGTTCCGGGAACCAAGTTCGAGTTCAATCAGGAGCTTGAGAAGGCTCTCCGTCTCGAGGATTTCTTCGAAATAGGTGAGCTTATGGCCCGCGATGCTCTCAACAGAGACGAGTCCTGCGGCGGTCATTTCCGTGTCGAGAGCCAGACCGACGACGGTGAGGCAAAGAGAAACGATGCCGAATATATGTACGTAGCGGCCTGGGAGTACAAGGGAGAGGATGTAGAGCCTGAACTCCACAAGGAGCCTCTGGAGTACGAATTTATTGAGGTTAAGACAAGAAACTACAAAGACTAATACGGAGATGGATTTCAATTTGAAGATATGGCGTCAGAAAAACGCCAAGGATAAGGGACATTTCGAGACTTATCACGTCAGCGGCATTGAGGAAGACGCTTCTTTCCTCGAGATGCTTGATATTCTGAATGAGCAGCTTATACGTGAAGGCTGCGATCCTGTAGCGGTCGAGAGAGGGTGTAAGAGCAGCGGTCCGGTGTCATTCGACCACGACTGCCGCGAGGGTATCTGCGGCGCCTGTTCCCTCTATATAGACGGACGCGCACACGGTCCTGACAGCCACGTAACCACTTGTCAGCTATTTATGCGTCATTTCAAGGACGGAGCCACCATCACCGTGGAGCCTTGGAGAAGCGCCGCCTTCCCGGTAATAAAGGATCTCGTGGTAGATAGGGGAGCCTTCGATAAGATTCTTCAGGCCGGTGGTTTCATTTCCGTGCGCACCGGAGCTGCCCAGGACGGAAACAATATCCTCATTCCTCACGACAGAGCCGAGGAAAGTATGGATGCCGCCGCCTGTGTAGGCTGCGGAGCCTGCGTAGCCACCTGCAAGAACGGCTCTGCGATGCTCTTTGTAGCCGCACGTGTCAGCTCCCTCGCACTTCTGCCTCAGGGACGTCTCGAGGCCAAGCGCAGAGCCAAGTCTATGGTAGCCAAGATGGACGAGCTCGGATTCGGCAACTGTACGAACACCCGTGCCTGCGAGATGGAGTGTCCTAAGGGCATCTCCGTATCTCACATAGCCCGTCTGAACCGTGAGTTCCTCAGAGCCAAGTTCTCTGACTGATGAGATGACCCCTACCAGAGAAAATTATTGAAGGGATAACGTCCCGCGTGAATCTCCGCAACCATCTTATAGAGGTCGTTGCGGAGTTTTTTAATCCCGATTTTTCCGGTCGCGGATATGAAGATGCAAGGACTCTTTTCGTCTGCTATCCAGCTGTTTTTCAGCTCTTCCAGGGTGATATGTTCTCTCCCCTTCGGCTCCAGCGAATAGATGTCATATTCTTCCGACTTGTACAGGTCCACCTTGTTGAAAACCACATAGGTAGGTTTGTCGCCCGCTCCGATCTCACGCAGCGTACTCTCCACAACCTGCATCTGCTCTTCGAAATAAGGGTGTGATATGTCCACTACGTGGACGAGAATATCAGCTTCGCGTACTTCGTCCAATGTGCTCTTGAATGCTTCAATGAGCTGCGTAGGCAGTTTTCTGATAAAGCCGACCGTGTCACTCAGAAGGAACGGGACGTTTTCTATAACCACCTTTCTGACCGTAGTGTCGAGCGTGGCGAAGAGCTTGTTTTCAGCCATCACGTCGGATTTCGCAAGAGTATTCATCAGTGTACTCTTCCCTACATTAGTATACCCTACCAGTGCGAGACGGACCATACTGCCGCGATTACCCCTCTGTGTGGCCATCTGTCTGTCCACTTTCTTCAGCTGCTCTTTGAGGCGGACAATTCTCTCTTTTACGATACGTCTATCTATCTCTATCTGGGTCTCGCCCATACCGCCTCGGGTTCCTACTCCGCCCCTCTGCCTTTCCAGATGGGTCCACATACCTGCGAGTCGAGGCAGCATATAGTTATATCTGGCGAGTTCCACCTGCATTTTCGCATAGGAAGTCTGGGCTCTCCGGGCGAAAATCTCCAGGATAAGGCTGGTCCTGTCGATTACGTGGGCGCTTTTTATGACCTTCTCTATGTTTCTCTGCTGCATACCTGTGAGTTCGTCATCGAAAATGACGTAGCTTATCTCATTATCCTCACAATACTGCGCTATCTCCTCAAGTTTTCCGCTTCTTATATAGGTCGATTTCTCCGGCTTGTCCAGTCTCTGAATGAACTTCCTGTCTCCCACAGCCCCCGCAGTCTCTGCGAGAAACTCAAGTTCGTCCAGATAGTCCTTTATTTTTCTCTCATCGTCGCTCTGGGTTATGACACCGACGAAAACGGCTTTTTCCTGTCTTTCTTCTACCATATATCAGAGTTTGTATTGACTTAGCGCTCTATCTCCTTTCACTAAAAAAAGGCCATCCGGACGGACGGCCTTCTTTATCAGTCTCGCTTTATCTTACTGGAGCTTGAAGATAACCGGGAAGGTGTATGTAACCTTTACCGCACGGTCTCTCTGCTTTCCCGGAGTCCACTTAGGGGACATAGACACTACGCGGACGGCCTCCTTATCCAGTGACGGGTCCACTCCGCGGAGCACTTTGATATTGCTTACCGAACCGTCAGGGTTGATGGTGAACTGGAGGGTAACGCGGCCCTGAACACCGTTTTCCTTCGCGATTTCAGGATATACGAGCTGCTGGTTAACCCATTTGGTGAAGTAGTTCGCGTCCTTACCCTGGAACATAGGCTTGTCCTCGATGAGCTGGAAAGGAATCGCTTCCTCTTCTACAACTTCCTCCTCCACTTCCTCTACATAATCCATAATCTCCACGCCCATATTTGCGTCGTCCTCGAGGTTCATAAAGAGATTATCATCTACCTCTATCTCATCGTCCACGATGTCGATCTGGTCTGAGAGGTCCGGAATCTTGGCGATCTCAGGTGGCGGTGGAGGGGTCTCCTGAGTGATAGGAATCATTTCTTCTTCCTCGACTACGACCGTTTCAGCCTGCAGTACGGGCTCTGCTTTCTCGCTCGAGGTATAGGAGAATGCACCCCAGACTACCAGAAGCGAAAGTACCAAGCCGATCTCAACAAACAGCAGTCTTTTGTTCTCGAGACTTGCTTTACTTGTTTTCTTAACTTCCATATCTTTTTATCTTTAATATCCTATAAGGCTCCCAAAGGTACAAATATTTCAGAATAAAAACAATTTTTGCTGCAAACCTTCCCTATTTTCCCCTTTCAAATGTGACATATACAGGCTTTACAGGCGTTTTTCTCTTTTTTTCTATAGAATTCATCCCTATTGATACGCAAAATCCATAACTTTGCCACGCAAACCGGCCTGCCCGCCGCGACCGGATGTCGGCACCGGCCTTTTTTAATCATCAAGCTTATTATGGTAACATATCATCTTCAGGACACTGACTTTCAGTTCAAGCATAAGATGCTTAACAACAGCTGGCTTAAGATGGTCGCGGAAAGTGAAATCAAGCGTCTCGGCGACATTTCGATCATTTTCTGCTCAGACCCTTATATTCTGGAGATTAATCTGAAATACCTTCAGCACGATTATTTCACCGACATCATAACCTTCGACTACTGCGAGGCGAACCGTCTTTCGGGCGACCTTTTCATCAGCGTGGATTCTGTCAGGGAGAATGCCCTCTTTTATGGTACAGAGTTCGAGGATGAGCTGAACCGTGTCATTGTGCACGGCCTTCTGCACCTGATAGGCTACGATGACCATAGTGAGCAGGAGAAGAAGACCATACGCGAAAAGGAGAATTATTATCTCGCGATGAGGCAATCCCTTCTGAAATGAAATCCACCTACGACATCATAGTTATCGGGGGAGGGCACGCCGGGTGCGAAGCCGCTATGGCAGCTTCGCGTCTCGGGTCTTCAGTTCTGCTCCTCACTATGGATATGATCTCGCTTGCCAAGATGTCCTGCAATCCTGCAGTGGGCGGAATCGCCAAGGGTCAGATCGTTCGGGAGATAGATGCTCTCGGAGGATACAGCGGGATAGTGACCGATGCTTCCACTCTGCAGTTCCGTATGCTTAACCGCTCCAAGGGGCCGGCAATGTGGAGTCCGCGAGCGCAGTGTGATAAAATACAGTTTTCTCTCAACTGGAGAAAAATACTCGAAAGTAATTGTAAATTAGATATTTACGCCGATTCTGCAACTTCTTTTCTCTTCGAGAATCGAAAAATCGCGGGAGTATGTACGACCACAGGAGCAATTTTCAAGTCTCGAGCGCTTATTCTGACCGCCGGGACCTTTCTGGGAGGCAGGCTTTTTATCGGAAGGCACAGTTTCGAAGGAGGAAGAATAGGGGAGCCTTCCTCTGATTCTCTTACCGGACAGCTCGTCTCTATGGGGATCGATTCTTCCCGAATGAAGACCGGAACTCCCCCGCGAATCGATATACGCTCCGTAGATACTTCCGCACTTCCTGTACAGACCGGAGATTCCTCTCCCGAGAAGTTCTCTTTTCTCCCATATCTTTCCACTGTCCAGAACGGGACAGAGCAGATGCCTTGTTTCGTTCTCCATACTTGCGAAAGGACTCACGACATACTCCGAAGCGGTTTCGACGAGTCACCGCTCTTTACCGGTATGATTCACGGCAAAGGGCCGCGCTACTGTCCGAGTATTGAGGATAAACTCCGAGTCTTTCCTGATAAGGACAGTCATCAGCTTTTCCTGGAGCCGGAAGGCCGTCATACAGGGGAGTATTATCTGCAGGGCTTTTCTTCTTCACTTCCTCTCGGGGTTCAGATGGATGCTCTGCACTCCATCTCCGGACTTGAGAATGTGAAGGTCTTCCGTCCAGCCTACGCAGTGGAATACGATTATTTCGACCCGACCCAGCTCAGAGCATCTCTGGAATCCAAATGTGTGGAGAATCTCTTCCTTGCCGGTCAGGTAAATGGGACTACAGGCTACGAAGAAGCTGCTGCTCAAGGACTTATGGCTGGAATAAATGCTCATCTCAAGCTTTCCGAAAAGGAGCCATTCGTACTTTCGCGTGATGAATCGTACATAGGAGTCCTTATAGACGACCTCATTACGAAAGGAGTGGATGAACCTTACAGAATGTTCACATCCAGAGCTGAGTACAGAATACTTTTGAGACAGGATAATGCTGACGAACGCCTTACTTCCCGCTCTTACAGTCTCGGTCTCGCAGACAAATTCCGTTATGATTATACTATGCGGAAGTATGATAGGATAAAGGCTCTTTCAGACTATGTGGGGTCCCATAACCTTACAGCGCATCAGACAAACGCTTATCTACAGTCAGTAGGGTCTTCACCTCTTACAGATTCGAAAAAGATAGCAGAGATAGCAGCTCGTCCCGAGGTATCACTTGCTTCTCTTTTGGAGAATGTTCCACGTGGAACTTTTTTTACAGACATAATTAAGGAACCGACATTTGATGAATACGCTGACTATATTCTCGAGAAGAAACAGCTTCCTACAGGATTTGTCGGGACGTCCTATGCCGATGCCATAGGAGTTTTGAAGCAGAATTGCGCCTGTCGGCTTGAGACGGAAAAGCTCGCAGATGCTGCCGCAGGTCTGAACGCTATGCAGCGCAAGGAGGTAGTGGAGTCGGTGGAAGTCTCTCTGAAATATAGCGGCTATATCGAACGTGAGCGGCTTCTTGCCGAGAAGCTGCACAGACTGGAAGATCTTAGGATTCCGGAGAATTTCGATTTCGATAAGGTGAGCGGAATGACTATAGAGTGCCGACAGAAGATGAAGAAATACCGCCCATCGACCATAGGTCAGGCTTCCCGGATTTCCGGCGTTTCTCCTTCGGACATCTCAGTACTGCTGGTCTATTTCGGGCGCTGAACCCACAAGGAAAGCTTCGAGGGCACAATTCAAAAAGTGATCATCCTGAGTCTCTTATAGGCGTTTGAGAGCTTCCTTGATAATCTTCTCCACCTTCGCCTCAGGCTCGTCCTTCAGTACGGCCTGAATCGCTTTCTGGATGTTAGGACGGGAGAAGCCGAGCATCTGAAGTGCGCTTGCCGCTTCTTCTATGTCAGCGTTATTGTCCACCTTCACAGGCAGCTGTACAGCCGCTCCTTCACCCTTCACTATCTTGTCCTTCAGTTCCAGGACCATCCTCTGCGCACTCTTGAGTCCGATACCCTTGATGCTCTTCAGGCGTGCGATATTTTCTGAAAGAATGGCATCACGCAGCTCGTCCGGACTCATCGAGGACAGGATGATTCTCGCCGAAGCTGCTCCGATACCGGATACTCCGATAATGAGTTTAAATAGCTCGCGCTCGTCCCGCGAGGCGAAGCCGTACATCACTTCAGTGGAGTCTCTCTGGTTAATGGACTGATATATAAAGACTTTTGCCGTTTCTTTTCCGTCCAGAGCCTGATAGGTCTGAAGAGAAATCTCCACACCGTAACCTATGCCCGAATTGTCCACCACCAGAAAAGTAGGGGAGAGTTCAGCTATCTTTCCGTTTATGTAGTCTATCATAATGTGAGATATTATGTAAGGCCCAAAGTTAGTAATCTTCACGATTCTTCTCCCCAAAGGATGCCTTATTTTTTCATCATCACGAAACAACTTCCGCTTCTACACATATCCAAATATCTTTCGTACTTTTGCAGTTTGCAAAGACTTAATGATTATGTCCATAGAAGAACTCAGAAGTTGTTTTCCGCAGCTGGGGGTACGGGTGTATGGCAAAAAGCTTGTCTATCTGGATAACGCGGCCACTTCCCTACGTCCGCGCAGCGTATTGGACAGATGGTATGAGCTAAGTTCCTCCTGCAGCGCTAATCTCCACCGGGCAGTGCATAAAATCGCGGCCGATGCCACTGGGCAGTACGAAGATGCCCGCGAGGCTGTGATGAAGTTCCTGAATGCCGAGAGACAGTCAGAAATCATCTTCACCAGCGGGACGACGCATTCTATAAACCTTGTAGCTTATTCATTTTCAGAAGCTTATATAAGAGAAGGGGATGAAGTGATAGTCTGCGAATGCGAGCATCACTCGGACATAGTTCCCTGGCAGTTCGCCTGTGAGCGTAAAGGGGCTACGCTTAAAGTTCTCCCTGTGGACGAGGACGGCTATCCGAGACTCGATGTTCTGAAGAGCCTGCTCACGCATAAAACCAGAATACTCTGCATAGCGCAGATCTCGAACGTTCTCGGTCTTGAGAATCCTGTTGAAGAAATAGTAAATATCTGTCATTCAAAAGGTTGTAAAGTACTTGTCGATGGAGCGCAGGGAGTTCTTCACTCCTGTACAGACGTAAGAAAACTCGGCTGCGACTTCTATGCGTTCTCCGGTCACAAATTGTTCGCGTCGCCGGGCACGGGAGTGCTTTACGGCAGACGCGAACTCCTGGAAAAGATGCCTCCTTTCCTCGGCGGCGGCGAGATGATCGGCAATGTCAGTTTCACTCGCACGACTTTCGCGCCGCTCCCGCAGAAATTCGAAGCCGGCACTCAGAACATCTCCGGCACTCCGACTCTCGTGCAGGGCATAGCGATGCTCGAAGCGATGAAAGACAAGCAGATACGAAGTGAATACGAGGCAGTGCGCGACTATGTGCTCAAGGCTTTGACGGAGGATGGAAGGATCAGACTTTTCGGTGTTCCCCGTGGAACATCCGACAAGGTCGCTCTCTTTTCCTTTGCAGTGGAAGGCGCTCATCACGAGGACCTTGCACTGATTCTGGACAAGATGGGAGTGGCCGTAAGGTCCGGACAGATGTGTGCGGAACCTCTGATGGACAGATATGGAGTGAGCGGAATGGTCAGGGCCTCGTTCCTGCCGTATAATACGCTCGAAGAGGCTGAATATTTCATAAAAAGCCTCGACATGGCCATAGATATGCTGAAATAAAGGAAGCATTTTCATCAGGAAGTGCGACAGATGATAAAGGCAGACAATAATGGAAGGACAGACGCTTAAGGAAGCTCAGGAGCAGGTGGTGGAGGATTTTTCCCTCTATGACGAATGGCTCGACAAGTACGAATATCTCATCGATCTGGGAAAGAATCTCCCTCCTCTCGACGAGTCGAAAAAGACTGAGGAGCGGCTCATAAAGGGCTGCCAGTCACGTGTGTGGCTCGACTGGAAAACAGAAAACGGCAGACTTTATTTTACGGCGGACAGTGACGCCATCATAACAAAGGGCATCATTTCCCTGCTCATAAGTGTGTATTCCGGCCGTACTCCTCAGGAAATCTCAGACGATGATTTCTCCTTTCTGGACAGGATAGGTCTGAAGGAAAATCTCTCGCCGACCCGCGCGAACGGGCTGTTGTCTATGATAGAGACCATCCGGAAAGCCGCAGCGGCGGAAATTGCCTGAGGAATACAAAGTATGAAAAAACGGCTTCTGAAAAGAGCTTAAAAAACGTGTGTAGTTTTATGTTTTTTTAAAAAAATAAGCGCACCGAAACAAGAGGAACATAATGGAGGAAAACGAAGTGAACAATAACGCAGAGGTTCTCACGGCGGAGGATGTCAAGGAACTTACTCCTCTGTACGAGAATGTGATACTCGCCCTCAAGCAGGTCTATGATCCCGAGATACCGGTGAACATTTATGACCTCGGGCTGATTTACGAACTGAACATCCGCAAATCCCGGGAAGTGTCCATAAAGATGACCTTCACTGCGCCCAACTGCCCAATGGCCGACGAGGTTATGGCGGAGGTCAAGCGCAATGTCGAGGATGTTCCGGGCGTGAAGGGATGCGTAATCGATCTGGTTTTCGAGCCGGTCTGGGACCAGAGTATGATGTCGGACGAGGCCAAGGTTACGCTCGGATTTGACGTGGACTTCGATGACGCTCCGCAAGGGGAGAATGCACAGCAGGCGTGATGTTTCGCAGCATTCCCGTATATTTCAGCCTCGGGAGCAATGTCGGAGACCGCAGCGCGAACCTTGAGCAGGCACAGAAGCGGATGGATGCGGCATTGGGCGTATGCGCCGTGGCGGCGTCGCGCACTCTCTCCACGCCCGCGTGGGGCTTCGAGGGTGAGGATTTTCTGAACTGCGTGCTCCGATACGACTTGCCCTCGGACACCTTTCCGCAGCCGTTCACTCCTTCCTCACCGGCGATACCCGCCCAAATGTCTGCTCAGAAGGCTCTCCGGCTGCTTGACACGGTGAAGCGCATAGAGTCCGAGATGGGTCGAGTGCAGAATGTGGAGTACGATGCGCAGGGGCGGAGGGTTTATCACTCGAGGGTAATAGATGTCGATATACTTCTGATCGGGACACAGCGTTTCGCGCTTTCGCGCCTGACAGTGCCGCATCCTCTGATGGCAAAACGGGATTTCGTGATGATTCCGCTCAGGGAGATAGCGTCTTCTGAAATCATCTCGGCATTTCCGGATGTTTTCGATTCACGGAAGACTTTATAAGTAAGGATGAAAAAATAAATTGGAGTTATTTTTTAAGAGTTACTAAATTTGCAGGTTGTTAAAATTACGAGTATAATGACACAGGATGAACTTTTCAAGGTGCTGGTGGCACACTGCAAGGAGTACGGATTCATTTTCCCCTCCAGTGAAATCTATGACGGGCTTGCCGCTGTCTATGACTACGGTCAGATGGGTGTGGAGCTCAAAAACAATATAAAGCAGTACTGGTGGAACGCGATGACGCGCCTGAACGAGAATATCGTCGGGATAGATTCCTGTATCTTTATGCATCCGAGAATCTGGGAGGCCTCGGGTCACGTGGGTGCCTTCAATGACCCGCTCATCGACAACAAGGACTCGAAGAAGCGCTATCGTGCGGATGTGCTCATCGAGGACTATCTCGGCAAGATCGAGGAGAAGATGAATAAGGAGGTCGAGAAGGGCCGAAAAAAGTTCGGCGAGGCCTTCGACGAGGCGAAGTTTCGCGAGACTAATCCTAACGTCCTCCGTGAAAAGGCCCGCTATGACGAGGTGCACAGCCGCTATGTGAAGGCTGAGCAGAACAATGATTTCGCCGAGTATCGTCAGATAATAATGGACTGCGGCATCGTTTGCCCTATCAGCGGCACCTGCAACTGGACGGATGTGAGACAGTTCAACCTTATGTTCAGCACGTCGATGGGCAGCACAGCCGACGGAGCGAACACCATCTATCTGCGTCCGGAGACCGCGCAGGGCATTTTCGTGAACTATCTGAATGTCCAGAAGACCGGCCGTATGAAGCTTCCTTTCGGAATAGCCCAGATAGGCAAGGCTTTCAGGAACGAGATAGTAGCGCGTCAGTTCATCTTCAGAATGAGGGAGTTCGAGCAGATGGAGATGCAGTTCTTCATCAAGCCGGGGACGGAGCTGGACTGGTTCAAGGTATGGAAGGAGAAGCGGATGCAGTGGCACGTTAATCTCGGGATGGGCGCACAGAATTACCGTTTCCACGACCACGAGAAGCTCGCGCACTACGCCAATGCCGCTACCGATATCGAGTTCAATTTCCCGTTCGGCTTCAAGGAGCTCGAAGGTGTGCACAGCCGTACCGATTTCGACCTCGGAAATCACCAGAAGTTCTCAGGCAAGAAGATCCAGTATTACGATCCGGAGACGGGCGAGAGCTATACTCCGTATGTCATAGAGACTTCCATCGGTGTGGACCGTATGGTCCTGGCGGTTCTGAGCCATTCGCTGAAAGAAGAGAAGCTCGATAACGGAGAGACGCGTACGGTGCTCAGCATTCCGGCTCCGCTCGCTCCTGTAAAGGCTGCTGTGCTGCCTCTTGTGAAGAAGGACGGCCTCCCTGAGTTCGCCCAGAAGGTGATGGATGAGCTGAAATACGACTTCAACTGCCAGTATGAGGAGAAGGACTCCATCGGCAAGCGTTATCGCCGTCAGGATGCCATCGGAACACCGTTCTGCATCACTGTGGACCACGATTCGCTCGTGGATGGCAGCGTGACCGTCCGTGACCGTGACACTATGGCCCAGGAAAGAGTCCCTGTCACAGAACTGCGCAAGCTCATAGACGAGAGAGTGAATATGAACAACCTCCTCAGAAAGCTTTAGCTCGTTCAGAAAAGCCTTAGCTCGGGGGTGAAATAAACGTTTTAATTCACCCCGAAGGGTCTTGAAACGACGTTCGGGGTGAAAAACGGCCGTTTTTTCACCCCGAAATGTCAGCGTGTGAAGCCGAAAGCGGGAAAAGCGAATTCACCAAGTACTGAGGTAAATCCAGAACTCTGGATATTTGTCCATTCGATGAACGGAAAGAATTATGGAGCATTCGTGCGACATCCAGCTTCTGCGCTCTGGACAGGTCTCTTAAACTTGCGTTATCATACTGCTTTTTGATGATGCCGTGCAGTTTTGAAAACAATTCATTGTCAGTGAGAAACTCGCCATCTCCAATTTCTGCGGCTATATCACTCAGAGCTTCAACCTTTCTGCCCAGAAGAAAAAAATACTGATGTGCATTCCTGAATAAGGACATCCCCTGACTGAGGATGCAGTATGAAGGAGGGGCCACGTAACCGTCGTGAACAAGATAATCCTCGGGCAGCGAAAGCTTCCGCGATCTGAACATCGCCCGATAATCAGTATAATTCACATCTGAAAGAGTCTTCAGAACGGGATAATCATTGAAGTAGTATCGTCCTGTTCCCCAAGGATACGAGAAAGGAGTATGATTCGGGTCTGCCACATAGCCGTTCCGATTGATGTAGACAATAAGATTTCTGATATGATGCAAATCTTTCACCTCCTGGAGAGTCGGGGAAAAAGTCGCCGGAAGCCCATTCGGGATGCTGTCTCCGAGTCCTAACAAAAGCCTTTTCCTGACGAAGCGAAAAAACTGGAGCATCCTCTCCCTCTCTCCTGCTACAAGCAGGTGCAGATGGTTACGTGAGTTTAACGCCGTTTTGTATAATTAACCCTCCAGCTTGACCGCCTTGGCC
>CAVDFQ010000020.1:0-38343 GCA_963608065.1 bacterium
AGATGTACAAACAACTTTACGAAAAAATGTCCAAAATACTTTTGCTTATTACAGCAGGCAATGACGGCCTTAGTCATGCCCGACGTGATCGGGATCGTCATGCCCGACGTGATCGGGATCGTCATGCCCGACGTGATCGGGCATCTCATGCTGACGGCAGGGCGGATTGCCGGTCGGGGCCGGCAATGACGTGGAATGCAGGCCGGGCATGACGTGGAATGCAGGCCGGGCATGACGTGGAGAGCAGGCCGGGCATGACGTGGAATGCAGGCCGGGCATGACGTGGAATGCAGGCCGGCAATGACTTGTGTGCGGACAGCTCAGGCGTTTCGGGGTGAAGGAAACGTTTTAAATCACCCCGAGGCATATTAAAGCTATGTCTGGGGTGAAAATAACGTTTTAAATCACCCCGACGTATCTGAAGTTTACGATTGAGGCAATAATAACGTTTTAAGACAAACGCCGATGTATATGGGTAGATCGAGGGGGTAATATTTAACGTTTTTAGTGTGGCCTTCGATGTACTATGGATCAAGATCGATATATGAGTAGAGGGCATTTTCGTCGGTGAAAAGGGGGAGTTCGTCGATTCGAGTTGGAGAGGGAGGAGCGGTCATTTATCTTCGCGGCCGGTAAGGAGCTGCCAGGGACAGGGTCCATCTGAAGAAAGAGGATTGTTTAAGGAGCAGGATCCATCTGAAGAAAGAGGATTGTTTCAAGAACAGGGTCCTTCTGAGGAAAGAGGATTGTTTCAGGGACGGCTTCCGAAAAAAAGAAATCTTTACAGGTATGCGAAAAATAATGATTCTTGCCCTTCTCGCGGCAGCTATGGGGCTGGAGGCCGCTCCGATGCAGGCGCAGACAGCAGCCGGGCAGCGGAGCCGGACTGAAACGCCGGAACAAATCCAGGCTCAAGCCCAGGCCGGAAGTCAGGCACAAACGCCGGAACAAATCCAGGCTCAAAAGCAGGACAATAGCCAGACCCAAAGCCAGACCCAAAGCCAGACCCAAAGCCAGACCCAAAGCCAGACCCAGACCCAAACCCGGACCCCGGCTCAAAACAAAACCATAGACCGGACCCCGGCTCAGCCCGAAAACCACCCCCACAAATGGACCCTGCAGGAGTGCATCGACTATGCGGTGGAGAACAATATCTCCCTGCAGCAGAGCCGCAACGCCCGACTTTCAGGCCTTGAAGACACTTATCAGGCGAAAGCCGCGATGCTGCCTTCGCTGAGCGCCTCCGCCGGCGGGACCCTCACCGACAGGCCCTTCGCAGAGAGCGGAAGCAGCACGGTCATCGGCTCCGATGTCTATAGCAGCAGTAGCAGCTCCAGCCTCACGGGCAACTACAACCTCAGCGCACGTATGACCCTCTACAGCGGCGGAAGCCTGCGTACAGCACTCAAATCGAGCCGTCTGCAGAATTCCATCGACTCGCTTTCCGTTCAGGAGAGCACGAACGATGTGGTCATCTCCATCATCAGAGCCTATATGCAGTGCCTCTACGCGCAGGAGGCCGTGAAGCTCGGCGAAAGCACGGCCGAAGCCTCGAGGCTTCAGAGAGACCGCGCTCTCGAGCTTCAGAAAGCCGGAAGCCTCAGCAAGGTGGATGTGGCCCAGCTCGAGAGCCAATACGCCTCAGACCGCTACCAGCTCACCTCCGCCCGCACTTCCCTCGATGGGTACCGTCTGCAGCTCAAGCAGCTCCTGGAACTCGGCGTGGACGAAGAGATGGAATTGGACGAGCCGCTCTGCGGCGAGGACGAGGTGCTCAAGCTCCTCCCTCCGAAGTCGGAAGTCTATGCGAGCGCTCTCGCTTCGATGCCGGAAATCGGGAAAGCCGCTCTGAGCGTGAAAGCGTCGGAGCTTGCGATAAAGCAGGCAAGAGCCTCATACTCACCTACATTGGCCGCCTCGGCCGGCCTCGGCTCGGCCAATATGAGCGGCACGGGCACCTCGCTCGGAAAGCAGCTCGAACGCAATTTCAACGAGTCGCTCGCTCTGAGCCTCTCGATTCCCATCTTCCAGGGACGACAGACGAAAACGGCCGTGAACAAGGCTCAGATCGCGGCTGACAACTCGCGGCTGGAGCAGCTGGGAGCTGAAAAGACGCTGCTCAAGGAAGTCGAGGACGTGTATCTCGAAGCTCTTTCCGCGCAGTCGAAGTACATCAGCGCGAAAGAGCAGGAAAGCTACGCGCAGCAGAGCTACGAACTCACTCTGGAGCAGTTCGGAGTGGGTATGAAGAACACGGTCGAGCTGATCACCGCGCAGAACAGCCTCCTGGAGGCCCGCGTGTCGCTGCTCCAGTCGAAATACACCGCGCTTATGAACAATGCGCTTCTGGATGTTTATCAAGGAAAAATGCAATAATATGAAAAAGAAGACTTTATGGATCATCGTCGGGACGCTGTGCGCCGCCGCGATACTCTATCTCGCATTCCGTCCGACAGGAAAAGGAGCAGTGTCGCTTGAGAGCGCGAGAGCTGAGAGGATAGATATAGTGAACTCCGTGACCGCGACGGGGACAGTCGAGCCGGTCACCAAGGTGGAGGTCGGAACCCAGGTCTCGGGCATCATTGACAAGCTCTACGCCGACTACAACGATGTGGTGAAGGCAGGGCAGGTGATAGCCGTGATGGACAAGGTGAACCTCGAAGCGGAACTCGCCTCCTCGCAGGCGCAGCTCGACGCAGCCAGAACCGAATTCGAGTACCGCGAGAAGGAGTACGAAAGGTCGCGCACCCTGCACGAGAAGGAACTTGTGAGCGATGCGGACTACGATTCGGCGTACTACCAGTGGGCGACGGCGAAAAACTCCTACAGCCAGGCGCAGGCATCCTACGTGAAGGTGAAGCGTAACCTCAGCTACGCGACCATCTCCTCTCCGATCGACGGGGTGGTCATCAGCCGCGCCGTGGAGGAAGGCCAGACCGTGGCCGCCGGTTTCGAGACCCCGACACTCTTTACCATCGCGAAGAATCTCACTGATATGCAGGTGATTGCGGACGTGGACGAGGCCGACATCGGTCAGGTGGCGGAAGGCCAGAAGGTGAGCTTCACGGTCGATGCGTACCCTGACGACGTCTTCGGCGGCATCGTGAAGCAGGTGCGCCTCGAAGCCACGACCACTTCGAACGTAGTGACCTACGAAGTCGTCATCACAGCTCCGAATCCGGACCTCAAGCTTAAGCCGGGCCTTACGGCCAATGTCACCGTATATACTCTCGAGAAGGACGGGGTGCTCGCCGTGCCTACCAAGGCCCTGCGTTTCCATCCTGACGCGCAGCTCCTCGAACAGATCGGCATCAGCGTACAGGGCGCCGCACAGCCTGCACAGGGGAGCGTGAAGACGGTATGGGTGAAAAACGGAAATGTCATTTCACCCAGAAATGTGGACGTGGAATACACGAGCGGAGACAAGACGGGGATAGTTTCGGGGCTTTCGGACGGCGAGGAAGTGGTCACGGGTCTGTCGGCTTCCGGTGCCCCGCAGAAGGCGGAGAGCACGGAAAGGAGTCCTTTCGCTCCGGGTCCGAGATAACAAGTGACTTGGAAGTTTTTTTCATCATTCATAAAAGCTGAACGCATATGAAAGAAGTCATCAAGCTTGAAGACATACGCCGCGACTTCCTGGTGGGAGGCGAGACGGTACACGCTCTGCGCGGCGTATCCTTCTCCATAGAAGAGGGGGAGTTCGTCACCATAGTGGGCACTTCGGGCTCGGGCAAGTCCACGCTTCTGAACATTCTGGGCTGCCTGGACACTCCCACAAGCGGGGAGTATCTTCTGGACGGGATTTCGGTGCGGACTATGGACGGCAACAGCCGGGCCACGCTCCGCAACCGCAAGATAGGTTTCGTGTTCCAGAACTATAACCTGCTTTCGAAGACCACGGCGGTGGAGAATGTGGAACTGCCTCTGATGTATAATCCCAAATATTCGAAAAGAGAACGCTACGAGAGGTCTGTGGCGGCCCTGAAGGCGGTCGGGCTCGGAGACAGGCTCGAGCATAAGAGCAATCAGATGTCCGGCGGGCAGATGCAGAGGGTTGCCATCGCGAGAGCGCTGGTGAACGATCCGGCGGTGATATTGGCCGATGAGGCCACGGGCAATCTGGACACGCGCACGAGCTTCGAGGTTCTGGTGCTTTTCCAGCAGCTGCACTCGGAGGGCAGGACCATCATTTTCGTCACGCACAATCCGGAGATCGTGAATTACAGCACGCGCACCATCACGCTGCGCGACGGGCGTGTGACGGGTGATGTCCGCAACAACAAGGTGCTCGATGCCGCCGAAGCTCTCGCCGCGCTGCCGCCGGAAAATGAGCAGTAGGGGAGAGCCCCGGTCGAGATGAGCGGAATTTCGTCCTTGCGGTCATCGAGCCTGTCGAGATGACCGGGCGGCGGAAGAGAAACAATAAACATCAAATGATATGAATTTCGGAAATCTATTCAGAATAGCGCTCAAAGCCCTGGGGAACAACAAGTTCCGTGGATTCCTCACTATGCTCGGCATCATCATCGGCGTGGGTTCCGTCATCACGATGCTCGCCATCGGGCAGGGCTCGAAGAAGAGCATCCAGGCCGAGATAAGCCAGATGGGCTCGAATATGATAATGATTCACCCGGGCGAGGATATGAGGGGCGGCGTGCGCCTGAGCGCAGACGATATGCAGTCACTGAAAGTCAGGGACTTCGAGGCGATACGTTCCGGATGCAGCTACGTCACCCTCTGTTCCCCTTCGGTAAACTCCTCGGCACAGGCGATTTACGGAGCGAACAACACCTCCACCTCCATCTACGGCGTGAATCAGGACTATCTGGACATAAGAGGCTACAAGGTGCAGGACGGGGACATCTTCACGGACCAGGACATCAAGACGGCCGCCAAGGTATGCCTCGTGGGCAAGACCGTCGTGGATGAGCTTTTCACGAACGGGGAGAATCCCGTGGGGAAGGTCATCCGCTTCGGCAGCATCCCTTTCCGCATCATCGGGGTTCTGGAGAGCAAGGGCTACAACAGTATGGGTATGGACCAGGACAACCTCATCATAACCCCATACACCACCGTGATGAAGCGCATACTCGCCGTGACCTACCTCCAGGAGATAGTCTGCTCGGCCCTGAGCGAAGAATACACCGATCAGGCCATAGAGGAGATAACTGAAGCGCTGCGCGAAAACCACAGGCTGAAGGAGACAGACGAGGACGATTTCAACATCCGCTCCCAGCAGGAGCTCTCCTCGATGATGACGAGCACCAGCGATATGATGTCCACCCTGCTCGCGGCAGTGGCGGGAATCTCGCTTCTGGTGGGAGGCATAGGGATTATGAACATAATGTACGTCTCCGTAACCGAGCGCACGAAGGAGATAGGTCTGAGGATGAGCATCGGGGCGAAAGGGCGCGACATCCTGGCCCAGTTCCTCATAGAGGCGACCCTGATAAGCATCACCGGAGGTCTTCTGGGAGTGGTTCTGGGAGTGGCGGCCTCATACGCCGTGAAGGCGCTGCTGTCCTATCCTATAGTGATACAGCTCTGGACCATCATACTGTCCTTCCTCGTCTGCACGGTCATCGGCATCTTCTTCGGCTGGTATCCGGCCCGCAAGGCCTCGAACCTCGACCCGATAGAAGCCATCCGTTACGAGTAGAATCTTCAGAATTCCAGGGCCAGAGTGGCGCCGGCAGGGGAGAGAGAGAAACTTATCTGCGCGGAGCCGCCCGCCCGGGGCTGGGGATATTTGCCGTGCACGGCATTGTAGCGGCGTGCAAGCTCTTCCAGACGCGTCCTACCGATCCTCGTCAGGACTATGCCGCTGCCTGTGGTGAGAACCCCGGCTGCGCCGAGGCGCGCCGCGAAGATGGTAGTCCATTCCGTGACCTTCACTTCGCTTCCCCGGCAGCGCATCACATCCCAGACACTGACAGCCCCGGCCGCCGCTATGCAGCCCAGTCCCCCGAAGGTCAGTGCCCGTCCCGTCTTCAGCTTACGCAGGGGTTCGCGATAACTTCTCGAATAATCTACGGCCGGGATAAGGTCCCGCAGCACGCTCTCGCTGACTTTCTGCCCGCCGAGAAAGATACGCGCTCCGCTGACGCCCATCACGCCCGGGAAAGTGTCGAAACGGCGGTCGAAGGGCACGATCTCATCTCCGCTCACATCCTGCCTGACTCCGCACGCGAAGATGACTTCGCTCGCCTCGCTGATGTCCAGTACGTGGTAAGGGCCATCGGGGCGTGTCTGATAGACTATTTCGGAAGGATTGATTTCCAGCACTATGGCCTCGGTCCGGCTGCCGTCGCGCGCTACGATGACATCGGACCCCGCGTGCTGCTGCTGCTGCGCGTAAAGCGCGGAAGTCAGGAAGAAGAAAAAAGCTGTGAGAATTCTCAGACGTTTCATAAGGATGAGTACAAGAGGGAGGGGAGTACGGCGGCCGTAAGGGGGGGAGTATAAGGCCCCTCCTCCTACAGACCTATGTGCAGATTGGCCGTAAGGCCGAGCGAGAGGACGAGAAGGTGGCGGTTTGCACCCGCGCTCTCGGGAATGTCATTCAGATAGCGGTCGGAGGCTGCGAAGTGGAAGCGGAGCGTATCGTCGCGCAGCGGGAAATACTCCACCTGCGCACCCGCAGACACATAGCCGGAAGGGCGGCACGCACCCATAAGCCCCAGCGAGAGTCTGTCGGACGGGCGGTAATCGGCGCGCAGCGTGGCTTCGCTGTTGCCCCAGTCGAACTTTCCGCAAGTCGGACCATAGAAGAGGTCGAGCGTAAGGTCCACATTCTCAAAAGAATACATATTGCCGAGACCCACGCAGAGGTAGTTTCCGCTCACCTCGTCCTCGACATCCCAGCGCTGCAGATTAGCCGCCCAGAAAGTCGAGAAAGCTCCGAATTCTCCTCTCCAGGCCGCTGATGCGGCCAATGCCACATCCTTCAGCCCTGTCATCATCGGGGAAGTGGTCAGCTGGGCCTCGAAGCTATGGGTCTCCCAAGGGGTGAGTCTGAAAGTGACGCCCGGCTGGTAGATGCAGAGGCTGTTCCAATAGTCGCTGACCATAGGGACGTAGCAGTCCACGTCGTTCTTGTCGAACTCGAAACCGCCCATATTCAGCACAACCTTTCCGAAATCCACACCGAAGAGGTCATTGTCATAGGACAGATAGGCCCAGTCGATCCAGGTTCCGTCCTGGAAAGGGGAGTCATAGCTGTAGAGGGATTTGGGGTCGGTGGACAGGAAATGGAAGGAAGCCGAGTAGGAGAAGGCTTCGCCAATGCTTCCGTCCAGAAAGCTGTAGAGCGAGGTGAAACCGAAATCAGTCTCGTCATCATCTGCGGAGCGGGTGTAATTCACCTCGCCTCGGGGAGTGAGCGTGAGGGAGGCCTGCGCGAAGGCCTGGGGAATGATTCCTAGGGAAAAGAGGGCTGCTGCGAGACAGCACAAGGTTTTTCTGAAAGAAGTCATAGCATAAATATTTGATAAGTACGGGGGGCAAAGGTAAGTATAAATCGAGAGTTTTTCCGTAATTTCGCAGGATTTTAGGAACGGAGGGAAAAGCCGGTAAAGAACCGTGAAGGTTCTCGGTGTTTGCCAGTCAGTGTATTTACGAAGGTTTTTTTGTGGAGAAATCTGTTATGAAACGTCATATATTCCATTCTGACGTACCTTTCAGCTTCGAAGCGGGCGGAGAACTGCCCGCACTGGAGATAGTGTATTACACCTCGGAGCACGAACGTGCGGAGGGCGAGAAGGTGATATGGATCTGCCACGCCCTGACGGGCAATGCCGACCCTTCCGACTGGTGGCCGGAGATGGTGGGGGAGGGACGCCTCATAGACACTTCGCGCTATTACGTGGTCTGCGTGAATATGCTCTGCTCGGCCTACGGTTCGTCGGGCCCGCGCAGCATAGACCCTGCGACCGGACGGCCGTATTTCTTTTCTTTCCCGATGACCACAATCCGCGATATCGTAAAGGCTAACTCTCTGATACGCAAGCATTTAGGTATCGCTCAGATAGATCTTCTGATAGGGCCTTCTGTGGGCGGTTATCAGGCGGCCGAATGGGCCGTTATGGAAGCCGGGGTCATAAAGGAAGTGGTGCTGCTGGCCACAGAAGTCCGTATAAGTCCTTATCTTACAGCATATAATGAGTCCCAGAGAATGGCTCTCGAAGCAGATCCGACTTTCCGGCAGGCCGGAAGCCTTGAGGATGGGCGTGCCGGTCTCGAATGCGCCCGTTCCATAGCGCTGATTTCCTACCGGAGCTATGACGGCTACTGCCGGACGCAGGCCGAAACCGCGCAGGATGCTCTTTTCGCGGACCGGGCAGGCTCGTACCAGCGGTATCAGGGAGAGAAGCTCGTGCGGCGCGGTTTCGACGCTTACAGCTACTGGTATCTGACCAAGGCTCTCGACAGTATGAATATCGGCCGCGCCCGCGGCGGAACAGCAGCTGCGCTCTCGCGCATCAGCGCCCGCTGCCACGTGATATGCATCGACAGCGACTGTCTTTTCCCGCCGGAGCGCGGACGGGAGATCGTCTCGATGATTCCGGGAGCGGATTATCACGAGATCACCTCGGCTTTCGGTCACGACGGTTTCCTTATAGAGAACGCGCAGCTGTGCGAGATAATGAAGCCGTGGATTCTCAGGGATGTTGAGCGGGATGTACGGATTAGTTAACATAATATAAATTGTATAACAAAGCAGGTATGAAGGTTCTGAAGTTCGGGGGCACGTCGGTCGGCTCCGTGGAAAGCATATTGAATGTCAAGAAGATAGTCGAGTCGCGAAGCGAGCCGATGATAGTCGTGGTCTCGGCTCTGGGCGGCATCACGGATCGTCTGATCGAGACCGCTAAGATGGCGCGTCAGGGCGACCGGGCTTATCTGAAATCGCTTAAGGAGATCGAGAAACGGCACTTCGATATGATTGCGGCCTGTTTCCCTGACGCAAATTTCCGGTCCGCTCCGCGTCCGATGCGTCCGCAGAGCCTCCGTCCCGCCGCAGACACGTCTTCGCTGGTGGCCACAGTAAAGGAGCTTCTGGGCGAGCTCTCCGATCTGTACAGGGGTGTGTTCTTACTTAGAGAATTGACTGATAAGACATTGGACGAAATAGTGAGCTACGGCGAACGTATTTCGTCACATATAGTGAGCTCTCTTATCGAAGGGGCTGAGCGCCGCGACTCGCTGGATTTTATCCGCACCCTCTATCGGCATCGCAAGAATGAGCTCGACGCCGCGACGACCTATCCGCTTATAAATGAGACGTTTGCGGATTTTCTGGCTGACACTCCCCTTCAGGGCTCCGGCTCCGCGAGGCCGGTCGAGACAGACCCCCACCCTCAGAGTACCGCGAGACGCGTCGCGGTCGTGCCGGGTTTCATCGCCAGAGACAGCGGCGATGCTCGGATCACGAATCTGGGCCGTGGCGGCTCGGACTACACCGCCAGCATTCTCGCCGCCGCTCTGAAGGCCGAGTGCCTCGAGATCTGGACTGATGTGGACGGTTTTATGACCGCCGACCCGCGCGTCATCAAGACATCCTACGTGATTCCGGAATTGAGCTTCACCGAAGCTATGGAACTGTGCAATTTCGGCGCGAAGGTCATCTATCCGCCGACCCTTTATCCGGTGTATGTGAACGACATACCTCTTCTGGTTAAGAATACTTTCCGCCCCGGGCTTCCGGGCTCCGTCATAAGGCGGGACTGTCAGGGAAGCGGAAGGATGATCACCGGCATCACGAGTATCGGCAACTGCTGCCTTCTGAATGTGTCCGGAACTTCTATGGTCGGGATTGTCGGCGTGAACAGCCGCATCTTCTCGACGCTCGCGGACAACAGCATCAGCGTCTTTCTCGCCAGTCAGTCTTCTTCGGAGACGAGCATTACTCTGGGTCTGCGCGAGGAGGACGGAGAGCTGGCACGGCAGCTGCTGGACGAGGAATTCGATTACGAGATCAGACGCGGGTCGATGAACCGTGTCAGTGTGACTCCGGGACTCTCGACCATAGCTATCGTGGGAGAGAATATGAAGAAGAACTGCAGCGTACCCGGAAAGCTTTTCTCTACGCTCGGGCGCAGCGGCATAAACGCCATTGCAGTGGCTCAGGGCAGCTCCGAGACTAACATTTCCTTCGTGGTCGAGCGCCAGTTCCTGCGCAAATCGCTGAATGTCCTCCACGATTCTTTCTTCCTTTCCGAGTACCGGGAAGTAAATCTTTTCATCTGCGGAGTCGGCACTGTCGGCGGCAGTCTGCTCAGGCAGCTCGACGCTCAGAGGGAGACTCTGATGAGCGAGCGCAATCTGAAGCTGAATGTGGTGGGCATCGCCCGGAGCAGCCGGGGGGTTTTCGACCGGGGCGGAGTGGACCTTCGCAAGCTCGATTCCGAAGGCATCGCTCTGGATGTGGAGAAGCTGCGCGGTGAGGTCATCGGAATGAACATTTTCAATTCCGTATTCGTCGACTGCACGGCCAGTCCCGAGGTCGCGGCGCTGTACAAGGATTTTTTCAGGCACGGGATCTCCGTGGTCGCCGCGAACAAGATAGCTGCATCTTCGACCGATTATGCTGAATACAAGTCGCTTAAGGAGGAAGCCCTAAAGCGTGATATCAAGTTCTTCTACGAGACCAATGTAGGGGCCGGCCTGCCGATTATCCGCACTGTGTCCGACTTGACGGCCAGCGGCGACAGGGTCGAGGGGATCGAAGCGGTATTGAGCGGAACGCTCAATTATATTCTGAATGCCGTGAGCGGGACTGTGACGCTGAGTCAGGCGGTGCGGCAGGCGAAGGAGCTCGGCTATTCGGAGCCAGACCCGAGGGTCGATCTGAGCGGCAAGGATGTGGTGCGCAAGATAGTGATTCTGGCGCGCGAGGCGGGCTACGCGGTGAATATGGAGGATGTGCGCACGACTCCCCTGCTGCCCGAGGAGTATTTCGGCTTGAGTCTGGAGGAGTTCTGGCGCAGGCTGCCGGAGCTCGATGCCGCGTTCGAGGCGCATAGGCGCAGTGTGCTTTCCAGAGGGATGCAGTGGCGTTTCGTGGCCAGGCTCGCCGAAGGGGCGTGCAGTGTGGGACTTCAGGAGGTGGATGCCTCCTCCGCTCTCTTCCGTCCGCTCGAGGGGTCGAATAACCTGGTTCTTCTCACCACCGCGCGCTATCATCAGCATCCTCTGGTCATCCAGGGTTACGGGGCCGGCGCCGAAGTCACCGCCGCCGGAGTCTTCGCGGACATAATGCGGGTCGCAAATATCTGACGGTATCGGCCGCCATGAGACGCCCGATCAGGTCGGGCGTGACGAAACCGTCATTGCCGGCTTGCTCTCCACGTCATTGCCGGCTTGCTCTCCGCGTCATTGCCGGCCTGCTCTTTACGTCATTGCCGGCCCTGACCGGCAATCTCTTCCCTGCGGCAGCATGAGATGCCCGATCAGGTCGGGCGTGACGAAACCGTCATTGCCGGACTGCACTCCACGTCATTGCCGGCCTGCTCTTTACGTCATTGCCGGCCCCGACCGGCAATCTCTTCCCTGCGGCAGCATGAGATGCCCGATCACGTCGGGCATGACGAAAACCGATCTCCACATTTAGAAACGGAGGGCGAGGGAGAAATTGAGACCGCCGTAGGTGGAGTCGCTGCGACGGAGGTTGTCTCCGGTGATCTGGCTATCATCAGAGTAGAAGAGTTTCGGGTGGTCGCTACAGATATGGAAAGAGAGGAGAAAGTCCAGGCAGAAATGCCTGCTGAGTTTCAGACGGTATCCCCCGCCGAGTTTGCCCGTCAGCGTGATCTTATGCTCGCCGCCGAAGGCAGGCCCTCCGTCGAGATAGACCAACCATCCGTCCGAGAGGTAAGAGTCGAAGTAATATGTACCTCTGAGGCTGAGCGGGACCATCCTCCGGTCCTGGGCCACTCCTATGAAGCCGAGATATAGTCCGGCCTCGTATTTCCGGGCGAAGGCGTAGCTGATCCCGGCCAGAATGTGTCCGTTCGATGAATAGTCGAGGTTCGCTCCCTTTTCCTCCACACGCATTCCTTCGGGAGAGAGGTAGTTGTTATGGTAGATATGGAACAGGCTGGAGGTGTAGCCCCATTCCGTTCCGAAGACAAAACGGTTCACCTTTCCGCCGCCGAAGGACTGTTCGGGGGCCGGTGGAAGGGCGGAAGCAGGTAGGCCGGTCAGTGTGAGGGCAGTTGCGAGGGCGATGATGAGGATATGTCGGCGTGGGAGTTTCATCTGGAAAGGGAAGAAATGTCTATGAGGTAACTGCTCATACTGAGATCGGAGAGAAAAAACTGTGAGGACAACACTGCGCTCATCTCAAACTGTAGGCTATTCTCAGCTGGGGGTAGAAGAAATTCTTCAGGCCGGAGCGGTAGTATGACATATCGATGCCGGAGGAGTACGGATGTCTGCTCAGGAAAAGGGCGATATCCATACCGAATTCGAAGTAGATGACGATCCGGCTCGGAAAAAACAGTCTGACGCCGACATCTCCGGTAAGTCCGGCCATAAAGCCGAAGGGCTTGTCCGAGTCGCGGACGACTCCGGCTATGATGCCGGGGCCTGTGTAGATAGAGGCCTCGATGCAGTCGTCCAGGCGGAATTCCTTGAGGGTGACATTGCGGATATAGCTGAGCTTGATGCCCGGCATTGGACGGGTACCGTCCCAGAGGCCGTGCATATCGGCGAGAAGCGTGAAAAGGTCGGAGGCGTCGTAGTCGTCGTCCGGGAGCTCGAGCGTGAGTCCGAGCGACTTCGGCGAGTGCATTGTGCCCATCTCGACGTGGTGGAGCTTCTCCCTGTCCAGCGCGAACTTCTGTCTGAGCGCAGCGAACCTGTCCGGGGTCTTATTCCGGCCGCCGCCGAAGATCAGGGAGTCAGTGGCGGCAGTGTCCCGGCTGTGGCGGTCACTCTGGGGGGCGGAAGTATTCCCCCGGCTGAGGGCATCTGCTGTTTCGGAAGTGTCCCGGCTGTGGCGGTCGGCAAGGTGGGATGAGGCGGTCCGGGAAGTGCTGCTGCCGGGGCCGGGGGCTCCGGCATACAGTGGGCCGGACGTAAGCAGAAGGAGGCTCACGAGTGTAAAGAGTATGCTTGCAGGCCGGGCACTCATATTCTGCGAAGATAGCAAGTATTTCTTAACGGCTATTTGAAAAAGGGAAATAATAATAGTATTTTTGTATTTGTTTAGGTGGGAACAAAACGGCTTCTGAGGGGTCGAGAATGGCCTAACAGAAGTGTTATGGAGTAAAACATTATTGTTTCCTTACTTAGTATTCAGAGCAGAAAGTCGGGATTGATAAGTGTTATAGTTTTGCGATGGTTCTGCGTGGACATACTTGTCAGTAAATGAGGAGTACCACGCTTTTCAGAGTTTACTTAAGCGTAGATACAGTTTATGTCGGACGATAGAGCAGATACAAGGAACGGAAGGAATCTTCCGCCGCTGCCGGAGAGGATGAGGCCCCGCAGTCTCGAGCATTATGTCGGCCAGAGGCATCTGGTCGGAGAGGGCGGCATCATAAGGAATATGATCGACAGCGGCACTCTCTCCTCCTTCATTCTCTGGGGTCCTCCGGGAGTGGGCAAGACCACCCTCGCAAGGATAGTCTCGGAAAGTCTCCGGCGGGACTTCTTCACCCTCTCGGCCGTAAGCGCGGGGGTCAAGGATGTGCGTGATGTCATCGACAAGGCCCGCAACCGCAATCTCTTCTCCAAGGCCGCCGCCCCCGTCCTTTTCATAGATGAAATCCACCGTTTCAACAAGGCCCAGCAGGACGCGCTCCTGGGAGCCGTCGAGGACGGTACGATAAGCCTTATCGGGGCCACCACCGAGAACCCTTCGTTCGAAGTCATCTCTCCCCTGCTCTCCCGCTGTCAGGTCTTCGTGCTGAAATCTCTGGAAGCCTCTGACTTGAAGGAGCTTATGGACCGGGCCCTGAAAGAGGACGAGGTCCTCTCGAAGATGGACATCAGGGTGAGCGAGACGGACGCCCTCTTCCGGCAGAGCGGAGGAGACGCACGCAAGCTTCTGAATATCCTGGAGATAGTGGTGGACTCCTTCGCAGGCAGAAGCCCGGTCATAATAGACAACCGCGCCGTCACCTCCTGCCTGCAGGAGAACGTGGCCATCTACGACAAGGACGGCGAAATGCACTACGACATCATCTCCGCATTCATAAAAAGCATACGCGGCTCGGACCCGAACGCTGCCGTCTACTACCTCGCGAGGATGCTGGAGGGAGGCGAAGACCCGCTCTTCGTAGCGCGCAGACTCTGCATCAGCGCGGCCGAAGACATCGGCCTCGCCAATCCCAACGCTCTGCTGCTCGCCAATGCCTGCTTCCAGACTGTCAGCAATATAGGTATGCCGGAAGGGCGTATTCCGCTTGCGGAGGCCACCATCTATCTGGCCTCCTCGCCGAAGAGCAACTCAGCGTATATGGCCATAGGGGCTGCATTGGACGAGGCGAAGAGAAGCGGAGCCGCGGCCGTCCCGCTTTATCTGCGCAACGCGCCGACCCGCCTGATGGAGGAACTCGGCTACGCGGACGGCTACAAGTACGCGCACGACTACCCGGGGCATTTCACCGACCTGGAGTTTATGCCGCGGGAGCTGAGCGGAAGGGTTTTCTACGAGCCGCAGCCGAACAGGCACGAGGAGGGTCTGAGAGCGTATCTGGAGGCTTGCTGGCCGAAGTACTACCCGAAGAAGAAGTGAAGGTGGAGTGACGTGAGGATGGAGGAAGAACCGAAAGAAGAGGAACGATAATATAAAAGACTAATACATAGTAGATTATATGTCAAGAAAAAAGAAAGAAGAGCTGATTGTGGAGGATGTGCTGATAGAGTCGGTGGCCGCTGAAGGCAAGGCTCTCGCGCACGTGGACGGAGCTGTGCTGTTCGTGGAGTTCGGTGTGCCGGGAGATGTGGTGGACGTACGTGTCGGAAAGCGACGGAAGAACTATCTGGAGGGAAGGATAGTGCGCATAAAGAAGCCTTCGGAGCACCGTCTGGAGCCTTTCTGCGAGCATTTCGGGATATGCGGAGGCTGCAAATGGCAGATACTCCCCTACGGGATGCAGCTGCAGGCCAAGGAAAACCAGATCCGCGACCAGTTCGTCCGACTCGGCCATCTGGACATCCCGCCGGTCAGCCCCATCATCGGCTCGGACAATACGCGCTACTACCGGAACAAGCTGGAGTTCACCTTCTGCTCAAGACGCTGGTTTCTCCACGACGAGGACCCGGAGACCGTTCCGGAAAACGAAAGGAATGGCCTGGGCTTCCACGTGGGCAGGTTTTTCGACAAGGTTCTGGACATAGAGCACTGCTATCTGCAGAGGGAGCCTTCGAACAGCATACGCAACTACATCCGCCGCTATGCCCGCGAGCACGAATTCGAGTTCTTCGACATCAGGGAGAACCGGGGCTTCATACGCAATATGTTCGTCCGCACAAACGAAGCCGGGGACGTGATGCTGATACTCTGTTTCTTCCGTGAAGACAGGGAGAAAAGGGAGGGACTGCTCGATGCGGTATCTGAAGCTTTCCCTCAGATAACCTCGCTTTATTACGTGATAAACACTAAACTGAATGACTCCATAGGAGATCAGGAATGCCTGCTCTACAAGGGTGACGAAGTACTCGTGGAGAAGATGGAGGAGCTGAACTTCCGCATCGGCCCGAAGTCCTTCTTCCAGACCAACACGCCGCAGGCCATCAGGCTCTACAGCGTGGCGCGTGACTTCGCGCAGCTCAGCGGAAAGGAGACCGTTTACGACCTCTACACCGGAACCGGGACCATCGCCCAGTTCGTCTCCTCGAAAGCCGCCAAGGTCATAGGCATCGAATATGTCCCGGAAGCCATAGAGGACGCGAAGCTCAATGCGGAGATGAACGGCATAACGAACTGCTCCTTCTTCGCCGGCGATATGAAGGACATCCTGACGGAAGACTTCATAGCGCGGCACGGGCGGCCGGACGTGATAATCCTGGATCCGCCCCGCGCAGGGATACATCCCGATGTGGCTAAGGTGATACTGGACGCCGGGGCGCAGCGTCTGGTCTATGTGAGCTGCAATCCGGCCTCCCAGGCCCGCGATCTCGCCATTCTGAGCTCCAGGTATGAGATAGTAGCCGTGCAGCCTGTGGATATGTTCCCTCACACCCATCACGTGGAGACGGTCTGCGCCCTGAGACTCAGAGATGTCGAGTAAGGATGAAAACGTAAAGTAAGAAAGAAAAAAGTCTGTAAGTAATTCTCGAGAAGTGGCGGGCACTTTCCCCGATATTTTTTTACTTTTGTAGGTTAAAACAGTTTCTGATGACAATACAGCTTCTTCTTCTCCTCGCGGGACTCGCCCTGGTGGTACTGGGGGCCGACTGGCTCGTGGACGGAGCATCTTCCATCGCCCGCAAGACGGGCCTCAGCGAATTCGTGATAGGACTTACCATAGTGGGCTTCGGAACCTCCTGCCCCGAGCTGGTGGTCAGCCTCACCGGAGCCTTCGAGGGCAACGCCGACGTGGCGATAGGCAATGTGGTGGGTTCCAATATCTTCAACACCCTCCTCATCCTCGGACTCACGGCGGTGCTTGTGCCCGTGACCGTCACGAGGGAGAACAAGACCAGGGACATACCCATCATGGTGGGCGTTACCCTGCTTCTGATTCTCTGCGGTATGAGCCATACCCTGCTGGGACTCGGCAAGGCCGATATGCTCACGAGGGCCGAAGGCATTGTCTTTCTGATAGTTTTCGCACTTTACCTATGGCACTGCTTCAAGTTTAACACCGGGGCCGAGGAAGGAAACGAGGGTAAGCAGAAATCAGTCCCCGTGTCGATTGTGCTGGTATTGGCCGGCCTCGCCGGCCTCATATTCGGAGGCAAGCTTTTCGTGAATTCGGCGACCGGCATCGCGCAGATGCTGGGAGTGTCGGACAAGTTCATCGCGATCACGATTCTCGCGGGCGGGACTTCCCTGCCGGAGCTGGCCACATCGGTGGTCGCGGCGGCGAAGGGAAAGGGGCAGCTCGCGCTGGGCAACATATTGGGTTCCAATGTATTCAACATCCTGCCGATACTCGGTCTGTCCGCTATTGTCTGCCCGCTGTCGTTCGCCTCGATGAACCTCGTGGATATGGGAATACTGCTGCTAAGCGCAGTCCTGGTACTGCTCAGCGCATTCAGCTTCAGGAAGAATTCGATGGACCGCGCGGACGGGGCGATTCTGCTGCTCTGCTATGCCGGCTACCTTTTCTGGCTTTTCAAGAATATGTAATAAAACCTATAGAATATGAAATTTGAACCTACCAAGTACCGCCTGATGAATGTCGGGACAGGCCGCATCTTCGAGGATGAGGGCTGGACTCTCGCCGACCCGCAGGCCACTTCCCCTTCGCTCGTCAGGGCCGTCTACGAGAACAGCCAGTTCACTCCGAGAGAAGACCTCAAGGGCCTCTACAGATATGCCGAGTGGCTTCCGATAAAGCGTACGCTGCGCCACTCCCACGCTCCTGTGACCTACAAGAGCAAGGGCTTCGCCAAGATTCTGGGGATGGATAACCTGTATATCACCTTCTCCGGCTATTGTCCGAGGATCGGGGCCAATATGAGCACCTGCTCCTTCAAGGAGACAGAGGCCTTCTCGGTCTGCGCCAGGATTCCCAAGGGCTGCAAGCGCAGACTCATCGTGCAGTCCGCGGGCAACACCGCACGCGCCTTCGCGAGGGTCTGCTCGGACAACAACATCCCGGCGGTAATCTGCATCCCGGAGGACAACAGGCACGATATGTGGTTCACCCGCAAGCTCCGCGACTGCGTGAAGATCATCGCCGCTCCGCAGGGAGCCGACTACTATGACGCCATAGCATTGGGCGAGAAACTCGCCCGCGACCCTAAGTATATGCTCGAGGGCGGAGCGAAGAACATCGCGCGCCGCGACGGTATGGGCACTACGCTGCTGAGCGCCGTGGAGTGCATCGGACGCATCCCGGATGCCTATTTCCAGGCTGTGGGCAGCGGCACGGGGGCGATCGCGGCGTACGAGAACAATCTGCGCCTCATCGAGGACGGCCGCTTCGGGACGCACAAGATGAAGATTTTCGTCTCGCAGAACAGTCCTTTCACGCTAATGCACGATTCGTGGAAGGCCGCTTCCAGAGAGCTCGTGGATATGAGCGCCGAGGAGTCGCGCAGGAAGTCCGAGGTGATACTCGCCAAGGTCCTTTCGAACCGCAAACCGCCGTACAGCCTCGCGGGAGGTCTGTATGATGTGCTCAAGGATACCGGCGGAGACTTCTTCGCGGTGAGCAACGACGAGATCGTGGCCTGGATCATACGCGGTATGAAGGCAGAGGGCTATGACCTGCTTCCGGCTGCGGCCACGGCTGTGGCGGCGGTGGCGAAGGCTCTGGAGCAGGGGAAGATCTCCGGCTCCGACACTGTTATGCTGAACATTACAGGCGGCGGCCTGCTCAAGGCTATGAGCAGGGGCTACGTCGAGGAGGAGCCTCAGCTCGTGCTCGACCCGGCGCTGCCGGCGGAGGAAATCATCGCCGCTGTTGACGCTCTGTTCTGATGATACCGCTTCAGTTTACCGGCGCGCTGCCCGCGCCGGACACCAATACGGTGAACATAGCCGATTCCGTGAAGGTCGCGGCCCGGTACATCCACGAGAGTCTTGCAAGTGACCCGCAGGGCTTCTTCGAGGAGCTTATGAAGGACCTTATCCAGTTCGGTCTCAAGCTGTTGGCCGCTCTGGTCATCTATCTCATCGGGGTGTGGGTCATAAGGCGCATAAAGAAGGGTCTGGCCCGCTCCTTCGAGCGCCGCAAGACCGAGAAGACTCTCGCGAGCTTCGTTTCTTCGCTGGTGAGCATTCTGCTCACCATACTGCTCATAGTGCTGACAGTGGGCGCATTGGGAGTGAACACGACCTCGATCGCGGCTATGCTCGGAGCGGGAGCGATGGCGGTCGGGCTTGCCCTCAGCGGCACGATGGAGAATCTGGCGGGAGGTCTCATAATCCTGGTCTTCAAGCCTTTCAAGACCGGGGACTTCATCAGTGTGCTGGGCAACAGCGGTACGGTGACGGACGTGAGCATTATGAGCACGAAGATCACTACCACGGATAACCGCGTCATCACCATCCCGAACGGCTCGATTTCGAACGGGACCGTGGACAATTATAACCTGAACGCCATCAGGCGTCTTGACTGGAATCTCGCGATGGAGTACGGCACTCCGGCGGACGAGTGTATGGCGGCGATAAAGGAGATAGCTGCAGAGGATGCGCGCATCCTGGATTCGCGGACTGCGGGCGCGGCTGATCCTTATGTGGCCCTCACCTCGCTGAACGAGAAGAACGTCACCTTCACCCTGCGCGTCTGGATGAATACCGGGGACTACTGGACCCTTATGTACGATATGAACAAGCGGCTCTATACGGAGCTGCCTGAAAGGGGTTTCCGCTTCGCCTACACGAAGCTGAAGATGGAGAATCAGAACTAGATGAAGCCCAGTTCCTCTTTTGCCGTCACGGGGTTAGAGTAGATTCTGAGGAATATTTCACGAAGGTCGGATCTGTCGAGAGAGGATTCGACCTTTTCCATCTTGTGAGCCATATAGGCCCGGAAGCGCTCGACATTCTCCTTCTGGTAGCGGTCCGCATATTTCGTGGTCCCGTTCACCATATCGTAGGCGATGAAGTTTGTCATCCACAGCCTGTATTCCCGGATGATGTGCTTGTCCACAGCGTGGCGGATGGCCTGATAGCGGTCGTTCTTCACTTCCGCACGCTCAGCCGCTATGATCTCTTCCGGAGAGAGAGGCTTGCCTATGTTCAGGTGTACATTCCCCTTCTGCTGGCGTATGCCGATGATGATGCTGTGCAGGTCTTCGCGCTTGCCCTTGACATAAGGAGCGCTGCGCGAGATGAGCAGCTCGCGGGCCTTGCGGATGTCGCAGGGCTCGTATTCGTAGGAGATGCTGAGCGGGGCGATGTTCAGCTCATTGAAATTCTCGGCAAAAGAGCGTGTCCCGCTCATATCCAGCATCTTGAGCAGACCCTGTTCGGTGGTGTCGAGGCCGTTTTTCGTACGTCCCTGACGCTGGGCGAGCCATACGGAGGAGCGGCCGGTGGTGATGGACTCGCGGATGTAGTGCGAGAGAATCTGCGAGGAGAGATAGGTCTCGCGGGCTGAGATCCCCCGGATCACCTTTATCATCCTGTTCGAGCGCAGAAGGTACTCCAGAGTCTTGCTGCTCAGAAGGTTGCTGCCTACGCATATTTCCGTCATCGGAAGTCCGTTCTTATTCAGGACGTACTGCGTTATGGCAGGGTCGAGTATGATGTCGCGGTGGTTCGACAGCAGCAGGAAGCGTCTGTCGGCGTCGCGCAGGTTTGCTATGCCGTCGTAGGAAAAACAGTGTGTGGTGCTGTTCAGTATCCAGTCTATGGCGGTGCTCATCACCACCGACTGGAACTCGTCGATGCTGTGCATATTGCTGAGCAGACCGGCGAGGAAGCCGGACGGCTCGTTAGGAAACAAATACTTGGATATCGCCGACACCGCCGGATGCTGAGCCACTTTGCGCAGCGCCTGCACGGCTTCTTCGTCGTTATAAGGAATTATATCCTCAAGGTCTTGGTTCTGTTCCACGTCAAAAAAGATTTGGAAAGACAAAGCTATGTAAAAAGGCGCAAAACGCCAAATTTTCACCTCCGGCAGAGCGGCTGTCCCCCGCTGTCCGGACACTTACCTCCGGTAGAGCAGCGAGCTGTCGCCATAGCTCAGGAAGCGGAAATCGTGCGCAAGAGCGTAGTCATAGATGCTGTGCCAGTCTCCCCCGACAAAGGCGGAGATGAGCAGCAGGAGCGTGCTCTGCGGCTGATGGAAGTTAGTCACCATCAGGTCGGTGAGACGGAAGCGGAAGCCCGGCACGATGATGATTCGCGTGCCGCAGACGAGATTCTCGAGTCCGTTCGATTCGAGGTAGCGGACAATCGCGCCGAGCGCCTCGGCCGTCCCGACGGAGTACTCGCGGGTGTAGGGGGCCCATTGGGCGACGTCCGCAGGCGCGCCCGTCTCCAATATGCTCACTCCGATGTAGTAGAGCGACTCGAGCGTGCGCACGGAGGTGGTGCCGACTGCGATGAGCGGGCGCTTCCGCTCCGGGCCGCTTTCGAGATTCTCGCGCAGCTTGCGCAGGAGGCTGAGGCTCACCGAGAAAGGTTCGCGGTGCATCGGGTGCTCAGCCACATCGGAGGACTTCACGGGCAGGAACGTCCCCGCACCCACGTGCAGGCAGACGTTCTCTATCTCAATCCCTTTGGCGGCGATACCTCCCATCACTTCGTCCGTGAAGTGCAGCCCGGCGGTCGGCGCGGCGACAGACCCCCGATACCTCGCGTAGAGCGTCTGGTAGCGCTCCCGATCGATATCCTCCGTCTCCCGTTTCAGATAAGGCGGAATCGGGACGCTGCCGCAGACTTCGAGCACGCGGGAAAAAGGCGCGCCGTCGTCCCAGAGGAAGCGGACGGCAGCGCTTTCGCCGCTGCGTCCAATCAGCTCCGCCCTCAGGTTCATCTGCGTGACGCCCGGGTCCGCGTCAGGGTTGCAGAGGGAGACCGTGCCTGATTTCCAGCGCTTCGCGTTGCCTATGATGCAGCGCCAGGTGCAGGAGGAAGTGGTGGCGAAGACTGTATTGTACTCGGCGGGACTGAGCGGTTCGAGGCAGAAGATCTCGATATGCGCGCCGGACTCCTTGCGGAAATGCAGGCGGGCCGCCACGACTTTAGTGTCATTGAAGACCATAAGGGCGCTTTCCGGAAGCAGCCGGGGCAACTGCCTGAAAATGAATTCGTCCACCTTGCCGTCACGGTAGCGCAGCAGCTTCGAGGCATCCCGCTGCGCGAGGGGGTATTTCGCGATGCGCTCCTCCGGAAGAGGATAATCGAAATCTTCGATATGAATATGAGGTATCATTGTGTTTTCTGTTTTCGAGGCGCAAAGGTACGCATATTATCAGGAAGATGTTTTGCAACATCTCAGAAACCTCCGCATCAGCTTCGCCCGCTGCGTTTCAGAAGGAATGCCGGAAGGACCAGAAGCAGGGCGATGACGGAGAAGAGCATCCCCCCGATGGTACCGGCCGCGAAGTCGAACCAGAACACCTCCGAAGGGCCGTCCGTAAGGAAAGGCAGCAGACCCAGAACGGTCGAGAGAATGGTCAGCATTATGGGTTTAATCTTGTGATTATAAGCCCTTATGTATGCCTTGAGTGAGTCTTTATAGCGTTTCCTCCGGCTCTGCCAGCTGTTGACGAGATAGATGCCGGCGTTGACCGTGACACCACAGAGCATCACGAATGCGGCGAAGCCTCCCTGGTCGAATGCGAAATCCGTAACGCCAAACACCAGAAAGAGTCCGATGAAGGATACCGGGATCATAAGAATCACGGCAAACGGGTAACGCAGGGACTCGAACGCCATAGAGAGCATAACGTAGATGACCAGAACTATCAGCAGAATAAGCCAGGCATAGCGTTCCTTGTGCTCTTCGAACCAGCCGGCACCACTGTCACCGGCATGGAAACCAAGCGGCAAGACTTCATCATTCATATAAGCCACAGCCGACAGACTATAATTTCTGGCCATTTCGTAACTCCCTACGAAATCGAAACATACGTTGAGAGAATAGGACTGGTTCACCTTCCGGATATCCAGCCCGGAGTGCCTTTTCACCAGACTGCCGACCTCCGACAGCGTCGCTTTCACGGAATCGATCTGAACAGGTTCATTGAGCAGATGCCAGATATCATAGACATCGGTATCAGATGAACGCAGAACCACATCCACAGGCTCCTCCCCCATCTGAATGACGGCAATCCTCTCGTCATAGACCAGAGATGACAGGACTCCGTAATAGGAGTAGGGACTGGCTCCGAGAGCAGCGAGACGGTTGAAGTCATAGTCAAGCACATATTCCGTCTCCGGCCGGCCCATCCGGCCGGAACTCCAGATTTCCGGCCCGCTGACCCTCGGGTTCTGTCCGAGATAGTCCACCATCGTCTCCGCATAGCGGTACAGTTCCCTGTAGTTGTAGCCGTGAAGGGCGATGTTACCGGTCTTGAAATAAGTGCCTATATTGTTGTTGAAGAACGTGTCATCTACACCAGTGATGACCCAGGAGGCTCCCCCGTAATTGATGGCCATCGCCGTGACGCAGGATTTCAGGAACAGAGGGAAATTCGTATGCTCGTACTCGGGCTTGAATTCCACCGTTATCGTGCCCCTGTCGTAAGACTCTACGGATGTGGTGAATACAGATATCTCATCGAAGGAGACCAGATAGTTCTCCATAGCTTTTATGACCTCGTTCAGCTGCTGCACGCTGCAGCCCTCGGGCATAGAAGCACGGATGTTCAGCTGGAGTTTCTGTGGCTCCCGGTAGAAATTGGACCGCCCCAGAGAATTGTAGAACAGCCGGAAAGTGGAGCCTGTCCATTTATCTATTGCTTCCCTGTTCGAGGCATAGGGCTTCCAGGAAAGGACAGGCCTGACATACTTTTCATAGAAAGGCCCCTTCTCCTTTGAAGACGGTTCCGGAATGAGAAAAAGCGGCAGGCCGAAAGCCGCGACGAATATCACCACATACACCGGTCGGTGCCGCATCCCCCAACTGATATACCGGGAATACAGAGAATTCCACTTTATGACGCGGCGGCTTCGGCGGAAAAAAGCCGCAGGCATTGCGCGTTTGGCGGGCATATAATCCATCAGGGCCGGGATGAAGAAAAAGGCCACGGCGAGCGAAACGCAGAGATTAATGGCTATGACCCATATGAAATTCGTCAGGTTTCCCCTTTCGGATTCCGGCAGGAGCAGAATCAGCAGCAGAGCCGCCACAGTGGTGAGTATCGCCATCAGCAGATCCGGGAAGGCTCCCCTGTCGCGATAATAGGCATAGTGGTCAGCCATCACTATGGTGGAGTCTATGACAATGCCCAGCGAGACGGTAATTCCCGCCAGAGTGTAGATGTGCACCGGAATGCCCAGAAAAGCATAGAAGGCTATGGAAATCAGGATATTGACTATCAGCGAAGCAGCCACGATGAAAGTGCTCTTCCAGGAACGGTTCGTGATAAGCACGAAAAGAAGCAGGATGAGAAGGCATAGCCCTGTGCGGAGATAAATCTTATTCAGTTCCTGTGCGACATATTCCGATGAGTCATAGCCCACGCTGACAGTGATCTCGCGGGGAAAACCCTCTTGAAGTGCGGCCATTTCCCTCTTTATGGCCTTGACCGTGGAAACAAGGTTGCAATCCTCCGAAACAGAGGCCGAGAGAGTGACCGTATTAAGTCCATTGATACGGTAATAACTGTCCGGGAGAGCCTCGACATATTTCCAGTCAGCAATGTCCCGCAGATAGACCAGCCGCTCACCGGATCGCTTAATCGGAATGGAGCCGAAATCTTCATCATTCCCTCCGGTCACAAGACGGACCGCCATAAGATGCCCGTCCTCTTCAGTCATACCCGGCATTTCTTCCCGGAAATAATCCCTGAATGCATTGGAGATATCATTCGCGCTGATTCCCAGAGCCGAAGCCTGTGCCGCATCAAAGGTGATCACCCAGTGGTATGGAGTCGCACCGCTGACGCTTACCTTGTCCACACCTTCTATAAGGGAGATTGCCGGCTGTATGCTACGCTCCGCGAAACGGCTCAGTTCCCGGGACGGCAGACTCCCTTTTATCCGGTAACTGATGGCTGTGGAACTCCTGTTTCCTCTGGGATTGAGGGAGATGGAAGGATATGAGGCATTTGTGGGAAGGCTCGGGTAGATATTTCTGATGGCTGAAGCCACCTCGAAACGGGCGGCTGCCATATCAGTTTTCCTGTCGAAGGTGACTGTTACGCTTCCTGACCCTTTCCCTGATATGGAAGATGTTCCCGTGCAGCCTTTGAGGCCCGAAAGCACGCCTTCTATCTTCGAGGTCACCTCAGACTCCACGACTTCGGCAGATGCCCCTCCGAGAGCGTAGGAGACGGAAATGGACCGGCCGCCTCCTCCGGCCGGTTTGTATTGAATATGCAGACGCCCCATACTGAGGATGCCGATTACCGAAAACGCCAGCATCACCAGAATCACCGAGAACGGTGAAATATCCACACGTCTGCGCATACTCACTTCTTCCTGTAGATGGACCAGTACAGCGCCGGAAGAACCAGAAGACTTACGAGAGTGCCCACCACCATACCGGCGATGACAACTATCGACATCGGATACTGCAGGTCATCGCCCATATTGCCTCTGCCGAGGAAGGGCACCACTGCCAGTATGGTAGTCAGAGACGTCATTATGATCGCTTTCATCCTGCGCCCGGAAGCTTCCACCACCGCCTCCCGAAGTTCCATACCTTCGCGGCGCAGGCGGTTTATGGTGTCCACTTTGAGAATGGAGTCATTTATGACTATGCCGCTGACCACCACCAGACCGATGAGTGACATAAGATTTATCGAAACTCCGGTAATCCAGAGAACTGCCAGACTCACGAAGATGTCCACCACGATTTCAGCCATAATCAGGAACGGCTGCAGCAGAGACTCGAACTGCGACGCAAGTATCAGATACAGAAGCACTATCGCTATCAGGAAAATCACTGCCATCTCTCCGGCAAGTTCACGCGAAGAGAACCACGTGCCGCTGTATGACACTTCGAAGTCCCCGCGCCCGCGCAGCGCCGTGCGGACTGCACCCATGGTTTCCGGGACGTCGCTCTGCGCGACATCCAATACCAGAGGATAGTAATTCCCCTCCACACCGGACACTATGCTCTTGAAGTCCCGGACATAGGTCTGCCGCATCATTGCAGATACGGGAACCTTATTTATGTATGTGCTCCGGAGAGTTTCCCATAGCGTCTTCTTGTCGCTTCCGGTCACTACGGGAAGAGTTCTGCTGCCCTGGACAATGGTGAAAAGGCGGTTGGAATTCATCGCATTCTTCAGAACGGAAACCAGACTCGAATAGGAGACATCATAGAGCGCCATAAGGTCAGGATCCGCGATGAACAGCAAATCTGTTTTTTCAGAGAGGTCGGCAATCCTCACGCCGGGCAGTGCTGCCCGGATATCTGAGAGGGCTATATTCAGTTTTTCACTTTCTATCTCAGGAGAAGATACCGGACGAAGCCGCGCCATAAGTTCCGGTTCATCCCCGCCGAATACCATATCGAAAACATTGCCGGAAACTTCACAGGACCAGTCGGCGGCCGGGAATCCGGTCATATAGTCTGAAGCTGCGTCCTTGGCCCTGCTCAGGGACTTCGCATCAGGGCAGTCCATATATACCGAGGCCTCCGTCGGCCCGAGGTCTCCGCTGTGGCCGAGGATGAACTGCTGGATTCCGACCATCGACGTCAGCTGAACGGCACTGCCCTTCACCGCCTTTTCCAGACCGGCCACCCGGGCAGTATTTTCCTCCAGTGATATCTGCTCGTTCCAGTCGATATTCATTATGGTCTCGTGGTAGGTTATCTCCGGAAGCCGGGTTTTAGGCATAAGGGCCAGACATAAGGAGATTCCGGCCGCAGAAATGGAGAGTAAACCCCACGCCGCCCAACTGTGGGATATGAACCAGTTCACACCACGCTCCTCGGCTCGAAGAAGAGGCCCGTGAATAGAGATTTTCTGAAGGAATGGAGCCGGGATGAAAGCGTCCTGTTTTCTGTACCAGCGATAGTAATACACCGGTATGACCGTGATGGTCACCAGATAGGATGTAAGCAGGACTATGGTGACTGACATCGCCTCGTCATAGAAGAGGGAGCCGGCCATTCCGCTCAGGAAAACGAGCGGAATGAACACCGCGCAGGTCGTGAGCACTGAACTCAGCATCGGTCCCGTAACCTCTGACGTTCCGCGCAGAACCGCTTTTCGGATGTCCTCTCCGCGCTGACGGCGGGCAGTGATATTGTCGATAAGGATAATGGTGTTGTCCGCCATCATACCCACGCCCAGCAGAAGTCCGGCCAGAGAGATTATGTTCAGAGTGAGCCCTGCGGCATAAAAGACCGCCATAGAGAAGATGAGGGCCACGGGCATAGTCAGCGTCACCAGAGCCGGTGACTTGAAGTCCATCATAAAGAGGAAGATGATGATGCAGGCCAGGACTATGCCAAGAAGGATATTCTGTACCAGATTATTTATCGAGTATGACAGCAGCTCGGTCTGGTCCCGGGTGACCTCGAAATCCATCTGCGGATAGTCGGTTCCAAACTGCTCCACAAGCTGCCCCACGGAGGACTTCAAAGCAGCCATCCTGGCATCGCTCTGCTTGATGACGGCCATACAGACGGCTTCTTTTCCGTCGGAACGCACGAGACCCTGACGGGCTGCGCTCTGCCGGAAGACAGAGGCAATGTCCTTGAGCCGGAAAACTCTGTCTCCCTTGCGGAAACGGATGTTCTCCACATCCTCCTTGCTGCCGACATCGGAGAGGAACTTCACATTGTAGCGGTACTGTCCGTCCCGGATGGACAGGGACCCCAGCCTCACATTGGCCGAGGTGACGAGGCCCTCGAAATCGCTCTGGGAAAGGTCGAGCCGGGTGAGTTTGCCCGCGTCCGGGATTATGAGGATCTCATCGTTCACATAGCCGCTCAGATCGACCATCGCGACTTCCGGGAGCTGCTCGAAACGCTTGCAGATGACATCCTGGACGAAACTGCTGAGACTGGAAAAATCTGTCTGCGGGCTGCGTGAAGTGACGTTGATGTAGAATGCCGGGATGTCCGAGGCACTGGCTTTCAGCACTCGAGGCCGGTCGATGTCGGGAAGCTGCGGAATCGTGCGGTCGATTTTCTCATTCACCTCGATGAAGAGATAATCGACATCTGCACCGTGGTCGAAGGTCAGCTTTATCACTCCCGACCCGTCCTTCGAGGAGCATACCATATCGGTGAGCGAATTGATCTGGATAAGCTGCTGACGCAAAGGCTTGAGGACGCTCTCATCAAGAGAGCGGGCAGACATATCCGGAGCGGAAACCTGCACCGTCACGTATGGGATGTTGACATCCGGGATGAGGGAGACCGGCAGCAGACGTATGCTCACGATGCCGAGCACGATGACTACAAGCATAGCCATCGTGACCATAACCGGTCTGTCAAGCAGTTTCCTCAGCATAGGGTTCTATTCTTTTATGCGGACCCGGGAGCCGTCTGCCAGATTGAGATTCGAAGAAATGATGACCTTTTCGCCCTCGGACAGATGTGCACCTCTGTCGCTGTTCCCCTCCACCACGAAGGAGTCACGGTTGGAAGCGAGAATATTCACATAGACCCAGCGGGCTGTTCCGTCCGGCTGAAATGTGAAGAGCACATCAAGACCGTCTCTCACCACCACAGCGCTGCGGGGTACCACCAGCCGGTCAGGCACAGTCTTTTCCACGGTAACTTTCACGTTCATTCCGTCCACAAGGGCCTCCGAGCCTTTCACGGCGGCTTTCACGGCTATCTGGCCGTCCTTGTCGACAGTGGGATTTATGCTCGTAATCCTGCCGGTGAAGGTCCGTGCGGCATCGGCGAATGGAGAGACCTTGACTGCAAGCCCGCGCTCTATGAACGGATACTCGGACTCCATAACAGTGAAGTCCACATCGAAGGTACTGTCATCCAGTATGGTGCAGAACTCTTCCACCGGAGACTGGTCATAGAGCTTCACATTCAGGTCGGCCACTCTTCCGCTGAACGGAGCCTTGAGCACGGTGAGCGAAAAGTCGTACTCGGCACGCACCAGAGAATTCGCGGCGGTCACATAACCTGAACGCATCTTCGCCATTTCGAGAACTTCTGCCGGAACAGAGGCTGTGTCGCGGGCCGCATAACCCTGGCCGGCAAGCACATCGTAGAGATCCAGACGGGCTTTTTCCAGGGAGATGCGTGCGGAGACGAGCGCCAGCTTCAGGTCCGGACGGTCGAGACGCGCTATCACCTGACCGGCTTTCACCCTCTGGCCGTTCACTGCGTTGATTTCCTTTACGGCTCCCTCCGTCCCGAACTTCAGATGTGCGCGTGAAGTCGCGGACAGTTTGCCGTTCGACAGAAGCTGATGCGGAAAATCTGTCTTTTTCAGAGTCACGACCTCGACGGCGTTCACTTCCGGCGAATACTCCGATTTACTATCTTTCAATGCCTTGCTTCCGCTTCCATTACAGGCGGTAAGACAAAGTGCCGCAGTAAAAAAAGCGACTGGGATATATCCGGTTCTGTTCATAATCTGCTTTGTCATTCTTCCATCATTTCCTCAGGGTTCACATCGATATCTGCTCCGTTTATGAAATCATAGAGGGAATATTGCCTGAGTTTGTGATAGTATATCCAGTAGTTGCTGATATCAGTGATGTACTTCTGCAGTGCGGAGTCACTTTCTGACCGGGCCGTATTGAGGTCTGTAACTGTAGCGCTGCCGCTACGGAACTTCTCCATCATGAGGTCGTTGCGTTCGGATGCGATATTTCTGGCACGGCGTGAGACTTCGCACTGGCGCCGCTGGTTGTTGAACTGGCCCACAGCGGTGAAAACACTTCTGCGGTAGTCATTTTCAGACTGTTCGACCTGAGCGCGGACCACCGCTTCCGCAGCTTTGGCTTTCTGAACTTTTCCCCTGCCAAGTCCCCAATCGAATATAGGGATGCTGAAGGACAGTCCCGCGACCTCCTGGTCCAGAGGATTCTTATAGGCCCCCGGCAGTTCAGGTGCAGTGTCGGAAAGTCCGAAACGGGCATTGAGAGACATAGATATTCCTCTGTCAGCCTTGGCCTTCTCCACAGCAGACCGGGCATTGAGGATGTCTATCTCATTCCCCAGGCTGAAAGTGGAATTCTGCAGCGACAGGTCGAGGACCATTTCATAATCCATAACCACATCCGGAAGATTCTCGGGTAGTACCGGCTCTATCTCCACCGATTCATCATAGCCGAGAAGGGAATTCAGGTGCATCCGGGCGTCGCGGAGCGCGACCAGGCTTTCATTTATGGAAATGCTGTCATTCAGCATTCTGAGTTCCAGCTGAAGATACTCATCGCGTGTGACACTGCCCAGAGACAGCCTTTCTCTGGCGACGTCGTGCATCTTTACACTGTTCTCGTAATTTGTCTTGGCTATTTCGTGGTTCGTCCTCGCAAGCAACAGGGTACTGTAGGCTTCCACCGCATCTATGGTTATCTGCTCCATAGACTCGATGTATGCCCTGCGCCCTTTCTCATACTCCTTGGGTTCTATGAGTTTTTCCCATTTGAACTCGTTGTAGGCGAAAAGGGGCTGTGTGTAGGATATGGTTATCGGCTGAGAATACCAGGTAAGCGACTTTTCCATTCCGAACTGATCGATTCTGGACAGATCGGAATAAGCTGTCAACGTACCTCCGGTAAAAGGTATATGCTGTCTGATGCGCAAGCCCAGACTGTTCTGAAGGTTGTTTGTACCGGCATAACGGAGCGTTCCGTCATCATAGTTCTGAAGCAGTACCAGAGAACGGTTATAATTGATCAAGTCTCCGTAGAAATACAGTGAAGGCAACCGGCTGGCCTGATAGGAGCGCCAGGCCCAATAAACGGAGATGAATTCCTGGCGAGCTTCAAGAGCAGCGACAGACTGCCGGCGGGCAGTGGAGATGACTTCGGACATAGTCATCTGCTGGGCCCATCCGGAGACGGAAGCCACCAAAACAGAAAAAACAGTCAGTACTCGTCGCATCATTCTCACTCTACTGATATCCGGACCCCTTTACCGATGTCCAGTATTTCATATCCCGCAAAAAATCTTTCCGCCCGAATCTTATCTCCTGAGATCAAGAACAGATTATATTGTAATCATTTTCCATAAACAGGACGGCTATTATAAAGGTTTTAGGGTGATATCGGCAAATATACGTCTCATTTCTTTCTATTCCAAACACTCCTGCAACTATCGTCTCCTTCTGACAATACCTATGACGTAAGATTCCGGAAAGAGTCCTATGTAACGGCTATCTTCCGAATTCAGGACATTGTCGCCACCGAGGAAATACCAATCGCTCCGGAATGTGTAAGTCTCCATCGGCTCGCCCGAGAAAAAGACTTGCCCGCCGCATTCCGTAGGGCTGACTCCGGTCTCGAACAGAATCAGCCTCCTCCACAGCCGGTAATTGTCACAGTCTATTCTTATGGTATCTCCCTTCCCCGGCACATACATCGGACCGAAATCCCGAATGGTCCACCTGAGGCGGTCATTCACCTTGAGTGATTTCAGAGCCACCCCGTCAGCAGCCAGAACGGAATCGGGAGTTTCCGAGAGAACCTGCTGATATGCCGGATTGCCTATGAGTCCGCCGTCCGAGGGATTCACGTACCACCCGTTCACGATTCTTACCGTATCCCCTGGCGCTCCGTAGCACCTCTTCATATAGACATAATTGATTCTGAACGTTATCGTATCTTCTGAACGGGCATAAGGATAATTCACGATTACGATATCCCCTGCCTTAAGTTTCGAGAAACCCGGCAGACGGAAGGAAGATAAGGAAGGTTTGGAAAAATCATAATCAGTATATATCCGCGCACCCATTTTCAGTTTATTCACCCGGACTCTTTCGCCTGTATGGAATTCCGGCTCCATAGACTCCCCTTTCACGACAAATGAGTCGCTGATCAGGACCCGATGCCCATAATGGATTGCAGCGACGGCAAGAATACTTGCCAGACATATCAAGAGCGCTTCACTCAGTTTTCCCATTTTCTCTCAAATACTTTTCAGCCCTTTCCCTCAATCCGGTCATCGCAGCATTCCTTTCATTGACGGGTTTCTCCAGCACTTTTTGCGCATATTCCGTCGCCTTCCATTTTTCTCCCAGTCTGTCGTACATCTCCATCAGCAGAATATACGGATAGAGGCGGGACGGCACCATATAATGCGAATGGAGCCAGCAATTCTCAGCAGAAACGTAATCCCCCGTCGCCTCGAAATTCTTGCCTATGATATTATGAAACATAGGATCTGAAGACCTTGCCGCGCCTTCCAGGAGGATGACGTTGCTCTCCCCGTAACGGCCGGACTTGTGAAGCGAGTATCCGTAATCATAAAGGAAACGGTAGTTCCTTCCCAGTGTCGGGTACAATGGAGCCAGTCTGTCCACAATCCCATCATCAGCTCCGAAAGACGCCAACATCTGCACTTCGCGCCATTTCTCTTCCGCATCGCGTTTCCGGGATGAATACGGCAGCCATACGGAAATACTGGCGGCCGATATGGCGACAGCCGCAGACACGGAGATGATTCGCAGACTTTTGCACGAAGCGGCCGGCAAATATCCGCACGCTGATCCGAGCATCACCGCAGGGAGCAGGCACAACTGCCATACGGACAGCGGATAAGACGCGAAGGCAAACGTCCCCCAAGCTGCAAGTCCCCAGGCAAATACGGAATTATTCTTTCGTAGAATGATGATACCGTACACCGTCAATGCGGCAAAAACCAGCATCACAAGTATGCCGTGCTCCATCCCGACTCGAAAAAACTCATTGAAGGCATACTCCGGACAACCTGCGATTCTCACGCGCTCCGCGCTTCTCGGCTTCGAGGAAAAGTAGTCAGCCTGCGCATAAGCGTAACTACCCATAGCATAGCCCTTTCCGTGTCCTGTTAATGGCCTGTCTGCAATCACTCGCAGCTCCATTTCCCATATATGGATACGACCCAGCGCGGAGTCTCTCTTCAAGCTGAAAGCACCCGCTGCAACTATGACGGCTGCGGCAGCAGCAAACAACGCAAGGCGTCTGTGTTTTTTAATGAAGATTCGGAATTCTGCCTGAGACAGTCCCCAAAGTCCCAAGGCCAGTGCAAATGCCGCCCAAGCACTCCTACTCATCGAAGCGGGCATCACGATGATTCCCAAGGCTCCGGCAACGCCGGCCAATCCGGCGATAAGTCTGTCACATTTCTCTGCGGCATTCCGCCAATCATATGCCGCCGTCAAAACAATCACCGTACATACCGCAGCGAACCCGCCATAAGGGCCTGGATTCTGAAAACTCCCGGTCATCGGATATATGCCGTGCCTGGAGGCTGCCAGCCCCGTCAACTGCATCACGCCGAGAACCGCCTCATAGCTAAGCCACAAAGAAACCGCAATGACCATCAGACGCTCCGACGTCTTCCTGCTGGAGACAAAAAGTGCCGCAGTCACCGCAAAAGCCGTTATGTACGGAAGATACTCCAAATCAAATGATCAGTTTCGCAATGAATGCACGGCCCTCCGCATCATTGACCACTGCATAAAACTCTTTCCCATTCTCGGTACACAAAGATTCTATGCGATGATCAGTGCGAATCTCTTTCAACGCTTTCCCCTCCCAGTCAAAAACTGCGATATTCTTAAAGACAGGAGATGATTTGCCGAAAAAGCTCTCCCCGTCATAAGCGGCGTACAATAGTCCGTCAGTCGGAAAAAGGTAATTGAAGCCGGCCACGGTCTTTTCGGAGATGGAAACTCCGTCAGGAGTCCGGGCCAATTCCGGCTTTATAAAATTCTTCGTCACAACATCTGACACACTTCTGTTCTCTATAGTATATATTTCCAATATCGCTCCCGCCCCTATTGCTATGGCCAGATGTCGGCCGTCAGGGGATATCGCCTGTCTGGAAGATACCGCCTCAAAGTAAAACCTGGTCTTTGCATCGCATTCGGAATATGGACTTTGGTCATCTTTGCATAACAACGTCCCATCCTGTGAATACAACTGAATTCGATAGAGAGAATCCGGCTCATTGAAACTTGGATTGTGAATACGCAATACATTACCGCCCGGCAGAACGAAATGACTTGCCAATCTGTTTTCCTGCTGTATGTCAAAGCTGTCGACCGCCCCATATCCATCGGCAACCACTGTGGCCATATTCACAGTCAGCAACTTGCTCCCGCTATAATCAAGCATATACAAAAGATTCTCCTTCAGATCTGCCCTAATGATGGTTCCGGCATCAAACGGGCCTCTGCCATAGGCAATCAAATTTGAAAGGCGATTACCGTCAAGGTCGAAAAGATGTAGCCAAGTCCCCGGTTTTTCGGAATAACCGGGTTCAGATGTCACCACTGCAAGGACGTCTCCGTATTTGTATATCTTCGAAGTGCCGCCCCACGGCTGATCTTCAGTGAGAAGTTCAAAAGAAGCTGAGAGAACCTCTTCGAATCGCGGTGCTTCATATTTGTTCCGATGCTCTGTCGTACAGGAGGCAAACCCGACCAGACATGTCGCCCAAATAATACTCTCAGTAATGGTTCTATTCACTGTCATTGTTGTTTTTGGCAGTTTCACACTTTACACAACTGCCCGTCACGTTATAAGCTCCACCCTTGTGACCATTTGCATAATAGCCGGCTCCACATTGAGGACAAAAATAAACACAATCCCCCTCAGATTCGTGGCAATGACCTTTCAAGCCTACTTCTTCATCAGTCAGAGCCTCTACATTCGCATCAAACAATGGCTTCATAGCCATTCTGTAATTCCTGCTTTTCACTCCGAAGAGAGTAGCCACAGCGAGTATTGTCGCCACAAGCGCAATAAACATCTTTTTTTTCATTTGTACTAATTTTAGAATTATTCTACAATCGTATTTAAGGTTTTCTCAAACAAGTTATGCAGCGCCGGCGAATGGAGAGGGTTACCTATGAATATGGGATGTCCGTCCATACCCAGCAGAAAACAGTGAAAGCGGATGTCAGAAGGGAAATTCTCGTTGAGATTATTGAAATTGCCTTCCATATCGAGATATGTCGGGAATGGTAATTCTATGTTCAGCAATTGATTCAGAACATCATATTGATTACCTTCCTCCGGCGAAAACAATACAAGTACCGTACACTTGCCGGATTCCTGCAATGCGTCCATATCAAGCGAATGCTCGATCATCTTTTCGATTGCGCACGACGAACACTCTTCAGGCCCGTAAAGAAACACAAGAGTAGGTTTCTCTAAAGTGTAGTCCCGTACCGAAAAGCGTCCGCTTACTATTTCCAATAAGCCATCGGGTAATGTTATTTCTCGTGACATAAATACCCTCATCTCCTTTTTCAGCCTCTGCTTTTCACACCCTGATGAAATGGCAGTGACAAAAAGGACGCAAACACACCAGAATACTCGAGATGGTCTCATAACAACTCAATCTATGAGGTTAACGGTTCAGTGACGAAAGGTCATATCTGTAAACGTCATCATTCTCATCGACTCCATATAGCACTTTCCCATCTCCGGCTGCGATTACTTTCAGGTTTTCCTGCACTTGTACATCATAAAGGAAATTGCTGTCCCAATCGAAAACGTGTATATGGGGAACAATGGACTGTTGTATGAAATCTTGAAACGGAACACCATAATACAAAGCCATAAAACCATCAGTCGACTGCGTAATGTATGTATAATAACAATGCCCTTCGTCGTAACTCTGTGTCAGAGTTTTCTTCCACGACTTATAGCCTCTGGATACTGCGATAGATATCCTTTTTTCGGTTTTCAAATCCAATATATTGATTTGAGGAAACATACACATTGCCATCACTAATACTTCCCGATCCTGACAAACGAGGGAAGCTGATGATAATTTGTCTGCAAAAGAAACGCCTGAAGTATAAGGAAAAATCGGAATCTGTTTAATCTCATTTCCCGATTCCTCCAAAAGCGAACAAGTATAACTATCTTCCTTAGGAATGAACACGATATGCCCGTCCCCGACAGGATACGAGTCAATTGTTCCGGGAGGCAATACCAGCAACTTGTCCAACTCTGTCTGCCGCTCTCTTATAGACTTCTGCCAATCAAAAGCATAGGCAGAACAAAGACTGAGGTCAAAAATATACAATAGGTTATTTCGACTGGCTAATTGAGTTTTGATAATCGGAGACAGTAATTCGCCTGGGCCTCTTCCTTTTGTTATATAATGCCCTTTGAAGGAATTATCTGCCAGAGAAAAGATATACAATTGGGATAATGAATTCGGTAATCTGCCCTTCAATATCATCAGAGAATCACATATGGACATTCCTGTAACCTTAAAAGGCCTTTCTGCACCTAATCCCAGCAAATCCCCTTTAATAGCATATGTCTGATGGGGTTTTTCAAAATGAATCGGTGAATCAAACATATTCCTCACCCGATGCCCACAGGACACTGACACAAAGAAGATGAGCAAAAGAACTGATATGCGCCGCATCTTGATTATCAGCAGTTTCAAAGATTAAACAAAAGATATTGGCTTTACCACGAGCATATGCAAAGATAATCACTTAAGACGAAAAAGCAAATTAATGCCACTTATCTTACCCTAAATTCCGCAGCCTAAGCTGCTAAAATAGTTAAAAAGCCCTTCCGGGACGGCCACGAGAGCATTCGGATTGCCAGTTCGGATACCATCCACTGACAGCGCTTTCTCTCAAAAGCGCGGGACCGGCATGCCTTGTCAGTAAAATCAGGATGTCGGAACTGGAAACTGACGCTATAATCGAGAGGGAAACCACTGATCTTTCACCGACAGGATGCCCGCCTGCATAAAAATCCGCTATTCCCAACTCAAAGCATCAAAATCTATTGGTTGTTTGCGGAATTTAGGTATATTTGCAACGTTCTAGACGAGATGAGACCCTGCATTCATACGTCTATGCAGGTTAGCGCTCTCTCCTGTATAACTCACTGAGAGCTTCGAATTCCATTAATCATTATTAAACTGAAAACGATGAAAAAGAAAGTATTATTATTATCCGTCATTTGTGTTTCTCTGACGTGTTTCATTGTATCAATCTTCCAATCAGTCCAGTCGCGATCATTATTTCAATCTAATGTAGAAGCTTTAATGTCAGGAGAGGAGATTACAAATGTCTGCTTCAATCGGATTAAAGTGTCCGACGGATTATTTGTCAGATATTGCGGAAACTGCGAAATCGTTCCGGGGACTAAAGTGTTTTTAGCTAATGAGCATTATTGTGACTAAGTCTATGAATGGGACAAAGCTGACATTCATCATCACGATGCTCGTCGCATTGAGTTTCGGCTGCTCTGAACCATACTCTCCCAGTTTAAAGAGTGTCCGACAGGTCCAGGAATCTGATTTCACCGCCATTTCGCTCCCTGTTCCTGAATCTGTGAATCTGAATACACCAGGCGTAATCAGTCTGAAATTCTGCGATTCGCTCCTGCTTGCAACAGCTTCCGGTGATAAGATTCTTCATATCTACGACAGAAGCACTTGGAAGAACTCCGGGAGTTTCATTTCTAAAGGGAACGGACCTTCGGAACTTCTCTATTCTCCCTTCTGCAGTGCTTTCTGTCTCGACAGGGAAAACGGTGGCACCGTCATCCGTTTTGCAGATTTTATGACCAAGAAGATTTTAAGAATCGACCTCACACAGACCCTGAGACAGAAAGACCTGGTTCTCGAGCAAATCGGCAAGACCGTAGACGGACAACAAGTTCTGACAAGCGTTATCATAGATGACAACGATTATTTTGCTAAACGTCTTTCAGCCAAATCTGATTCACAAGAACGTTTTTATATGAAAGACGGACAGGAATTTATCTCTGAAGATATGGTCCGGCTGAATTCCTTCCGCTTAAACGCCCCGGACAGAGGTTTCAACTTTAATCTCTTCTCGGCAATTCTAGGTTATTCACGGGACCGGGACTTGATCGTCGAAGCTATGACCCTTTTGAATCAGATACACGTTTATCCGCTTTCCGGACAGTCCGAAGGCTTTACCATCGCAAACGGCAAACTCCGTGATATTCATTATCTCGAGAGAAATCCGCTAGCCTCTACAAACGGCTACTGTGCCCTTTCGGTTCATAAGAACTTTTTCTCAGCACTATATCAGAAAGACAGGAAGAACAATCAGCTCCAGTTTTTCTCGTGGGACGGGAATCCATTATGGAGCATCAATCTGGATGCCGGAATCAGTTCTTATGATATTGATCCGGAAAACGGTATTCTGATAACATTGAACAGTGAAGACGAGACTGTCAATTCATACTTTATTCCGGAAATAAGGATTCCATAACCCAGCACATCGCCCGATAAGGGTCAATCATTCCATTGATAAGAAACTGCCGGATATGATATTCATGCAGTTTCTTTTTTTGGCAGCGATTCAAAAAGTGTGTCCTGAGACGGTCAAGTGCGACAATTCATCGAGTTCAGCTTCGCCCGCTTGCAGTACTTTCTTTGTCAACGTGAGTTTAACGCCGTTTTGTATAATTAACCCTCCAGCTTGACCGCCTTGGCC
>CAVDFQ010000021.1:0-37876 GCA_963608065.1 bacterium
CCGGCAATGACGGCGTTCGGGGAGATTGCCGGGCAAGCCGGCAATGACGGCGTTCAGGGAGATTGCCGGGCAAGCCGGCAATGACGGCGTTCGGGGAGATTGCCGGGCAAGCCGGCAATGACGACCCACCGTCATGCCCGACCCACCGTCATGCCCGACCTGATCGGGCATCCCGTCATTCCACGCGCGCGAAGGGTCAAAGCGCGAAAAGGGCGCGGCTGCATCGGCCGTCCACGCAGATGCGCAGAGGCTTTTCGAAGTGCAGCAGGCGCAGCCAGTGCGTCTGCATCTCGGCAGGCATCGCATCGAGAGTCTCGAAAGACAGGCTGTCGCCGGGACGCGCGAACGGGTTCACGTTCACATAGCCGACATTGAACGAAGTCATATTCTGGAAGAAATGCGTGCCCTGGCTCGGATCGACGCGGAAGTTCTCCAGACAGCACTCCACTATGACGCGCGCCTCGCAGATGTCGCCCCAGTTGACCGGAACGCCGAGCGACGGGATGCTCGACCCCCAGCGGCCGAAGCCTATCAGCGCATAGCCGCGTCCCTGAGCGCGCAGACGCTCGTTGAGCGCGGTAAGCTCGTCCGCGATCTCCTGTGTCCTGAGCACATCGAAAGTCTCCGAGCGCAGATAGACGAGGTCGCGCACATCTTCGATCCAGCCCGTACCGAGCGCACTGCCGCTGGTGAGAAATGCCCCGCCGGAGTCCACCTTGCTCCAGTCCACCGCCTCATCCCCGGTGTCCGACGAGATGGGACGTATCTGCAGGACGTTGAAAACAGAGGACTCCCCTTTCGGACGGTCCAGGTCGGCGGCGAACTCCATCTCTATGGCGCAGCGCATCTCGCGCCTGGCCACATCCAGGAGCTCCTGCAGAATCGGGGCGAGCGGGAAAGTGCCGTAATTCAGTATGTGCGAGAAAGTCACGTACTTCGGACCCTCCGCGAACGGAGAGTCGCTCATACGCATACTCTCCCGGTCCCAGGTCGAAGCGACGCGGGCGAAACTGCGGAAAGCTCCGCACTCGCTTATCGGGATGCGTTCCAGATTCACCGCATCGTCCACCGAAGTCTTGAACTTGTCGGGCTGCAGGTCCAGAGCGTACATCACCTGCTGAGTGTCGCGCATCGTCAGCTCGGGCGTGGAAGTCTGGATGACCTTCTTCGGATAAGCAGGCACGAAGCGCAGCACCTGCTCTCCGTCCACGACCGCCTTTCCGAGGCCGAAGGCCAGTTTCACGACACCTTCCTCCGCTTTCTCGTAGCCCACGGGATAGAAATTCAGCGAGCGCGCCACGCCCGACAGAGTCGGGAAATAGCGGCCGCTCTGCTCGCTGCCGCACACCTCCTGTATGACTATCGCCATCTTCTCTTCCGAGAGCACGTTCGAAGTCGCGGTGATATACGCGCGCGAAGCGGCGAAATACACCGAGGCATAGACACTCTTTATGGCCTTCGAAAGCAGGCGGAGTTCCTGGTCCACATTTTCCGTATGCGGAATCATATAGGTCGAATACACTCCGGCAAACGGCTGATAGTAAGAATCTTCCAGCTTCGAGGAGGAGCGTATCGCCAGAGGCTTGTGGGTATGGTGCAGGAAAACGCGCAGCGCCGCAGTGAGTTCCTGCGGCAGCGTCGAAGCCACGAACTCAGAGAGCAGCTCCGCATCCGTGATATCGGAATTGATGACGTACTGCAGGCCGTTCTCGAGGATGAAGCGGTCGAAATACTCCGTGGTCACGACCAGCGTCCGCGGCACCATCACCCTCACGCCTTCCCATCTGTCGAAGAGACCGTATTTCTGAAGCATATGGTTCAGAAAGGCCAGACCGCGGGCCTTGCCTCCCATAGAGCCGCTCCCCAGACGCGTGAAGCGCAGGGCATCGTTATATGTCGCGGGGTCGAACTCCGCCACCACGCCGAGCCCCAGCGAAATGCGGAAGTCCCGGATGGCGCGCAGATTCATCTGACGCACACTCTCCACCTCCGAATCATCCGTGATGCGGATGGGGCGGAATATGTTTCCGAGCGCGAAGAAGCCCCGGCCGTAAAGCCAATGCGAGATGTAGTCCTTGTCCGCGAGACTGCGGAAAACGCGGACCGAAAGAGTGCTCAGCAGCTTCTCGAACTCATACAGGTTCCGGGCACGCCCGATCTCTTCCCCCGTGTCGGGGTCGGTGGCCACGAAGTCCCCGAAACCGAAATACTTGCCTATATATTCGCTCAGATCGTGGGTGAGGGTCTTCGAGGATTTCAGCACGAAGCCCACCCCGAGGCTATGCGCGACCGCACGCATACTTTCCTGCGAAGACTGCATAAGGAAAGGCATACGGGGGTTGTCCTTCTTCACGAGAGCACAGAAATCCACGCCGGCGTCGCTCTTCTCGTCCTTCGAGCGGTCGCCCTTGTGGAGCACGAAGCCTATGTCGGAGATGATGCCCAGGATATTGGACCTGTACTTCCGGTAGATTTCCTCAGCCTCGTCGTAGCAGGTCGCCATCAGGATCTTGGGCCGCGAGCGCTTGAAGAGGGTTTTCTGCTTTTCGTTCAGGGTGTCGCTCAGAGAATCGATATTCTGCTGAAGGACAAGCTTGTAAAGCAGTGGCAGATAGGTCGAGTAGTAGCGGACGGAGTCCTCGATGAGCAGTATCGCTCTGACTCCCTGCGCCATATCATACTCGGCGTTCATCTTGTCCTCGAGCAGCTTAATGATGGCGATTATGAGGTCCGTGCTGCTTTTCCAGCAGAAGATGAAGTCGATGCAGGAGCGGTCCTGCCCATATATCTGGCTGTAGATGACTTTCGAGAAAGACGACAGCAGCACTATGGGAGTGGAGGGCTGCAGGGCCTTCACCTTGCGGGAGAACTCGAACACGTCCATCTCGCCGACATTGTACATAGTGACGATCAGATCGAACCTCTCTCCCTTCGCCACCAGGGCATACGCCTCGACGGTGCTTTCCACACGCTCGAAGGAAGGCGGATTGCTCAGGTTGAGGTCCGCATACTCGCGGGTTATCTGCTCTTCGATATGTCCGTCTTCTTCAAGAGAGTAGCTGTCGTAATTGTTGCACACGAGCAGAATCCGGCGGATCCTGCAGCGCATAAGAAGCGGGCTGTCTGCACTCATATTCTGGGGGATTTTCGCGGAAGAGGTCTGAAAACGGCTCAGGTTTCCGGACAGCTTCCGAATCAGTTTCTGCAAAAATATCAAAAATTCGGATTCGGGCACCGGGGGGGGGGAAGACCTAACCCCACAGCATCCGGTATATTTTCACTGTGCGGCACGCTGAAGCCACATCGTGCACCCGCAGGATGTCCGCTCCGAGACGGAGGGCTTCGAGATGCAGCGCCTGCGTCTGGGCGAGCACATCTTCGGGGCCAAGGCCCGATGGTTTATATATGAAGCTCTTGCGCGATATGCCGATAAGCAGCTCGCGTCCCGTAGCTTCGAAGCGATCCAGAGAGCGCAGCAGCTCATAGTTCTGCTCCACGCTCTTCGCGAAGCCGAAGCCCGGGTCGAGAATCCAGTCCTCCACCCCCGCCGCGGCCGCTTTACGGGCGAAATCCCCGAAATACCGCAGCACTTCTTCCGTCACATCGCCGTAATCGCAGAGCGACTGCATAGAGCGCGGCGTGCCCCGCTTGTGCATCGCTATGTAGCGAAGACCCAGACTTCCGACCAGAGCGAGCATCCCCTCATCGTCCTCCCCTGCGGAGATGTCGTTCACCACAATCCCCCTTCCGAGCACCTCGCAGCAGCGGGAGACTATCTCCGCACTGCTCGTATCCACGCTCACGGCTGTCCCCGGGAACGCCTTCGCGAAGGCGTCCAATGCCGGAGCGAGTCTGCGCCATTCTTCCTCCACCGACACCTGCGCAGCTCCCGGTCTGGTGGAGACGGCCCCTACGTCTATGATGTCCGCACCCTCGTCCAGAAGGGTCTGTACCCTATGGAGGAAGGCCCCGATCGAAGCGACTCTACTCGGCGCGAAATAGGAATCCGGCGTCAGATTCACTATCCCCATTATCTTTATGTCCCTGTCCGCTTTTTTCATCCTTACATAAAAACTGCAGCCCAAAAATACACAAAAAAGGGTATCTTTGCACATTGTCTTTCGTCAGGAAAGAAAAAAGGGACAATTATTCTAAAGATACCCGGCTATGCTTGTAGTACTGGAAGGACTGGACGGAGCGGGAAAATCCACTCAGCTGAAACGGCTCGGAGAGTATCTCGGGCAGAAATGCCCGGCTCTGGAGCACATCCATTTCCCGCGATATGACGCTCCTGTCTATGGGGAGCTGATCAGCCGCTTTCTGCGCGGGGACTTCGGAAGTATGGAGTCGGTACATCCTCAGCTGGTGGCTCTGCTCTACGCGGAAGACAGGCACGGGGCAGCGCCGATGCTCAGAGAAAAGCTCGAACGGGGAGTCTGCGTGCTTCTGGACCGCTATGTCTATTCGAACATCGCCTACCAGTGCGCGAAAGTCCGGGACAAGGCCGCTTGCGAAAGACTCCGCGACTGGATCCTGCAGACGGAGTTCGGGGACTTCGGTCTCCCGCGTCCGGATCTGAACCTTTTCATGGACGTGCCGATTTCATTCGTGGAATCGAACCTGCATTCCCGGAGACAGGGAGATGACAGGGACTATCTCGAAGGCGGCAGGGACATACACGAGGCCGATATCAGCTTCCAGAAGAGGGTGCGGCAGATGTACCTTGAGCAGCAGGGCCGGGACAGCAATTTCAGAGTGGTGGACTGCAGCGGAGAAGACGGGCGTATGGCTCACAAGGATGTCATTTCCGCGAGGCTCCTGGATGTGGTAAAGCAGAAATTCAACTTTGACAAATAACCGAAAATGAAATCATTCCGTCAGATTCTCCATCGCTTCTGCGCCATAGTCATAGGACTCGCGTTCCTTATGTCCGGAGTTCTGAAACTTCAGGACCCCGTGGGGACTTCGCTCATAGTAAAGGAGTATTTCAGCTTCTTCGGGCTGCCGCTGCTGATTCCGGTCTCGAAAGCAGCCGGAGTGATTCTCAGCCTCACAGAGGCGCTGTGCGGGGCGGCATTGGCCGCAGGCCTGTGGAAAAAGGCTGTCGCTGCTCTGACGAGTGCGCTGATAGTCTTTTTCACGCTCGTGACGGTCGCGCTGGCCATTTTCAACCCGGCGATGGACTGCGGGTGTTTCGGCGAGGCGTTTCATCTTACGCATCTGCAGTCGCTGGCGAAGAATCTGGTGCTCTGCGCTCTGGCAGCGGGGGCTTTTCTGCCTGTGAGGGACCTGAACGGGGAGAACCGGAAAGGCAAGATAATCGCTTTCGTCCTGGCGGCGGGGGCCGTGCTCATTCTCGGCTACACCTCGCTCACGACTCTGCCTTACGTGGATTTCACTCCCTTCGCCCCCGGCGCGGCGCTCTCCGACGAGGAGGATGATGACGAGACTCTGAACGATCTGCGGGACACGCTCTTCATTTATGAGAAGAAGGCTCAGAGGGGGCTGTTTTCGCAGGACAAGCTTCCTGACCAGAGCTGGACGCTCATCGGCAAGACCTTGAACCGTCTGCACGCGGACAGGTATGCGAGTGCGCCCGTGCAGCTGCATATACGCAATGCGGAGGGCGAATACGAGACGGACCTGCTTACGGACGGGGATGTGGTGATCGTCTCCGTCTATTCGCCTGAGAAGCTGGAGCCGCAGGACTGGGGCAGGATTTCGGATTTCTTTATGACCGTGCAGCTTTCCGGGATGACCCCGGTACTGCTTCTGAGCGATGCCCAGGCAGCTCCTGCGGATCTCTCGGATATGACCTATACAGCTGACAGGAAGACTCTTATGACTCTGAACCGCTCGAACGGCGGAGTGACTTGGCTGCACGATGAGGACATCATCGCGAAATGGGCGAAGAAGAATATGCCGTCCGCGGACAAGTGGGAGAGTATCTCAGGGAAAGCTCCTCTGGAGTATTCTATGACCCGCAGCAGCCGGGGACGCATCCGCCTTCAGGGGCTCTGTCTCTATTCTGTAGCCCTGCTGCTGCTTCTGTAGCAGCGGTCTATCAGGGGGCACTCAGACGGCATCCTGTTCTCCGAGGACTGCGCAGCTGCCCTGCGGGCGGAGCAGAGTGACCTTGCTGAAAGTGCGCACCGCCACGACGAGCATCAGGGCACAGGCGGCGCAGAGCACGAGGTATCTGCCGGTGCCGAGCAGCTCCACCCAGCTGTCCGGATCCTCGAAAGCGGGAAGGTTGCTGCACAGCAGGGCGAAAGTGTTATTCGTGAAGTGCATCAGCATAGTGAGTTTCAGCGAACCGGTCCGGTAATAGACATAGCCGAAGAGGCAGCCGAGAGAGAAGGCCGCGATGGCCTGCCAAGGGTTCGCGTGTATCAGCGCGAAGAAGGCTGCGGAGATGATTATGGCTACGGAAGGCTTCAGGCCGCGCACCTGCTGCCCACCGGACCGGTCCCTGCGCCTGTAGTTCAGCAGGCCGCGAAGAACCATCCCCCTGCAGAGCCACTCCTCGAATATCGGAGCCATTATCGATGCGCAGAGGAAGTTCACCCACAGCTCTCCCTTCACCAGAGACTCGAGAGCCTGCTCCAGCCACTCGGGCATAGGAGGGAGCAGACCCACGACCCCGTCCGCTACTATGGATGCTGCCAGGGTGCCGAGTATGGCCATAAGGCAGCACAGCAGGACTCCCACAGGCGCGAAGCTGCCTCTGTCGAGGGCATAACCCTCATCGAACAGGGCGGCGGAACTGCTTTTAAGTGAAGCGTATATCATCGCGGGCACGAACATCACAGGATAGGAGAGGAGCATCCCGTACTCGGCGGTAAACTGTTCGCCTCCCGGGAAGCTCAGGCAGAGGAGCATAACGAAGTTCCCGAGCAGCGCTCCGGCGAGCATCAGGCAGAGGAGCACGAACATCCCCTTCAGGCCCGGGGTGTAATAGGAATATTTCGAAAGGAAATCGTAGTTGCGACGGACTTTTCTTCTGGCCATAGCAGTGTCTCTATTCGGTGATGTAAACGTCTTCTCCCGGCGCCGCGAAATAGAACTTCTCGCGGGCGTATTTCTCCAGAGTGTCGCGGTCGCCGTTCAGGGCCTCGACTTCCTTTTCGAGCCGCTCTATGTTTTCGCGGTAATAGACCATCTGCTTCTCCTGGCTGCGGGCTGTGGCTCCGGCCCCGATCCAGCGGAAGACATTGTCGCGCTTGAGGCAGACGGCGACGATGAAAATCAGGGATGTAAGCAGCACCCATCTCAGGAAAGACCTTTCTTCCCTGTGGCCGGCATCCCTGCTGCGGTCCCAAATCCGTGAAAATTTCCCCATAACTCCTGAAGACGTTTCCGCAAAATTAGTTAATTTTGCGGACTTTGACTATTTAACCGAAATTAAAATGAAACCTGCACTTCTTGTATTGGCTGCCGGTATGGGCAGCCGCTATGGCGGACTGAAACAGATGGACGGACTCGGCCCGAGCGGAGAAACTATCATAGATTATTCTATCTACGATGCCGTGCACGCCGGCTTCGGCAAGGTGGTCTATATAGTGCGCGAGTACTTCCGTGAGCAGTTCGAACAGACGGTGAAAGAAAAATACAGCCACGTCCTCTGCCCTGACGGCGAGAAACTCCGGTTCGAGTTCGTGACGCAGGAGCTGGACAGGATCCCGGCCCGCTTCACTCTGAACCCGGAGCGGCAGAAGCCTTGGGGTACCGCGCACGCCGTGCTTATGGCGAAGGACGTCATACACGAGCCTTTCGTGGTCATAAACGGGGACGATTTCTACGGCAGGGACTCTTTCCGCATCGCGGGGCAGTGGTGCCGCGAGCACGAGAATTCCGAGAATGTCTATGCCATCGTGGGCTTCGAGCTCGACCATACTCTCAGCGAGAGCGGCGGTGTGTCCAGAGGCATCTGCCACTATGACGAGGCTCATCATCTGACTGATGTGGTGGAACATCACAACGTGCAGTTCGAGGCCGACGGTGTGCTCCGTGGGGAGAATTCCGTGACCGGCGAGAAGGTGGAGCTTCGGGCGAAGGACCTCTGCTCTATGAATATGTGGTGTTTCACGCCCGACTATTTCGGGAAGAGCGCTAAGATTTTCGAAGGTTTCCTGGAGCAGAATATAAACGAGCTGAAGAAGGAGTACTACATCCCTTACGCCATCGACTGCATCATAAAGAGCGGCGAGGGCAAGTGCGATGTGCTCAGCACGGCTTCGCAGTGGTTCGGTGTCACCTTCAAGGAAGACCGTCCGGGCGTGGTCGCGAAGTTCAAGGAGCTCGCCGACGAGGGTCTCTACCCGACCCCTCTGTACCGGCAGTAACCCGGCCGGCTTCGCCGTCCGATGCTGTCCCCGGCAGGCAGGCCCCTCAGACCGCAGATTTCTTTTTCGGCCGGCTTCGCCGTCCAATGCGGTCTGAGGGGTCTGCCTGCCCGAGGAGCGTATGTATCCGGATCAGGCGTGCCGCATTTTCAGGAACTCTTCGGCGGCGGACAGGGACTCCGTCTTGCCGACGTCGAGCAGGTTCAGGGAGGGCGGGACCGCCCCGTAGATCGGGTACGACCTCGCGGCTGCGAGGTAGAAGTCCACTATGGAGAAGCGTCCGCTGAAACCGAGCCGGTCCATAGCATCGAAAATGCGGTCGGAAATGTAGTGTATGCCCGCGAAGGCGTAGCGGCGGCAGCGGGACGCATCGAGCCCCGGGAAGGGGCTGCGCACCTGCCCGGTGGCGAGATTAGTCCAGCCCACAAGGCGCATATCATCGTCGAAAAGAAGATATCTCTGCGTGCGGCGTTCGCTCACGAGCAGAGTGGCGAGGGCCTCAGGACGCACTCCGGAGAGAAAGCGGGAAAAATCCAGGTCCGAAAGTATATCGACATTGTGGGCAAGGAAGCCGTCCCCGGGCGCCGCGAGGATCTTGTTCCGCGCCGCGAGAATGCCGCCGCCCGTTTCGAGCGGCTCCCCCTTTTCCACTGACAGGCTTATGCGGGCTCCGCTGTCCGGGCGGTGCTCCACATAATCGGCTATCATATCGGAGAAATGGCAGGCATTGATTATGAAATCCCCGAAACCCGCCGCCTGCAGTCGCCGGAGCACGTGTTCGAGCAGCGGCTGCCCTCCCACGCGGACAAGAGCCTTGGGCATAGAATCGGTGAGCGGTCTGAGACGGGTTCCGAGTCCCGCAGCTAAAATCACAGCCTTCATACTCACGCTCGGGGCTTCCTAAAACAGTTTCTCTATGTCCAGCTCGCGGTGCGTAAGCGTAATCTTCACGTCGAAGCGCGAGGACAGGTGCTCGGCGAGCCTTTCGGCACAATACACCGAGCGGTGCTGCCCGCCGGTACAGCCGAAACAGACCTGAAGATGAGTGAACTTACGTTCAATGAAGCGCTTGGCGTGGGCATCCACCAGCTTGTACACGCTGTCGAGGAATATCGAGACCTCGCCGTCGTCCTCGAGGAACTTGATCACTTCCGCGTCCAGTCCCGTGAACTGGCGGAAATGCTCGTATTTCCCGGGATTGTTTATGCTCCTGCAGTCGAAGACATAGCCGCCGCCATTGCCGGTCGCATCGACGGGAACGCCTTTCTTATATGCGAAGGAATAGATGCGCACCTCCAGCCGCTTGTCCTCGGCGATCTCATAGAACTGATGCATCGAAGTGAGTTTCGCAAGCACCTCGGTAAGATATGGATAGCTCTCGAACGGAGTCTTCAGGATCTTGCGCAGGTTATTCAGGGCGTAAGGGATGCTGCCGAGGAAATGAGGCTTCTTCTCGAAATAGCCTCTGAAGCCGTAGGCTCCCAGAACCTGCAGGGTGCGGAAGAGCACGAAAATGCGCAGGCGCTCATAGAAAAGAGTCTCGTCCACTTCTGTATAGCCCTTAAGAGCCCGCAGATAAGTCTCGGTCAGCATCTGTTTCAGGTCGTCCGGATAGCGGGAGCGGGCCTGCCAGATGAAAGAGGCCACATCATAATATATAGGTCCGCGGCGGCCGCCCTGAAAGTCTATGAAATAAGGCTCGCCGTCCTTGAACATCACATTGCGGGCCTGAAAGTCCCTGTACATAAAGGTATCCCCCGAATCCCGCAGAAGGTCGTCTTTGAGGCGCTCGAAGTCGTCCTGAAGCCGTACCTCATTGAAGTCCAGACCGGTAGCCTTGAGGAAACAGTACTTGAAGTAGTTCAGGTCGAACATAACCATACGGGCGTTGAACTCCCTGTCCGGATAGCATACGCCGTAGTCCAGACCCGCGCCGCCCCGGAACTGGATCTTCGGCAGCTGCTCTATGGTCTTGCACAGAAGCGCCCTCTCGTAAGAGCTGTACTCCCCGCTCTCGCGGCCGCCGGAGACCAGGGTATAGAGCTGGTCGTTCCCCAGATCCTCCTGGATGTAGCACATCCCGTCACCGCTCACAGCCAGGACTCGCGGGACCCGGATAGCCTTGGAGAGGAAATGGCGGTCTATGGTGATGAAAGCCTTGTTCTCTTCGAGATTCGTGCCCACCACTCCCACGAGGGAAATGTCCTTGCCCCGGAGACGGAAATAGCGGCGGTTGCTGCCGGAGGAGGTCAGCTCGGTGACTTCCGAGGCCTTCACTCCGGTATATGAGAGGAATAATTCTTCAAGCCGTTTCATAAAAAGAGTCCGTTAAGAAAGCCAAAATTACGCATTCTTGGCGATTAATCAAAAATTAGTACATTTGCGGGTTGTTATGAAGATTTTTCTGTCCAGATCAGTTCTCCCGGTCCTGGTGACCGTCTCGGCCCTGACAGGGGTCTTCACTTCCGGAGGATATTCCGCAGACGGACTGAGACTCAGCCCGGGCGAAGGCTATGTGGCTGATACCGTGATATATCCGCACGATGCCTATAAGAAAGGCTGGACTGCCGAGGATTTCAAGATGACTGCGGCGCAGATCGCCGACAGCGTGCAGACTGCGGACAGTCTGGGATTCGGAGAGCTATCTGACAGCGTGGAGATCATCCATTTCCGCGACACGGTGAAAGTCCCCGACTCTCTCAGATATACCGACCCGTTCAGATACAGATACTACGCCGCCCTGGTGGACTCCGCCACCCACCGCTGGGTCAGGGACACATTGATCGCCGCAGGCGATACTCTGGAGTGGAAGATGCTGGATTCGCTCTACTATGCCGATTCGGCCGCTCTCGCCAAGCTGCGCTTCGAGCAGTGGTACGCGGGTCTGGACAAGGCAGGGCGCAAGAAATATCACAACGATCTCAAGATACAGGCGAAGAAAGCCGCTATGGACAGCCTCAAGGCCGTGCACGACAGTCTGCAGAACGTCAAGGACAGCATTCTGAAGAGCACGCTGCGGCTGCTCGACACTCCGTTCCTCGCCGACAGTATGCAGTTCCGCCGCATCATCACCTGGACGCACGGACGGGACTTCCACGATATGGAAGTGAGCGAACCGGACACGAGCTTCAACCACCACTTCCACGACTACAAGTTCCGGCGCGAGGACGTGAACGCGACCTGGCTGGGCGTGGCGGGATCGCCGGCGCAGAGCTATAACTTTTTCCTGCGCGAGAACCGCGAGCGGGTATTTTTCTATCAGGCTCAGGAAAGCTGGAGCGTCAACCCGGAAAACGTGCCTATGTATAACACGAAGACCCCCTACACCGAGCTCAGCTACACGGGGACTCTTCTCACGGGCACCCAGAAGGAGTCGAACAATCTCCACCTGATGACCACGCAGAACATCGATCCGGAGTTCAATTTCACGCTGTGTTACGACCGCTTCGGCGGGAACGGAATCCTCGCGGACGAGTCCACGACGAACAAGACTTTCTACGCGAACGCGAACTACCTCGGCAAACGCTACCTGATGCACGCCGGATACATCTACAATATGGTGAGCCGCAGCGAGAACGGAGGGATCCTCGACAATTACTGGATCCGCGACACCACCGTGGATGCGCGCGAGATCAAGACAGCCCTCTCCGGCGCGGCGAGCAAGATAAAGAAGAACACGCTGTTCCTCGACCAGCAGTACCGCATCCCTTTCAATTTCCTGAAGAAGAAGGATGCCGCCGACAGCAGCGACGTCACCACCGCGTTCATCGGGCACAGCAGCGAATATACCGTCATCACAAGGACTTACACCGATGCGCTGTCCTCCTCCACAAACAGCGACGGGAACGCGCTCTACGATGGCAAATTCTACCTGAACCCGAACTCCACCGCCGACTCGATGCGCGTGATGAAGCTGGAGAACAGGGCGTTCATACGTCTGCAGCCCTGGTCGGAAGACGGAGTCATCTCCAAGCTCGATGTCGGAGTGGGTGACAGACTGCAGAATTTCTACCGTCCGGAGGCACTCTACCTGAAAGCTCCGGGCAACGAAGTGTGGAACACCGTATTCGCCTATGCGGGCGTCAGGGGCCGGCTGACACGCAACCTGCATTGGGACGCGAGCGCCGACTACAGCTTCGCGGGGGCGGAATTCAACGACAAGGGCCTTGCGGCCAATGCCGAGCTGGAACTCCACCCTTTCCGCCGCGCAAAGAAAAGCCCGGTAACTCTGAAAGCCCATTTCGAGACCGGCTCGAGGGAGCCGGAATACTACCAGCAGCACCTGCTCACAAACCACTACAAGTGGGACAATGACTTCGACAAGATCTCCACCACGAAGCTTCAGGGAAGTCTGGACATCCCGCGCTGGAGACTGAGCGTCTCGGCGGGCTACGCCCTTCTGGTGAACAATATCTACTACGACACTCTGGGCATAATCCGCCAGAACACCAAGCCGATGAGCGTGCTGTCGCTTGCGGCCCGCAAGGATTTCGTACTGGGGAATCTGCTGCATCTGGAGCACCGCGGACTCTTCCAGCTGTCCTCGAACGAAGACGTGCTGCCGCTCCCTACGCTGAGCCTCAACCTGCGTTACTATCTGGAATTCAATGTAAAACAGGATGTGATGAAACTCCAGCTGGGTGTGGACGGACTCTGGAACACGGCCTGGTACTCCCCTGCCTGGAATCCGGCTCTGGGAGTTTTCAAGAATCAGAATGAAATCAAATACAACAACGGCCCGTATCTCGACGCCTTCATCAATGCGCAGTGGAAGAGGGCCTGCATCTTCATAAAGCTCGAGAACGCGGCTATGGGCGTCTGGCCTGACAGACCGGATTATTTCTCGGCCCATCACTTCATAAACACCACCCGCACCGTGAAATTCGGCATCTGGTGGCCGTTCTATATGCAGCCTTCGAAAAAGTCTGCGGCATCTCAGTCTGCCGGAACGGGTTCCGGAGCAGGCTCCTCAGGGAGGTCGGGCAGAGCAGGCGGAGCAGCGGGCGGCGGCCCTGCCGGATTGAGGCAGGCCTCAAACCGATAGAGTACGCCGCGGTGGGCAAAAGGAAAATCATAACGGGGGTCGTCGCGGGAGCAGCCGTATTGGCCGCTCTGGCGGCCGCAGGCATCGCCCTTCTGCATCGCGACAGGGGGACTTTTGCCGGGCGGGGGCTGCGCTGCGCGATCATCTCCGGGGATTTCGCGAAGGCTCCCGGCCGTCTGGAAGTGGGATATCACTACGAGCTTCTGGAGAGGTTCGCCCGGAGCGTCGGCTCGCGGACGGACACGCGGGTCGTCCGCTCGCTCCCGCATTTGGTCGACTCGCTTCGCGACGGGACTCTGGACCTGGTGGTGGTCCCGCTGCGGGACTCGCTGCAGGCGGAGGACAGGCACTTTATCTCGCTGCCTGTGGACAGCAGTGCGTATTGGCTGATGGACGCGGGGAGCCGCTCGAGACTGAAGGAAATCAACTCCTGGATAGAAGAGTATCACGCTTCGGCGCTGCGAGACCGGCTGCACCGGGCATTCCTGGAAGTGCCGGCCCCGGGCGAGAAGGCTGATTTCATCAGCCCGTATGACTCTCTGATGCGGGAAGTGTGCGGGCCGCTGAAGGAGGACTGGAGGCTGCTGGCAGCGATCGCGTATCAGGAATCACGCTTCAGAATCGAGGCTCTGTCCCACAGGGGTGCGGCCGGGCTGATGCAGCTGATGAGCGTGACCGCAAGACGCTATGGGGTGGATAATCCCTCAGACCCCCGGCAGAGCCTGGAGGCGGGAGCGAAGTACCTTCAGCACCTGAAGAAAAAGTTCCGCAGGCGCACCGGCGATGAGCAGGAGCTCAGACGTTTCGCCCTGGCGGCGTACAATGCCGGCGAGAGCCGTCTGAACGACATTCTGAACTACGCGGATGACATCGAGGTGCAGTGTCGCAGCTGGGCCGCTCTCAAGGAAGTCATTGCCTCTATGGATGAGGAAGTTACGGAGGGTAACGAGGACATCCGGCACGGCAGCTTCGATGCGGGGGAGACAGTCGCATTCGTGGAGAGCGTGGAGAGAAGATACGGCTTCTTCTGCAAGTATTTCGAGTGAGGGCTCCTGAGTATTTCTTGTGAGGACTTCTGTGCGGGTTTTCCGACGGCTATGCGCAGCGCACGGTCTTGGCAGGGTCCACGGAGGAGATGAACAGGCTCGGGAGCAGCAGCAGCAGCATTATCACCACATAGGCGGTGAAGTCCGCAAGCAGAATCATCGGAAGGTCCACGCTTACAGGGACGAAGGAGACGAAGTAGTTCCCGGGGTTCAGCTTTATGAGGCGGGTCGTACCCTGGACGAGGCAGAAAAGCAGGGCCAGAGCATTGCCTATGGCCATCCCCCTAAGTACCAGAGCTGAAGAGGTCTTGAGGAACACCTTCGCTATGCTCCTGTCCGTCATACCCATCGATTTCAGGACCCCGATGGTGGAGATGTTCCGGAAAAGCAGTATCAGAAGCCCGGAAATCATATTGAATCCGGCGACTATGGTCATAATCACCAGAACGAAGAACACGTTGAAGTCTATCAGGTCCAGCCAGCTGAAGAGCTGCGGATAGAGGTCCGCGATGCTGCGCGCCATAAGGCTGTCGTCTTCGTCTGAGGAGGCCGCGAGGCAGATGGTGCCGACGGTGAAGGTCATATCCCGGAGGGCGGAGGAGCTGCGCCTCTCCCTCCTGTCCAGAGTAATCTCCAGGGCCGATACCTGAAGAGAATCCCAGCCGTTCAGCCTCTGCATATCGGAGATGTCGGCGAAAACCGGGAGTGCGCCGTCCACGTCCGCGCGTCCGTCGTAGATTTCCTTCACGGTAAAACGGCGGGCCTTCAGCTTTTCGCCCACGAACCAGGCGGAAAGCCTGTCGCCCTCCTTAAGGGAAAGCATCTCGGCAAGTCCTGAAGGGATGCTGACTCCAAGTCCTTTCAGAGAATCCGCATCCGGGACGCCCTTGAACACCACCCCCTGTATGACACCCTCATTCTTCACTATGCCTGCCCGATAGAGGGCGGGGGTGATTCTCTCCACGCCCTTCAGGGCCTCTATGTCGGAGAGGAAAGAGGGATTCCGGCTGATGGGGTCCTCTTCCGAAAGGGCGCCGGCGCGGATGGAAGTGAGACGTATGTCGCCGCAGAAAGAAGAAAGCGCACCCCTTATCTCCTGACGGAAACCGGAAGAGATGGATACTGCCACTATCATCACGAAAAACGACACGGCTATGGAAACCGATGCCGTCTTCCCGCGGAAATGCAGTCTGCGGGCTATGAAGCCGGTATAGTTCACGTTATTTCAGAGCCTGCAGGCGTGTCTGCGCGGATGCCTTCTCCCGCTCGTCATCGCTGATTTTTATAAGAACCGGAAGATATTTCTTCTCCAGGGACGTATCCTTTTCCTTGCGGGCCAGGATGATGCAGTTCTTTACCGCCGTGTAGTTCTCCGGGTCCAGCTTCAGGACCTTCCTGTAGTACTTCAGAGCCTTCTTGTTGTCGTCTTTCGCTATCAGATAGTAGGTCCCGACATTGGTCAGGAAGAGGGTGCTCTTCGGATTGTAGGAAAGCATCTTCTCGGAGAGCTTGAGGAAGGCCTCGTAGGAAGCCGGGCTGCCGATGGCGTAGAATGCGAAACAGTACTCCTGGATCGCAGCCTCGAAGGTCTGCGCATCTACGCTCTGACCGTCTATGGTCCAGGACGGGTGAGCCACGGCATTGTAGTCTATCAGTCCCGCCAGTGCGGAGTAGGCCATATCGGGGCTGTCCTTCTCGTAGGCGGTCAGGGCCGTCACCTTGTCGAAACGCAGGTCGAGCCTGTCAGGATAGAGCCGGATGGCCTTGTCTATGGCCTGAGACGAGAGAGCGAAGAGAGAGTCTTCGTAGAAGGACTCCTCGAAATAGTTCACGTTGCGGTCCAGGGTATCCTTCAGGGTGAGATAGGGCTTCTGGCCCAGATGGCGCTCCGCGTCCTTTATGACGAGCTTCACGGTGCGCGACTTGTCGAGATAGAAGTCACTGCGGGCCTTGAGCATATCGGGATCGTCCGGGGTAGCCTGTTCCCAGCGGTCCAGAAGGGTTTCCACGCCCAAGCCGGAGACCCCCACGTGCTTGACGAGATTCTGATATCTGGTCCTGAAATCTTCACTGACGCTCTGCGCGTCCAGTGCGGCTGAGCAGGTCAGCAGTAACGAAAAAGCGAGTATTATGCGTTTCATATCATTCTATATCCATTCTTATCCTCCGGGACTGCGGGTGGAGATTGTTGCAGCGGGTGCCGAGATTCTTGACAAAACCCAGAGGCAGGTCCCTGTAAGTCACCAGGACATAGCCTTTCGGCGCATCCGGCAGGACTATGCTGTCCTTATGCAGGAAGTGCAGGGCCGTCTGCTTGTCCAGTTCGGCCACGGGGCAGAAACTGCGGTCATAGTCGATGCTCAGGGCCCAGTCCGGCGAAGGGATGAAGTCCTTTCCCTTCATCCGGCCTTTCTCCACTCCGCAGCGGAGAGGGTGCAGATACTGAAGCTCCTCCACTCCGGCAGCCGCTGAGCGGTATTCGCCGTCACGCACAAGCACGCCGCACCACTGACCCTCGCCCGGAACCTCCCCCGGGACGAGCAGATGCCCGCAGGCCGTCGTCCGGATCCCGAATTCGTCTCCCGGAGCTTCGATGCGTGCGCCCAGCGTGCGGGCAGCCCACTGCAGGTTGCCGTCATTCTCGTCCCGCTCGAACGTGCAGGTCGAGTATATGAGCCGCCCGCCGGCGGCCAATGCCGGCCAGACATCCGCGAGGATGCGTCTCTGGCGGGCCACGCAGAGTTCCACGGTCTCGGGGGACCACTCCTCGAGCGCGCGGGGATCCTTGCGGAACATCCCCTCCCCCGAGCAGGGCACGTCGGCGAGTATGATGTCGAAGTAGCCTTCCAGACGTGCGAACGCCTTGGGGTCCGCGCTGCACACTACCACAGCGGGGTCTCCCCAGATGGCGGTGTTGTCCAGCAGGATGGAAGCCCTCTGCCGCATCACCTCGTTAGCGACGAGTATGAAACCGTCCCCGCAGGAGAGCCGCAGCGATGCCGCGAGGTCCGTGGTCTTGCCGCCCGGAGCCGCACAGAGATCCAGCACACGCAGTTTCCTCCCCCCGGTCTCTTCCATAACGGCTTTCAGGGTCTTCCGGAAAATGTGGCCGGTGAACATCGCGGAACTGTCCTGGACGTAGTAGGCCCCCGCGTGATAATTCGGATGAAGCGTAAAAACAGGACGGGTCGTAAGGATGTAGCCGTATGGGCTCCACGGGACCTTCGCGGCACCGTTCAGAATAGGAAGCGGAGCGCAAGGGGTCTTGAACGGATTCAGGCGCACGGATACCTCGGGCTGCTCAGTCATCGAGCGCCTGAAAGCGGCATAGGCTTCCGCGCCGAGAGAGCGCTGCAGATGTGAGACGAGGGATGGGGAATCGAGCTGAGCCATCTCTCAGAACTTGAAGTTCTTAAGCATTTCGGGGTCCACGCCCTCAGGCATACGGCCTTCGGAAGCGGCCACCAGAGCATCGACAATTTTGTCCAGGGCGGACTGTATCTTCGTCCCGAGCATCATCTTCATCATAAGATTGAGGTCGGCGGAGACATTGATGTAGAAATCAGTTTCTGAAGGGTCAGGAGTATCGTCGAAATGCAGATCTATCGTAAAGTGGAACGGAGCGCCGTCATCCTCGAGCATTATAAGCTTATAAGGCTCTCTGCGGACGATTCTCACCCCTATGCTGAAACCCTGCACCACAGCCTTTATGGAATCATAGTCGGCCGTGACCGCATCCCGCTTGTCCTCGGGGATCATATCCCTGAAGCGGCTGCAGTCCACGAAATTCATATACAGTTCACACGCTGCGCGTGAGACTGTCCCGTGTTTGCTTTTGTATTGAGTTGCCATTTTACTATTTTTGCGGACAGACTACAAATATAGCAATTTTTCCGATGCACAGAATTTATTTCGAGAAACGCTGCATTATCATCTGTTCTCCCGGGGAGCAGGCGCTCTCCGACCCTAACGCGGTGGAGTTCCATTACGGGCTGAAACTCGACCTCAAGACTCTCGTGGGGATGTTCGAGGCCGGGCAGTCGCTCAGCAGAACCTATATCCCGACGGAGGATACGGAGGCTGTCTACCGCCGCCTCTGCGCCGAGTTCCTGGAAGTCAGCGCGGCGGGAGGTCTGGTCACGAACAGGCGCGGAGACTATCTTCTGATAAACCGCAGTTCGCTCTGGGACCTGCCGAAGGGGCATCAGGAGAAAGGGGAGGAGATCAGCACCACAGCACTGCGCGAGGTGCAGGAGGAAACCGGGCTCGGAGACATCGAGCTCCGTGACCTCATCTGTATGACCGACCACTGCTACTTCCGCGACGGGAAGTGGCATCTGAAGCACACCTGGTGGTATCATATGCTGTACACCGCGCCCGTGGAGCTGATCCCGCAGCGCGAGGAAGACATAAACAAGGCGGCCTGGGTCGCGCGTTCGAGCCTGCCTCCTTTCCTGAAGAACAGCTATCCCTCCATCATCGAGGTCTTCCGCGAAGCCTCGAAGAAGGATATATAGGGCTCCGGGGAAAGTTTCAACGCACTGAAACTTTTTTCACTTTGCCGCCGTATAGTAATAGATAGAACGATTTTTATGAAACTTTCCCAATTCCAGTTCGCACTTCCCAAGGACAGGGTGGCTCAGGAGCCGGCCAGATGGCGCGACGAATGCCGGCTTATGGTCCTGCACAAGGCCACGGGCGAGATAGAGCACAGGCTCTTCAAGGATGTCATCGACTATTTCGGAAAAGATGACCGTTTCGTCTTCAACGACACGAAAGTGTTCCCCGCCCGGCTCTACGGCAAGAAGGAAAAGACGGGGGCCGACATTATGGTCTTTCTGCTCAGGGAGCTTAACCGCGAGCAGAGGCTGTGGGATGTCATCGTGGAGCCGGCGAGAAAGATCCGCATCGGCAACAAGCTCTATTTCGGCGAAGACGAAAGCCTTGTGGCCGAAGTCATAGACAACACCACCTCCCGTGGACGCACGCTGCGCTTCCTTTATGACGGTTCATACGAGGAGTTCAAAAAGGTGCTCTTCTCGCTGGGGGAAGTCCCGGTGCCGCAGTGGGTAAAGCCGCACGTCACCCGCGAGGATACGGAGAATTTCCAGACCATCTTCGCCGCACACGAAGGAGCAGTGTCGGCTCCGGCAGCAGGCCTGCATTTCAGCCGCGAGCTGTTCAACAGGATGATCCTCAAGGATATCCGCAAAAGTTTCATCACAGTCCATATGGGCATCGGGCATTTCCGCAGAGTGGATGTGGAAGACCTTTCGAAGCACCGCACCGATGCGGAGAGGATGATCATCAGTCCGGAGGCGGCCGAGGAGATCAACGGAACGAAGAACGGAGGACATCAGGTCGTGGCGGTGGGCATCACGGTAATCCGCGCCCTGGAGACGAATGTGACTCCGGGCAAGAGGGTGAACCCTTGCGATACCTGGACCGACAAGTTCATCTTCCCGCCTTACAGCTTCTCGATACCTACTGCGATAATCTCGAATTTCCACCTCCCGGAGTCCACGATGCTTATGGCCGTGGCCGCATTCGGCGGTTTCGAGAAGGTGATGAACGCCTACAAGGTCGCCCTCGAGGAGGGCTACCGTTTCGGGCCTTACGGAGATGCGATGCTGATCGTTTAAAATAGATATCCTTTATTTAAGATTCGTATATAAGTCATCCGGGATGATGCAGTTCCGGATGACTTTTCCGTTTTTCCGCACTATATTCGCGAGACAGAAAACCTGCTTGATTATGGAATACGGAGAAAAAATCTGCACCTGCGCGCTCGGCCGGATTTTCGGCTATGAGCCGCGCAAAGCTCTGGAACTCATCAAGGCCGCCGGGAGCGCCGGGGCCATTTTCGAACTCGGAAGAAAGGAACTGTCCGCTCTGACAGGCCCCTTTTCCGCCTGGACATCCCGGATCAACCGCCGGGAGCTGGACATTACGGCTGAAGAGCTGGAGAGGCTTCAGAAGCGGGGCTGCCGCTATCTGGAGATATCCGACCCGCGCTTCCCCGAATTGCTCAAGGAATGCGAAGATCCGCCTCTGGGCCTTTACATCCGCTCGGACTCTCCCATCGAGAGTCTCTTCTGCGAACTGCCTTACATCGCAGTTGTGGGGACGCGTGACATCTCGCCCTACGGAAGGGAATGGTGCCGCAGGATAGTGGCGGCGCTCTCCGGGACGAAATCCCGTCCGGTGATTGTAAGCGGTCTGGCCCTGGGGACGGACATCATAGCCCATCAGGCCGCGCTCGAAGCCGGACTTCAGACCATAGGGGTGCTGCCTACGGGCATAGACGAGGTCTATCCCCGCGCTCACGAATATGCGGCGGACAAGATCTGCACCCGCGCGGGCTGCGGCCTCATAACGGACTATCCTCCCGGGACCAAGGCCATCGCCATCAATTTCCTGAGGAGGAACCGCATCATAGCGGGCCTGTGCGCCGCGACCATCCTCATCGAGTCGAAGACTCAGGGAGGCGGGATGATCACTGCAAAGCTCGCCGGCTCGTACAACCGCGAGGTCTATGCCCTCCCCGGGCGCGTGGACGATCTCCGCTCCGCCGGATGTAACCGGCTGATAGGGAATAAATTGGCGGAGCCTATAACTGATCTGGGGACCCTTGTCAGGAGTCTGGGACTCGGAGCGGCGCTCTACCGCAGGCGCGACTGCCTCGAGGAGGAGGTCCGCTCGCTCTATGGCGGCTCCCTGCCGCCGGAAGACGTGGAGTGTATGCTCTCTATCGTAAGGCACGTGCGCCGGAACAGGGGCATCGGCCGGGCCGAGCTTGCGGGAGCGCTGGGTCTTCCCTTCAGCACGGTGACTTCTTTTCTGACCCTGCTCGAGAGCGACGCCCTTATCTGCACCGACCTGCTCGGGCGCTGCTCCATAAACGTGAGGATTGCATAGCGGGGTCCGTTAAAATGATTTCTCCCGCAGAAGATGCCGGATTATTTTGCTACTTTTGCAGAATATGGAATTCGTGGACACACATACGCATAATTATGACGAAATGTACCCCGAGGCCGAGCAGGACGCTGTGATCGAGAGAGCTCTGGCGGCGGGGGTCAAAATACTGATACAGGCTGACATAAGTTCGCACGAGAGAGCTTCTATGCTCTCGCTTGCCGACAGGCATCCCGACTGCCTGAGGATTATGGCCGGACTCTACCCCGGCTCGGTCGGAGATGACTGGAGGGACGAAGTCGCGGCGGTGGAACAGACTCTGCGAGAGCGGAAGGCGGTGGCAGTGGGAGAGATCGGACTCGACTACCACTACGGAGCGGACACGGCGCAGCTTCAGAAAGAAGCGTTCAGGGTGCAGCTGGAACTGGCCCACGAGCACGACCTCCCGGTCAATATCCACCTGCGCGATGCTACCGAAGACTTCTTAAGCATACTGCAAGACTGCCGGCATCTGCACCTGCGCGGCAATCTGCACGCTTTCGGCGGCAGCGCCGAGACCTTCCGCAGGCTGGAAAGGCTGGGAGACTGGTATGTGGGCATAGGCGGAACGGTGACTTTCAAAAACGCCTCCGTCGCACGCAGCGTCACACAGATCCCTATGGAGCGGATACTGCTGGAAACGGACGCCCCGTATCTGGCTCCCGTCCCTTACAGGGGGAGCAGGAACGAGAACGCACATATACCGGTAATCGCGGCGAAAATCGCCGAACTCAAGGGACTCCCCCTCGGAGAAGTGGCCCGGATAAGCACAGAGAACGCAGAAAGACTTTTCGCACTTTAGAATTATGGAAGAATACAGATCGTCCGTGCTCCTCATATACACGGGAGGAACCATCGGAATGAAAGAAGACCCCCTCGACCAGAGCCTGAAGCCTTTCGACTTCGGCCAGATACTGCAGGAGGTGCCGGAGCTGCGCAAGTTCGCCTGCCGCATCGACGTGCACACGTTCACTCCGCTCATAGACTCCTCGGACGTCGAGCCCGCGATGTGGAAGCGGCTCGCCGCCCTGATCCGCGACCGCTACGACGAGTATGACGGCTTCGTGGTGCTGCACGGCACCGACACTATGGCCTTCTCCGCCTCGGCCCTGAGCTTTATGCTCGACGGCCTGTCGAAACCCGTCATCTTCACCGGAAGCCAGCTGCCGATAGGCAGGCCGCGCACCGACGGAAAGGAGAATCTGGTATCCTCGGTGGAGATAGCATCAGAGCGGAGAGAAGACGGTGGCGGCGGCGCGGCGGTTCCGGAAGTCTGCATCTATTTCAATTCCAAGCTGCTGCGCGGCAACCGCTGCACCAAGGTAAACTCCGAAGGCTTCACCGCCTTCGCCTCCGCAAACTATCCCCCGCTCGCGGAGGCGGGCATCAGCATAAGGTATAACACCGCAGCCATCCGCTACCCCGCTCCCGGGGCCCGTACGCTCAGAGTCAGGACTGAGCTGGACACCAGGGTCTCCATTCTGAAACTGCACCCGGGCATCACGCCGGGAGTCGTCGGAAACATCCTGCTGGGAGAGGAGACCAGGGCGGTCATCATAGAGACTTACGGGGCCGGCAACGCCCCTTCGAAAGAGTGGTTCCTGGACATAGTGAGGGAGGCCTGCGGGCGGGGCAAGATACTGCTGAACGTCACTCAGTGCCTGCACGGAGGCGTGGATATGGACATATATGCCACGGGAAAGAAGCTCAAGGAGGCCGGGGTGGTGTCCGGCTACGACAGCACCACCGAAAGCGCACTCGCCAAGCTCTTCTGCCTGATGGGAGAGACCTCGGACAACGATGCCGTGAAAAGGCGCCTGGGCGTGAGCCTCTGCGGTGAAATATCGCAAATATGATTGCATTCCGAAATATTTTTACTAAATTGCAGCGATTTTACCGGGGCGTACCCACGCCACAGCCACGATGATATTTTGTAACTATTTAATACATTATTAATTAAAAACACACATCAGAAAGGTTATGAAAAAGTTTTTCATGATTCTGGCAGCAATGAGCCTTATGGTTCTTTCTGCAAACATCGCATCCGCTCAGGAAGACCAGGCAGCTGCACCGGCTACGGAGCAGACAGTCGCCACTGAGACCATGAGCGAAGAGGACATCTTCAATATGAAGAGCGAAGTTCCGCTTCACCAGGCTCTCAAGACCAAGTTCATCGAGGGCGGCCCGGGCTTTATGGCCCTCATCGTAATCTGCTTGATCATCGGTCTCGCATTTGCCATCGAGAGAATACTTTACCTCTCTTTCGCCAAGACTAACGCAAAGGCTCTCTGCGAGAAAGTCGAGAAGGCTCTCAACGAAAGCGGCGTAGAGGCTGCGAAGGAAATCTGCCGCAACACCCGCGGTCCTGTCGCCTCCATCTTCTACCAGGGTCTCCTCCGTTATGACCAGGGTCTCGATGTAGTGGAGAAGTCAGTAGTTTCCTACGGCTCCGTACAGATGAGCAACATGGAGAACGGCCTCTCCTGGATTGCGCTCTTCATCGCCCTCGCACCGTCTCTGGGATTCCTCGGAACCGTTATCGGTATGATCCAGGCCTTCGACAACATCCAGGCTGCAGGTGACATCTCCCCTAACATCGTTGCCGGAGGTATGAAAGTCGCCCTTATCACCACCGTAGGCGGTCTTATCGTCGCTATGATTCTTCAGGTGTTCTACAACTACATACTTGCCAAGATCGACTCCCTCACCATCGATATGGAGGATTCCTCGATCACTCTCATTGATATTCTCACCAAATATCAGGGCAAATAATCAGTTGCCGCAGACACACACAAGAGAACAAGTGATTATAGGATTTTAGCGATTATTCATAATGAAAAATTACAATAAAATATTCACGTGGATGATGGTAGTGCTGATTGTCATCAGTGCAGCGCTCTGCGTTTGGGGTTTCGTAGTAGACTTCGAAAGCAACAACGCCCAGCCTGTTGACATTCTGTTCTACTGGACATACGTTATGATTGCAATCGCGGCCATAGCAGTAGTTGTGGTAGGTGTCGCAATCGCTATCAAGAACGACCCGAAGAGTCTGTTCAAGCTCCTCATCGGTCTCGTCGGGGTAGCAGCCGTATGCTTCGTAGTATACCTCATCTCACCGGGAGCGCCGGCAGTAGGACTTACTACCGACCAGCCTGACCAGTCTACACTCAGACTTACAGACTCCATTCTCAATCTTACCTATATCTCCGCCGCAGCCGCAGTACTGGCCATCATCGTCGGAGAAGTAGCTATCGTGATTCGCAACAGACAGTAAAACACTATGGGCAATAAAAAGAAAGTACCTGCAATGAACACCAGCTCGACCGCGGACATCGCGTTCCTGCTGCTGTGTTACTTCCTGATGACCACCACTATGGGGTCTCAGACAGGTCTGTCAAGACGTCTTCCTCCTATGCCGGATCCAAACGCGAAGGTCGAAGACCAGAAAGTTAACCGCCGTAACATCATTATGGTGAGGATTAACTCTCAGGACAGACTGTATGCCGGTAATGAGCTCATGGATGTTTCTCAGCTGAAAGACAAGATCAAGGAATTCCTCACGAACCCTACGAACAACCCTAATCTGCCGGACAAGCAGACTATCGATATCGAAGGCTACGGTCCTTGCGAGGTTTCCAAGGGAGTTATCTCCCTGCAGAACGACAACGGTACGAGCTACCACGCTTATATCGCCGTTCAGAATGAACTTGTAAAGGCTATCGACGAGTTGCGCGATGATTTCTCCTACAGAAATTACGGCAAACCGTTCATACGTCTGTCAGAAGATTACCAGAACATAGTCAAGAAAGCGGTCCCTTCGAACATCTCGGAGGCGGAGCCTAAGGACGTGACCAAAAACAGATAATAAATAAGGAGGAATAATTATGTCTAAATTCGGTGGATCAAACAGCAAGAAAGAGGTTCCTGAGATGACTCAGTCCTCTCTCTCGGACATCGTGTTCATGCTTCTGTTCTTCTTTATGGTTACGACCCAGATGCGCGACAGTGAGAACAAGGTAGTGGTAACCATCCCTGAAGCCTCACAGTCCGTAAAACTCGAAAGAAAAGACCTTGCGGCATACATAAACATCGGAACCCCTACCCTCCAGTACAGGGCCCAGTACGGTACCGATGCCCGTATCCAGCTGAACGATTCTTTCAGGACCCCTGACGAAATCCGTGACTTCATCGCCGCAGAGCGCGACAGCAAGAACGAGGGCGATCGTCAGTTTATGACCACGGTGATCAGGGCTGACCGCGATGTGAGAATGGGTATCATTACCAAGGTTAAGCAGGAGCTCAGACGCTGCTCCGCGCTTAAGATTATGTACCAGGCGAGAAAACCTGAAGCTCAGTAACAGAAAAGCTCTTCATAAGTAAAAGACCGGCCTTCCACGTGAAAGCCGGTCTTTTTCATTCTGTGAAACATGCCCTCTTCCGCCTTACTGGGCTATGAAAGCGTAAACGATATTTCCCATCTGACGTGCGGGTGCGGAAGGAGAGGAAGAGAAGCGGGAAGAGCGGGCGGCACGGATAGCGAAGCTGCGGAGGCACTCGTCGGCTGAGGAAACGTCCTCCTGAATTTTTGCCACTACCACATTCCCTGCATTGTCCACAGCTATGGTGACTGTCACTTCACCCGCCCCCATACAGCGGTAGGCCGGGATGGAAAGCCGGCTCGCCTTGCGGCCATCGAGCTGGTAGGAAACTACGCTTGGGCCTGAGTATTTACTGCTTTCTTTCTCATCTGAGGCATTCTTTTCTGAAGAGACCGGGACGTAATCATCCTCCGTGACGGGTATCTCGACCCTGGAGTGAATGTCCTTCTGAAGCTTTTCGGCATCCTTATAGAGCTGCTCGGCATCCGTGCCCCTGTCATCCTTCAAGGCTCCGCGATCCACGGCCACATTGCGCACGGCCGGCACTGAGGCTTCGCCCGAAGAAGAAGAAGAGGCGATGAGCTCGTCCAGGTGCTTACTGACCTGCTCTTTGAACGCGAGTTCCCGGCGCAGTTTCTCTATATCCTCCTGACGCGAGAAATCCAGCAGGAAACTGTTCTCACGGCTTACGGTATATCCCAGCTGGCAAGCGAGCAGAATGATGAGCAGCACCAGATGAAAAATCACGGTGATATAGAATCCTGCCCTGTCCTCGCGTTTCATCCCCGCCCCTGCTACCTGAGCGATTTCTTATGATGGAGAGACTTTTCTATGGAAGCCAGTATGATATCGATGGCCACCCTGTTATGTCCCCCCTGAGGGATTATGATATCGGCGTAGCGCTTGCTCGGCTCGATGAACTGTAGATACATAGGCTTCACCGTGCGGCTATAGCGCTCGATCACCCAATGCACATCCTTGCCTCTTTCCGTGATGTCCCGAGCCATAACCCTCATAAGACGGTCGTCATCGTCCGCATCCACGAAGATCTTTATGTCCATCTGGTCAAGCAGTTCGCGGCAGTTGAAGATGAGGATGCCCTCGATGATGATGACGTCCGCAGGCTCCACGGTGACAGTCTCGGTCTTCGAGCGTGAGCAGGAGATATAGGAATAGACCGGCTGGCTGATGGTCCGGCCCTGCTTGAGGTCGGCAAGCTGGCTGCAGAGCAGAGGCCAGTCTATCGCGTCCGGATGGTCGAAATTCTGATGCCTCTTCTCTTCGTCTGTGAGATCGCTGGAGTCCTTGTAGTAGGAGTCCTGAGGGATAACGACGACCTTCTCATCGCGGAGTCTTTCCTGAATGGCCTTTACCACGGTCGTCTTGCCCGAACCGGAACCGCCGGCTATACCGATAACAAGCATATTGTGTGTCTTTTAGAATTCTGCGTTCTTAGGTGTGCGAGGGAACGGGATCACGTCACGGATGTTCTGCATACCGGTGACGAAAAGAAGCAGCCTCTCGAAACCCAGACCGAAGCCGGAATGAGGGCAGGAGCCGAAGCGGCGGGTGTCGATGTACCATTCCAGATTCTTGCGGCTCATACCCAGTTCGTTTATGCGGTCTTCGAGCTTCTTCAGCGAAAACTCCCTCTCGGAACCGCCGATTATCTCGCCTATCTTCGGGAAGAGCACGTCCATCGCGCGGACCGTCTTGCCGTTCTCGTCCTGCTTCATATAGAAAGCCTTTATCTCCTTGGGATAACCGGTAAGGATGACAGGCCTGCGGAAATGCTTCTCCACGAGATAGCGCTCGTGCTCGCTCTGAAGATCCACGCCCCAGTAGACAGGGTACTCGAACTTCACGCCGGAAGAAATCGCCTCCTCGAGAATCTTGATGCCGTCCGTGTACTCCAGACGGACGAACTCCGTGTCCGCCACGCCCCTCAGACGCTCCACGAGCTCGGGGTCGTATTTGTCGTTAAGGAACTGTATGTCATCCGCGCAGTGCTCGAGAGCATATCTGACGAGGTGCTTGATGAAGTCCTCGGCGAGGTCCATATTGTCATTGATGTCGTAGAAAGCCATCTCCGGCTCGATCATCCAGAACTCCGCGAGATGCCGGGGGGTATTCGAATTCTCCGCACGGAAGGTCGGGCCGAAAGTGTAGATCTCTCCGAGAGCCGTCGCTCCCAGCTCCCCCTCGAGCTGTCCGCTCACCGTGAGGCTGGTCTGCTTCCCGAAAAAGTCAGCGGTGTAGTCGACCGAGCCTTTCTTATTGCGCGGAAGCGGCTTCTGCATATCCAGAGTAGTCACCTGGAACATCTGTCCTGCTCCCTCGCAGTCCGACTCGGTGATGAGCGGGGTGTGAAGATACACAAAGCCCTTCGAGTGGAAATACTCGTGTATGGCGAAAGCCATCTGGTTACGTATGCGCAGGACCGCGCCGAAGGTGTTCGTCCGCATACGCAGATGAGCCACGCTCCTGAGGTACTCGAAAGAGGTGTCCTTCTTCTGGAGCGGGTAGCGTACCGGATCGCACTCTCCGTAAACCTCGATGGCAGAAGCCTGTATCTCCACTGTCTGACCGCTCCCCACGGACTCCACGAGCTTGCCCTCCACACGGATGCAGGCGCCTGTCGTCACCTTGGAAAGTACATCGTCGCCTATCCGGGCCTTGTCCACGACTATCTGTATGTTATTTATGGTGGAACCGTCATTGAGAGCGATGAAAGCGACGAGCTTGTTCCCGCGCTTTGTCCTTACCCAGCCTTTCGCAAGCACATCTGTACCGGGCTTGCTTTTGAGAAGATCCTTGACCTTGGTTCTGACTACTGTATTATCCATTATCATAGAATTGAAATCCTGCAAATATACTACTTTTTTCCGTCTGATGGCACGGAGAGCGTGTGAGGCTTCAGAGCTTCGATAATCGTTTCATCCAGCTCGAGATACTGATGATAGAAGGCGTTCTCCCCCAGCCTGGAATAGCGGCCCACAAGAGCCTTCACCTGAGGCAGCATATACACCCGGGAGATGCTCCACTCCCCCGCCTTCGGCTTGATCCCGTCCACTGAAGCGGCATAACGCAGGAAGCCCGACTCCACGTCGGAGTCTTCAAAGAAGCTCTGTAGACTATTATAATCATCTATGGCAGAAAGCTTTGCCTTATGCTTGTCGAAGAAAGCGGAAGCGAAGCGCATAGGAGTCGCCTTGCGGTTGCAGGCGATATAGAAATCCGTCGCACGGGTCGTGTCCATGGGCACGAACACATCCGGGATTATGCCGCCGCCCCCATAGACCGTGCGGCCTCCGACTGTAAGGAAAGCCTCGTCACGGTTCACCTTGATGCTGTCCGCGTCAGTGAGTTCCCCGTCCGTATAGCGCCTGTAGATGTCATACTCGTAATCCTCCGTGTAAGGCTTCTGTATGCAGCGGCCGGAAGGAGTGTAGTAGCGCGCCACGGTGATTCGCAGACCGGACCCGTCGGTGAAGAACACCGGACTCTGCACCAGACCCTTCCCGAAAGAGCGGCGTCCCACGATGACCCCGCGGTCGTTGTCCTGTATCGCGCCCGCGAAGATTTCGCTCGAGGATGCGGACGACTCGTTGATCAGAACCGTGAGAGCGATGCTGTGCAGGAGACCTTTCCCGGTGGCCCTGAACTCTTCACGTGGAGAGTGCAGACCCTCCATATACACTATCATATCGTTCTTCCCGAGGAACATATCCGCAAGACTGAGAGCCTGATCGAAGTAGCCGCCTGTGTTGTCGCGCAAGTCAAACACCAGATGCTTCATCCCGCTCTCGAGCAGAGAGGCCGCCGCGGCAGCAAACTCCGCATAAGTGCTTCTCGAAAACTTGGCGAGGCGTATATAGCCCGTCGTATCATTCACCATAAACGAAGCGTCCACGCTGTGCACCGGAATCTTCCCGCGTGTGATGAGGAAAGGAATCCGCTCCCCGTCACGGAGCACTTCTATCTCCACCTTCGAGCCTGAAGGGCCCTTCATCCTCCGGACCATACTGTCCTGAGGGAACTTCACTCCGGCGATAGTCTTGCCGCCGACTTCGATGATCCTGTCGCCGGCCTGAAGCCCGATGCGTTCCGAAGGTCCGCCCGGAATCACTTCTATCACCACGGCGGTGTCGTTCGGGACATTGAACTGAATCCCGATTCCGTCGAAATTGCCCGCAAGCTCGCTTTCAGAAGCTTCGAGCGTCTCCGGCGGCAGATAGACGGTATGCGGGTCGAGTTCCCGCAGCGCAGCGACGATCGCAGCCTCGGAAACTTTCTCGAAATCCACGGTGTCCACATAGGTGTCCGTCACCTTCTGCAGCACGAGGTTCAGCTTGCGCCAGTCCCTGTACTCCGACTTCAGACGGGCGTTGCGTTCTTCCATTTTATCATAAGTGGCTACCGCCAATGCGCCTATCATCACGCCCAGCAGCGCGATCCACAGCGATGAGATTCTTCTTTCAGACATAGCTAATCCACTTTTTCGACTTCAATGCCGGCCCTGCGCAGAAGGTCCACACCATCAGTCAGACGATACTCGTCGCGGTAAACCACCCGCTTTATGCCCGCCTGGATTATGAGCTTGGAGCATTCGATGCACGGAGAGGCCGTCACATAGAGTGTGGCTCCCTCGCTGCTGTTTCCGGACTTGGCCACCTTGCTTATCGCATTAGCCTCGGCGTGAAGCACATACGGCTTTGTAGCCCCGGTCTCGTCCTCGCAGATGTTCTCGAAGCCCGAAGGGGTGCCGTTATAGCCGTCGGATATGATCATATTATTCTTTACGATCAGCGCGCCCACCCGGCGACGCTTGCAGTACGAGTTCTTCGCCCAGATGGCGGCCATCTCGAGATACCTGTCATCGAATTTGCGCATAATTATTTCCTCTGGTACAAATAGCGTTTGATACTTCTCTTCGGAGTCCTTTCGAAATCCTCCGGCATAAGCTCTATCTTGCGTATTTTGGCATAGTTAGGCACTTCGGCGTTTATCTCAGGGAGATAGCCTTCGATGCGTGCGGTAAGCTGCTCGCCCTGTATTCCGTCCAGTTCGGCCTGATGATAGTCGGGATAGATCAGAGCCGTCAGACCGCCGTCATCCTCGATGACCAGAGAATCCACCACATAGCTGAAATTGTTTATGACCGCCTCCAGCTCCTCCGGATAGATATTCTGGCCCGAAGGGCCGAGAATCATACACTTGGAGCGCCCGCGAAGGAAGAGGAACCCGTCGGAGTCGATGACTCCCATATCCCCGGTCTTGAACCATCCGTCTTCCGTAAAAGCCTCTGCGGTAGCCTCTTCGTTCTTATAGTATCCGATGAAGACATTGTCTCCTCTGACCTGGATTTCGCCCGGAATGGTCTGCGGGTCGGAAGAATCGATGCGGATCTCGCATCCCGTTATCGGCTTCCCGCAGGAGCCGAGCTTGGTCTTGTACCATTTGGCGTAAGTGATGAGCGGTGCGCACTCCGTCATCCCGTAACCTACGGTGAACGGGAAATGGATCTTGCGCAGGAACTTCTCCACCTCCGGATTGAAGGCGGCGCCGCCCAGAATTATCTCCTCGAAACGTCCTCCGAAAGCCTCGATGAGACCGTTGCGGAACTTGTTCTGGATGATGTAGTCCAGAATCGGGATCTTCATATAGGTCTTGTTCCTGTCTATGAGAGGCTTGAGCTTCGACTTGTACACCTTCTCTATGATGAGGGGCACCGCTATGATGATGTCCGGATGTATCTCGCCGAAAGCGTTGAGTATGATTTTCGGGCTCGGAACGCGCGTAAGGAAATGGACGTGCGCTCCGATGGTCATCTCGAAGAGGAACTCGAACATCATTCCGTACATGTGCGCGGTAGGGAGCATCGAAACCACCTCCGACTCGCAGGTCATCTGAGGCTCGGCATAGGTCCCCGCGAAGTAGATGTTCGCATAGAGAGCCCTGTATGTGAGCATTACGCCCTTGGAGAATCCGGAAGTCCCGGAGGTGTAGTTTATGAGCGCGAGCTCATCGGGTTTGTCCTCGGGATAGCTGACATCATCCTTGGTGAAGCCGTCCGGATACATCCTCTCGAACATCGACGGAAGGCTGTCGCGAATCTCCGAAAGGAAATCAGCCTTGGAATACAGATACTTGAGCGTATTCATCTGCACTACCACGTGCAGGCAGGGCATCTCCGCCTCGGACAGGCCTTCCCAGATGACATCGTCCACGAAGAGCACCTTAGCCTCGCAATGGTTCACCAGATAGTGGATATTGCCCGCCTTGAACTCGTGCAGAATCGGCACCGGGACGGCTCCGTAAGTCATAGCAGCAAGGAAGCAGACCCCCCAGTTAGCCTGGTTTCGCGAGCAGAGAGCCACCTTGTCACCCTTCTTGAGCCCGCAGAGCTCGAAAGTTATGTGCAGATGCTTGATTCTCTTCGCCACATCCTTATAGCAGAGCGTCACGCCCTGATAGTTGGAGAGGGCCGGACGATTCCAGTTCTCCTTGAAACTCCGTTCGAAAAGCTTATTTACTGATTTGAATTCCATACTTTTACGATCTTTAATTCGAGCCCGCCGGCACCATAGGACAGCACCGCCGGCTCATACTCCAAGCCTGCCTTCAGAGCGTCCGCGACGCCACTGAGCGACTTGGAACAATACTCCTTCGACTCCAGGTCGACAGGAGAGAAATAAGCGGCCATCGTGCAGTCGCCAAGCGGGATGACGGAAGACGCTCCGGAGCGCTCCAGCCTGTCACCCAGACAGTCAGCCCCGGCAATCCTTTCAGCATAATCCGCTACTGCCCGTGGACTTCCGCTGACAATCCACTCTCCTGTCCAGACGAAACTCGAGTCTGCATCCGTCGCGAAAGCCTGACCGAAAAGCGAAGAGGCGAAGAGGCCGAAATTATATTTCTGAGGATTCAGAAGGGAAGCGCGGAGAGCCTTGCTGCTGCCGCCGCCCGTGACCAATTCATAATTCTTCTTCCCGACGCGCACCATCACGGCCTCGAGCATCTCGTCTCCGGAGAGCCACGCCGTCTTCACAATCTCGCGTATCTGCAGGGCTTCCGCCCAATTCTGTGGCGAGATTCCCTCCCTGCGGCGCAGTTTCTCCTGCACCGACTTGTAATTCTGCATATCCGCCACCTGCCCCTTGCGGAAATCCTCGACATACTTGCCGACATCCTTGAGGCCTACGGCCAATGCGTACACGGCAGTCGAAGGCACCACTTCTTCGAACGAGAGCTCGGAAGGTTCCTGCGAAGCAAGGAAAGAGGCGAACTTGTCCGAGAGGGTACCGCAATACGCAAGAGCGGCGGCTGAAGTCCTGCCATCGCGGCCGCTTTCAATACTGAAAGCCGTCCAGTCGGCAAATCTCTTCAGGAAAGCGCTGTGACCGCGCAGGCGCCGGGGCAGGAAATGCGCCGCCAGACGGTCCGCATACCCGTTGTTCAGGAAAAGCACCTCCCTGCCTCCGATGGAGGAAGCGCATTCCGAGAAAGAGCGGTCCGAAAGGATCGACACACCCTCGTGCAGATGACGTTTCGAAGAGCCGATAAGCGTTTCTGAGACGGACACGAGCAGGATCCCGGTCCCGTCCTCGTCCTCAATGCGCTCGGAAAAGAGCGAATACTGAGAAGCGGCGGCCACAAGAGCGGCACTCTGAAGGGAATCGGCCTCGTGAAGCCTCACTATCATAAGGGGCAGCATCGCCCCGCTGTAATGCAGAGACAGGGCCATCTGGGCGGAATGCAGGGAGCGGGCCTCAGAGCCGGGAGAGAGAAGAGATGATACGCGGGAGAGATACCCGCAGAAAGGATTCTTCTTCCCGTCGCAGACCAGAAGCCTGAGCGTGGAACTGCTGTCCGAAAGACGCGCCGCGCCTCGGGAAAAATCCTCGCAGCACAGCAGTACGGCCGCATCGGAAGGGACGGCCCGAAGCAGCGTGAACGACTCCGACACAGGGGTGCTGCGACCCACGGAGCGCTTCTGGCCGTAAAGGAAATATACCCCGGCGGCTATCCCCAGAATCAGGGCCGCCGCCACAAGAACATATATCACCAGAGTCTTCCTGTTCATCACACAAGACGTATTCTGACAAAGGTAGTAAAAATAACGAAAAACCGACAGAAATCTGCCGGTTCTCGTAGTCCCTAGGCGAATCGAACGCCTATTTAAGGTTTAGGAAACCTCCGTTCTATCCGTTGAACTAAGGGACCGCGGACTGAGGGGAAAACCCGCAGCCTTATGTCAAGAGAGGCTATTCAGCGCTCTTCTCGATAATCTGACGTCCTCTGTAGTAGCCGCACTCTGGGCATACTCTGTGGTACATTACTGTAGCACCGCAGTTAGGGCAGGTCGCAAGTGTAGGGACAGGAGCGAAGTCGTGAGTTCTTCTCTTGTCTCTTCTCTGCTTGGAGAGTTTGTGTTTCGGATGTGCCATTTTACAATATCATTTAATTATTTATTATTCTCCATCATAGCTTTGAGCGCGGCGAAAGGGCTTTCCGTGCCGGCCTGCGGGGCCTCAGCGGGAGCCGAAGCGCGACTCAGATACTTCAGCGTCTGAGGGTTGCACTCCCCTTCCGCGTGAACTTTCTGCATCGGCAGGGCCAGCAGAGCGTAGTCATACACGGTCTGGGACAGATCCAGGTCCGTATCCGCTTCGCTGAGGTAGAGGATCTCCCTTTCCCCCCCGGACGCGGCGGGCCCGTCCTCCCGGGGAACCGAAGTCCCGAACTTCACGCTGAGCCGGGCCACAGTGTCCACCGGCAGCGTAAGCGGCTCCAGACATCTGTCACAAGGCAGCGTAACCGTCCCGAGGATCCTGCAGTCCACCCCGATGAAACCTTCAGCCTTCTCCACGGTGACATCGACCGTGACGTCGGCATCCGAAACCTCGGAATTCCCGAAATCGCCAAAGAACTCCTTTCCGACTCTACGGCAGAATTCGCTTCTGCCCCGAGCCAATCCGTTCAAAGATATTACAAAGGGCTGCAAAGTTACAATAATTTTTCCTATAAACAATCTTCGCCGCCGTTTTTTCTCTTACGCTCAAGCGGGTCGAGCAGAAGCTTGCGGATCCTCATATGATGAGGCGTAACTTCCACAAGTTCATCCTCCTGGATATACTCGAGCGCCTCCTCGAGAGAGAACTTTATGGCCGGAGGGAGCATCACCTTCTCATCCGAGCCGGAAGCCCGCACGTTCGTGAGCTTTTTGGTCTTGCAGATATTGATGTTCAGGTCCTTCTCCCTGGTGTGCTCTCCGACTACCTGTCCGGCGTAGATCTCCTCTCCCGGCTCCACGAAGAAGCGGCCGCGGTCCAGAAGCTTGTTCATAGAATAAGCTATGGCCTCGCCGGTCTCCAGGGAGACGAGGGAGCCGTTGTTGCGGCGCTCGATCTCACCCTTGAAAGGCTGATACTCCTTGTAGCGGTGGGCCACTATGGCCTCGCCCTGCGAAGCGGTGAGCAGATTGCTGCGCAGACCCATCAGACCACGCGTAGGGATCTCGAACTCGAGCAGAGTACGGTCTCCGCGAGGCTCCATCCTCAGGAGAGCGCCCTTGCGGCGTGTGGCTATCTCGATGGCAGCACCCACGTACTGCTCCGGGACCTCGATGGAGAGGTCTTCTATAGGTTCGCACCTCTGCCCGTTTATGGTCTTGTCCAGAACCCTCGGCTGGCCTACCTGAAGCTCGAAACCCTCGCGCCTCATAGTCTCTATGAGCACCGAGAGGTGCAGAACTCCGCGTCCATAGACCACGAAAGAGTCTGCGCTCATCCCCGGCTTCACCCGCAGGGCGAGATTCTTCTCGAGCTCCTTCTCCAGACGCTCCTTCAGATGGCGGGAAGTCACGAACTTGCCCTCCTTGCCGAAGAACGGGGAGTTGTTTATGCAGAAGAGCATACTCATCGTAGGCTCGTCCACGGCTATAGGCGGAAGAGCCTCCGGAGCCTCAGCATCGGCGATGGTATCTCCGATCTCGAAACCGTCGATGCCCACGACAGCACAGATGTCACCGCACTGCACCTGCTCGACGTTCTTCTTTCCGAGTCCGTCAAAGACCATCAGCTGCTTCACCTTCTGCTTCTGGACTACATCGTAGCGCTTGCACAGGCTTATGGTCTGGCCGGAGCGCAGAGTGCCTCTGGTGATGCGGCCCACGGCGATGCGGCCCACGTAAGGAGAATACTCGAGGGAGGAGATGAGCATCTGCACAGTGCCTTCCTTGACTTCGGGAGATGGTATCGCCTCCAGTATCACGTCGAGCAGAGGCGTTATGTCCTTTCCCGGATTCTTCCAGTCGAGGGACATCCAGCCCTGTTTCGCACTTCCGAAGACGGTGCGGAAGTCCAGCTGGTCGTCATCGGCGTTAAGGTTGCACATCAGGTCGAACACTTCCTCCTGCACCTCGTCCGGGCGGCAGTTCGGCTTGTCCACCTTATTTACGACCACTACCGGTTTCTTCTTCATCTCCAGAGCTTTCTGGAGGACGAAACGGGTCTGCGGCATACAGCCTTCGAAGGCATCCACAAGCAGCAGCACGCCGTCCGCCATATTCAGGACACGCTCCACCTCGCCGCCGAAATCGCTATGTCCCGGAGTGTCTATGATGTTGATTTTAACTCCCTTATAGATGACTGAGACATTCTTCGCCAGAATGGTGATGCCTCTTTCACGTTCCAGATCGTTATTGTCCAGAATCAGCTCGCCGAGATTCTCGGGCTGACGGACCAGATTCGCCTGATAGATCATCCTGTCCACGAGCGTAGTCTTGCCGTGGTCCACGTGGGCGATAATCGCAATGTTTCTGATTTCCTGCATATATTCTTCTATACCAACTTCAAATCCTGCAAAATTACGCTTTTTTCCTGAAAACCCTGTGATTCAGAAGATGTTTTGACAGGAAAGGATACACTCCCCGGTCCTGTCAGCTCTTCTGACCCCCTTCGTCATAGCTCTCGAGGACATTCTGTACCATCCTCTGAACCAGACGATTGCGCGCCTCTACGCTCGCCCAGGCTATGTGCGGGCTGAAGTGGAAGCGCTCAGGGTGCTTCACGTGCATCAGAGGACTGTCCGAAGGAAGCGGCTCCACGGCGTAGACATCCAGCCCGGCACCGGCGATCACCCCGCCGTCCACGGCTTCCGCCAATGCAGCCTCGTCCACTATGTACCCCCTGCCGACATTCACCAGAATAGCCGAAGACTTCATAAGAGAGAGCTCGCGCGCACCTATCAGTCCACGCGTGCGGTCATTCAGCGGAGCGTGGATGCTCACGACATCGGAGGTGCGCAGCAGCTCCTCGAGCGGCAGAGAAGGGTACTGCGTACAATGCGAGGTCCCCGAGGTCGAGTAATACACCACCTCCATACCGAAGGCCCGGGCTACTGCAGCCACGCGGCTGCCGATGGCTCCCATACCTATTATACCTATACGCCGGCCGTCGATCTCGTGGAAAGAATTCGACAGGATGGAGAAAATCTCGCTGCGCGAGTAACTGCCGTCCTTGACGCGAGCGTCATAGTATGCCGCGTGGCCGGCAAGGGAGAGGATGTGCATAAAGGTGGTCTGCACCACGCTCTCAGTGGAATAACCGGCCACATTGCGCACTGTGACTCCCCTGGCCGCGCAGGCAGCGAGATCGATATTGTTGACTCCCGTAGCCGCCACGCAGACCAGACGCAGGTGCGGAGCCCTGTCCAGGAGCTCGGCAGTCACCTTGACCTTATTCAGAAGCAGGACATTGCAGTCCGAAACCCTCTCCAGAGCCTCAAAAGGGGTGGAATTGGGATAGGAAACAAATTCGCCCAGCCGGGCGAAAGGTGAGAGCGAGACATCGCCCATCGTGTCGGCATCAAGGAATACAAGCTTCATACAATCATCATCGCTTAAAAGACAAAGACCGGCTAAGTAACATTTAGTCGGTCTTCTGAATCGTGCGCGGGATGAGAGTCGAACTCACACGTCGCAATTGACACTAGCTCCTGAAACTAGCGCGTCTACCATTTCGCCACCCGCGCTCAAGGAATGGACTGCAAAGATAGGCATTTTTCTCAAATGCGCAAATCAAACGTCAAAGACTTTTGCCACTC
>CAVDFQ010000022.1:0-37398 GCA_963608065.1 bacterium
CGTGGCGGCGGGCCTCGAGTGGGAGAAAGTGCTGGGAGTGGGGGTGAGCCTGTCCGGGCGCGTGAATCCGGAGAAGGGCTACAGCCTCACTTATTTCGTGAGCGAGGACCTGCCCCTGAGATCTTTCCTGGAGCAGGAACTCGGAGTCCCGGTGACCATAGAGAATGATTCGCGGGCGATGACATTCGGGGAGTATCTCACCTCGAGCCGGAACCGGGAGGAGAATATGCTCTTCATAAACCTGAGCTGGGGTCTGGGTATGGGGATGATTCTGGGAGGCAAACTCTACTACGGCAAGTCCGGCTTCTCCGGGGAGATAGGCCATTTCCCGCTGCTGGACAACGACAAGATCTGCCGCTGCGGCAAGGTGGGCTGTCTGGAGACGGGAGCTTCCGGCTCGGCCCTGCACGACGGGATAGTGGAAAAGCTCAAAGAAGGCAAGATATCCTCCCTGTCGAAGATCTACGCGAAAAGCAGTGACGTGACTCTGGACGAAATCCTCGCGGCTGTGGAAGAAGAGGATGTGCTGGCCATCGAGGGCATAGAAGAGATCGGCAAGACGCTGGGACGCGGCATCGCGGGTCTCATAAACATTTTCAATCCCGGTCTCGTGGTCATCGGGGGCCGTCTGATCGTGGGGCGCGACTATCTTCTCTTCCCTATCAGGACAGCCGTGAACAAGTATTCCCTGAACAGGGTAAGTTCCGATACCACCATCCGCTTCTCGGAACTCGACCGCAAGGCCGCTTCCATCGGAGACTGCCTTCTCAGCCGGAGCAAACTGCTCGGTCTGATGTAGCGTTCCGCCTGGGGGGGGGAAGGGGTCAGCGCATCGGATGCGAAGCGGCGAAAAGGTCGCAGGCGGCCTCGAATGCGGAGGCTGTGAGTGCCTTGGCTTCGGCTTGCGCGGTGGGGTCAGGCTGCAGAGAGTCAAGCTTTTCCATTATGCGCGTGATGGCGACGCGCGAGTCCAGATTCAGCAGTTTCGACTTGTCCGCGCCGATCGCCTGCTGCGAGAACCTCTCGGCGCTGCGCAGCTCGAACGCCCCGCTCAGGTCCACGATGCGCTCTGTCTTGCCCAGCCGCGCGAGAGTCTTGCTCGCACGTTCCTCGTGGCAGAGCGCCACGAAAGGCACATTGTTGTTTATCGCGAACACCAGGCTGTGGAGGCTTCCGCCAATCACGAAACGTGCGTCCCTGTAGATGGCCTGGTGCACATCGGAGCTGCACGCGTCCGGGATGACGCAGATCCTCTCGTCTTTCACCGCATCCGCAACATCCTGGAAGAAAGTCATATCGCGGCCGATGTAGCTCGTGCCGTTGAAGAGCTGAGGCAGCAGGACTATGCGAAGATCGGGGAACTTCTCAAGGGTGTCGCGCAGGAGCTCCTCGTAGAATCCCCGGATGGCGGTAGGGGAGACTCTGCTGCGCAGTTCGGGGTACTGGACCAGATAGTTCGGGACGACTATGGCGTATCTGTTTCCGATCTTTTCGCGTATGGTCCGCGGGATCTGGGCGAGGGGAGTGCCGAGGAAGGAAAGGTCGTAGGTCGAGCGGAATTTCAGACCCAGGCCCGTGGCGACTTCTTCAGAGAACACATCGCGCAGCGAGATGAAGTCCAGCTTGCGCAGAACCTTGATGGACAGACTGTTGAATCTGCGGATAATCGGGCTCCCGTCCGGCAGCGGGCCGATCGAGCGGCCGAGATAGGCGATGTGCGCGCCCGCCATCTGTGCAAGTTTCAGCAGGAAGAGATGGTCCCAGTCATAACGGGCCCCCAGGCTGGCGTCTCCCGGCGAGGAGATCACCCAGTCGGCGCTGCGGTACTTCGCGAATATTTTCCGGGGTGTGCTCATTATGAACCAGCGCCAGAGAAGCCCCGTCTTCAGTATGCGGACGTAGGTCCTGCGGAAAAAGTCCGAGACAGGGAGATTCGTATATTTCACCCTCGGGTCGGCTATGATGAAATCTTCCAGAGCCTCGGGGTCCTTGCCGACGAAAAGAACCTCGATGCTGCAGTCGGGGAACTTCAGCAGCAGGTTATATACCAGTGCCTTGTGGGCGGACTCGTCGCCTCTGTTGAAGAGGGCCTGATTTATGAGCAGAAATTTCATAAGCCTTCACCTTAGGAACTATTTCATCCTTACTTGGTAACTCAAAAAAAAACTATACAAACTTATTTATTAAGAGTTACTTAGCGCTTCCCGGACCGCAGGAGGAAGAGCGCTTTCGTCCCAAAATCCCGGAAAAACGGCTCAAGTTACAAAATAATTGCTATATTTGCGATGTCTAACGCGGGATTAGCACATCGGTAGTGCATTGGCTTCCCAAGCCAAGGAGGCGGGTCCGACTCCCGTATCCCGCTCTGAGTCAGACGAAAACCTCTTCCGGGACTATCCACGGAAGAGGTTTTTTTCTGTCCCGGCGGGAAAGCACCCCCCCCCAGGGGAGTTATTCCTGTCCCGGCGGGCGACATCAGTGCCTCCCGCCGTTGATATTTCGCAAGATAAAGATTATATTTGCGCTATGTCTTCGAGTCTGTCGACCATACTCTCCATCCTTTTCCTGCTCATATTGGCGGGGACGGTCATAGTCATACTCACCGACGAGAAGAGTTCCTCCCAGAAGCTCGTCTGGATTCTGCTCATCGCCGCGCTCCCTGTCGTGGGCCTGCTGCTCTACATCCTGCTCGGCATAGACTTCCGGCGTCCCGGCTATGCCCAGCGCAACCACAAGAAATTCTTCGACGTCCTGCACGAGAGCGAGCAGCCATATCTGCAGGAATTCGTCAGCCGGGGCGATGACGGCTCGCCCGAGATAGACCCGCAGTACCGTCCGCTCGCCTCCCTGCTGCGCCGAGGCTTCGCTTCGCCCGTTTCCGATGCTGCGGACCTCAAGATATTCACCAGCGGAGAGGAGAAGTTCGAATCGCTGATGGGGGACATCCGCGCCGCACGCAGATATGTCCACATCGAGTATTTCTACTTCCGCAAAGGGCGTATGGGCAGCGCGTTGCGCGAGCTTCTGATGCAGAAGGCCCGGGAGGGCGTGAAAGTGCGGTTCATACGCGAGAATATCGCGAATTTCGACATAAGCCCGTCCTACTACAATGATATGAAGAAAGCGGGCGTCGAGGTGGTGAAATTCACTCCGACCTTCAGCAACCTGCTCGGCCTCGCCGCGAGACTGAACTACCGTGACCACCGCAAGATAGTGGTAATAGACGGCGAGATAGCCTACACCGGCGGGATGAACATCAGCGACGACTACTGCAACGGCTGGCGTGACACCCACCTGCGCTTCACCGGCGAGGCGGTCTCTTCGCTCCAGATGTACTTCCTCGACGCGTTCATCACCTCCGGCGGAAAAGTGGACGAGGAGTTCGACCATCTCTTCCCGAGTGTCGCGAAATCCCCCGCGGCCTCCGGCCGGTCCTTTTCCTCTCCGAAGCTTTCCGCCCGGTCCGCCTCTTCTCCCTCTGAGATTCTGCACCACGTTCCGGTACAGCTTGTCCCGGGCGACCCGGACACACCTTGGCCTTTCCTCACCCTCGGCCTCGTGTGGCTGCTGAATCACGCCCGGAAGTACGTCTGGCTTCAGTCCCCATACTTTATGCCGCCCGAATCCCTGCTTGATGCCATCAAGTCGGCGGCTCTCCGAGGGGTGGACGTGCGCGTAATGATACCGGCCAGAGCAGACATCAGCCTCCTCACTCCCATAAACCGCTCCTATTGTCCCGAACTTCTCCGCGCCGGCGTGCGGGTCTTCCGCAACGACGGCCCTTTCATACATTCGAAGACCTTCGTTGCAGACGATTATGTCTCGATGGTCGGCTCCTGCAACCTCGACTACCGCAGCCTGGAGCTCAGTTATGAGATGAACACCTATATGTACGGGGCCGAGGCTGCCTCGTGCAGCCGCAGGATTTTCGAGAACGATATGCAGCTCTGCACAGAAATCTTCCTCGAAGACGTGCAGGGCAAACATCCTCTCAGACACCTGTGGGACTCCGTCATACGCCTGCTCGCCCCGCTGCTTTAGACATTCCACAATATTGATTTGGCAGTTTTCTCGTCTTTTGGGTCTATTTCCGTTCATCCTGAAAGTTTGTTTTCTGCCGTAACAGGTGAGGATCCTGTCATTTTCCCCTTTCTTATGATATTTCCTTTCTTTTTGATGTCATTATCATTACATTTGTGAGATACAAATCTACTGCATAGTGAAAATGATGAAACTGAGATTGGGAGCAGCTGCAGCGCTTACGCTTGCAGCCGCCGCCGTGTATGGGCAGAACTGCTGCCGGGATGTCTGCGAAGATAGCGGGCGGCGCATCGCCATCGCCGCGCACCGGGGCTTCTGGGACTGTAGCGGCGCGGGTTTTATGGAGAACACCATCGCTTCGCTGCGCGAGGCTCAGGCTGCGGGACTCTGGGGCAGCGAATTCGATGTCCATCTCACCGGGGACGCTCAGATCGTGGTGCATCACGACAGGCACATCGAAGGTGTGGACATCCAGACTACCGATCTCGCGACGCTCAGGGAGTTCACTCTGAAGAACGGGGAGAGGATGCCTACTCTGGACGAGTATCTGGAGCAGGGCGCGAAATGCCCCACTACAGTACTTGTGCTCGAATTCAAGGCCCAGTACGACACGGAACGCGAGGATGCTATGGTGGATCTCGCGCTGGAGAAAATAAAGCGGCACGGCCTCTATGACCCGTCCCGGATTATGTTCATCTCGTTCAGTCTGAACGTCTGTCGCCGCATAGCGCAGCTCGCCCCTGACTTCGGGAATCAGTATCTTATGGGGGACATAGCCCCATCGGATCTCAAGTCGGAGGGGATAAACGGCATAGACTACCATTACGGCGTCTTTCAGACCCATCCCGAATGGATCGCACAGGCCCACGGACTCGGGATGAGCGTGAATGTCTGGACGGTAAACGACGCCGGGCAGATAGCCCGGATGGCAGAGCTCGGCGTGGACTGCATCACCACGAACGACCCGCTGCTCACCCGCAAGATTCTGGGCGAGAAGGAGTTGAGGCTTGACGGAAAAGACTGACCCCCCCGCCTCCTCCGGCGGCGGGATATCCGGAAGACCGGGAAAACAAAGAACCCTGACGGCCGGAAAACAAACAACCTGAAGACCGAAAAAACATACGACAACATATTATGTACCGACTGACCTTAAACCTTTTTCTGCTCGCAGCCCTCGCCACGGCTGCATGCAGCTGCTGCGGCTCACCGGCCGCCGGATATGACGGACCCGTCTATCTGAACCCTCAGGCCCCTATCGAAGAGAGGGTCGAAGACGCCCTCTCCCGTATGACCCTCGAAGAGAAGATCGCGATGATCCACGCCCAGTCGAAATTCTCTTCGCCGGGAGTGGCCCGTCTGGGGATTCCGGAACTCTGGTGTACGGACGGCCCTCACGGGATACGTCCCGAGGTGCTCTGGGACGAGTGGGAACAGGCCGGCTGGACAAATGATTCAGTAGTGGCCTTCCCGGCTCTCACCGCGCTTGCAGCCACCTGGAACAGGGATATGTCCGCCCTCTACGGCAAGTCCATCGGCGAGGAGGCCCGCTATCGCGAGAAGGATGTGCTGCTGGGACCGGGAGTGAATATCTACAGGACTCCGCTGAACGGGCGCAATTTCGAGTATATGGGAGAAGACCCGTATCTGGCCGCCCGGATGGTGGTCCCTTACATACAGGAAGTTCAGAAGAACGGAGTGGCCGCCTGCGTGAAGCACTTCGCTCTGAACAATGAAGAGGCCTACCGCCACACCATCGATGTGGACCTCGATGACAGGGCGCTCTATGAAATCTATCTCCCGGCCTTCAAGGCAGCCGTTCAGGAAGGCGGCGCGTGGTCGATAATGAGCAGCTACAACCTCTACAAAGGCAGCTGGGTATGCTCCGACACCCTGCTTACAAAGAAGATTCTGAGGGACGAATGGGGCTTCGACGGTGCCGTGATTTCCGACTGGGGAGGCGTGCATTCCACCGACGAGACTGCCCGCGGAGGACTCGACCTCGAGTTCGGCACCTGGACCGACGGACTTACTATGGGTGCGACAAAGGCCTACGACAATTACTACCTTGCGTCCCCGTATCTGGAGAAACTCCGCTCGGGAGAGCTTCCGGTGTCGGACCTCGACACCAAGGTGCGCAACGCCCTCAGGCTCATCTTCCGCACAGCTATGAATACCGGAAAGCCTTTCGGAGCTCTCTGCTCCGAGGCGCATTATGCGGCTGCGCGCCGCATCGGCGGGGAGGGCATAGTGCTTCTCAAGAACGAGCCGGCCCTTCTTCCGGTGATGAAGGACGCGGAAAAGATTCTCGTCGTGGGCGAGAATGCCGTGAAGATGATGACCGTGGGCGGAGGCTCGTCCTCGCTCAAGGTCGAAAGGGAAATCTCGCCTCTGGAGGGGATCCGTGAGCGCGCGGCGCTGGACGGCATAGAGGTGAAATATGTCAGAGGCTATGTGGGCGACGTGGGAGGCTCATATAACGGAGTCACCACAGGTCAGGACCTGCGCGATGCCCGCCGTCCGGAAGAGCTCATCTCTGAAGCGGTCAGAGAGGCAGCAGACGCGGATTATGTCATCTTCGTCGGAGGTCTGAACAAGTCCGACCATCAGGACTGCGAGGGTGCAGACCGTCTCAGCCTGAGCCTGCCTTACGGACAGAACGAAGTCATCGAGGCATTGGCCGCAGCCAATCAGAATCTTATAGTCTCGCTCGTGAGCGGCAATGCCGTCGCTATGCCTTGGGTGGGGAACGTGCCTTCGGTCCTGCAGACCTGGTATCTGGGCACCGAGGCCGGCGAGGCGCTTGCGGACGTGCTGTTCGGCGACGTGAACCCTTCCGGCAAGCTCCCGTTCACCTTCCCGAAGCGTCTGATCGATTCTCCTTCGCACGCCGAGGGCGACAGCCTTTCGCACAACGGCAAGTATTTCTACAAGGAGGGCATCTATGTGGGTTACCGCTGGTTCGACGAGAAGGACATCGAGCCGCTCTTCGCTTTTGGCCACGGTCTGAGCTACACGAGTTTCGAGTACGGCGAGCCGCGCCTGAGCGCAGCTTCGATGAAGAAGGGAGGCAGGGTGAAGGTCACCGTTCCGGTGACCAATACCGGTTCAGTAGCTGGCGCGGAGGTCGTCCAGCTCTACATCAGCGATGCCGAGTCGTACCTGCCGAGACCGAAAAAGGAGCTCAAGGGCTTCGAGAAAGTCTATCTTGAGGCGGGCGAGACCGCCGATGTCGTATTCACGGTGGACGAGTCTGCCCTGAAGTTCTTCGACGCTGAGAAGCACGAGTGGGTCTGCGAGCCGGGAGAGTTCACTCTTCTGCTCGGCTCCGCCTCAGACGATATCCGCAGCAGCGCGACTTTCACCCTGAAGTAATGATGGTTTCAGGAATTATTAAGTAGCTGTTCCAAGATCCTCAGACCGGAACTGCCTGCGCATCAGGCTTTGTCCAGTATCTCGGCGATGTCCTCGACAGGACGGTCACTGTAGCGGGCGAAGGTGCTGCGGCAGAGAGGGCAGGCGGTGACTATCCGGTCGGGGGAGTCTGCGCAGAGATTCTCGAGAGAGGCTCTGGTGATAGGCTCCCTCTGGGCGAATGAAAGGGTCAGCGATCCCAGAGACCCTCCGCAGCAGATGCTCTCCCCGTGGGACTTGGCGGCTTCCACGAGCGTCCCTACCGATGAGAGCGCCTCACGCGGCTGCTCATAGATGCCGCTTCCGCGTCCCAGCTCGCAAGGGTCGTGGAACACCAGACGCTCGCCGCTGCGGGAAGGACGGAGCCTTCCGGCGGCAATAAGTTCCCGGAAATAAACGCTGTGATGCACGACGCGAATCCCCTCCAGCTTATAATGCTCCGCGAAAACCCTGTAGCATATCGGGCAGGACAGCAGGAGGGTGTCCGCCCCGGAGGCCATAATCAGGGCCCGGTTCTTCTTAATGATCTCGCGTGCCTGCTCATACCGCCCTGCCGTAAGGAGCGGCCGGCCGCAGCACAGCCCCCCGTCGCGGTCCATAAAGCTGTAAGACACCCCGGCCTTCTTCAGCAGCGACTCCGTAGAGCGGCTTATGGCGGGAGTGAGGGCCGTCATACAGCCCGCGAAATAAAGCAGTTTCGCCCCGGAAGCCCCCGAGACCGAAGCCCCCAAGACCGAAGCCCCCAAGACCGAAGCCCCCGAACCGGGAGCTCCCGAAACCGGAGCGCAAGCGGAAGCCGTCACGTTCTTATAATCAGGCACATAGGCGTAATCGCGCATCGCCCTCTGGGCTATCCTGAGGGCCGGCCCGTCCACACCTACCTGACACAGCTCAGTGCATTTTCCGCAGAGCAGGCACTTGTCGCTGATCTCCTCTATGCGCTTTTCGTTGCCCCTGCGTATCTGACGGTTCAGATACACCGTGGCATCCTTTATATTGGCCTTCTTCACGTTCATCGGGCACGCGTCTATGCAGACGCCGCAGTTCGGGCAGGCCCATACCTGAGCCTTGGCGAAACCCCTGCGGGCGTGAATGATCTTCAGGCCGGCATTCCGCATCGGAATCAGCAGCATCTCCGTAGGGATATGCATATACCTGGTAAACGGAAGCACCGTCATAAATATGCCCAGACAGATGGAATAGGCCCACCAGGTCGGCAGCAGATGCATAGAGTCCCCGAGAAATCGCCCGAAGAGATGATTCATCGGGACAGTCAGAAAGCTCCCTCCGCTTATGTCGGCCGTGAACGCCTCAGCGAGCAGGCGCAGCGGGAATATCAGCCATAGCGAATACAGTCCGATGCGGTCCGGAAACGATGGACGTGTAGTGCGCCTCATCCCGAAGATCTGAGAGCGGACCCTCTTGATGATGGCCAGGGCGATTCCGCTCAGCACCACCAGAAGGAAGAAATCCATCAGAAAGAAAAAGATGCTTCCGCCCACAGTGGCTTCGTTCTCGGAGACGAAATAGTTGAAGAAGATAGGGTAGTAGAAGAGCTTGACTCTGTGCGGCATATAGATCCAGCACTCGATATGGCCCAGCACTATCAGCATAAACCAGCCGAAGGCGATACTCGAATGCATATAGCCCAGGATCTTGTTCCTCTTCCATAGCTTAACGTGAATCAGACAGTTGAGGAAGATGTCACGGATGTTCTTCCAGATGGTCGCAGGAGTGATGAGCGAGAGCAGGAACTGCCGCCTCTCCCTGCGGTCCAGCTGCAGATATATGTGCACCACGCCATAGAGGCAGTATCCGAGCACGAATACCATACCGAACATAAACGGCAGCACGAAAGGATGGAAGCCCGATGCGAAACGCTCTGTCATTTGCCCTCCTCCTTATTATACACTCTCCACAGGGAGAGTATCAGATGTCTGGTGTTTATCCCCCGGGGGCAGACCATAGTGCATTTGCCGCAGAGCATACAGCCCGAGATCATCTTCCCGATCTCCTTGTCGCGCCCCCGCTGCAGGTCGTTTATGACCTTGCGGACGCTCATAGCGGTGAAAGGCCCGGCAGTGCAGGACGCAGTGCAGCTCCCGCAGGCCATACAGATGTCCACATCCGGTTCGCTTTCGCGCACCTTATGCAGCAGGCTCAGGTCGGCCTTGTCCAGATTTACCGTGGACGAGGGCGAGAGGGAGAAACCGAAATCCATCATAAGCTGCCTGTGCTGAGGTAATTGTGTATGGCCAGAGCGGCGGAGCGGGCCTCCGCCAATGTCTCGGGCACAGTCTTGGTCCCCGTGCAGGCCCCGGCATAGAAGATGCCGCGCCTCTCGCTTTCTATGATGCTGTAGATATTGTCACGGCTCTTCAGGAAGCCGTCGCTGTCCGTGCCGAGAGAGATCGTGGACGCTATCTGGCCCACCCCGGGATTGCTCACCATACCGGCCATAAGCACCAGAAGGTCGAGCGTAAGCTTTATCGGCTTGCCCGAAAGCGTGTCCTCAGCCTTTACGCAGACGCAGCCCGAGATGTCCTCGCTGACCTCCGACACTCTCCCGCGCAGGAAATGGATGCCGTAATCCCTCTGCGCCCTGATGTAGAAATCCTCATATTTCTTTCCGAAAAGCCTCAGGTCCATATAGAAGCAGTAGATCTCTGCCTGCGGGTACAGCTCCTTGAGCTCGATGGCCTGCTTGATGGCGGTGATGCAGCATACTTTCGAACATTGGGCGTTGCCCGCCTTGACATCGCGCGAGCCTACGCAATGCACGAATCCGACCTTGGAGAGCTCGCGCCCGCTGATGCGTTCGTCCGGAGCACCATTGAACCAGTGTTCCAAGTCACGATTCGTAATGACTTGATTGTAAATCCCGTAGCCGTATTCTTCCTTCTTGCGGGCATCGAAAAGATGGAACCCTGTCGAGAGCAGCACCGCCCGGCAGACCACATTCACGCCGTTCGAGAGCATCACGCTGTAGCCGTCCTTGAGCTTGTTTATGAACGAAATCTCCGTGTCCAGGAAAATGTTCGCTCCTCTCAGACCCTCGCGGATTCCGTCCACCACTTCCGAGGCCGGAGTCATATCCGGGAAAAGTCTGTTCCACTGCGCGACGTGTCCGCCCAGCTGCGCCTCTTTCTCGACCAATATCGGGCAGTACCCGAGAGCAAGCAGCTGTTTCGCCGCCTCCATCCCCGCGATTCCCCCTCCGATTATCACTACGTTCTCTTTCATCTTCTCTTTTTTTAGCGGCAGGCCTAGCCTGCCAATCCCGAGGCGCCCCGCCCCGCTCTCTAACAACACTTCAGCACCGTCGGCAGTCCCGGCCGCATAATGTTCTTCCTGTCCACGCCCAGGTATTTCGCCTTCGGGTCGTACTCTATGCCTATCTTGTCCAGCAGCGGCTCCACCGCCACCTGATGGAGCTGCAGACCCAGATCCCACGGGTCGTAGCCCAGCACGAGAGCGGCGAGCTCCTCGTAGGTGAGCACCGGAATCCCGTAGCCGTTGCGGCCGTAGGTCTTGCCTGTCTGCTCGGAAATCACGTACTGCCACCTGTCCAGGAAATACGGGCAGCCCGGGCAGTTGGTCACTATCGCATCCGGCCGGTAAGGCTCCATGGACTCGAACTTTTTGTGCGTATTGGATACGCAGTATCCGCGGTTCGCCTTGACGAAATACTGGCGGAAGCCGAATCCGCAGCAGTGCCGCCTCTCCGGATAGTCCACCACGCTTCCGCCCCAGGACTCCACCATACCGGCGAGCACGTAAGGGTATTCCGCGCCGCCCACGCCCTTCGAAGGGAACATCTTCGAGTAGTGGCAGCCTATGTGCTCCACTATGCGGAGCGGCTCCCCGGTCTCGCGGTCCACGAGGCGGAATTTAGCCTTCTCGGCTATCTCGTTGCGGAACTTGTAGATAAGATCGCTGCTGTGCGCCAGATATTTCGGTTTCTTGAATTCCCTCCTGCAGGCCTTCCAGAGCATCTCGCGGATTTTCGCCTCGAGCTCGGGGAACTCCCTCCAGGTCTCGAGGATTTCCGTGTAGTTTCCGAAGGAGGTGATGCAGGACGGGCAGAGATTCTCGTAGCCGGACTCCGTCATGATGGCGAACTGTCTGGCCACCACGGTCATAGCCGTCTCCTGCGGGATGGTGTCGCAGTGATAGGCTATGCCTCCGCAGGTAGTGTGGATAGGATTCTCATAGATGTCCCTGCCCAGAACTCCCCGGGTGATCTCCATAAACATCTTCTCGGATGCGGGGAAGAAATTCTGCCTGATGCAGCTGCGCACATAGTACCAGTGGTCGTCCGGTATCTCTTTCTGGTAATCCGCCCAGATTCTTTTCTTGCCTTGGTAGATCATAAGTCCTCTCCGTTGAAATGTCCGGGGGTGCAGGTCTCGAAGACCTGTTTGCCGTACTGCTCCATAGTCATACCCATCTCCTTCGCCTTCTGCTCCGAGAACCTGTCCACGGCTTCGATCCTCTCCGTACCTCCGGTCACGTCGAAAATGGCTTTCAGCTCATCGAGGGCCTGCTGCGGAATCTTGCGCAGGATGCCCGGCCCCTCGCCCTGATAATTGCCCCCGTTGCGCTCCAGAGAGTCCTCCAGATGCTCGCAGTGCCATTTCCATACGGGTCCCGACTCCGGATGGTCCTCCCAGACGAAAGTTTTGGGATAGATGCAATAACCGTAGTTCAGCATATTGCCCGTAAGGGCCTTCGTGAGAGAATAGACCTGGCGGCCTTTTTCGCTGGAGGTGAAATAGCCCTTCTTTATGGACAGGTTCCTCAGGGCCATAATCACCAGCCCCGGGCCGTTGCCCCGGGGACAGCGGGTCACGCAGGACATACATTCGCCGCAGTACCAGATGGTCTCGCTTTTCAGCAGGGCCTCTATCTCGTCATCGTCCTTGCGCTGGACCGTGTCCACTATCTTGCGGGGGTCATATCTGTAGAACTCCGCCGCCGGACAGATGGCCGTGCAGGTCCCGCAGTTTATGCAGGTCTTCAGCCCCTCCTTCAGGCGGTAGTCCTCGCTGAGTTCATCGAACAGTCTGCCCATAATGATGTCTATTTCAGAAGATTGCCCAGAATTGACCGCACGAGGGTGCGTGTCGCGGAACTCGTCGCGGACTTGATCGCCCGGTTCGTGGCGCTTTTTGCCGTCGTGCGACTCTTCGTGCCTGTCACCTTGTTCGCGACAGAGGAGCCCAGACTCGAAGTGGCCGAAGTGATCGCCGCGCCCACGGCCGCGCCGAACAATGCCTTTCCGAGACTCGTGCCTTTCCCCTTGCCTCCTCCGGCGGCGGCCTTTTCCGCCTCCTTCTGCGCTTCCATCTCCTGCTCCTCCCTCTCTCGCGCCTTCTGCGCCTCCTCGCTTTCCGCGAGCAGGACCTCGAACGCGCTCTCGCGGTCTATGACCTTGTCATATTTGCCGTATATCCGGCTCTGCTTTATGATGGTGTCGCGCCGTGACTCGCTTATCGCGCCTATCTGGCTGAGCGGGAACAGTATGCGGGCCCTTTCGACCATACTCGGGGAGCCCTTCTCGTCGAGGAACGATACCAGGGCTTCACCCGTGGCGAGCTCCATTATGGCATCTTCTGTCTTGAATGCAGGGTTAGCGCGGAAAGTCTCGGCGGCGCTCCGTACGGCTTTCTGGTCTTTCGGAGTGAATGCCCTGAGAGCGTGCTGGACGCGGTTTCCGAGCTGCCCGAGTATGCTGTCCGGGATGTCCGTAGGGTTCTGGGTCACGAAATACACGCCTACTCCCTTGCTCCGGATGAGGCGTACGACCTGTTCTATCTTGCTCACGAGGGCTTTTGAAGTGTCCTCGAAGAGAGTGTGGGCTTCATCGAAAAAGAACACGAGCTTCGGAAGATCCATATCTCCGACTTCCGGAAGGCTGGCATAAAGGTCAGAAAGCAGCCAGAGCAGGAAAGTCGAGTAGAGTTTCGGGTTCAGCATCAGCTTGTCGGCCGCGAGGACACTCATCACGCCCTTTCCCCCTTCCGTCTGCAGCAGGTCATAGATGTCGAAGGCCGGCTCGCCGAAGAATTTCTCCGCGCCCTGATTCTCGAGCTCCAGAAGTGCCCTCTGAATGGCTCCCACGCTGACAGAGGAGACGGTCCCGTAACTTGCGGTAAGTTCCTTGGCGTGGTCAGCAATGTAGCTGAGCATAGAGCGGAGATCCTTCATATCCAGAAGCAGGAGACCTCTGTCGTCGGCCACCTTGAAGAGGATGTTCAGGACTCCCGTCTGTGTCTCGTTGAGGCCGAGCAGTCTGGAGAGCAGCTGCGGACCCATATCCGACACCGTAGCCCGCATCGGATGCCCCTGCTCGCCGAACACGTCATAGAAGCGCACCGGACAGGGGGCGAAACACGGATCCGCGATGCCGAATTCTGTGCAGCGCTTGCTGATGAATCCGTTCATCGCTCCGGCCTCGCTTATGCCGCTGAGATCTCCCTTCATATCTGCCATAAAGCACGGCACTCCCGCCTGGCAAAAAGTCTCGGCGAGGACCTGAAGGGTTACGGTTTTGCCGGTTCCCGTAGCTCCGGCGATAAGACCGTGGCGGTTTGCCATCCGGCCGCAGATGGAAATGGGACCTTTCGGCCCGTGGGCTACATACAGTCCGTGAGTGGAATCGAACATAAGCGTCGGTTTTTAGTACAAAGCACAAATTTAGTAAAAACCGACAAATCTGAGAACAGCTTCCCTCTATTATTTCGCGGAGGAGCCGCGCCGGCGGAGCTTATACGTGATGCCGAGGTTCAGGCAGTCGGAATCGGAGGTGTCCCCGGTGACGAAGGATTTGCTCCGGCGGTGGTTGTAGGAGGCGTGAATCCTGAAATCATCCCCGAGGGCCTTAAGCGGGAAGAATTCCAGCTGGATACCTCCGTTCAGACAGCGGAACTCGTCAGGAAGGCTGCAGAAATAGGAGATGCCGTCCGCGCTGAGGCGGTAGTTCGACTTGCCGCTGCGGTTATAGTCGATGGAGCCCTCCAGGCGGGTTCCGAAGAGCCGGCTTGGTCTCCAGGTCAGTTTCGGGACTATGGTGAAGTCCTTCAGGAGACCGGAGTGGAGACGGTCTGTGTAGTCCAGATAGAAAGTGAGCCCGTCAGTGAGGAAGAAGCGGTTGCCCAGGCCCAGCAGAGAGGAATACTTCCCTTCGAGATTCTCTCCCGCATTCACCGACCAGAGGGACTCGAAGAAGCCGTGTCGTCCGTTCCACATTGCGCTCAGCATCACGCCCTTCTTTCCGAAAGGAGTCTCGCCGACCTGGAAGCCGAGCATATCGTTTTCGCCCACATAGTCCACGGTCGCGGTGAACTTGTACGGGGCTACATTGTTGCAGAACTCCGAGGTGTAGAAGATGTCGATAGGCCCCTGCTCGTATTCGTAGCCGCCGATGTAGAGGCACTCTCTTCCGGCCTTGAAGCGCAGGTGCTCGAAGGGCTGCCACTTGAGGTAGAGGAAGTCGGAGGAGTTTATGACATTCTGTCCCCCGAACCATTTGGAGAAGCGGACCCTCCAGTGGAAACTGAGCTGAGAGTTGAGATTTACGTTTACGTAGAGGTTTGCCAGATGGGCATTCACCGGATCTCCCTTTTTGGGAAGCTTGGCGTCCGCCCTCATCTCGAAGTAAGAGTCCACGGCAGGAGTCTGTGCGCCGAGCGTGGCGGCGGCAAGGATCGCGGAAAGCGCGACACATATTTTCTTCATAAAGTTACACGCGCGGGGAAGTGCGGCAAAAATAGTAATTCCCCCTCCAATACACAAACTTATTTGGAGGGGAATTACGCAGCTGCCTTACTGAAAGCTGCCGGCGTGTCATTTCATCCTTACGATTCCTGTCACGTCCTAATCCTGCTGCTTGAGCGTCTCCACAGGGTTCGCGTGGGCGGTCTTGAGAGTCTGGCTGACTATCGACAGGAACGAGATAGCGCAGGTAAGGAGCGCAGAAACCGGTATCACCCACCACGGGAAATCGATGCGGCTGTAGAAACCATTCAGATACAGGCGCATAGCCCAGATGCAGATCGGAACCGCGATGGCCGCTGCGGCGAGCGTCATAATCGCGAAGGACTTCGAAAGCCGCATCGCGGCGGCATTCACTTCGGAGCCGAATACCTTGCGCACAGCTATCTCGCGGGCCTGCTGCCCGGTGTAGTAGAGGGCCATCGCGAAAAGTCCGAGAGCCGAGATGAGTATGGCGATCAGCATAAAGGTTATCACGAGAGTCATCGTGTGACGCTTGCCGGTGAGCGAGTCGCTGAGATAATCCCCGATATATTCAAGCCCGTCAGGCTCCGAAGGCACTCCGAGATACTCCCTGGCGGTTTCGGTCCACACTCTCCGCACCGCCTCTATCGCCTCGCTGTGATCGCCCACGGTCTTGATGACGAATCCCATACAGAGCCCCGAGCAGTCACGGAGCATAACCGCTTTATGGCTGTCATCCATCGGCTCGTCCAGAGCGGTGCCTGTCATAAAATCATCGATGATTCCGTGGCATTTGTACTCCTGCCCGTCTCCCGCGTAAGGCTTCTCTTCGGATACCCCGTATCGCGAGACCGTCTCCGGAGTGAACCAGCAGTCGCCGTAAGATGGCTCGCGGTACTGCTCCAGCACCTTGAATCCCAGAATATTGAACGCGGCGCTGTCTATCTGGACCAGTCTCATCCAGGAGAGTTTCTCATTCTCGACGTGCACTCCGTTCGAGCCGCAGGCGAAAGGCGGAGTGCAGTAACGGCCTACCTTCTGCACCTGAGGCAGCGCCGCGATGCGCTCCTCGAGAGCCGCCTGCGCCGAAGAATTGTTGTAGCCGAGCGCGCGCGTCTGTATCGACAGCACATCTTGCGTCTCGTAGCCAGTCGGCATATTCATCATATAGCTCATCTGCAGCAGCATAGTAAGCGCCACCGCGATCAGAGAAGTGCTTATGACATTCTGGCACACTATGAACACCTTGCTGAAAACCATCTTGCTGCGCAGACGGAAACTCCCTTTCACGACATCCACAGGACGGAATCTCGACACGAGCGCGGCAGGCAGCAGCGCAGACGAGAGTGTGAGGAAAGCGAGCAGCAGCAGGCAGACCGCTATGTCGGAGGCCGACGCGGCCAATACCGGCTCGGTATCGAGCAGCTCAGCGAAGCTCTCCTTAAGGCACGCCGCCATAATGCAGCCTAGAACGAAACAGCCCGCCGTGAAGACGAAGGACTCAGCTATGTATCTGAAAACTATATCTCTTGGAGACTCGCCGAGCAGTCTTCTGGTAGCCATCTCCTTGGCCCTCTTGCCTGTCTGTGCCACCGTCAGATTTATGTAGTTGAAGACGGCCGAGATGAGAAGCACGAGAGCCACGAGCAGCAGTATCTCCACCACCTTTCTGTCGCCTTTGCGCAGAGGAGAGTAGCTCTCCAGATCCGTAAAGTAGAGCTTATCCAGACGCGTGAGTGTGGAGCCGTAAAGGAAAGAGCCGCCGGAAGAGTCCCGATGATACCAGCTGCCCCAGTATCCGATGTATTTGTCGAGCAGCTTCCCGGCCACCGCATCCGGATCGGTCCCGGGTGCGAGGGTGAGGAAAGTCTGCACGGCACCGAAATTGTCCATCCTTCGCAGCATACCATCCATTACCTTCATACTCAGGAAGATGTCATAATGGCTGAACACATCGAACGGGCCGAAATCCTCTATGGTCCCGCTGATCGTGTACCGGGTGCCCGACAGGGTGAAGCTCTTGCCGACAGGGTTGCCGGTGCCGAAAGCCTTGCGGGCGAAGCTCTCTGATACGAGGGCCTCATCCGCTCCTGAGAGTATCCTGGCTGCATCGCAGCCCGTGACCCTGTAGTCGAAAAACTTGAGGAAGTTCGTGTCCAGGGCGGCGACTTCCAAGGAATAATAATCCTCTCCGACCATAATGTCCGCATCACCCCAGGATGCTATTCTGGTCCAGCTCTTTATCTCCGGGATGCCCGGGAAGAACTCTTCGCCTGTCCCGAGGGTCATACCTGTACAGGAGCCCATACCGATGGCGTAGATGTTCTTCGCGTCCCTCTGACGGGTGCCGACCCCGAACTCGGTCCGGGCATAGGCGGCAAGCAGGATGACGAAACAGAGGGCGACGGAAAGGCCCAGGATTTCCACGGCGGAGTAAAGGGAGTTCCTCATAAGGAACTTGAAATAGCTCTTCATATACACAGCTTGACATTAGAACGCCCGCGAATGCTCACGAATCGTGCCGAAAGTCGCAATTGCCTGACAGCAAATGGATTGATGACGATTAAAAAACAGAAGGTGTTAAATTTTTTAACACCTTCTGTAAAGATTCTTTACACTTCGCACATCCCCCCGATCCTGCCCCGGGCACTTCGACAGGCTCAGCGGCCGCACCGGACGGCGAAGCCGGCCTGGGGAGGGGGGCTATACGAGATTCAGCGGATGCGATTTCAGATAGGTCTGCACTGCGGCGATGTCCTTGTAGAACGGCGTGTCTTCGATGAAGACAGGCACGATGGCGCGGATGTCGGAGTAGATTCTGCGGGTCGCGGGACTCAGGGACTCCTCAATGTGCAGACAGTCGACGGCCTGCGCCAGAGCGATGTACTGGATGGACAGCACCTGCCATACGTTTTCGATGACCTGGGCGCAGAGCAGGGCGGTGTTCGTGCCCATACTTACGATGTCCTGGTTGTCGTTGTTGTTCGGGATGCTGTGCACGTAGTTCGGCATCGCGAGCGTCTGGCACTCGGCTGTGGTGGAGGTCGCCGTGAACTGGCAGGCCTGCATACCGTAGTTCAGCCCGAGCTTGCCCAGATTCAGGAACGGAGGCAGAATGCCGTTTATGCGGTCGTGGAAGAGATAGTTCAGCTGCCTTTCGGCGGTCATCGCCACGCGCACCATCGCTATCTTCACCTTGTCCTCTTCGAGGGAGATGTAGTCGCCGTGGAAATTGCCCCCGTGATAGACGTTGCGGGTCTGCGGATCGACTATAGGGTTGTCGCAGGCGGAGTTCAGCTCCTCCTCCAGGACGCGGCGGGCGTTCAGGAGAGTCTCATAGACGGGACCGAGGATCTGCGGGGTGCATCGCAGCGAGTAGTATGCCTGCACCTTGTGCTCGAAGACCTTGTCGGCGCTGTGTCCGTTGTCGTAGAGCTCGTGCTCCCTCTGCTGAAGGCATCTGCTCCCTTCCGAGAGAGAGCGCATCCTGCGGGCTATGACCTGCTGTCCCTCGTGACGTCTTACCTCGTTAAGCGGCTGAGCCATAAGGTCGTCGAAGGAGGACGCAATCTCGTTCATCATAACGGAGGCCAGAGTGGCCCAGTCGAGTATCTGCTCCGCCTGGAACTGGTTCACGACTCCGATGCCGGTCATGACCGACGTGCCGTTCGTGATGGAAAGTCCCTCGCGGATATGTATCTCGAAAGGCTTCAAGCCGTTTTCCTCCATCACTTCCTTCGATGCCTTCCATTCTCCCTTCCAGTGCACCTCACCTTCGCCGATGAGGGTCAGGGCTATATGCGCCAGCTGTACGAGGTCTCCGCTGGCCCCGACGCTTCCGTGGCGCGGGATGAACGGGATGATGTCGCGGTTTATGAACTCCACGAGCAGTTTCACCACTTCCGGATGCACGCCCGAGCGGCACTGCAGGAAGGTACCCAGGCGGGCGATCATCGCGCTCTTCGCATCGATCTCCGGGAGAGGCTCTCCGGCTCCGGTGGAGTGGCTGCGTATGATGTTGTACTGGAGGTCTTTAAGGAATTCGTCATCTACTCTCCACTGGGCCATAGGGCCGAAACCCGTGTTTATGCCGTAGATTACCTTGTCCGAGGCGAATTCCTTCAGGAATTCATAGCAGCTTTCGACTTCTGCCATCGGGAGTTCTTCGAGGCGGATCTTCCTGCCTTCGAAAAGGACCTGGCGGACATATTCGAGAGTAAATGTGAAATGATTGTCCATAGCGCAATATGTTTTTAGAATATGATATCGAAATCGATGATCCCCTTTTCGCAGAAACTGCCTTTCAGCTTCGCACGGGAGCAGCAGGGGTAGCTTTCTGCCGCCCGGGCGGAGCAGAGGGGGGTTCGCTGCCGGAGTTCGAGGGCTATGATGTCTCCCGTGCGGATATAGATGGAGCGCGTAGCCTCGGCTATAGCCTTGCAGATGTCGGCGGGGGAGGCTCCGGAGTGCGAGTACAGCTCGAGACTCTCCCTGCCGTGCTGCTCGCCGGCGGGGACACTATCCTCTGCCCGGGACTCGAGCCTCAGGCAGAAGCGGCTGTCTGGACTGAAAGCGGCGTCCTTGTCGAATACGGGGAAGGGGAGGAAGGAAGTGTGGTCCAGGCAGCTGGCGCAGGCGAAGCCGGTTTCGCTGCCGTCCAGCAGGTCGTCCGGATAGAGCAGAACGCCGTAAGAGGCTCCGTCATAATACCTTTCGGCAAACTCCGGCCCCACGCTCCTGCCCGGCCTGCTGATCCTCGCGAAGAGCACGGGGGTCCAGGAGAGGCCTCTGACGAACTCCGGCACGTAGAGGTCTTCATTGTCCCTCTCCCAGGTGGTGTCCGGCCGGACGATATATTTTCCTTCTGCTGTTCTGACTATTATGTTCATACGTTCTGAGCTTTCCTCCCCGCGACATCTCCATTTCTTCGGCTTCGAGCGGCAAATATAGATAAAAATGTCTATATTTGGCGATTACAAAACGCACAATTATGGTGGAACGTACGATCGAAATCCGATATGAGGAGTATTCTTCTCCGGAAGAGCTGTCCGTGCAGGACCGCGAACTGGCCTATGCCGCCATCGAAGCCATAAAAGGTTCCTATGCTCCGTATTCCCGTTTCAATGTGGGGGCTGCGGTGCGCCTAAAGGACGGCAGCATCGTCCGGGGCGCGAATCAGGAGAACGCGGCGTTCCCGTCCGGACTCTGCGCGGAGCGTACCGCGATGTTTTCGGCGAGTGCGACCCATCCCGGTGTCGCGATGAGCTCCATAGCCATTGCAGCCTCACAGGAGGGCAAGCTATGCTGTAGCCCGGCTTCACCCTGCGGCGCCTGCCGACAGGTGATGGCCCAGTACCAGATGAAAGCCGGAGAGGATATGTCCATACTGCTTGTAGGGGATGGCAAGATTCTGAAATTCAGCAGAGTGGACGACCTGCTTCCGCTCATTTTCGACAATATCTGACAGCGGTTCCGCACTGCTGCTCTTCAGGCTCCCAAAGGCTGCACACACGGCGAGGCTTCCCCGCAGCGGCGCAAGGGGGGGTCAGATAGTCCCGCTTCCTATCATCTCCTCCCCATCATACCAGACGGCGAACTGCCCGGGGGTGATGCCCCGCTGCGGGGAGTCGAACAGAATGTACATCGCGTCAGCGCAGCGCAGCAGAGTCGCGTCCTGAAGCGGCTGCCTGTAGCGTATGCGCACGCGGTAGCGGCGCGTCTGCCCGGCCTCCATCTCCAGGTCCGGCCTTATCCAGTGCAGCTCCTCCGAAGGGATGCGCAGACAGCTGCGCGAAAGCCCCTTGTGCCGGTGGCCCTGTCCGAGATACACCGTATTCGACTCTATGTCAGTGGCGATTACGAAGAGAGGCTCGCTGTGTCCGCCGATGTTCAGGCCCTTGCGCTGCCCCACAGTATAGAACTGCGCCCCCTCGTGCCGTCCGATGATCTGCCCGTAGGGATTCGGCTTGTATCTGGTCTTGCGCACGTGATGCTTGCCGCTGCGGTAGGTCTCGGTCTCGAAATGTATGGAAGAGTAGCTGAGGGGAGCGGATATCAGTTCAAGCTCTTCTTCGCCCAGAGCTGCGAACTTCCCGGCGGAGAAGTCGTTGCGCACGACCTCCGCCGTGTCCTGCTTGTCTTCCGAAATATAGCCCGTGATGCTGTGCAGAGGCTTCGAGGGGTCCGCCAGAAGCGTTCGGAGCACGGCGAGGGAGGAATTGTACCGGACGCAGTCCGCGTAGAAAGCGTCAAAAACCTCGACCACGTCGCCTTCTACGCTGCGAATCTTCTGCTTGAGGAACAGCGGCAGGTCGACTTTGCCCACGAAGCAGATGCCCTGCGAGTCTTTCTTGTCCGCGGACGGAAGGTCAGCTTCGCGGGCAATGCGGCGCACTTCGCTCTTCAGCAGAGAGCCGATCGGGAAAACGGCCTTGCTCAGCTGCGCCTGGCTCAGACGGCAGAGGAAGTAGCTCTGGTCCTTGCCGGGGTCCGTGCCTTCGAAGATGCGATGCAGCGTCTCTCCTCCGCCCGTAGTGAAACTTTCGCTCCTGCAGTAATGTCCGGTCGCGACTGCGTCAGCGCCCAGTCTTTCCGCCGCTTTCAGGAAAGCGTCGAATTTTATCTCGCGGTTGCACAGCACGTCGGGATTAGGAGTGCGGCCTTGCGCGTAGGTGTCGAACATATAGTCCACCACCCGCTTGCGGTACTCCTCGCTCAAGTCTATGAAATAGAATGGGATACCTATCTTGCGCGCGACCATTTCCGCGACGAAGCGGTCTTCCTCCCACTCGCAGTCTCCGTGAAGCGTCCCTTCGGCATCGTGCCAGTTCTGCATAAACATCGCGAACACATCGTAACCCTGCCGCTTGAGCAGCAGAGCCGCGACACTCGAGTCCACGCCTCCTGAGAGGCCGACACATATCTTCTTCATAGCTGACATCTTTCCGCCCGTACCCGGGCCAATGGAGGCTTTTCAGCAACTCCTGATAGTTTCCTCTTCCTGCTTACACCTCACCCCGTGAATCCCTATCGGCCCAGCTTGGCCGAAAGCCGTTTTACGGCTTCGGCTACTTCCTCATCGCTCAGAGGCTTGCTGCTCAGCGCTCCGGCACCCGCGTGCCCCTCGCGCTTCTCCTTGTCGAACTGCTCCCTCAGGGCCTCGAACTGCCTCTTCGTGTCGAAAGTGAATTCTCCGTTCCTGATCCAGGCGAAGTAGGATGGCTCGCTTTTATAGATCTCGCGTGCAGTCTTGCCCTTGTGCTTGCCGAAGGTTATGACGGCTTCCCCGTCGTCGTTGAGGCTGAGGCGGCCGGCATAGTCGATGTTCCGGTTCCTGGTGGAGAATGCGGCAAGGAAGTCCACGTCGTTCTTCAGAGTGTCCGGATAGCGGTCGAGCTCACCCTTGAGCACCTCGTATGTCGCGAGAGTGTCGGCTTCCGCCGAATGCGCGTTCTCGAAATCCTCGCCCCCGCAGTAGAAACGGTAGGCTGCCTTGAGGTTCCGCGGCTCCATAGTGTGGTAGATGCCCTGCACGTCCACCATCTTCACGCTGTGCAGGTCGGTGCCCTTTATTATGTCCAGGAGATGGCCGAACTTCTCCCCGGTCTCGGGCGAGGCGGCGGGATGGGTGTCCAGATAGGTCTGCGTATAGTAGCGGAGCCTCTCTATCTCCTCTGAAAGCATCGGAAGGTCGAACTTGGCGGAATTGAACCCCGCCAGGTCACTGTCTTTCAGCCAGTCCAGCACCTCCTCGATGACATCGCAGAAGCGCGGGCAGTCCGTCAGATCGGCATCAGATATGCCGTGGACAGCCTGTGCGCCGGGAGTTATGGGCTTCTGGCTGCGCTTTTCGTAATCCCAGGGCTTCAGCCTCCAGGTCTTTATCCTTTCTTCTCCGCCCGGGAGAATCTTCACGAAACTCAGCTCGATGATCGAGTCGGACACGATGTTCAGCCCCGTGCTCTCGATATCGAAGAACAGCAGGGGTCTTTTAAGTTCGAGTTGCATTTGCTCAGTTAAATAATAATGCGGAAGCCTTCTTTACTTAAACGGCTACAGGCATTATGATGCCGCAGAGCTTCTCGCTCTCCTCCTCGTCCTCGGACGGGAGGATGAGGGCGGCCCGGCGGGCATCCGCAAACTTCATCACCACGTTCTCGCAGGTCATATTGCTGAGGATCTCGATGAGGAACGGGGACTTGAAGCCGATGGTAAGCTCAGCGCCGCTGTAGTCGCAGGATATCTTGTCGTAGGCCGCGATGGCGAAGCCGAGGTCCTGGGAAGTCACTTCCAGCTGATTCTCCTTGAGCTCGAACTTCACGTGGTTCGAAGCCTTGTTCGCGCAGACGGAGATGCGGCGGACGGTGTTCAGGAACAGCTGACGGTCGATCTTAAGTACGTTCGAGTTTGTCTGCGGGATGACGTCCCGATACTTCGGGTACTTGCCGTTTATGAGGCGGCACACCAGAGTCGTGGAGGCGAAACTGAAGGTTGCGGAAGAAGCGTCGAAACATATGCGGACATCTTCATCATCCTTCTGCAGGAGCGACTTCAGTACTCCCGCCGCTTTCTTGTGAAGGATGAAGGAGAGCTTGGTTTCGGCTTTCACGTCTGTGGTCGTGTAGCAGATAAGCTTGTGCGAGTCCGAGGCCACGAGCGTGGTGGACCCTGTGTCGATATCGAAAAAGATGCCGTTCATCGCCGGTCTCATCTCGTCCTCGGCTGTGGCGTAGATGGTGTTGTTTATGCCTTCCAGAAGGCTGGAGGAGCGGAACAGCACTGTGGACGCGTCGTCGGAGACTTTCTTCGTCTCGGGATAGTCCTCGGCCAGAAAGAACGGAAGGACGGAATTGCCGCTGCTCCATACGCAGTCGAAGGAGCTGTCGCCGGCAGTCTTTATGCTCACCGGCTGGTCCGGCATAGCCTTCAGCAGATCGATTATGTGTCTGGCGGGCACTGCCATCCTTCCCTCTTCGAGGGTGGAATCCACCTCCACTTCCGTCACCAGAGTCAGTTCAGAATCCGATGCGGTTATCGTCAGGATGTTCCCCTGCAGCACGAAGAGGAAGTTCTCCAGAATAGGGAGATGGGACTTCATCGGGAGTGCCTTGGAAACGTCCGTTATGCCTTTCAGCAGGCTTGCGCTTGAAACTTTAAAATCCATAGTCGAATCATTTATACCAGCTACAAAAGTAATAATAATTCCGCGAAGAATGAAAAGTCTGACAAAATGTTTTTGGCATAACATTTGACTGAAAACTGCCCGGAAAAATTTTAAGGATTATGAAAAAGTCGCTTATAACTATTCTGGTTGCCGTTCTGCTGAGCGGCCTCACGGCTTATGCGGTCGCGAACGGTTCTTCAAAGAACGCAGCCGGGGCTTCCTCCTCTGTCAGTCCGGAGATGTACAGGACTGTCAACCTGGCACAGACGGACTATCCCGACTTCACCTATGCGGCAGAGTCCGCAGTGGATGCCGTCGTGTATGTGGCGGTCACCGTCACTTCGCAGTCGAACTACCAGATAGACCCGTTCTTCCGCTTCTTCTTCGGGGACGTCACCCCGCAGTCGCGTGAGCAGCACGGCAGCGGCTCGGGCGTAATCATACGTCCTGACGGATATATAGTCACGAACAACCACGTGGTCGCAAACGCGACGAAAGTCGAAGTCACTCTGAATTCGAACCAGACCTACGAGGCCAAGGTGATAGGAACCGACCCGGCGACCGATGTGGCACTCATCAAGATAGAGGCCGACGGCCTGCCGGTGGTGGAATTCGCCGACTCCGATGATCTGCGTCTGGGCGAGTGGGTGCTTGCCATCGGCAGCCCATACGATCTGCGCTCCACCATCACGGCCGGCATCGTGTCCGCCAAGGGACGCACTATGGGCAGCTCCTCCCGCGAGGGCGGCTTGAAGATAGAGTCCTTCATCCAGACCGACGCCGCGGTGAACCCGGGCAATTCCGGCGGAGCCCTGGTGAACAAGGCGGGACAGCTCGTGGGCATAAATACCGCCATCGTCTCCCAGACAGGATCGTATTCGGGGTATTCCTTCGCGGTCCCGTCGAATATCGTGAAGAAGGTCGTGGGTGACCTCATCGATTTCGGCAGCGTGAAGAGAGCCGTGCTCGGAGTGACCATCTCCGACATAAATGAAGAAATCGCTTCGGAGCTGAAACTTTCTTCCAGGAAGGGAGTATATATTAATGGAGTTTCGGAAGGCAGCACCGCCGCGAAAGCCGGTATGAAGAAGGGTGATGTCATCATCTCCATCGGCGGACACGACGTGGACAAGGCTTCCGAGCTTCAGGCGAGGGTGAACAGCTTCCATCCCGGTGATGAAACCACCTGCACGGTGCTCCGCGGCGGAGAGCAGAAGAGCCTGAATCTTACCTTCCAGGGGACGATAGCAGAGAACGGCACAGTTTCCGAGGACGGTTCGGTGGCCTTCTACGGCTCCAAGTTGCGTAAAGCTCCGAAGGAAGTTCTGGAGCAGTACGGACTCAAGAACGGCGTGGAAATCACCTCCGTGGGCGAGGGCAAACTCCTGAGCGCCGGCGCGTCCGAGGGTTTCGTGATCCTCTACGTGAACGACCAGGCGGTAAGCAAGCCTGAAGACGTGATAGAGATAGCTCGGAAAGCGAAGAGAGCCATTTACATCGAGGGCGTGACAGCCCGGGGCAAGGCGGCTTACTTCGGCTTCGGCAAAGAGTAGACCCGATCCGGGCGGACTCTCCCCTCTCTGCTGAAAGGACGCATCTCTGTCATCGGGGATGCGTCCTTTTCAGGCCTGCGGGGGGGGCACCTCGGTCCCTGGGGGGCGCCCGACGGAACCTGCCGCTACCTCCCTCCGGGGAGGCGCGGAAAGAAGAGAAGAGTCCCCAAGAAGGTAAAGAATGATATAATATAAATAGAATGAGACAGTTAAAGATCACAAAGTCCATCACTAACCGCGAAAGCGCCTCTCTGGACAAATACCTCCAGGAGATCGGTCGCGAGGAGCTCGTGTCCCCGGAAGAGGAAGTGGAACTCGCGCAGCGCATCCGCAAAGGCGACGAGGCGGCTCTCGAGAAGCTCACCCGCGCGAATCTGCGTTTCGTGGTTTCTGTGGCGAAGCAGTATCAGAATCAGGGACTCAGCCTCCCGGACCTCATAAACGAGGGGAATCTCGGCCTGATCAAGGCTGCTGAGAAGTTTGACGAGACCAGAGGTTTCAAATTCATATCCTATGCAGTCTGGTGGATCCGCCAGAGCATACTGCAGGCACTTGCCGAACAGTCCAGAATCGTGCGGCTGCCCCTGAATCAGGTAGGCTCCCTGAACAAGATAAACAAGGCCCTCAGCAAATTCATGCAGGAGCACGAGCGTCAGCCTTCGAACGAGGAGCTCGCCGAGATGATAGAGGTCCCGAAGGACAAGATAGCCGACACTCTTAGGGTTTCCGGCCGTCACGTGTCCGTGGACGCCCCGTTCGTGGAGGGGGAGGACAACAGCCTTCTGGACGTGCTGCCCAACGATGACTCCCCGTCGGCTGACCGCGGACTCGTGAACGAGTCGCTCAGCACAGAAATAGACAGGGCCCTGCAGATACTGACCCCGCGCGAGAGGGAGATCATAAAGAGTTTCTTCGGCATCGGCTGTCAGGAGATGACCCTCGAGGAGATCGGCGAAAGGCTGGACCTTACGCGTGAAAGAGTACGTCAGATAAAGGAGAAGGCGATCCGCAAGCTCAAGAAGCCGAGCGCCTGTGACCTGCTTAAGGGATATCTCGGATAATGACCCCGGAACAGTTTCTCGCCTCGAAAGCCACAGTGGCCGTAAAGGCACTTTACGGAGCCGACATCGAGCCGTCGGCACTTCAGGTGACGGCTACCAGAAAAGAATTCGAAGGGGATTTCACCCTTGTGGTGTTCCCGCTACTGAAAATATCGCACAGCGCCCCCGACACCACGGGTGCCGCCATAGGAGCTTATCTTCAGGAGACTGTCCCGGAGGTGGGCTCATATAATGTAGTCAAGGGCTTCCTGAACATCTGCCTCTCGCAGCTCTACTGGAACGAGCTTTTCTCTTCCATCGCCTCCGACCCTTCTTTCGGACGTCTTCCGTCCACAGGCCGCCGCGTGATGGTGGAGTTCTCTTCTCCGAACACGAACAAGCCCCTGCATCTCGGACACATACGTAACAATCTCCTCGGCTCCTCAGTTTCCGACCTGCTCAAGGCCGCCGGCGAGGACGTGATAAAGGTAACACTCGTCAACGACCGCGGAGTCCATATCTGCAAGTCGATGTACGCCTGGCAGAAATCCTTCCAGGGCGTGACTCCGGACAGCAGCGGGAAGAAGGGCGACCATCTGGTGGGGGACTGCTACGTGGAGTTCAACCGCATATTCACCGGAGAGGTGAAGTCACTCGTCTCTGCCGGGATGAGCGAAGAGCAGGCTGCAAAGGAGGCTCCCAGTATCAAGGCAGTCCACGAGATGCTCGTCAAGTGGGAGCAGGGCGACCCCCAGGTGCGCGCACTGTGGGCGAAGATGAATTCCTGGGTATTCGAGGGATTTGACGAGACCTACCGCGCCCTCGGAATCTCCTTCGACAAGGTCTATTACGAGCACGATACCTACCTTCTCGGCAAGGAACTGGTGCAGAAGGGTCTGGATATGGGAGTGCTGGTGCGCGACCCGGACGGCTCCGTCTGGTGCGACCTGACCGCAGACGGGCTGGACCGTAAGCTCCTGCTCCGCAGCGACGGCACCTCGGTCTATATGACCCAGGACCTCGGCACTGCCGAAAAGCGTTTCTCCGAGTTCAATCTCGACTCCCACGTGTATGTGGTAGGTGACGAGCAGAACTATCACTTCCAGGTACTGAAGCTTATCCTGGGAAAGCTCGGATTCGACTGGGCCTCCAGGATCTACCATCTCTCCTATGGTATGGTGGAACTCCCCGAGGGCAAGATGAAATCCCGCGAGGGTACCGTGGTGGACGCTGATGACCTCATAGAGCAGATGTATCAGGAGGCCAAGGCCACATCCGAAGAGTCCGGCAAGCTTGCGGACGTTTCGCCCGAGGAGAAGGAGCGCCTCTACAGGATGATCGGCCTCGGGGCCCTCAAGTACTTCATCCTCAAGGTGGACCCTAAGAAGAAGATGCTCTTCAACCCCAAGGAGTCCATCGATTTCAACGGCAACACAGGCCCGTTCATCCAGTACACCCACGCCCGTATCTGCTCCATCCTCCGCAAGGCGGATGCGCAGGGACTTGACCATACCCCTGACAGTCTCGATATGGACACGGAACTCAGCGCCAAGGAGATACGTCTCATAAAGATACTGAACGGATATCCCGGGAAAGTCGCCGATGCCGCCGCGCAGTTCTCTCCTGCCATCATCGCGAACTTCGCCTACGACCTGGCCAAGGAGTTCAACCAGTACTATCACGAGACAGCCATACTCAAGGAGGAGAATGCCCTCACCAGGCGTTTCCGCCTCATTCTGATACAGACCCTCGCTTCGACGCTGCGCTCCGCAATGGGAATCCTGGGCATAGAACTTCCTGAAAGAATGTAAGATGCCCGACTTCCGGCAGGCATATATGTTCCCCACCTCCGTGAAGGAAGTCGAGGCCCTCGGCTGGGACTACATCGACATCATCTTCTTCACGGGGGATGCGTTCGTGGACCATCCGTCCTTCGGGACCGCCTGCATATCGAGGTACCTTCAGAAATACGGCTATCGCATAGCGGTCGTCCCCCAGCCCAACTGGCGGGACGATCTGCGCGATTTCCGCAAGCTTGGCGCGCCCCGTCTGTACTTTGCCGTGAACTCCGGCGCGATGGACTCGATGGTGAACCACTACACTGCGGCCAAGCGCCTGCGCCACGATGACGCCTACACCCCGGACGGCCGTTTCGGCCAGCGCCCGGACTACGCCGTCACCCTCTATACGAAAATCCTCAAGCGGCTCTACCCCGATGTCCCCGTCGTGATCGGCGGAGTCGAGGCCTCGCTGCGGCGGCTGACGCACTATGACTATTGGCAGGACCGCCTCCTGCCTTCGATTCTTCTCGACAGCGGGGCGGACTGGCTCTGCTACGGAATGGGCGAGCTGCCGATGCTGGAGATCACGCGCGCGATAGAGTCCCGCCGCAGTCTTCACGAAATCCGCAAGATTCCACAGTTCGCCTTCTATATGAGCGGCACTTCCTACCCGGCGGATGCTCTGCTGCTGCACTCCTACGAGCGCTGCCTGTCCGATCTCCGATCGTTCGCCGAGAATTTCAACCTGATCGAGACGCACGCGAATATGCTGCATCCTTCGGTCATAGTTGAACCTTCCGGCGAAGGCTATGTGCAGGTGAATCCGCCTTATCCTCCCGCCGACACGCAGACTATGGACTCTTTCTGGGACCTGCCTTTCACCAAGCTCCCGCATCCGCGCTACCGTGGGAGGAGGATACCGGCGTATGATATGATAAAATATTCTGTCATAACGCACCGCGGCTGCTTCGGAGGCTGTAACTTCTGCACCATCGCGGCCCATCAGGGCAAGTTCATACAGTCGCGCTCCGAGGACAGCATCCTGCGGGAAGTGCGCGCTCTGCCTTCGCTCCCGGGCTTCGCCGGCAATATCTCCGATCTTGGGGCCCCTACGGCCAATATGTACGGAATGCACGGCCGTAACCCGGACCTGTGCGGCAAGTGCCGCCGCAAATCCTGCCTTTTCCCGCTGCCCTGCAGAAATCTGGACCGCTCCCACGCCCCTCTTCTGAAACTGTATGGGGATGTGCTGAAAGTGAAGGGGATAAAGCACGCGTATGTAGGCAGCGGAATCCGCTACGACCTCTTCCTGACCGAGGACGGCTTCGTGGATGAGACTTCCTGTCCGTATCTGAAGGAACTGGTGCTCCGGCACTGCTCGGGCCGCCTGAAAGTGGCTCCCGAACATACCGAAGACAAGGTTCTGTACTATATGGGCAAGCCCTCGTTCCGGCTCTTCGAGCGTCTGCGGACAGAATTCGACAGGATAGTGCGCAAGGCGGGAGTCCGCACCGAGCTTGTGCCCTACTTCATCTCCTCACATCCGGGCTGCACGATGAAGGATATGGAGAAGCTCGCTTCGAATCCGGTCCTGAAGGGCATCTGGATGGAGCAGGTACAGGATTTCACGCCGACTCCTATGACCGTATCCTCGGTGATGTTCTACACCGGAATCGACCCCCGGACTATGAAGCCGGTCTTCACGGAACGCGACCCGGAAAAGAAAAAGAGACAGAAGTCGTTTTTTTTCAGAAAAAAAAGATGAAGTGTTGTGTGTGATTAGTTTTTGTCCTATTATTGCACCCGAAAACAATGACACCTATGAAACAGATAGACACCAGAAGACGTCACGTGGTAAGCTACGAAAATATGTCCGAAACGGTCGCTGCGGCGTTTAACGCCAAGTATCCCAAAGGATTCAACGACTACCTCCAGGATCTTACCAAATATACCAAGCCGGACGGGACGCCCTTCTACGCCGTGACCATAGAATTCCCCGATTCCATTTACCTGGTGAAGATTAAGGTGAAGACCGACGATATGGACGATATCGAAAGGTGGCTCGAGGGTGAGGAAGAGGCTGAGGAAAGCCAAGTTACGGGTGCGACGGAAACCACCCACGAAGGGGATGCCCTGCCGGACGACAATATTTCCCAATACGGAGCCGAAGAAGATTCCTCGGACGGGGACGTATGACCTTCCCCAAACTGTCCCCACGGAACAGACTCCTCGCCCTTGCCTTGCTTACAGGATGCCTGTCAGGCGGTGCGGCCGTGCTGCTGCACTTTCTGATATCGCTCATCAAGACGGCTGCGGACGGGGTCTTTTCCTTTATTCCGGGGCATTGGCAGTGGCTGGTGCTTCCGGGAGTCGGGATGCTCATATCTTTACTGATAGTCAAGTATCTGGTCCGTGACAATATAAGCCACGGCGTGACCAAGGTCCTCCAGGCCATATCGAACAAGCAGTGCTTCATAAAGGCTCATAACTTATGGTCATCTATGGCCACGAGCGCCGTGACCATAGGGCTCGGCGGCTCGGTGGGAGCCGAGGCCCCGATAGTCTATACCGGAGCTGCGATAGGCTCGAATCTGGGACGGCGCTTCGGCCTTAGCTACAGGCAGATGACCATTCTGCTGGGCTGCGGTGCAGCCGGCGCGCTCGCCGGCATCTTCAAGGCCCCTCTCGCGGGAGTGCTCTTCACTATGGAGATTCTGCTGTTCAACATCTCCATGTCCTCCCTGATGCCGCTGCTGCTTTCCACCGTGGCCGCAGCCACCGTTGCCTATATCTTCACCGGGCCGGAAGCTGAGTTCGCTGCGGCGATCGTCCCGTTCCGTATAGCCAATTTTCCTTTCTACTGCATTCTGGGAGGTTTCTGCGGACTGTTTTCCGTGTTTTTCGTCCGCTGTACCCTCTCTCTTGAGGACCGCGCGGCGAAGGTGACGGGAGCGTTCCGGAAATGGGCCGTCTGCGCAGTGGCTCTCGGCCTTCTCATCTTTCTGTTCCCGCCTCTTTTCGGCGAAGGTTATGACTGGGTCCGTATGCTGCTGAGCGGAGCCGATCCGGATTTTTCGGATGTGACGCTGCTCTCTTTCCTCACCCGCTCACCCTGGGGGATAGTGCTCTTCTTCGCTCTGGTGATGTTTCTGAAGGTGTTCTCGATGACCTTCACGAATGCCGGCGGGGGAGTCGGCGGTACTTTCGGACCGACCCTTTTCGTGGGGGCGATGGCCGGTTTCGTGGTAGCCAGAGTGCTGAATCTCTGCGGAGTGGATGTCCCGGAATCCAATTTCGTATTGGCCGGTATGGCCGCTATGATGGCCGGGGTGATGCAGGCTCCGCTGACCGCCATCTTCCTTATCGCCGAGATGACGGGAGGCTATGAACTCTTCCTGCCGCTGATTCTCACAGCGGCCCTCTCTTTCGGCACCACAAGGATTTTCGAGAACTATTCCATCTACACCAAGCGTATCGCCCAGACGGGCGAGCTGCTCACGCACGACAGCGATCAGGCTGTGCTCACGCTTATGAGTCTGAATGAGCTGGTCAGCGACAAGTATCCGAGAATCTCTCCGGACGCGAAGCTCGGCGACGTGGTGCGGGTGCTCAAGTCCAGCAGCGCCCAGGTCTATGCCGTGGTGGATGCCGGCGGGCTCTTCTGCGGTCAGGTGACACTTGACAACATCCACCGTCTGGCCTTCCGGACGGACAAGTATAACACTCTGCCGGTCAGGAGCTTTATGGATGAGCCGAAGGCTTTCATCTATGCTGACGACAAGATGGACACGGTGATGGACAAGTTCGACAAGACGGGGGCCTGGAGGCTGCCCGTGGTGACGGAGAACCGCAAGTATCTCGGTTACGCCTCGCGCTCGCGCATCCTGACGGCGTATCGCGAGAAGCTCAGGGACTTTTCGCAGGATTAAAACTGACGCCGGACGGGGCCAGCGTGCGCTCCGCGCAGAGAGACACATCAGGACCCGCCGCAAGGGAGAAGAAGCAAGGAGGGACATTTCGATTGGCCGCAAGGCCGTAAAAATAATGGCTATGAAAGAAATATATATCAGGCATATCGCCGGAGCGATGTCTGTAAAAGACTGGCAGATAGAGAATTGTGCCACTCTTTTCGAGGAGGGTGACACGATCCCCTTCATCTGCCGCTACCGCAAGGAGCGCACGGGCGGGCTGGACGATGCCGAAGTGGCGGAGGTGCGGCACTGGTACGATGTGTTCGCCGAGATGGAAAAACGCAAGACGACGATCCTGGAGACCATCTCCGCGCAGGGCAAATTGACCGAAGAATTGCGCTCTGCCGTAGAGACTTGCGTGGACTCCGCGATGCTCGAGGACCTGTATCTGCCTTACCGCCCGAAGCGGCGCACGAGAGCGACCGCCGCGAAGGAGGCGGGGCTTGAGTCGCTCGCCGATCTGATGTACGGGGCGAAAGTGAAGGATCCGCAGGCCGAGGCTGCCAAGTATCTGAACGACAAGGTCTCCACAGTGGAGGATGCTCTCGCGGGAGCGCGCGACATCATAGCCGAGAGGGTCAGTGAAACTGCCTCGGTGCGCGAGAGTCTGCGCTCTGTTTTCCGCACGCGCAAGGTGGTTTCGAAGGCTACCAAGGCTGCGAAGGCCGAGCCGGAGGCCGCCGCGAAGTACCGTTCCTACTTCTCCTTTTCTATGCCCCTGTCCAGAATCCCGTCGCATAATCTGCTCGCGATGCTTCGTGCAGAGAACGAAGGTTTCCTGAGTCTCAGCATAGACGCGGACCCTCTCAGATGTGTGGGGAAGATCTATTATGATTTCTGCAAGGACGCTCCGAGTCAGTCCCAGGCACTGTCGGAGCAGCTGAAAATGGCTTTCGATGATGCCTACAGGCGTCTGCTGGAGCCTTCCATAAGAGGTGAGATTCTCAAGGAAGCGAAACGCCGGGCGGACATAGAGTCCATAAACGTGTTCGGGGAGAACCTGCGGCAGCTCCTGCTTTCCCCTCCTCTGGGGCAGAAGAGGGTGCTGGCCATAGACCCGGGTTTCCGCAACGGCTGCAAGACTGTCTGTCTGGACGAGCAGGGAAGACTCCTGCATCACGAGATCATCTTCCCGCATCCTCCTCAGAATGAGAAAGTGAAATCCATAATGGCCATCAGCTCGATGGTGGAGAAATACGGAATCCGGGCCATAGCGGTGGGCAACGGAACCGCGAGCCGCGAGACGGAGGACTTCCTGCGCAAGGTGCATCTGGGTGAAGACTGCAAGGTTTGGACTGTCAGCGAGGACGGAGCGTCGATCTATTCCGCCTCCGACATCGCCCGGCAGGAGTTCCCGGACGAGGATGTCACGGTGCGCGGCGCGGTGTCCATCGGACGCCGTCTGATGGACCCTCTCTCCGAGCTTGTGAAGATAGACCCCAAGTCTCTGGGAGTCGGCCAATATCAGCACGATGTGGACCAGGGACTGCTCCGGGAGAAACTGGACAATGTGGTCTCGTTCTGCGTGAACAGCGTAGGCGTGAACCTGAACACCGCGAGCCCGTACCTGCTGAGCTACGTTTCAGGCATTGGGCCGGCCCTGGCGGCCAATATCGTCACCTACCGTGCCGAGAACGGTGCGTTCGCCTCCCGCTCGCAGCTGCGGAAAGTCCCTCGCCTGGGTGCCAAGGCCTTCGAGCAGTGCGCCGGTTTCCTGCGCATAGCCGCTGCGGAGAATCCGCTGGACAATTCTGCGGTGCACCCGGAGTGCTATCATATAGTGGACAGGATGGCTGCGGATCTCGGTATGCCGGTTTCAGCGCTTGTGGGCAATGCCCAGGCGTGCGAGCGGATCGAAGCTTCGAAGTACGTGGAGGGTGATTTCGGACTGCCTACGATAAACGATATAATCCGCGAGCTGGCTAAACCGGGGCGCGATCCGCGCGAGAGCGCCGAGGAGTTCGAGTTCGCGCAGGATGTGCGCAGTCTCGAGGACCTGCATCCGGGGATGGAACTGCCGGGCATAGTGACGAACATCACGAATTTCGGCGCCTTCGTGGACATAGGTCTGCACGAGAACGGACTCATACACGTCTCGCAGATGGGTGTGCGCGGTCACGCGGATCCGTCCAAGATCCTCAGGCTCCATCAGAGGATCCGTGTCAGCGTGCTCGATGTCGATAATTCTCGCGGACGCATATCGCTCCGGCTGATAAGAGATTCTTAGCCGACCTGTTTATGACTTGGCTGCGGGACGGATCTTGCGCAGGCGCAGGCCGATGACTCCCCAGAACGCCTCGCCGAAGATGCTGCTGGACATCTTCGATGTGCCCTTCGTGCGGTTCACGAAGATGACCGGCACTTCCGCGACCTTGAAACCCAGAGCCACCGCGCTGTATTTCATCTCTATCTGGAAGCCGTAGCCTTTCATCCTCACGCGTTCCAGGTCTATCGTCTCCAGCACCCTGCGGCTGTAGCACACGAAGCCGGCGGTCGAGTCGTAGATCTTGATCCCCAGCATCTTGCGGACATACACCGATGCGTAGTAAGACATTATGATGCGGCCTATCGGCCAGTTTATGACGCTGATCCCGTGGCAGTAGCGCGAGCCTATGGCCATATCGGCCCCCTCTTTCGCGCAGGCCTCATAGAGTCTCGGCAGGTCGGCGGGGTCGTGCGAGAAATCCGCGTCCATTTCGAAAATATAGTCATAGCCGTGCTCCAGCGCCCATCCGAACCCCGTCAGATATGCCGTACCGAGACCCAGCTTGCCGCTGCGGGAGATGAGAAATACTCTTCCGGAAAACTCATCCATAAGGCCTCTTACGATGGGGGCGGTCCCGTCAGGCGATGCGTCGTCTATTACCAGCACATCGAAGCCTTCCTCCAGCGCGTTCACGCGCCTGATGATGGCATCGATGTTTTCTTTTTCGTTGTAGGTGGGGATGATGACTAACTTTCTGTCCATTTCGCCTGATGTTATGTTCTACAAGTCACAAAAATAAGAATAATTCGGCTACATTCGCCGCCGTGGGCGCGGAAAAAGAGGTTTTTTTCAAAAAAACATCAGATTGATGCCGTTTACGGATGAGGGTTGTTAAAAAAACATTACATTTGCGGATGCTGTTTTTAAAATCGGATACGAATTTTAAATTAACCATATAATTTTATGAAAAGAATCAACTGCTTTATCCCTTTCCGGGATGCAGATCAGGTACGGGTGACCGTAGAGAATCTCAGAGCACAGAGTGAAGTGAACAGAATCTATCTCGTCAAAAGTGACGCCACTCCGGTGGCGGAGTTCCCGGATTGCGGCGTCATAGCCGCTGCTTCGCTCCAGTGCACCGATGCCGTGCGCAAGATTGCCGCAGCCTCCGATGCGGAGTTCTCCCTCATCTATACGAAGACGACCCAGCTCAGTTTCGTGCTTTTCGCGCTTGAGCGTATGCTCTCTCTCGCCCGTGACTCTTCGGCCGCGATGATCTATGCGGACCATTTCAACGAAACTGACGGCGTCCGCACCAATGCTCCTGTCATCGACTATCAGGAAGGGTCTCTTCGCGACGATTTCGATTTCGGAGGACTTCTGCTGTACCGTGCTAGCGCTCTGAAGGAGGCTGTCATCCGTATGTCGGCTGACTACAAGTTCGCCGCTCTCTATGACCTTCGCCTCAAGGTGGCCGAGAAAGGTGTGCTCGAGCACGTGAACGAATACCTCTATTATGAGGTGGAGACCGATACGCGAAAATCCGGCGAGAAGATCTTCGATTACGTGGACCCGAAGAACCGCGAGGTGCAGATCGAGATGGAGAAGGTCTGTACCGAGCACCTCAAGGTCGTGGGCGGTTTCCTGACTCCGGAGTTCAAGCATATCGAATTCAGCAATGATCCTTTCGAGTACGAGGCTTCCGTGGTCATCCCTTGCAAGAACCGCGTACGCACCATAGCTGATGCCATCACTTCGGCTCTTTCCCAGAAGACCAGCTTCAAATACAACGTGATCGTGGTGGATGACAACTCCGAGGACGGCACCATCGATGTGATCAAAAAGTTCACAGGCGACCCGAAGCTCATATATGTAGCGCAGGACAAGTCCTACCACGCCATCGGCGGAAACTGGAACGTGGCTCTGCATCATCCTAAGTGCGGCAAATTCGCCATCCAGCTCGACTCGGACGATGTGTACTACGATGAGAATACGGTGCAGAAGTTCGTGGACGCATTCTATGCCCAGAACTGCGCTATGGTGGTTGGTACCTACAGGATGACGAATTTCCATATGGAGACCCTGCCTCCGGGAATCATCGACCACAGGGAGTGGACTCCGGACAACGGCCGTAACAACGCCCTGCGCATAAACGGGCTCGGCGCTCCGCGCGGATTCTATGTTCCGCTGCTCCGCACCATCAACTTCCCGACCACGAAATACGGCGAGGATTACGCCGTCGGACTCCGTGTCTGCCGCGAATATCAGATAGGCCGCATCTATGACGTAGTCTATAACTGTCGCCGCTGGGATGACAACTCCGATGCGAACTGCGATGTGGAGAAGATGAATGCCAATAACTTATACAAGGACCGCATCCGCACCTGGGAGCTCAAGGCCAGAATCAAGATGAATGAGGGCAAATAATTTTCTGAAATTTTTTGCAGAAAAGTTTGCAGGAAAGAAAATAGTTGCTACCTTTGCAATCCCGT
>CAVDFQ010000023.1:0-37177 GCA_963608065.1 bacterium
AGCTGATTATAGATACGTTCCTGGGTTAGTTGTACAATTTGGCGTTAAACTCACGAATATTACGCCGACAAGGCGATCGAGGCTTTCCGCTATGCGGATCGTCTCAAGGAGCAGATGCTCGACGAGAGCCAGTTCCTCGGAGATGTCTCGATGCGGGGCCGCGACTTCAGGCAGATGGCGGCAGCGTTCCTGTACAACAGCACCGGCGACAGGGAGTGGGAGCGGATTCTCGCCGAAGAAAGCGTAGTGTGCAGCGGCGAGACCCCTCTGTATGTCAAGGGCAGTTTCTTCAGGCAGAATGGCCGGAGAGCTTACTGCCAGCTCTGGGGCACGCTCGCATATGTGCTCTGCCCGCGCGAGCGGCACTACCCCGCCCTATACGCCGATATGCTCTCCGGCATACAGGCACAGGCCGTAGAGGAACATATCAGCAGTAGTTCGCAACGGCCTTCCCGCCGTGCCTCGAACGGCTCGGGAAACATCACGAACCAGTCAGTGCAGCTTGCCCTTATGGCCCACGCCCTCACCGGCGATGAGGCTTTCAGGGCCGAGCTGGAAAGAGTACTCTATCTGGAGGCCGGCTGGGGTCTGGGCCGCAACCCGTCGAACACGGTCGAAATGACAGGGCTTGGCCGGCGCCATTTTACCGACATCTATTCGACAGGCCACAACGACGGGGTTCCGGGCACTCATCCGGGACAGACTCCTTTCAGCGGCACCGGCACCTGGAGCCGAGGGGACGGAGGCGATGCGAGCATTCTTCTGAACCGCCTGTATCCTGCGTGGAGCGAAGGGAACTGGCCTCGGGAGGAAACGTTCTTCAACCAGCGCTATATGTGGTCCAACGCCGAATTCACTCCGCGCGAGACTATGCGCGGCAAGTTCGCCCTGCTGGCTTATCTGTACGGAATCCGGGGATAGAACTGGCCCCGGGATCTCCTGACTTGGATGAACACCCGAGGTTTCTGAATGGACAAACACAAAAAAAACATTATATGAAGAAATTAATCCTTATATCCTCAGCACTGATGCTTACCGTACAAGCCGGATTCTGCCAGTGGAGGAGCATTGAGCCATCCAAGGCCGAGGCCAAGGTGATGACAAGCTTGACCAAGTTTACCCGTCCCGAGCCGCTCCCCTCCTTCAGAGACGTGGTCTATGCCCGCAGGAGCGATACGGATTTACATCTGCGTATCATCCGTCCCGACGATGATATGAATGCGCTCCGCCCCTGCATCGTCTTCATCCAGGGCGCAGCCTGGTTCCGACAGGACCTGAACCAGAAGCTTACCTATATGCTTGACTTCAGCAGACGCGGCTATGTCATCGCGATGGTGGAGCACCGGCCTTCCACCACAGCCACCTATCCCGCACAGATACAGGATGTAAAATCCGCTGTGAGATACCTTAGGGACAACGCCGGCAAGTTCGGCGTGGATATATGTAACCTGCTGATCTGGGGAGACTCTTCCGGCGGCAATATGGCCCTGCTGGAAACGCTGACACAGGATATCCCGGAGCTGGACACCCCTGAAGAATATGGGAAACAGTCCCTCGAGGTCAACGCCTGCGTCGCCTTCTATCCGGTCACCGATGTCCTGCGTATGCAGGAATTCGCTCCGGATTATATGGACCATATCGGCAAAGACAGCCCTACCGGTACCCTTTTCGGGCATATCCCCGTGATGGAGAATCCCGACATCGTCAAGACTGTCAGTCCGATCGAATATGTCTCCGGAGAAAAAGCCGGCAAGACGGCGCCTATCCTTATTGTCACCGGCAACCGTGACAACGTGGTCCCTTTCGAGCAGAGCGTCATTATGGCTGACAGGCTCGAGGAAGAGGGCTACGACTACAAATTCTACAAAATCGAGGGCGGCGACCACGGGAGCTGGGAATTCTGGACCGGGGAGGTCTCGGGAATCGTGGACGAGTTCTTCAAGTCGCACCTCAAGCCTACCACGATGCGCAAAGTGGAACATCTCATTTCTAAATGAAATGTTTGGCTCCCGCAACGGCGCAGCCGCATAAGCCCGACCTGATCGGGCGTCTTCTGCTCATCGTCACGCCCGACCTGATCGGGCGTCTTCCCGGAGGTACCCGACCTTGTCCGCGGGAGATAACTCCCTCAGCACCCGGCAGGGATTGCCGGCGGCGAGTACGCCGGAGGGGATGTCGCGGGTGACTACGCTTCCCGCACCGATGACGCTGCCGTCCCCTATGGTGACTCCGGGTGTCACGGTGACATTGCCGCAGAGCCACACCCGGCGGCCGACGGTGATGGGCTTGGGGATGAGCGCTCCTGCGGCACGCTCATCCGGGTCCGGGGAGTGGTTTCCGGAGAACAGCCCGACATTCGGGCCTATCAGAGTGCCGCTGCCGATGCTTATCAGACCGCAGTCGAGCATTATGCAGCCGAAATTTATGTACACGTCATCCCCTATCACTATGTTCCTGCCGAATTCGCAGCGGAAATCCGGCTCTATCCACACATTCCTCCCGACGGAGCGGAAAAGCCGCCGCATAATGTCCTCGCGCTTTTCCACCTCATCATCACAGAGACGGTTGTAAGCCCGGAAGAGTTTCTTCGCTTCCACTCTCCTGTCGAAAAGGTCCCGGTCGAAATCATCATAGACTTCGCCGGCCTGCATTTTTTCCCATTCTGTCATATTACAGCATCATTATCAGTACATACACCAGATGCGCGATGATGCCGGCGCAGAGACCGCCGATGGTGTGGGCGCCGATGGCCTTGGGAGTGAACTCGCGGTAGCCGAGAGAGTCGAGCATAGCGGTATGCGTGCTCAGGTAGCCGCTCCAGCACATTCCGATGGCGGTGCAGACTGCGATGGCGTTCCCGTCCACCCAGCCCTGGGCCACGAAATTAGGGATGAGGCTGAGGGCCGCGCCCACAGCTCCGAGGGCCGTGATAGGGAAGGCAACCAGATGCGGGTCAGTGAAACCGAAGAGCCACTCGAACACGAAGCTTATCTTGTCCGCGAGCCACGGCAGGAACTCTGTCCCCTGATAGGCGGCACCGTTATAGAGCCCAGTAGCGGTATCCGGGCCGAAAGTCAGCATCATAACCAGGGTCGAAATCACGAGCACTCCCGGGATGATGGACATACCCACCTCCACACCGCTCTTTCCTCCGTCCAGAACGGCATCCAGAACTCTGGTGAACATAGACTTGCTCTGATACATCTGAGTCTCGATCTCGGCGATGGCCTCGGCGTTCTCGTCCGCCGGCTCGTCCTTGAACTCCGGCCTGGCCTTCAGGATAAAGCGCTGCATAAGGCGGGTGGATACGATACAGCCGCAGAAAGCTCCGAAGAGGCCCACAAGCGGCTCCCAGGTGAAGCCCTGCCCCAGCATAAAGACTATCACGAGCATACCCATACCGAAGGCGGTACCGAAATTGGTCAGGGAGATATACTGGTATTTCTTGAAATATTTGCTGAAACTCTTGTCGTGGGCCAGCGAGATGATGGCGGGATTGTCCGAAAGGAAAGTCATCACCGCTCCCAGAGAGGCTACGCCGGGCAGGCGGAAAAGCGGCTTCATCAGGGGACGCAGACACTTCTCGATGAGGGAAACCACCCCGAACTCCACGAATATCTTGCTCAGCGCACCCATAATGACGCAGATGGACATAAGGAAGAAGACCGTGTTCAGAAGCAGATCGTGTGCGGTGTGCATAATGGTGTTCAGCATATTCGCCGTACCCATTACAGAGCCGAGGTATAAGAAGAGTCCTATCACGATGAGAAGACATAGGACTCCGTCCGGGAGCTTGAATTTCCTTTTCATAAATGTGGTCAGAATAATAATGACGCGAATATAGGATTTTTTTATCTATATTTACGCACGGAAAAACAATTTATCAGCGTGAGACGCATTTTTGCTTTTATTTTGATACTTATGACCCTCTGTTCGTCGGGAACTGTTCCCCGCGACCTGAAGAGGGAGCTGGATAATCTTGACGCCACCCTGGAGATGGCCCCGGAATTCCACGCCGCGAAGGAGCAGCTGCTCGGCACCCTCAGGGAGCGGGCCACCGACCCGTCCACCCCGTCCGCGACCGCATACGAGCTCTGGGGGCAGATCTACAGGGAGAGTTTCTCTTACAGCTTCGGTATGGCCTCGGAGGCCCTCGAAAAGCAGGATTCCATCGCTACGGGACTCTCCGACGGCCACAGGAAAACGGATGTGCTGATGCGCCGCGCTATGCTGCTCTGCGTCTCGGGTATGTATCTTGAGAGCTCGAATCTCAGCAGGCAGATAGACACCACTTCCTTCGATGCGGCGCAGATGCTCGAGTGGTGCGACTACCGGCAGCGCTTCAACGCCGATTTCGCCGAGTACTCCCCCACCGCCGAGGACCACGCCCGTATGATAGGGAAGGTCGCCTACTACCGCTCCCGCATCATCGCCTTGACCCCCGACACGCTCCCGCTGCATCAGGAGCTGCTCGCCCGCGAATACCTGCGTCTCGGCCGGGCCGAGATGGCGGATTCCGTCCTGACCCGCTCGCTCGACGCTCTGAATCCCTCCTCCCACGACTACGCCATAGCGGCCTACTATCAGGCCGTCGCCTGCAGAGATCTGGGCAGACGCGACGAGTCCGCGCTGTGGTACCTGCGCTCCGCTATGGCGGACGCGAGAGCCTCCGTAAAGGACAATGCCTCCCTCTTCAGTCTGGCCCAGGTACTTTTTCAGGACAATATCGACGTCGCACGTGCCTTCCGCTACACCCAGATCTCCCTTCAGGATGCCCTGGACTTCAACTCGAAGCTGCGTCCCTGGCAGATAGCGCTCAGCATCCCCGAGATAGAAAACGCCTTTCTGGCCTCGCAGAAGAGGCACGTGTCCTCGATACGCTCTCTGCTCGTAGCCCTGTCCATATTGGCCGCAGGCCTGCTGGTCATACTGGCGATGATGGTGAAGCTGAACCGGAAGCTGCGGGCCTCGCACGCGCAGATCAGCGGGATGAACTCGCGCATCCGGGAGTATTCCGACTCGCTCGCGGAGAGCAACGCGAAGCTGCAGACCGCGATCTCACAGCTCTCCGAGGCGAATACGGCGAAGGAGGAGTACATCGCGCTCTTCCTTTCGATGTGCTCGGACTATATCGACAAGCTCCGCAAGTTCGTGTCCATGTCCGAGGCCGAAGCGGAGATACGCGCTTTCTACAAGGCCTTCGACAACGCCTTCCTGCAGCTGTATCCTAATTTCGTGAGCGAGTTCAACTCCCTGCTGCGTCCGGAGGCTCGGATCGAGCTGAAAAAGGACGAGCTTCTGAACACCGAGCTGCGCATTTTCGCGCTCATCCGCCTCGGCATCACCCAGTCTTCGCACATCGCCTCGCTCCTGCGATATTCGGTGAATACCATTTATAATTATAGAGCGCAGATAAAGAACGCGGCTCTCTCGGACAGGGAGAATTTCGAGGAAATCGTGAAGAATCTGGGCTCCGCGAGCTCCTCGCAGTCCACATAGAGACCACTGAAAAACCACTTATTGAACTACCTTTCTGCCTGACAGAAAGGTAGTTCCGTTTTACGCTTCCACTTTTTGGGACCACTCGCGGCTGAAACGATTGAGGGGACGTGCGCTTTTGTTAACTTTGTATGCTCCGAAGGGAATCCCGAGGGAGCGCTGACTGCATATTTATACATACAATAACTAACATTTAACCATTTTTATCCAATGAAACACCTTGTTCAAAAAATCGCGCTGACTCTCGCAGTCCTGTGCGCGGGCGCTGCGTTTGCACACGCCCAGGAAGTAAGGGGTACTGTGACGGACGGGACCGGGCTGCCGGTCATCGGAGCCGCAGTTATGGTTCAGGGGACCTCTGTCGGCACCAGCACGGACGCGGACGGAAACTATGTCCTTCAGGGCAAGTTCTCCCCGGAAACCGTCCTGGTAGCCCAGTCCGTCGGAATGAAAACCGCGACGGCAGTCCTCGGAGACCGCAGTGTCGTGAACTTCATTCTGGAAGAGGACAACACCTGGCTTGACGACGTGGTAGTCGTGGGTTACGGCGTCCAGAAGAAGAGCGTCGTGACAGCGGCCATCTCCTCCATCACTTCCGATGACCTCAAGACCCAGTCACACAACCGCATCGATGCAGTCCTCCAGGGTATGACCTCCGGAGTGTTCGTGACGGCTTCGTCCGGCGCACCTGACGCTTCCTCGCAGGTACGCGTGCGCGGCGTCGGCTCCATCCACGGTTCCAGCCCTCTGTACATCGTGGACGGTCTGGCCATCTCGGGCGGCATCGACTACCTGAATCCAAGCGACATCGAGCGCATCGAAGTCCTGAAGGACGCAGCCTCCGGAGCCGTTTACGGCGCACGCGCGTCGAACGGCGTCATCCTCGTCACCACGAAGAAGGGCAGCACCGGCAAGGCCACCATCAGCTACAACGCCTCCTACGGCTTCCAGAACCCTTGGAGAAAGCCTTCGGTGCTTAACGCCACCGAGTATGCCATAATGATGAACGAAGGCTACATAAACTCCGGCAGCGAGCCTATCTACGACAACCCTTACCAGTACGGCGAAGGCACCGACTGGGTAAGCGCGGTATTCAACGACAACGCCCCGATCGTAAAGCACGACCTGAGCATCTCCGGCGGCAGCGAGAAGGTGAAATACGCCATCTCCGGCGGCTACCTCTCGAATGAAGGTATCGTCGGCGGAAACTACGGCAGAAGCAACTACGAGCGTTTCACTCTCCACGAGAACATAGACATAAACCTCTTCGACGCTTCCTCGCAGCGCAACTTCCTGAACCGGATGGACGTGAACACCAGCGCATCCTACGCCCGCATAAACTCCACCGGCATCTCCACGAACACAGAGTTCGGCTCGCCGCTCGGTTCCGCCATCGGAATGTCTCCGATCGAGAGCATCTATATGACTGACGCCGAGGAGGCCGCCTTTGCGGCCAATTATCCTTCCGCCTACCCGTACATCCTGCGCGATGCCGACGGCAGAGCTTTCAGCATTGTGGACGGTGTGAAGTACAACGAGCAGAGCAACCCGCTCGCGATGCTCTCGCAGCCCGGCACGAAATACGACACAGACAAGTTCGTGGGCAACGCTTCCGCCACCCTGCAGCTTTTCGGAGGTCTGAAGTTCAAGTCGTCCGTGGGCGTGGACCTCGCCTTCTGGGGCAACCACGGCTACTCCCTTCCGTACTATCTCTCTTCGAAGAACTACAAGTACGACCAGATTACTGAGACCACCACCTACGACAAGGACGGCAACGCCTCCATCGTACAGAAGACTGCATACGGTTCTTCCGCTTCCCAGGAGATGAACAGGAGCCTGCTCTGGCAGGTGGAGAACGTCCTCACCTACGAGAAGAACTTCGGCAAGCACGGCATAAACGCCGTCATCGGCCAGTCCGCCCTCCATTCATCCTCTCAGAACTTGGGAGCTTCCGCTATGGGTCTTATGTACGACTATGACACCTGGAAGATTTCCGTGAACAACACCAAGGGCCAGCAGGCCGACGGAGACCGCAACGGCTGGGGCAGCTGGAATTCCATAGTTTACAGCCTCGCTTCCTATTTCGCCCGCGTAAGCTACAACTACGACGAGCGCTATATGGTGGAAGCCACCGTGCGCCGTGACGGTTCGAGCCGCTTCGGAGACAACAACAAATGGGGCAACTTCCCTTCCGTCTCCCTCGGCTGGAACTTCCGCAACGAGTCCTTCGCGCAGAACCTGCCTTGGCTCTCCACCGGAAAGCTCCGCTTCTCCTACGGTGTGAACGGTAACGACGACATCGGAAACTTCACTTATGCCGTCTATATGAATTCGGGGAACAACTACGCCTTCGGCTCCGGGGCCACGGGCACCGAGGCCATAAGCATCGGAGCCAAGCCTTCGGGCCTCGCGAACCCTGACGTGAAGTGGGAGGAGTCCCGTCAGGCCGACCTCGGTCTCGACCTCGGCTTCCTCGGGAACAAAGTCACCTTCACCGCCGACTGGTACCACAAGAAGACGGTGGGTATGCTTCTCTCTATGCCTGTTCCATCCTACGCGGGCGACTCCGCCCCTACCGGCAACCTCGGCGATATGGTAAACAGCGGTATCGAGTTTGACCTGAATTACAGAGGCAACATCGGAGACTTCACCTACCATCTCGGCGCGAACGCCACCTACACCAGGAACCGCCTCACCTATCTGGGCGACGAGTCCACCTACCTGAGCTGCTCCTCGCACAAGATCGGCACCCTGTCCAGAGGCGACGTGGGCCTTCCGTTCCCGTATTTCTACGGCTGGAAGACCGACGGGATCTTCCAGAACGTCGCTGAGGTAAACAGCTACGTGAACTCCGAAGGAGCGCTTCTGCAGCCTAACGCGGTTCCGGGAGACGTGCGCTTCGTGGACATCAACGGCGACGGAGTCATAAACGATGACGACCGCACGAACATCGGCAAGGGTATCCCTGACTGGACCTTCGGCGTGAACCTCGGTTTCGAGTGGAAGGGATTCGATTTCAATATGCTCCTCCAGGGGCAGTTCGGAAACGTATCGATTTTCAACGTGACCCGGCGTACCGACCTCTATTACATCAACCTGCCTAAGACCATACTGAACCGCTGGACAGGCGAAGGCTCCACAAACAGCCAGCCTCGCTTCGTCTTTGATTCCGCAAACGAGAACTACCGCGTATCCGACCTCTGGCTCGAGAACGGCGCCTTTATGAGAGCGCGCAACGTCCAGCTCGGCTACACTCTTCCTCAGAGCCTCACCGGCAAAGTGGGCATCGACCGCCTCAGAGTCTATGTCCAGGCCGAGAATCTCTTCACTCTCACCAAGTACACGGGCTGCGACCCTGAAGTGACCGGAGGCAACTCCGGCTACGGTACGGAAGTCGGCATCGACCGCGGCGTATATCCGCAGGCCAGGACCATCTCTTTCGGTGTCAATCTCACATTCGGCACCGCATCCCTTGTTAAATGATAAAGCCGTAACAGAATATGAAAAAGATATTTTACCTTCTTTGTGCAGCCGTTACGATCCTTGCGACCTCTTGCGGCAAAGACTTCATCACGGCGAAACACAACTCCTCGGAGCCTATCGACGAGTACTTCATAAATGAAAACCGTATGTACGAGGCTCTCGTGGCAGCTTACGACCCGCTCCACTGGTTCGACTACTTCTACCAGTACGACGACCTCAAGCTCGTCTCCGACGTTATGGCCGACGACATCTACTGCGGCGGCTCGAACGAAGGCGACCAGCCGATACTCGTGAAGACGCACTACTACACGGCCACCTCCACCGATGTCTGCAACCAGATCTGGACCATCTGCTACTCCGGCATCAACCGCGCCTGCGTGGTTCTGGAGCACGTTTCTGACGTTCCGGGAATGTCGGAGGAGAGCAAGAACCTCTATCGTGCTGAGGCTATGGTGCTCCGCGCCTACTACTATAACTGGCTCTGGAAATTCTGGGGCAACGTCCCTTACTACGAAGAGAACCTCACTTCTCCTTATGTCTGCACTCAGCTCGGCCACGATGAGGTGTACGCCGGCATCGTGAAGACCATCGAGGATGCCCTCGCCCTTAATGTCCTGCCTATGAAGGCCGACGGAGGCAAGGAAGGACGCATCACCAAGGCTATGGCCTATATGCTCTACGCCGATGTGGTTATGTATCAGAACGACAACTCCCGCTATCAGACGGCTCTGGGTTATATGAAGGAGATCATCGACTGCGGACAGTACGCTCTGGTGGACGACTTCGCGGGCATCTGGGAAGAGAGCGGCGAGTGGAGCAGCGAGTCCATCTGGGAGATAAACTACATCTGCGAGGGCGCCGTGCGTGACTGGGGCTCCCCTATCGCCTGTGGCGGCGCCGTTTACCCGGTTCTCATCGGCATCCCGGGAGCTTCGACCGATTTCGCAGACGGCTGGGGCTTCGGCGGTGTGGCCAAGAGCGCCTATGATATGTATGACGACACCGACATCCGCCGCGACGGAGGCATCCTGAACATCGAGACCTACATCACCTCCACAGGAGGCAAGGAGAGCTGCTCTCCGCGCTGGGAATCGGAAGGCTACTATCTTCTGAAATACATCGCCCGCAAGAACGGCAACCACGGCTATCTGGCCGCCGACACGATGAACTACGGGAACAACTCCCGCATCTACCGCTTCTCCGAGACTCTACTGAACGCCGCCGAGCTCTCTCTGCTCCTCGGCTCAGACGGCAGCTCCTACCTTCAGAGGGTGCGTGAGCGCGCGAAATGCCAGGATACCGGCACAAGCCGCGAAGACATCATCCAGGAGCGCCACAAGGAGTTCGTGGGAGAAGGCAAGCGCTACTGGGACCTCGTCCGCACAGGCCTCGCCTCCTCCGTCCTCAAGGCCTCGAACCACGCCTTCCGCCAGAACGACTGGACAGAGTCCAAAAAATACTGGCCTATACCTCAGTCCGAAATGGACAAGGATCCTCATCTGGTACAGAATAACTATTAATCGGGTCGGATTATGAAAAGTACATTTAAATATGCGGCCATAGCCGCTGTGGCGCTCCTCGCCGCAAGCTGCAAGATAGACTACGTGGAGCCTGACCTGAACAAGCTTCCGCAGGCGTCCGAGCTCACTCCGAAGATCAGCATCGACCAGAGCACGAATATGGTCACCTTCGAGGTGGAGGACAAGGGAGTGGTTCCGCTCTGGATCTTCGGCGAAGAGAAGATAGACGGAAAGGCCTCCAAGAAATACGCATACGCGCAGAACGGCATCGTCCTCCGCATCCGCGACGCCGGAGAGCACAGCGTAGAGCTGAAGGCTTACAATGCCAACGGCATCTCGCAGGGCTCCCGTATAGTCACTTTCACTATGGAGAACACCTACAGGGACCCGTTCGACGCCACTCCTTATATGAAGGCTGTCGCCAACACCTGGGGCTGGGACTATGAGAACGACGGCCACTTCGGCTGCGGCGAGTCCGGCTCCGACGGCACTTCCTGGTGGTCGGCCAAGGCCAATGAAAAGGCTGACTGGAGCCTCTATGACGACAGTATGACATTCACCGCCGACGGACAGTACAGCTTCAACCCGGGAGACGGACAGGTCTACGTAAACAAGGATTCGGGCGTAAAGCCTGAGTATAACCCCGGCGACGGTAACGACTACATCGTGCCTATGGATGCCTACGAGTCCACTTACAGCATCGAGAACAGCTGGAACGACGCCGGCATAGAGGAGATCTACCTCGTGCTCAAGGAAGGATGCAACCTCTCCTATATCCCGAACCCTGAGGCCCTCACAAACCCTCGCTACCGCTTCCTCGAGACCGCGACCTCGAAGATAAAGAAAAACCTCAGCCTCGTTATCGACAACGGTAACATAGCCTGGCATTACAGCCTCGTGCCGTTCGTGAAGAAGGCGGGTCCTGAAGAGCTTCTCGCCGGAACTACGTCCGAGGGCAAGGCCTGGGTTATCGATGCCGCCACCAAGGGGCATCTGGGCTGCGGTCCGTCCCTTGAAGAGGCTGCCGGCTGGTGGTCCGCCGCTGCTTATGAGAAGGAGGACAGCGGTATGTATGACGACGTGCTCACCTTCTACCCTGACGGGACCTACAGCTTCAGTGCGGGCGAAGACGGGCTCATCTACGTGAACAAGGATGTCACCGCCATCGGCTCCGACTTCAACCCTCACGACGGCAACGACTTCTCTATGCCTTGGGACGCTCAGACGAGCACATACAGCTTCGACGGCGAGATTCTTTCTCTCCCTGAAGGCGTCATCATAGGCTATGTGCCGAACGATGCGATGCTGAGCGCTCCTGAATTCCACGTGACCGAGATTACGGAGAACAGCCTTACCCTGGTACACGTGACGGATGGTATCTGCTGGCAGTGGAAATTCCGTCCGCGCGACTACAAGGCTCCTGAGGTCACCTTCGGCGGCGAGCCGCTCGAGGGGTCACTCGACATAGCCCTCGCCAAGGGGCAGGACATAGCCGTGACCGGGATAGATTTGAATGCGATCTGGCTCGACCCTGACTTCTTCAAGGCGGTGGACGCCGGCAACCTCAAGTTCAACGCCGCAGACGGCGAATACCGCATCGTCTATGCCGACAACTGGCTCAAGGCTATGCCTCTCTATGACGGCGAACTTGCCACCTACGAGAACTCCAAGGCCCTCTGGGTCATCGGAACAGGTCTGGGCAAGCCGTCCAAGTCAGGAGCCCCGGGCTGGAGCACCGGTTCGATGGACCTGCCTCTCGCCCTCGTCGCAGAGAACACCTATCAGATCACCGGTGAAGTGGTAGTCGGAGAGTCCTTCAAGATCTTCGGCCAGCCTGACTGGGGCACCGAATGGGGCTATGCGAATTACGGCACAGTGGAGCTCGGAGATGCAGCCTATCTGGGCGGCGGCTCTGAAGGCGGCGACAGCGGCAACATCTACATCAGAGAAGGCGCTGAAGGTTTCTACACCTTCACTTTCATCGACCGCGACGGCACTCTGGACGTAAGCTGCAAGCCTTACACAGGTCCTGTCCAGACCTACTACGACATAGACGGAGCGACAAACCTCTGGAGAAGCGGCTCCATCACTATGGCGTACTGGTACGCGAATGCGGGCTGGTCCCAGATAGCGGATCCGGAATTCGAATGGACGGACGAGAGCAAGAAAGACTGCCGTCTCGTCATCCCGGCCGAGATCGGAGGCAGCGAGTGGCAGGGACAGACCATATTCCGGACCGAGATTGCGGCAAGCGCATCGAAGAGCTATGACTTCTGCACCACCATCCACTGCAGCTCGGCCTGCACCGTCACCCTCAAGATAGCCTGGCTCGGAAACGATGCGGACAACTTTATGGTCTATGACAACGCCATCTCCGTTCCGGAGGACGAGGACTTCACTATAAAGAAAGAAAGTCTGGTCCCGAACTGCGACTATGACAAGGTCGTCTTTTTCTTCGACTTCGGCCGGACGGCAGGCGGCAGCGAGCTCACACTGGTGAACACCTGCTTCCAGGAGCATATGGAGAAGTAACAGATGAAATACATACTATACCTTTTTTCCTTACTGGCTCTGACCGCCTCCGCCTGTGACAAGAACGGGGGCGGGGATGAGCCCGTATCGAAAAACCTCTCAGTATCAGTGTCTGAGATCTCGACTGACCACGCCGGGTCAGTCGAGAGCCTCACTGTGACTGCCGACTGCGACTGGGGCGTGAGCAGCGCCGACAAGAGCTGGTGCACCGTCACCCCTTCGGGAGGCGTCGCGGGAAGTACCGCCGTCACGGTGACTATCGCCCCGAACAGCGGAAAGGCGCAGCGCGAGACCGCGGTGAATTTCTACTACGGCACTCAGACTCTTTCTGTCCCCGTGAAGCAGGCAGCCCCTCCGAAAGAGGAAACGGACCCGTCCATCGATGCCCCTGAAGGCTATTCTCTGGCCTGGAATGACGAGTTCGATGCCGATAAGGTGGATACCGGGAAGTGGCGCTTCGAGAACTGGGCTCCCGGCTACGTGAACAACGAGCTCCAGAGGTATGTGGCGGGCGGCGTCCTCAACGGCAACTATACCGCCTACATCGAGGACGGTGTCCTGAAGATCCGGGCTATGAAAGTGGACTCTCAGGTGATCTCCGCGAGGATGAACACGCGCAAATCCTGGAAATACGGCTATATGGAAGCCCGCATAAACCTGCCTTCGGGCAAGGGTACCTGGCCCGCCTTCTGGATGATGCCGGACGACCAGTCAGACGGCTGGCCGAAGTGCGGCGAGATAGACATTATGGAGGAAGTGGGCTACCATCCGAACTACACCTCTTCGTCCATCCACACTCAGAGCTATAACCACACGATAAACACCCAGAAGACCAAGGAAATCTATACGGAGGGAGCCGAAGGCGAATTCCACGTCTATGCGTGCGAGTGGACTCCTGAAGAGCTGAGATTCTTCGTGGACGGCAAGCAGTTCTTCTCGTTCAGAAACGACGGCAAGGGCAGCGTGGCCACCTGGCCCTTCAACAAGCCTTTCTACATAACTCTGAATCTGGCTTGGGGCGGTTCCTGGGGCGGTGCTCAGGGGGTAAACGAAAACGCCCTCCCCGCCATAATGCAGATCGACTACGTCCGCGTCTTCCAGAAAGACTGAGAAGAAGAGCTGCCGGAGTTCCCCCCCCCGGATACAGCTGAACTGACACAATCAGATGAGGCCGGCTCTATAAGTCGGCCTCTTTCAGCTGGCTGCAGATAGCGTCTGCTATGAGGCGGTGTCCCTTCTCGTTAGGATGGATGCCGTCTTCGCAATAATAATCCCTGAAATCCTTGCGGCTCAGGAAAGGAGTCGTAATATCCAGCAGAGGCACGCCCAGACGGCTCGAGAGCTTGAAGACTTCCAGATTATACATCTCGTGCCAGCTCGTGATGGATTCCGTAGTGCCCCCGAGCCAGACTATGACATTTTCCTTCTGCTCCTCGGTCATATTCCTCGTAAAATGCCCGAAATACATCGCCGGATCCAGCGGCGTGAGCGAAAGCATCACAGGCTTCGAACCCGAGCGGCGCACCTTCTCCACGATGCAGGCATAAATCTCCGAAAAGAGCCTCAGCGGCGTGCGCGGCTCGTGATGCACGAACGGATCGGCCGCTATCGCGGCCCAATCGAAATCACTGTCGTTCCCTCCATATTCGAGGAAGGTATAGTCGCACTCCCCCACCTGTTTCAGATGACGGTCCACGATGCTTGTCCCTATGGAAATGGTGCTTCCGAACTTGCCGTAATTATCTATGTCCACGCCCAGACGCTGACCCGCCTGGGTAGTGAAATTGCTGTCCAGAAACATATACCTTACATTATTTGCGATGGTGCGGGCGGAATCTATTATGACCCCCCTGAGTACCGAATCTCCGAATGCGATAGCCTTTTTCATAATCGTGAGTTTTTTGAAACTGTTTTTCGATTGCAAAAGTATGAAAGGGCCGGGGAGCGGAGAAGAAATAGTGACTTGGGACAAGAAGATGTGACAAAAGGGGTGTTTTCGGGAGTAAAACGTGATATTTGGGATTAAAAATTATGTTTTCTATCTTTGTCCCATCGTCCCCGGTGACGAAAGAGTTACAAAAAAACAGCTTATGAACGAGATTTGCGGAACTTTTAAGTCTATGAAGGCCCAGGTGCTGCACTTTGTGACCCTGCCCCTTTTCTTCCTTTTCTTCATCGTCCTCTACGGCCCCGCCGGAGACGAAGAGCTGCTCCGCACGGGCCGGGGGGAAAGCCTGTACTACTTCAACGCCACTATGATGAGCTGCATCATCCTCGGGGTCATCACGGGGATGCGTATCGGCTTCCATTTCATCTGGAGGAGACGGTCCCTCGCCCTGGGCTGGTACATAGGCTGGTGCGCAGCTGAGCTGATACTGATGGCTCTCTTCTGCGGCCTCTACATCTGTCTTATGAGCCGTGGCGGCATCCCCTATTTCTCCGCTGTAGGGCGCTGTTTCAGTATGATTTCACTCGTGCTCATCTATCCCTATTCCCTGCTCTGCCTGCTTCTGATGGTACTCGGGATAAACAGGGAGGCGAGAGAGGCCGAAGAGGCGAACGCCCTGGCGCGCTTCCAGGACGAAAACGGACGGCTCAGGCTTGTCATAAGTCCGGGCTCCATACTCTTCCTCGCCTCGGAGGAAAACTACGTCAGAATCCACTACACCGAGGGCGAGAAGAACAAGGAATACCTCCTGCGCACCTCTATGAAGGCTCTGGAGCCTCTTTGCGCGAAACACGGTCTCGTGCGCTGCCAGAGGTCCTACTATGTGAACCCGAAACACATAAAAGTACTCCGCAAGGATAAGGAGGGCCTTATCCTTGCGGAGCTTGACAGCACTGACAGGGCCATACCCGTGTCACGCCGATATTACGAAGAGCTGTCTTCGAAGCTCTAGCGCTGCCGCTGTGGCTTCTACACGGTGGCTGAGCTTGTCGAAGCAGCTGAGCTATCCGTTGTTCAGACAGCTGAGGACATAGCGCATCTCGCGCTCAGGGTCCTTCTTCAGCTCCTCACGCAGATTCTCATCGTGGAAATCCGTAAGATACTTGATGTACCAGTCGATGAGCGCATCCGAGAACACTCCCTTCGAAGTGTAGATCTCACGGTCTTTCGCAAGCTCGTCGGCAGCGGCGACGCAGTTGCCCGGAAGCTGCTCCAGAGACTCCTGCACCTTCTGCTGGCTCGCATCGTGTATATTCACACCGAGCCCCACATAAGTCTTCTCGGCCACCTTCAGAGCATCAGGCATCTCGAAACCGTGGCGGGCAGCCGCGCAGAGAGCGGCCATAAGCAGGTATGTGTCTGCGAAGCAGTCTGAAGCCCTCCACTCGAAAGTCTGCTTCTCGGAGAAATCCCGGTCATCCGGCTTTTCGAGAGGATTGCACTTCGCGGCCATATCTATCGGCTTCAGCCAGCCGAGAGGCACTCTGACGAGGGCGCTGCGGTTCGAGAAGGACCAGCAGAGCGAAGTCGGAGCCTCCTGATGGGGCACCAGACGCATAAAGGACAGCGGATGAGGGTTGCCGAAGGCAGGAAGTGAAGTTCCCGCATCCATATAGCCCGCGATGGCCTTGCGGCACTCCTCGGTAAGCTCGCCTCCCCTGGTCATCATAGACTTGCCGTCACGCGTAAACTTGCAGTGCACGTGCATACCGGAACCGGCCTTGCCGGCAGTGATCTTCGGTGCGAATGTGAGCTGTACATTGTACCGGTATGCGAGCTGACGCATAATCCATTTGGCCACCACCAGCTGGTCGGCCGCCTCCTCGATGTTCACAGGCAGGAACTCTATCTCGTTCTGCTCGTAAGACTTGCCGTCCTTTGTGAAGTTGCCCACCTCGGAGTGTCCGTACTTGATGCGCCCGCCGGCCTGCGCTATGAGCTTCAGGGCCTCGATGCGGAAATCAGTGAATTTGTTGAACGGAGCGCTCTCGTGATAGCCTTTCTGGTCGGCCACCGGATACAGGTCCTCCTCGTCGGAGATTATGTAGTATTCGAGCTCTCCCATAGTCTCCATAGTCATCCCCGTAGTGGATTTGAACGCCTCGTGGGCCTTGTGGAGTATATATTCCGGCGAGCTCTCGAAAGGCTGGCCTTCACGGTCGAAATAGGAACAGAGAATGTCCACCGTAGGATACTCCGCGAACGGATTCACGAAGGCGGTCCTGTACTTCGGCAGCACATAAAGGTCGCTCTTGCCCGCCTCGATGAAAGGGAAAAGGCTGGAGCCGTCCACCCGCTCGCCGGCGGTGAGGATGTTCTCAAGATGCTCCTCGCTCTGAATCACGAAGTTCAGGGTCTTGAGCCGGCCATCCCACCCGCAGTAGTGGAAGTTGATGAATTCTACCTCGTTGTCCACGCAGTAACGGATGATGTCCTCGCGCGTGAACTCTGAAGATGTTTTCTTCAGATACCGAACTATGAGGTTCGGGTTCATAGAAATGTTTTTTTCCATATATAAAAAAAGGGGAATCTGTAGTGTGTGTGCGTGTGTCTTATCGCATCAGTTTCTTGTATTTGAAGCGCTTCGGCTCATCCTCTCCCAGACGGGCCTTGCGGTTCTCCTCGTACTCGGAGTAGCTTCCCTCGAAGAAATAGACTTTCGCATCGCCCTCGAAGGCCAGGATGTGCGTGGCGATACGGTCGAGGAACCAGCGGTCGTGCGAAACCACCACGGCGCAGCCGGCAAAGCCGTCCAGGCCGTCCTCCAGAGCACGTATCGTATTCACATCCACATCGTTCGTAGGCTCGTCGAGCAGAAGCACATTGCCCTCGTCCTTGAGCGTGAGGGCCAGATGCAGACGGTTCCGCTCGCCGCCGGAGAGCACTCCGCAGAGCTTCTCCTGGTCGGCACCGGAGAAATTGAAGCGGCTCACCCAGGAGCGTGCGTTTATGTCCCTGCCGCCCAGACGGACCCACTCGGAATTCCCGGCGATGGTCTCATAAACTGTCAGGTCCGGATCTATCCTTCTGTGCTGCTGGTCCACATAGGAGATCTTCGCAGTCTCACCTATCTCTATGCTGCCGCTGTCCGGTTTTTCCAGACCCATTATCAGGCGGAAGAGCGTGGTCTTGCCGGCTCCGTTAGGGCCGATCACGCCCACGATTCCGGCAGGAGGCAGGACGAAGTCCAGATGCTCGAAGAGGAGCCTGTCTCCGTAAGACTTGCTGACATCGTGGAATTCGATGACCTTGTTCCCCAGATGCGGGCCGTTCGGAATATATATCTCGAGTCTCGACTCCTTTTCCCTGGCATCTGCGGAAGCCATCTTCTCATAAGCCCCCAGACGGGCCTTCTGCTTCGCCTGACGGGCCTTCGGAGCCATCCTGACCCATTCCAGCTCGCGTTCCAGAGTCTTGCGGCGCTTGCTTTCCTGCTTCTCTTCCTGAGCGAGACGCAGACTCTTCTGCTCCAGCCAGGAGGAATAGTTGCCCTTCCACGGTATGCCCTCTCCCCTGTCAAGCTCCAGAATCCAGCCGGCTACGTTGTCGAGGAAATAGCGGTCGTGGGTCACGGCGATGACCGTGCCCTTATACTGGTGCAGATGGGCCTCCAGCCACTGTATGCTCTCGGTATCGAGGTGGTTCGTAGGCTCGTCGAGCAGCAGCACGTCCGGTTCACGCAGGAGCAGACGGCACAGCGCGACCCTTCGGCGCTCGCCGCCGGAGAGGGTCGAGACGGGAGCATCGTCCGGCGGACACTGCAGAGCGTCCATAGCCTGCTGCAGCTTGGAGTCTATGTCCCAGCCGCCTGCGTGCTCGATCTTTTCCGTGAGTTCGCCCTGCCGGGTGATGAGGGCGTTCATCTGCTCATCGCTCATCGGCTCGCAGAACTTGAGATTAACCTCCTCGTATTCACGCAGAAGGTCCATAATCTCGCTCACGCCCTCCTCGACCACCTGCCGGACGGTCTTGTCCGGGTCCATCTGAGGCTCCTGCTCCAGGTAGCCCACGGTATAGCCGGGGGCCCAGACCACTTCGCCCCGGTAGGATTTCTCCACGCCGGCGATGATTTTCAGCAGGGTCGATTTTCCGGAGCCGTTCAGACCTATGATGCCGATCTTGGCCCCGTAGAAGAATGAAAGGTAGATATCCTTGAGGATTACGCGGTTATTGTGGGGAAGGACCTTCCCCACCCCGGCCATCGAGAATATTATCTTTTCGTCTGACATATGTTATCGGGAAGATGGATTGTTTCGGGATTGGAGGGACGCGCGGGGAAGCGGCCCTCCGCCGCGAAACGTATGTGAATTTCTAGTAATAACGGTAGAAGAGTGCTATGGACTCCATTCCGCGGAAAAGCTGGCGGAGAAGATAACTCTCGTTCGGAGAATGGATGGTGTCGCGCTCCAGGCCGAAACCCATCAGAAGCGGATCGACCCCCAGTATCTTCCGGACTTCCGCGAGGACGGCTATGCTGCCGCCGCCACGGCTCGGTACAGGCTCGATGCCGTACACTTCGGTGATGGCGCGGGATGCCGCCTTGTATGCCGGAGAGTCGATCGGGATGAGGAAGCCGTCGCCGCCCTCGCATTCCTTCACTTCCACGGTGACGCAACGCGGCGCGATCCGCTTGAAATGGCGGGCGAACAGTGGAGTGATCTCGCTGCTGAGCTGGTCAGGTACCAGACGCATAGAGATCTTCGCGTGCGCCTCGGAAGGGATGACGGTCTTCGCGCCTTCGCCGGTGTAGCCGCCCCAGATGCCGCATACATCCAGACAAGGACGGATCCCGGTACGCTCGAGCGTGGTGTAGGACTTCTCGCCGCGCAGCTCTCTGACACCAATGGATTTCTTGTAGGCCTCCCTGTCGAAAGGAGCCTTCGCGAGAAGGTCCCTGTCCTTGCGGGAGAGCGTGACCACCTTGTCGTAGAAGCCCGGGACGGCGACCTTGCCGAGAGGAGTGTGCAGGGAGGCTATCATCTCGCACAGTACTGTTATGGGATTCGCTACGGCGCCGCCGTAGTGTCCGGAGTGCAGATCCTTGTCGGGGCCGGTGACCTTGACTTCGAGATAGCTCAGGCCGCGCATTCCGCAGTTGATGGAAGGGATATCCTCGCCGAGCATAGTGGTGTCCGACACGAGGCAGACATCGCAGGAGAGCGTTTCCTTATGCTCGCGTATCCACTGCGGGAGGGACGGGCTGCCGATTTCCTCCTCACCCTCGAACATAAACTTCACGTTATGGCGGAGCTGCCCGGTGCGGAGCAGGTATTCGAAGGCCTTGATGTGCATAAAGAGCTGTCCCTTGTCGTCATTCGCCCCGCGGCACCAGATGGCTCCGTCGTGGATGACCGGCTCGAAGGGGTCGCTGTTCCACTTCTCGAGCGGCTCGGCCGGCTGCACGTCGTAGTGTCCATAGACCAGAACCGTGCTCAGAGATTTCTCCACAGTCTTGCTGCCGTACACTACAGGGTTCCCGGAGGAGGGATAGACCCCGGCCTCGTCCGCTCCGGCTTCCCTCAGAAGCTCGGCTATCCTTTCGGCGCAGCGCTGCATATCAGGCTTGTTCTCCGCCTTCGCGGAGATGGACGGGATTCTGAGGATGGAGAAAAGCTCCTCGAAGAATCTTTCCCGGTGTTTCTCGATGTATTCCTTCATAATGTTACTGTTTACGCGGTCAGTGATATCATCGCGTGGGCCATTTACAAAAAAACTCCGTAAACTTGGCCCCGCAGGCTGCGAATATACGGATAATTATCGTAACTTTGATGCGCTGCGGAGGTTGTTTTCGGGAATGATGAAAAAATGCTACGGCCTATCTTATTCAGAGCACCGTGCCTGCTGCAGCGATAGCAAAAAACACATCTTTTATGAAAAAAATTACACGACTCCTCTCCCTCGCGGCCATCGCGACTCTCGGAGCGGCCGGTTGCGGCCGGACCCCGGAATGCAGCAGCAGTAACGCTGTGATAGACACCATTATGGCGCGACGCTCCATACGGAAATACGCCGACCGCAGCGTAGAGCGGGAGAAGCTTGAGAAGATAGCCATATGCGGAGTGAACGCTCCGAACGGAATGAACCGCCAGGAGTGGGAGGTGCGCATCGTGGACAGCGCCCAGGCCATAGATTCCGTGACCGCCGTCTTCGCGGCGGCCAATCCTGAAATGGTTCAGCGCGACGCGGATTTCAAGAATATGTTCCGCAATGCTCCGGCGGTCATCGCCATCGCCGTCCCGGAAGGTGACAGCGGACTTAACGCCGGGCTTATGGCCGAGAATATGATCCTCGCCGCGCAGTCCCTCGGACTCGGCACCTGCTGTCTCGGAGGTCCGATAGCCTTTCTGGAGAATTCCCCTCAGGCAGCCTGGTTCCTCGACGCATTGCAGTTCAGCGAAGGCTACAAGCTCTGCCTTATGATAGCCGTGGGCTACCCGGACGAGAGCCCTGAAGCCAAGGAACGCGACCTCGACAAAATCAGATTCGTAGACTGGGAATAATTCTTTAACTCTTCAAGACTAACTTTGTAGTTTTTTGACTATATGGCAAACATCAGAACACTGCTCAGAGCCTTCCATAAAGAGGATCTCCGTGACATAGGCTATGCTCTGGGGATGGGCAGCCTCGGAGCGAACACGAAAAAGGACTCGATGGTGGAATCCATTGCCGGATTCATACTGAATAATCCCGAATCCTGGCTCAACGGACTCACCGAGCTGGACCTCCGCCTGCTGAATAAAGGTATAGAAGTCGGAAAGGGCAAGCCGGTAAAACTGGACGTGCTCCCTATCCCGAGCGCCCTGCAGGGCCTGTGCCTCATAGAGCTGGACAGCACCGAAGATATGGAGAGCTTCTTCGTGGTGGTTCCGGAAGTTTACGATGCCATCCGGGATAAGCTTGATGCTGTCATAGCCGGGAAGGAAGCCGACGGCAGCTTCCGGCTGGACAGGATGATACTGGGGATACTGAACATCTACGGTGTGGTTCCGTTCAGAGTTTTTCTGGACAGCCTCGAGGCACTTCGCAAGGAGGCCGGTTTCAGGCCGATTAAGCTCGAAGACCTGGCCAATTCAAACATATTGATGATGTCCCGTATGTTCTCGGGGAATAAGCTCTATCTGGCCACCCCTTATATGAACCATCCGGAAACGATACTGAGACTTCGCAAGCAAAACCGCAGCCCCAAGGGTCAGCGCTACGCGAGAATCAACGCCGCTCTCGCTCTGGAAGCCGGAGACAATATGCCTTACGGGACCTACGGCGTGGGGTCAGAGGAGGGCCGTGCGGTGCTGGATATGCTGAGATTCCTCGGCTACACCCCGGAGCAGTGTATGGAGGAGCTGCACGACATCTGGCTGAACGCCCAGCTGCCTATGCGGGAAGCGGACACCGAGATGCTTTTCGCGGCTGTGGAGGAAGTGGTGGATTCGGTCGGAAAGTTCGAAAAATATGAGGAATGCATCAGAACCATCGCCGACTACGCCAACACGGTTCCCAAGTGGGTTCTGCGCGGTTTCAGCGCGAACGATGCCGGCACCCTCAAGGTGGACATACAGGTGGAGGAGAGCGCAGAGAAGGTGGAAGCCGACATCCCCGACTACCTCAGAAAGGGCCTGCCCCGTCCCGACACCACTACTGACGTATCGAAATACGGCATCGCCATCAAGCGTGTCGGGCTCGACGAGCCTTGCCCCTGCGGCAGCGGACTCACCTACGGCCGCTGTCACGGCAAGCACGTGAACTGACCCGCCCTTGGGTCGCTTCCTTCTTATGACACAAAATGAGGGTGACAAAAAAGGGTCATCCTCTTTTTTTATGTGGTGCGAAGCTTCGCAGCGGCAGCAGTTTGCCTCTGCCGCAGCACGAGATGCCCGATCAGGTCGGGCATGACGACAACCGTCATTGCCGGCTTACTCTCCCCGTCATTGCCGGCCCCGACCTCCCGTCATTGCCGGCCCCGACCTCCCGTCATTGCCGGCCCCGACCTCCCGTCATTGCCGGCCCCGACCTCCCGTCATTGCCGGCCCCGACCTCCCGTCATTGCCGGCCCCGACCTCCCGTCATTGCCGGCCCCGACCGGCAATCTTCCCTGCCGGCAGCAAAAGACGCCCGATCAGGTCGGGCGTGACGAAAACCGTCATTGCCGGCTTACTCTTTCCGTCATTGCCGGCCCCGACCGGCAATCTGTCCTGCCGGCAGCACGAGATGCCCGATCAGGTCGGGCATGACGAAAAACGATCAGGTCGGGCATGACGATCCCGATCAGGTCGGGCGTGACGATGCGGAGGTGAGGGAGGCAAGGGGTTTTTCTCCATTTGTAGATGGTGCTTGCAAGGGGCTATCGGTTAACTATAATGAACTTTGGTTTACGGTTTTGAAATATTTTACGTACATTTGTAATGCTTGCCGAAAGGTGGGCGAACATACATACAGAAGCGTTTAGCTTATTCTGTGCCGCTGAATCTGGACAATTCAATCGTTACACAGGAGTAAAGTGAGACGCTTACACTGGCTATAATTTGGGCTTCGGCTCTTGCTATAGCAGAAGTGTGAGCTATCCCTTATTCGTGTAACGAGGCAGTCCAGAACTCACATCAATTTGTGGGGCCCAGCGGCAAGAATAAGACAAAAGGGGCTCCACTTCTTTTTTTAACGGCCACACAGAGCAACCACGGCCACATTTGTTGTAAGGTAGATTGGCCAATCAACTGCTCAACTCGGCGAAAACAGCGAAAAAAGACGAATTCTATACCCAACTCTCGGATATAGAAAATGAACTGCGACACTATCGCCCGCATTTCAAGGGCAAGACCGTGCTCTGCAATTGTGACGATCCACGGGTCAGCAATTTCTTCAAATATTTCGCCCTTAATTTTGAGATTCTTGGGCTTAAACGTCTGATTGCCACTTGCTACAAGAATAATGAGCCGGATTTGTTCTCAATGAACACCTGCGAGCAAGCTGTCTATATCATCTACGAGGGTGACAAGAATGGCAACCGAGTTCCCGACCCAGAAGGAATGGACGTACTGCCTCTGAAAGGTGACGGCGACTTCCGAAGCGAAGAGTGTGTTGAACTGCTCAAACAGGCCGATATTGTCTGTACGAACCCTCCATTCAGTTTATTCAGGGAATATGTCGCACAACTGGTTAAGTATGACAAGAAGTTTATCATTATCGGTCATCAGAATGCCCTGAAATACAAAGAAATATTCCCGCTCATTAAAGACAACAGGATGTGGCTCGGTTATGGGTTTGCTGGCGGTGCTGCGCATTTCATCAGCAAGTATGATGACGTGGCTACAGCCGGAGACCACAAGGAGGGTATGATTCGGGTGTCTGGCGTGGTGTGGTACACGAACCTTGAGATCAAGAAACGTCACGAGGAACTTATCCTATGGAAGACCTACAACCCCGAAGATTATCCGAAATACGCCAATTACGACGCGATTGATGTCTCCAAGACCAGCGACATTCCTGTGGACTATGACGGTTTGATGGGGGTCCCCATCACGTTCATGGACAAGTACAATCCCGACCAATTTGAGATAAGCGGTCTCGCCCACGGCAACCTAGGGGTGGAATTGGGCCTTAAGCCCTACGACCGTAGCCTTAAAAGGCTGAACAAAGGCCTGAGGGACGGGGACTTGTACCTTATGAAAGGCGATAAAATTGAAATCCCTTACACACGAATCATAATCCGCAGAAAACCATGAAAATATCCTTACACGAAATCCCCATCCGAGACCTCTTCGAGGGCTATCATGACAGCCAGGAGGAGGGCGTTGTGGCCTACGGCGGACGGCTCGATGTGCGGCCGAAGTACCAACGCGAGTTCGTCTATACAGGCAAGCAGCGGGACGAGGTAATCAACACCGTCCGGTACGGTTTTCCGCTCAATATAATGTATTGGGTGAAGCGGGAGGACGGCGGTTTTGAGGTGCTGGACGGGCAGCAGAGAACGATTTCGATTTGCCAATACCTCAACAACGACTTCTCCATTGACGAGAAATATTTCCACACCCTCACTGATGACCAGCAGCGGCAAATCCTTGACTACAAGCTGATGGTGTATTTCTGTGAGGGCACGGACTCCGAGAAACTGGACTGGTTCCGCATCGTGAATATCGCCGGGGAGAAGCTTTCCGACCAAGAGCTGCGGAATGCCGTTTACACGGGAGCCTGGCTCACCGACGCAAAGCGGCATTTCTCTAAAACGAACTGCGCAGGAATAGGTCTCGGAGACAAATACGTCCGCTGCGAGGTCAACCGGCAGGGACTGTTGGAACTTGTGTTGAAATGGATATCCGGCGGCCACATCGAGCAGTACATGGCCGACCACCAGCATGACCCCAACTGCAACGCCCTGTGGCTGTACTTCTGCAATGTCATCAACTGGGTCAAGACCGTATTCCCGACCTACCGCAAGGAGATGAAGGGACTGCCGTGGGGCGAGATATTCAATGACTTCGGTGACAAGCCTTTGGACACCGCAGCTCTCGATAAGCGTGTGGCCGCATTGATGCAAGACCCCGAAGTCCAGAAGAAATCAGGAATATACCAATACATCCTCACCGGCAACGAGAAATACCTCAATCTCAGGACTTTCGACGATGCCGTGAAACGTGAGGTGTATGAACGTCAGGGCGGAATCTGCCCCCACTGCGTCGCCGAACACAGAAAAAAAACACATTGGGAAATCGATGAGATGGAGGCCGACCATATCACCCCGTGGAGCGAGGGCGGCAAGACAGTGGCCGACAACTGCCAGATGCTCTGCGTCGAGCACAACAGGAGGAAGTCGAACAAATAATTTACCCGCCGCCAAGTTTTGGCAAACATGAAAGATATTTATGCAACATATTAACGATTATAGATATGCCTCAACTGATTAACACGGGAGATGAGCTTCTCCGAATCAATAAGGTTAGCAATACCATTGAGATTTCACGGAATGGCGGGCGTTCCTGGGTGACACACTGCGCCGACTCAACGTCTTACGGCACTTTCCGCGACCTGTTCCAGTACGGCGGAGAGATTCTCGCCTGCACCAGCAGAGGTCTCGATGTCTCGACCAGCGGTGGACGCAGTTTTGTCATCCGCTGCCAGAACACCTCCGCCTACGGCGAATTCCAGACCCTCTCCACCGACCCGTCCGGCAACCTCGCTGCGGGCAACGCCCACCCTATGGATCTCCTTGAAACAGCCGCCGCTCTTGTCGACGACGACCACGCTGATGGTTCCTGAACGGTTGTACTTCCTGCGTTCGAACATGCAGCAAAGTAACAAAACCGCCTTGCGTCACCCAAATCACCCAGCCAATGTGCCTTGCAGCTACGTGAGAGGCCTATTCTCGGTAAAAGAGCTAAAAAGTGATAAAGTCAGGAAAATGCTTGACGCAACTCTCTCAGTCCGCCGTCAGCGACTGCACCTCCGACTCGGGTAAGCCGGTGTATCTGGATACAACGCCGACAGCCAGCCCGTCCGCAAGCATATTGATAGCTACTGCCTTGGCTTTATTTGCCTCACCTTCAGCCTTCCCTTCAGCTTTGCCCTTCGCAGCACCTTCAGCTTCGCCTTCAGCCTTGCCCTGCTTGAAAGCATAATCGCATTTCGCGGCTATGTCACGCTCTGAAATCATATCCTCGTCATAAATCTGTTTCTTGGCATCCGAGAAGCCGGCGATCTCGCACGCCTCCGCCAACGCCTCGGCGTATGGCCTGTGCTTCAGCTCCCCGGGCAGCTCCTCCAGCACACTCCCGTGCTGCATCATATAGAAGAGCACATCCCTGTCGCTGCCGCACTCCGGAAGCCGCTTGCCGAACCTGCCCAACTCCGCAAAGATACAAGAAATCGCGGGAGGTGCAAACTCCTCGGTGCGTTTTTCAATCATCTGATATTCAGACACCACGTGATCGGAGTCCCACTTCGACTCGTCCTCGTGCACAAGCTTGAAATTCAGGAGCCCGACCAGAAACACCGGACAGAGCCTGTCGTAGGTGTCGCCTCGCTTGAGCTGCCCGTGATAAGTTCCCGCGCAATAGTACATACACCTTTCGAAGAATGCCGTCTGTGGCTCCTTCTGCAGCTCGACGATGAAGCGCCTGCCGTCCCTGCCCCTGCCTTTCGCGGCCCAGCAGGCTCTGCGTCCGCAAACTTCCACGTCTTTGCCCGCAGCGTGAGATGCCCGATCAGGTCGGGCATGACAAAAACCGTCATTGCCGGCCCCGACCGGCAATCTGCCGTGCCGGCAGCAAAAGATGCCCGATCACGTCGGGCGTGACGAAAACCGTCATTGCCGGCTTACTCTTTCCGTCATTGCCGGCCCCGACCGGCAATCTGTCCTGCCGGCAGCACGAGATGCCCGATCAGGTCGGGCATGACGAAAACCGATCACGTCGGGCATGACGATGAGATTCGGGCGTGACGATGGGGTGCAAGACGCCCGATTAGTGGAAGGCTACAATGGTATGTAATCCCGCTTGTCAACCTACGCTTTTGCAGGTGAGGCGAAAAACGCTCCCTACTGGATGGGCTGGAGGGCTAGAAAGAAAGCGCCCTGCGGCGGAACGCAGGCTCTCCGAAGTCCGCTGTCTGAGCGGCACGGAGTCTCCAAGTATAAATGAAAGAAGGTGACTGATCAGTCCTTCGACTTTTTAGTCACCCTCATTTGCATTATCAGCATCTTTCTCCTTTACGCCTCGTCCTGAAACTTGAGGATAGGATTGCGCGCCGCGGCGGTCTCATCGGGACGGGAGATCGGAGCGTTGTGAGGCGCGGAGTGCAGGATGTCAGGGTCCTGCGCTGCCTCGGCGGCGATCTTGTGCATCACCTCGATGAACTCGTCCAGGGTCTCCTTGCTCTCGGTCTCTGTAGGCTCGATCATCAGGGCCTGATGGAAGAGCAGCGGGAAGTAGATGGTCGGAGCGTGGAAACCGAAGTCCAGCAGGCGTTTGGCCACATCGAGAGTGGTCGCGCCGGCCTTGCCGGTGGAGGAACCGTCATCGATGAGCCCGTCGAATACGAACTCGTGCTTGCAGACCGTAGGAATCGGCAGCTTATAGGCATCCTTGAGGCTTTCCTTGATATAGTTCGCGGCCAGTGTCGCGTAGCGTCCCGCAAGGCGGATGTTCTGACGACCGAGCATAAGGATATAGGCGTATGCGCGGAGTATCACGCCGAAATTGCCCATAAAGCCGGACACCTGACCGGCAGAATTCTTACCGGACTTGACGATGTGGAAGGTGCCGTCTTCATTTTTGACCACGTGAGGTGTAGGAAGATACTCCAGAAGTCTCCCGGCCACGCCCACCGGACCGCTGCCCGGACCTCCGCCGCCGTGAGGCGTCGAGAAAGTCTTGTGCAGGTTCAGGTGCATTATGTCGAAGCCCATATCCCCCGGACGTACCACGCCCAGCAGCGGATTCATATTCGCTCCGTCATAATACAGCAATCCTCCGCACTCGTGCACCATAGAAGCGATCCTTGCGATCTCGCGCTCGAAAAGCCCCAGAGTGTTCGGATTGGTCATCATAATGCCGGCTACATCCGGTCCCAGAAGAGGCTTCAGGTCTTCCACGTCCACCAGACCGGCGGCGTTCGACTTCACCTCCACTATCTCCAGACCGCAGACAGCCGCAGAGGCAGGATTCGTGCCGTGGGCGCTGTCCGGAACTATCACCTTGGTGCGGCCGAGATCCCCTCTTGAGATATGGTACGAGCGCATAATCATGAGACCCGTGAGCTCGCCGTGTGCTCCGGCGCAAGGATTGAAAGTGAAATACTTCATCCCGGTTATCGCCGCGAGCGACTTCTCCATATTATAGTACACTTCCAGAGCCCCCTGGACCGTGCTTTCGTCCTGAAGCGGATGAAGAGCCTGGAAGGCCGGCATAGCGGCGATCTCTTCATTTATCTTCGGGTTGTACTTCATAGTACAGCTTCCGAGCGGATAGAAGCCCGTGTCCACACCGAAATTCATCTGGCTGAGGTTAGTGTAGTGGCGTACCACATCCACTTCGCTCACCTCCGGCAGGGCCGGAGCCTGCGCTCTGAGCAGGTTCTCCGGAAGATCGAGCCCGGCCTTCTCGCAGCAAGGCAGGGAATATGCGCATCTGCCCGGCTTGGAAAGTTCGAAAATGAGTCTGTCGTAATATCTCATAACTGTACCTCCTTCACTGCTTCGATAAGTGCATCCATTTCCTCGCGGGTCCTCTTCTCGGTGACGCAGAAGGACACATAGCCCTCCTCGGTCTGCAGGGCGGCGAAGAATCCGCGCTCGTAGAGCTTGCGCTGCAGAGCCTTCACGTCCACCAGAGGCTTCAGAACGAACTCCTTCAGGAAAGGAGCGTCGAAAACCTTCTCGAACTTGCCCGTCGCGAGAAGGGCGTCATAGAGATAATGGGCTCCGGTGTAGGAAAGCTCATTCACTTTCTTCATCCCCTTCGGCCCCATAAGAGAAAGATATACAGTCACGAACAGGGCCATAAGAGACTCGTTCGAGCAGATATTCGACGTAGCCTTCTCGCGGCGTATGTGCTGCTCGCGCGCCTGAAGGGTCAGAACGAAGCAGCGGCGTCCCTGAGCGTCGCGGGTCTCGCCCACGATACGTCCCGGGAGCTTGCGCATATAGTCCTTGCGGCAGGCCATAAAGCCCACATAAGGCCCGCCGTAGCAGAGCGGAATGCCCAGAGACTGGCCGTCTCCCACTGCCACGTCTGCCCCCCACTCGGCCGCCGTCTTGAGTACTGCGGCGGCGGAAGGGTCGATGTACTCGACCAGTATGGCCTTGTGCGCGTGCACGGCCTCGGCGAAACCTCCGAGATCCTCCACGATGCCGTAGCGGTTTATGCCCGGCACGATGACGCCGGCTATGTCCTCATCGGCGAGCGCCGCCTCGAGAGCCTCGAGAGTGGTCTTGCCGTCCTTCTCCGGTATGAAGGAGATGCGTGTGCCGTAGTACTTGGCATAGGTCTCCACCACGGAGATGACATTCGGGAGCAGGGTGCGCGAAAGCAGGACCGTGTTCTTCTTCCTCGCGCAGGCGACAGCCATACGCATAGCCTCTGCGGCGGCTGTAGGGCCGTCGTACATAGAGGCGTTGCTTACGTCCAGCCCCGTGAGGGCGCAGACCATGCTCTGGTACTCGAATATGTAACGGAGGGTCCCCTGCGAAATCTCGCACTGGTAAGGCGTGTAAGCGGTCAGAAACTCGCTTCTGGAGAGGATATAAGGCACGACGGACGGCGTATAGTGGTCATACGCCCCCTGTCCCGCGAACACCACCTGGGAAGAGTTCCGATGCGCAAGCTTGCTGAAGAAATCCCGTACCTGCTGCTCGCTCAGAGCCTCCGGCAGGTCGTATTCTCCCTTGTAGATGAAATCCGCCGGTACATCGCAGTAGAGGTCGTCAAGACTGCCGGCCCCTATCCTGCGAAGCATCGCGCGAACATCATCCTCAGTATGCGGAAAGTATGAGAATGTGCTCATCTTAACAAGTTATGATGCAAGCCGGAATTACTTGCTGTTCTTTGCCGAATAGACATCCGGAGCCATAAGAGAGTCCAGCTCTGAAGGGTCCTTCATCTCTATCTTCACTATCCAGGCTCCGTAAGGGTCTTCGTTGATCTTTTCCGGAGTATCCTCGAGAGCGGAGTTGACCTCCACTACAGTGCCGGACACAGGAGCATAGAGGTCACTGGAAGCCTTCACGCTCTCCAGAGCGCCGAAATCCTCGTCTTTGCTGAGTTCGTCACCCTCTGAAGGGAGATCCACATAAGTGATGTCCCCCATCTCAGCCTGAGCGAAATCCGATACGCCGACGACGGCGATGCTGCCTTCTACTTTAACCCATTCGTGTGATTCGCTGTAAAGCAAACCTTCTTTAACTGATGCCATAGTCTTACTTTTATTTCTTATAGTTTGTCTGATAAAATCTTTTCTTGACGGTGATTCCCGGGAACACCTTCTTGCGGATGCGTATGCAGAGCGGTGTGCCGAGCGCGGAATAGCGGGAATCCACCAGAGCGAAGCAGATGCTCTTGTCCAGGGAGATGGAATGATATCCTGTGGTGACGACGCCCACCTCGGTACCGTCCTGCGTCTCGACCGGATATCCTGCGCGCGGTATGGCCTTGTCCTGCAGCTCTATCCCCACTATCTTGCGCTCCACGCCCTCGGCTTTCTGCTTCACGAGAGCATCCTTGCCGATGAACTCTTCCTTGTCCAGCTTGCAGAACATCGAAAGCCCTGCCATAACCGGAGATATGTCTGCGCTGAGCTCGTCTCCGTACAGAGGCAGACCGGCCTCGAAACGCAGGGTGTCGCGGCATCCCAGTCCGCAAGGCTTCACACCCGCCTTCAGGAAAAGCCCCCAGAGCTCGCGTATGGCATCCGGAGTGGCATAAAGCTCGAAGCCGTCCTCACCTGTATAGCCGGTGCGGCTCACTATCATCCTCAGGCCTCCCCATTCGCTTTCCATATACTCGTAGAAGCCCAGCTGCGCAGCCTTGTCCAGCCCGGTCACTTCGAGCAGGACCTTCTCGGCCTCCGGACCCTGGAGGGCTATCTGCCCCCAAGCCTCGGACATATCGTCCACATCCACGTCATAGCCTTCGGCGCAGTCGAGAATCCACTGACGGTCCTTGTCGATGTTCGCGGCGTTCACCACCAGAAGGAAATGATCCGGCTCGAACTCCCTGTACACGAGAAGATCGTCCACTACTCCCCCGTCGGGATAGAGCATCATACCGTAGAGCACCTTGCCCGGCCGGAATCCCCTGATGTCGTTCGTGAAGATGTGGTTCACGAACTTCTCGGCATCGGGACCGCTCACGAAAATCTCGCCCATATGCGAAACGTCGAACATTCCGACCTTGGTCCTGACGGCGATATGTTCGTCGGCAATGCCGCTGTACTGGATAGGCATATTGAATCCGGCGAATGGACTCATCTTCGCTCCGAGAGCTACGTGGCTGTCATATAGACAGGTAATTTTGAGATTCTCTTCCATATTATCAGTGATAGCGTTTAAAAACGCCCAAATTTAAACGATTTTCGCCAATTATCGAAACAATCTTCAAAAAAGTGAAGCAAAAAATTCCGATAGTCTTTCCCGTATCCGGAGATTCAAGGCGAAATCCTGAGGGGTCCCGCCCTTTTCCCGCGTGATCCCCCCGCAGATGTCCACTCCCAGTATGCGGTGGGAAGAGGCCAGACGCAGGCAGCACTCCTGAAGCTGCGCCGGTGTCATACAGCCCTGGTCCCAGTTCGTGCGCGCATATTCGCGGGTGAGCACGTCCAGATCCACAGAAATGTATATCGGCCAGTCCTTCTCGAGCAGAGAGAGCATCTCGGTCACGTCCCTGCCCAGAGCGTCGCCGGTGTGCCGCAGGTCATCGGTCGTCACTGCCAGCACCCCCTCGAACACCAGGTCCAGAAACTCCAGCTCGAGCTCCGGTGCGATGCCGAGCAGCAGCGCCTGCTTCAGCTGAGGGATTTCCCTAAAGGCACTCCGGGCCCAGTTTCCGCAGGAGAGGAGATTGCCGAACGCGGCCTGCTGCATATCCGGATGATGGTCGAAAAGCACCAGAGAGAAGGGCGAGTCCCCGCATTCCCGCGCTGCGGCCTCAAGCGTGAAACGGCTCAGATAGTGGTAGTCCCCGCCATCAATCCAGTTTATCCCGCCGGGCCGCTTCGCGGCCAATGCTGCTCTGAGGCGCTCCTGCGCCTGCGCGGAGCAGTAGCAGGAAGTGCCTTCCAGAGAGCGGAAATCCAGTTCCCGCGCACCTTCCGGGGCGAAACCTTCCTCGAAGTAGAGATCAGAGATTCTTATCAGCGAATGTTCTGGGTATCCCATATCTTGTCTTCGACGCACTCGAGCATAACGTTCTGACCTCCCACCGAGAAGAGGAACTTGCCTTTCTCGAGGGTCCAGGCCCCGTCCGCATTCACGAACGCGAGATCTCGGGCAGGTACGCTGAGCGTTACCTCACGGCTCTCTCCCGGCTGCAGGGAAACTTTTCCGAAAGCCCTCAGACGGCGGATGTCAGGCACGATGGAGGCGACCATATCGCTGGAATACAGAAGCATAGTCTCCTTGCCTGAGCGAAGGCCGGAGTTACGCACGGTGAAGGTGAAATCTATCACGTCCGACGCGCCGAACTTCTGAGCCGAAGCCTTCAGATCACTGTACTCGAATGAAGTATAGCTCAGACCGTGGCCGAACGGCCACTGCACGTCCATTATGGCATCGTAGTTATACGAGCCGGACATCGTGCCGACCTGTTCGGATACCTTGAAGTCATAGGTGTGGAGAGAGTTCACGTATTTCGGATAGGTGAAAGGCAGGCGGCCGCTGAAGTTCTCCTTGCCGGAAAGCAGCAGCGCGAGAGCATCGGCTCCATAAGGTCCCGGAAGCATAATGTCCACCACGGCAGTGGCGAGCCTCTCTATCTCGTTTATGATTCTCGGACGTCCCTCATTCAGAACCAGCACCAGAGGTTTGCCCTGGGCGGCGAGAGCCTTGATGAGCGTGATCTGCTCCTTCATAAGTGTCAGGTCGTCGATGTTGCCGGGGGTCTCGCAGTAGGTGTTCTCACCCACGCAGGCCACTATGACATCGCAAGTGCGGGCAGCCGAGACGGCGGAGGCGATGTTCACATCGCTCAGGCTCTGCCACTGGCCGTAAGCCTGGTCGTAGCGCATCGCAGGGACGCATTTGACATTGGACGCGCCGAACTCCTGTGAGAGCGCGGCCGCGATGGTGTTGAAGCTGTCGGTGTACGGGGAGCCGCTGCCCTGCCAGGTGTAGGACCAGCCGCCCATCAGCGGACGCATATCGTCTGCGCTCGGTCCGGTCACGAGAATCTTGCAGCCCTTTGCGAGCGGGAGGATGCCGCCTTCATTCTTGAGCAGGACTTCTGACTCCACGGCTGCCGCGAGAGAAGCTTCCTTCCACTCGCTCTTGCCGTAGTCCTCGTAGTCACTGACATCCCAGGTCGGGTTCTCGAAGAGGCCGAGACGGTATTTCAGACGCAGTACGCGGCTTACGGCATCGTCAATGCGGGACATCGGGATGCTGCCTTCGCGGGCGAGTTCCACGATCAGCTCGCAGGCCGAAGGATCGTAAGGGTCCATTATCATATCTATGCCGGCGTTGATGCCGATGCGCAGGGCGTCTTTCTTGTCCACTGCGACTTTCTCGCGGGTGTAGAGGTTGTCGATGTCAGCCCAGTCGGTGACGATGAGTCCGTCCCAGTTCAGGCCCTCCTTGAGCCAGCCGGTGAGAAGCTTATCGTTAGCGTGGGTAGGGACCCCGTTTATGGAGGCGGAATTGGCCATTACGGTGAGGGCTCCCTTGCCGATGCTGGCACGGAACGGCTCGAAGTACTTCTCGCGCAGGTCGCTGACGGAGACGTAGGCCGGAGTGCGGTCTTTGCCGCTGGCTGGTGCTCCGTAGGCGAGATAGTGCTTGATGCTCACCGCCACGTGAGTGTCGTCCACGTGATTCGGGTCGCTTCCCTGAAGGGCTTCGACCTCGGCTGCGGCCATCACGCTCTGCATATAAGGGTCTTCGCCCCAGCTCTCCCAGTTTCTCGGCCAGAGGGAGGTGCGGGTAAGGTCCATTACCGGAGAGAACACCCACGGACACATCGCGGCACGGGTCTCATAGGCCATCGCCTCGCCCATAATCCGCGCATACTCCGGCTCGAAGGTGGCTCCGAGGTTTATTTCCTGCGGGAAGAGGGTCGCATCGGTCAGGTAGGACGCGCCGTGTATCATATCCAGGCCATAAATCATAGGTATGCCGATGAGCTCCATCGACTTGTTCTGCAGCTCCGTGATGAACTCGGCGGTAAACTGCCGGTCATAGGCGTGGTCATTGTAGGTGTTCAGGATGGAGCCTACCTTGTACTTTCCGAAGACGTTCCGGATGGCCTCCTCGCTGAACTTCCCGGTGGAAGGGTCCACAAGGCGGCCCACGGTGATCTGCATCATCTGGCCGGCCTTCTGCTCAAGGGTCATATTCTTGAGGATTTTCCGGACACCTGCTTCGATTTCCTTGTCCTGAGGGATGGCCGGAGTCCGGTTCGGCTTCAGACCGCCGTCACAGCTGCCGCAGGATGTAGCCGCAGCCATAAGCAAAGTGGCGGCCGCGATACTCAATGTGGTTCTAAATTTCATAAGTCGTTTTGATTTGGGTGCGTAAATATAGGCATTTCCGCACAAAACTCCATTACACCTCATAAAAAGAATCTCCACAAAATCCTTCACAAAACATCGACGACTTTTTTCCCTCCCCTTACTGAAAAGATTATCCGGAAAAAAGCCTTCGTATAACTACTGAAGCCTCTTTTTTTCTTATTTACCCAAAACGATTTTGCCGTTTTCTCAAAAAAAATTCATAAATTTGCGCGTTTTATCACTTTATTATGACCTCTGAAGAAGCCTTTCCTCTCGATCCCGAGAAAATCTATTTCTCGATGGACCCTCTCACTCTGGAGACCGGTTCCGGCCCGCTGACCCTCCGTCTGGGGGCCTGGCTGAATGAAGACCCGGTACGCATCCATAAGATGATCATAAAGGAGAAGGTTCTTAAGGTGGACACTATGGAGGTCCTTAATCCCCTGATCAGCAAGCTTCGCAGGGCCGATCCCGAATACTACAGGAGGATTATGGGGCTGTCGCTCATCATCGACTTCCCGGGGTATTCCACAGGCATCAAGGCTTCCATTCCCTTCGAGAACGACCCCATCGGCTTCTACAAGTGGTGGCGCAGGGGCAAGCACGAGGACAAGGTGCATCTTTCCGCCGGAAACCGCATCAGACTCTTCCAGAAAGTGGCTATGATGGACCGCAAGGTCATGCTCAAGCAGGATATGGAGGAACTCAGAAAATAGATGCGCGCCCCACCCCGCTTGCGTAACGGAACATAAAACACCCCGGACATCATTGCATAATGGCACAGAAAATGACCGTAAAGGGAGACGCTTCCCTGCTCAATTATCTCTTTTCGCAGTTCCCGGACAGCAGCCGCACCGCCGTGAAGGGCTATCTTTCGTCCGGACGCATACTGGTGAACGGAAATCGGACCACAGCCTTCGACCTGCCGCTGAAGGCGGGGGACGAGGTGGAACTTGTGGGCAAGGGCGAGGCCATAGCTGAATCTATGGTGGATAGAGCGACCGAGGTGCTGGAAGAGCACGGCATCCGCCTCCTCTTCGAGGACGAATACCTGCTGGTCATCGAGAAGCGCTCCGGACTGCCGACCATCGCTCCGAAATACGGCGACCCGGGGCACGAGCGAAACGCCTACGCCATCCTCACCGACTATATGCACCGCTGCAGACGCGCAGCGATGAAAGCCGGAAAGCGCGGACATATCTCCGGTCGGGTATTCATCGTCCACCGTCTGGACCGGGACACTTCCGGACTTCTGGTCTTCGCCAAGGACGAGCGCACTCAGGAACTGCTCCAGAGCAAATGGAATGAAAGCGTGCTGGAGCGCAAATATGTCGCCGTCCTCGAAGGACGGCTCGACGAGGGCAGCGGCACCATTACCTCCTGGCTCAGGGAGAACGAAAAGTCCCTCAAAATGTCATCGTCATCTGTGGACGAAGGAGGAGCTCAACTCTCTGTAACGCACTGGAAATGCACGCATTGCGGCAGAAATTTCAGCACCGTAGAGTTCGAGCTCGAAACCGGCCGGAAGAACCAGATCCGGGTCCACGCGGCCCAGGAGCTGCACCACCCGATAGCCGGCGACAGGAAATACGGGGCGCGTACCGGTATGGGAGGCCGCATCGCCCTGCACGCGGCGAGCCTTGTCTTCCGCCACCCCTACAGCGGAGAGACTCTCGCATTCCGCTCCGCCACTCCACGCGAGTTCCGCTCGCTCAGGTAGATACTTTTGCTGCCGGAGGAAAGAGATTGCCGGTCGGGGCCGGCAATGACGGGGAGGTCGGGGCCGGCAATGACGTGGAGAGCAGGCCGGCAATGACGGTTTTCGTCATGCCCGACGTGATCGGTTTTCGTCATGCCCGACGTGATCGGTTTTCGTCATGCCCGACGTGATCGGGCATCTTTTGCTGCCAGGGGAAAGAGATTGCCGTTCAAGGCCGGCAATGACGTGGAGGTCGGGGCCGGCAATGACGTGGAGAGCAGGCCGGCAATGACGTGGAGAGCAGGCCGGCAA
>CAVDFQ010000024.1:0-36652 GCA_963608065.1 bacterium
TATGGCCGGTACATTTCAAAGTGATACGGGTGGTACATTCATTCCGCTGCTATCAGCATCCGTATTGCCAGCTTTGTACGCCAATTCAAACCACCAGCGAGCCTGCTGTCTATCTTCAGGCACATCTTCGCCGAAATAGAATAAATATCCAAGAGCCATCATACAGTATGAGTTTCCGAGAGCTGCACCTTTCTTGTAATAAGATATTGCGCTTGATATGTCTTTCCCTACACCATAACCGTTTTGGTACAAAAAGCCAAGTCCCTCAAATGCCGATGCACAATCGAGTTCTGTTGCTTTTTTATACCAATAGGCGGCACTTAGGTAATCACCGGAATTATAGTTTTTAGACCGCCCTTGTAATTAGACGGTCCATGAGCCGCTTCCCAGCATCTATCAGATCTGGATGAAGGAGCTGTGAAGAAAGGGGACATGAAGTTATCAGCAGAAGCCATTTCTTCCGCAATCGCGTCCATTGCTACCTCGCGCTCATATAAAGACAAATAAGCATCCAGATGTGCTTTGCCATTCCAATCCAAGAATTGTGCATCCTTAATTGTCTGGTCCGAGGGAAATTGGTGTGAAAAGCAATCGAAGATGTTAGAAAGTAGTCTCATTGTATTTTTCAAATTGAAAATGAACTATTGCTGAATCCAAGCTCCATGCGGCGGCCAGCAAGTTTATGATGCCTTCATGATCGACATCGTCCTTGCATGCCCTTGTAAGAAGCTTTGAATACAGTGAAACTGACTCTATGTTCAGTGGTGCCAATATCTTTTGCCGGAAAGCTTCCGAATCATATTTTCTCAGGATTTTCCGAGTGCCATCCATCCTCCCCAATTTGCAGAGTTTCATGTAGAGTTCAATGCCAGTATCTTTGTCTCTTGGCATTGAGAAAGAGATATTGGCGAATCCGCAATTCATGACATGGTTGAAGTGGTATTCCAATATTGTCTTGACAAGCCTGTCGGCATAGTTTTTCCAGTTCACTTTATTGACATGGTACAACTCTATCAAAGCTTTTACCGGCGTTTCCAGCAGATCGAGTATGTCCCTGTTGGAAAGTTCCTGCCCGTTGTCAAGTTTATTGATACATGCATCAATGGCAGAATCATATTTTTGCATTTGGTTTTTAAGTCCCAGCAAATGAGAGTATGTGGCAACATCGTTCCTGTAGTCTTCAAGGACGAATATGTCTTCAAACTTTGGAAGAAACATCTGGCGCAATATATTCTGGCTAATCAGCGATTTATCATCAAGCAGCGCCCGTATGTAAGCCATTTTCCGATAAATTATGTGTATTAGCCAGTCACTTACGCCAAGGCGGTTCTTACTGCTGGTACGCGCAACGTTTTTCGCTGTCCGCTTTGAATACCAAAAGCCGAAGAACCCAAAAATGGCACTTAGAATTCCTGCGGCGGCAGCGACTATTGCCACTTTCAGGTTAAGGCTTGCCATATCAGGATTGGAAGCCTCCGCTATCTGATAGACTTTAGGGCCTATGACATTTAAGGTGTCGCTAATATTCTGGAGAATATCACTATTTTTATCTATGGGTAAGGTCTGCATATCACAAGTATTTTATTTCAAGGTATTGGGCAAGAAAATGCTTCATTGCCCGGCAATAGGTTTCCTTGTCCTCGGCGGTCATATACATATGTTCGGCATAGCAACCGCCGGCGCAGTGATACTTGGCGGGACAGTCGCAGCACATTTCGAGAGAATTGTTGTGGGAGAATACCCGGTCAGTTCTGTCAGGGTCAATATCGCAGCCGGATTCCGAGGTCTTGCCAATCTTGAAATCGTCAAAACGCGGCTCAAGGGCAGACGATACGAAGTTGCAGCCTGTGATATTGCCGTCGGCGGCCAGCACAAACTTACCCTCGCAGAAACGGTCCTGCAGGACTGACACCGCATTAAGATACGGGCAAGTAAGCCGTATTCCAAAGTTGTCAGCAACCTGTTTCGCCTCAAAGAAGTTGTCAGCGAACGACCGGTAATAATCCTCTTTTGACGCAAAACGGCTGAAACTGTCGTTTGGAACCAAAGGTTTGAAGGAAACCTGCTTCACCAGTGGAATAGCCTTGTGCATTACATCCATCATTTCACTCATCCGGTGGAGGTTGTCTTCTGTGACCACCGTTGTTATGCCGACGTCAACTCCGCGGGATGCATATGTGTTGATATTTCGGGTGACTTCATCATAGTGCCCGCGGAATTTGTTCTGCGCATCTTCGAGAATGTCATAAGAAGCACAAATACCGGCACCGGTTTTCAGACAGGTCTGGATTATATCTTCGTTTATGATTGAGCAGTTGGTGACGATGGAAATATATAGCCCGCCATTGCGCCGCCTGTTCAACTCAACAGCATATTCGATACTGTCTTTCACTACCGGCCAGGCAAGCAGCGGTTCTCCTCCGCCTATATAAATGACCGTCAATTTCTTGCCATGAAGCCGGTCCGGGGTGATAAACCAATCCAGAGACCGACGAAGCATAACGGAATTCATTTCTGCGGCGGACCGTCCTTTTGCTGAATAACAATATGCGCAGCTGAAATTGCACTTGTTGTTCGGAAGAAGCATCAGGGTGCGAAATTCATCTGGATTAGAAGAAATGTGATGCACCGGATAATCGGGACATCCCTCTATTTCCTCCCTGAACGAATCAAGTTCTCGGGCAGAGTCCACGATTCTGACCTTTTTCTTCAACGGTGCATAAGCCAGTATTCTGCCCTCGTTGGCACCGCTGATGATGGGCATTGGAAATATTTCTGTCATAATGGTACTGCAATAAGATTTCTGCCTTCCACCCCAGTAATACGGACCTCATGGAAGTCTCCGGAGGTCAAAGTGCTAGCCGCCTGCACCTTGATGACAGGATCGGCCATCGGGGTGCTGTGCTCCGATCGGCTGATGTAATATCCGTCCTTTATGCTGTCTATGATTACTTTAATGTCTTTTCCGATGGTCGCCCGGTTTATGTCGTCAAGGACTATCTTCTGGGCAGAGAGAACCGCAAGGGCCCTCCCGTTCTTGGTCTCCTGACTTATCGTATCATGGTAATGGCCGTCGGAATAAGTGCCTTTCTGGTGGGAATAACGGAAAACGCCGAGACGTTCGAACCGCTGCTCCCCGATAAAGCGAAGAAGCGCATCAAAATCAGCTTCCGTCTCACCGGGATGCCCTACCATTACCGTCGTCCTGAGATATATCCCTGGGACAGAGGCGCGAATTTCCTCAATCAAATCTGACAAAGACTCCCGGGACATTCCACGTCTCATAAGTTTCAGCATCCTGGTCTCTGAATGTTGAATTGCCATGTCCAGATACTTGCACACGTTTTCCCGCTCCCGGATTATCGGCAGAAGGTCTTTCGGGAATCCTGAAGGATAAGCATAATGAAGGCGTATCCACTCAATCCCGGAAATATCCGAAATCCGTGATACAAGCTCAGCTATTCGCTTTTTCCCGTACAAATCCAATCCGTAGGAAGTAAGATTCTGCGCGACAAGCTGGATTTCCTTCACTCCATGCGATACCAGCCACTGGCATTCTTCCAGGACATTCTCTATGGGCACAGAAGCAAGGGGGCCGTTCAACACCGGCTTTATGCAATAAGAACACGGCTGATTGCACCCTTCTGAGATTTTTACAAAGGCGTAGTGCGACGGCGTCGTAAGATAGCGTTTCATCCCGACAGCCATCCCTATGCCGAGGTCGGCCGGCAGCTGCTCCCAGTTGAAATTGCCATAGATCTTGTCAACCTCCGGTACAATGGTGAGAAGCCTGTCACCGAGTTTCTGGGAATAACAGCCGATAATCCAAAGCTGTCCCAAAGCGCCATCCAGCTTCATGGCAGCGTAGCGGCGTATTGCCGCAAGCGACGCATCTTCGGATTCCCCGATGAAGCCGCAGGTGTTGATTATGGCAATGTCGGCAGTCCCGTCCAACTCTCCGAAATGGACGTCGATTCCTGCGTCCACAAGGACGCGTATGAGCCTCTCGCTGTCCACGAGATTCTTGAAGCAGCCTATGTTAAAGAGATTGATTCTCATACGCTTACTCCTTTCATAGCCCAGGCGGTCACTTCCGTAATGAGCACCTTTGCATCGGCATTGACCGGGATGTCCAGGTCCGCCCTGAAAAGAATCGTCCGGAGATGGTCGTCCCTACCGAACAGGTATTCCAAATCTCCCGGCCAGCGACCTTCGACGACGACAGGAACAGTTTCCCCGATTGCCCTGGAATAGGCCGCTAACTTAATGGCATCCCGAGCCTCGCATACGGCCCGATACCGTTCAATCTTTATCGTTTCAGGAACATCGTCTTTATACTTGACAAAGGCCGAAGTTCCACTTCGCATAGAGAATTGGAAAACATTGATATCATCGAAGTCCAGTTCCCGGACGAGATCGAGCGTCTGAGAAAACTCATCATCCGTTTCACCGCAAAATCCCACCATGATGTCGGTGACAATCGAAATATCCTGGATTTCGCGTTTTATTGCCCGATATCGTTCTTTATATTGCTGCACCGTATAGCCACGGTTCATGCGTTCCAACACACTGTCGGCACCGGACTGCACCGGCAGATGCACTACGCGCATGATATTTTCATGACGCCCAATAACCTCGACAATATCGTCCGTGAATGTAAGCGGGTGCGATGAAAGGAACTTGATTCTGAGTTCAGGACACGATGCGGCTGCCTTGTCCAGCAATTCGGCAAAACCGAATTCATACCGGTCTATGATATGCCCGACAAAAGTAAGTTCACGATATCCCTGATTGGCGATGTTCCGGCACTCCCGCAGAATGGAGTCCATGTCGCGGCTGTGCTCCCTGCCGCGCGTGTATGGCTCGATGCAATAGGAACAATATTGGTTGCAGCCTTTCATTATGGTTATTGCTGCCGTCGTTTTGTCCTCGATGGTACGGAGAGGGACAATGTCGGAGTACATTTCATCAGTCAGTGCGCCATTCAGTATTATATGTCCGTCTTGATTGTTCAACAACGCAGGCAGGTCGCGGTACCGGTCCGGGCCGATGACAATATCTACAAACGGAAAACGCTTGAACAAACTGCTGTCGAGCCGGGTGGCAAAACATCCGCAAATGACGATGGTCTTCTCCTGCAATCCTTTGTCGGCGATATCTTCAAGGCGAGAGTATGTCTTCTCATGCCCCACTTCACGCACGGAACAACAATTCAGGATAATTATATCGGCCTCATCGATTCTGTCGCACTGGACAAATCCCTCCCCAGCGAGAATCGCAAGCAGAATCTCGCTGTCGCAGATATTCATCCGGCAACCGTATGTTTCTATATAGACCTTCACTTCTTCCCCTGCCTGGCCAATAGATACATTTCGTATCTCATTTCCATAAGCTGCTCCATATGGCTCTTTTCCGGGCAGCAATGATTCAGATGCAGACCTTCATCCCTGTTGCGAAGCCTCACAAGCGGACATCCGCCCCCGCACAGGGCGATAAACTCGCAGCTAAGGCATTTCGAATCACGGGTATAATCGGCTCCTGTAATATAGTCGGCAAAACCGGCCATATTCCTGACACCGTCCCGGACATTGCCGAGTGTCTGTTTTGGATTTCCCACCATTCTCCAGCACTTGTATATTTCTCCTTCCGGCCCTATGACGAAGGCGAAATATTTGCTCGCCACGCAGCTGTGCCTTCTGAAACGAGGCAGGAAAGACTTGATTTCAATGCCGTACCGGTCAAACAAATCCAGAGCGAACTGGGCTTTGTATCCGCCCTCCGATATATTATGTTCCGGAGAGACACACTCTGATGAAAGCAAATCGGAAACAAAGCCGGGGTAAAGATTTACCCTTTCGCAGTCGATTTCGGATTTGAATGAATCATAGAACATCGCATAATCTTCCATGTTCCGTCTGTCTATATTGGTCCGGATATCGACATGCACCTTCCGGTTCACATCAAGCAGATACTTCAGATTCTCCATTATCTGCCTGTAGGTTGGCTGCCCTCCGAGCAAGGGACGGCGCGAGTTGTGCACCTCTTCAGGGCCGTCGAAAGTAATCTGAACGTCGTTGATTTCAAGACCTGCAAACGCATCGGCCTTCTCTTTGGTGAGCAGATAGCCATTGGTCACTATCTTGGCGGTATAATCGATGCCAAGTGCAAGAAAGGCTTTGGATAGGCGGACGATGCTGTCAAAATTCATGAGAGGCTCACCGCCATACCATGTAACATTAAGGCGCTTTATCTGCTTGTTGGCCTGCACGAACTTTACAATCGCTTCTTCGGTATCCTCATCCATGGCGACCATAGGGCGCTCGCGTTCATAGCAATATATGCACCCGAAGTTGCATCCCCGCGTAGGAAGGATGGTAAGGGACATGTCTGCCGAATTATATTTATTCTTGAGGACGTCGGAAAGGTAGATATTCAAATCGTCTTCCTGCCTATAGACAATAATCCGGGAAGACAGTAGGAAATCGGCGAACTTGTAGTCCTTGTATGTGTCCGGATTGTTTTTCAAATCCAGCCAACCCTGAATCTGCGACTCTTCTATCTGGAGGAATACCTGCGACATTGTATTGTATAGCAGGTAACCGTACTTGTCCGATTTGGATAGTATATTGTATTTTGACCAGTACATAACGAAAAGACAAATAAAAAAGGAAACCGGAGGTATTGTAATAACAATTTCCGGTTCCCTCCTCACACTCAGAGACTGAGGTCTCCCCAGCACATGTCGCACACAGAGGGGTTGTGAGCGCAGAACTCATTGACTGAGTTTGCTTCCTGCGCAGCAGCGACGACTTTGAATTCAAGAGTTTTCATACTATTGAAATTATTATGTGAGCGCCTACTCTGTTATGGCTTTTCGGCTTCCGCCATTTATCTAATGAATGTCACCTGTCCATGTCGGCAAACTTATGCCCTCCAGCATATCAATATTGTACAATACTACCGATATTAAACAGGTTCCTTCCTTTTCTTAGTTAAACCCGAGCAGCCGACCGGAGGTAGAGCTTGCTTGGTACTGTACGGTTGATTCCTTGGTGACGACGGTGATAGTTATAGTCATCTATGAATGCCTTGATTCCAAGGAACAAGTCCGTGCCGGACTCCTCCGGCTGGATGTAAATGTACTCATATTTTATCGTTTTCCAAAATCTTTCTATCCAGATGTTGTCTTTGGCCCGGCCGCGGCCATCCATGCTGACCTTCATTTCAGGGTATTGAGCGCAGGCGTCAGCCCATTCCTTGCTCGTGAACTGGCTGCCCTGATCTGAGTTTATGATTTCCGGCGTCCCGTACCGTGCAACGGCACTTTTCAGCACTACTACGTCAACTCCACCACCGGCGAGAAGTCAGGCGTGATGCTCGCGGAAACCGCCTGGACCACTGCCCCAGCTGGAGGCGGTGACTAACCCTCCCGCCGGACACCCGGCCTCAACCTAAACCGTCAGCCCTCCGCAGTCGCAAGATTGCGGAGGGCTTTCTTATCGCCTATGGCCCTAAATCGAAGGTGAAAATGCCCGGGCTGAAAAATTTTTTGAATGTTTTTCAACTTTTTTCTGCACCTCAATCACTTATCTTTCCTCGGTTTTTCCCTTATTTTTCTATCCTAAACCCGTACCATTTTTGTACCACGCACCACATAACTCATTGAAAAATAGCATGGTGTCAAAATCTTTACACGCCTCGCTCATTCTCTTCCATAGACAGCTCACCCCCCCCCAGGTTATTTTAAATTGATAATACGGACGAATACACTATCTTTGCGCCTGTAAAACCACACACATCCTGCCTTATAGGCATTTAGAAATCTGACAATCAATGGCAGAGCTTAAGAAAATCGACGCCGTGCTGACCTGGGTCAACGGCAATGACCCGAAACTGAAGGCGGAGCGCAGCAATTATATAACTACGGAGAAGGAAGACAGATTCGAGGACATCGCGGGGCCGGAGCGCTTCATCCAGAGCAACGAGATAAGATTTGCGGTGGCATCCATCCTGCGCTTCGCCCCTTATGTGAAGAGGATATTCATCATCACTGACAGGCAGGACCCGGATATGGGCGACTTCCTCGAGAAGAATTTCCCTCAGAATCAGGTCCCGGTAATCATAGTGGACCATCACAGCATTTTCGAGGGGTATGAGCAGTATCTCCCTGTCTTCAACAGCCTCGCCGTGGAGACGATGATGTGGCGCATACCGGACCTGAGCGAGGAGTTCATCTATATGAACGATGACTTCTTCTTTGCCGCCCCTTCGAAGAAAGAGGACCTGTTCAGAGACGGAAAGGTGGTGTGCTATTCGGACATATTCCCGTCAGGCGCCATGAAAGTGCTCAGGGCCGTCCGTCTCAGGAAAAACCATCACAAGCGCTTCACCTACAAGGACTCCCTGCTCAACGGCTCCGAGATGATCGGCTGCGGGCATTTCTACTACCTCCCGCACGAGCCCTATCCCATCTTCAAGAGCGTGCTGGAGGAGTATTTCACCGCTCATCCGGAGTGCATCCGGAGAAATGTCCGCCACAGATTCAGAGACAAGGAGCAGTTCAATGTGCAGGGACTTTTCTTTGTCCTCGCCGAAAGCAAAGGCCTGCTTATCCATAAGGGCCACAAGGGTGTGAACCTTATGATACGCAAGCCTAAGAATCTCAGCTATCTGAGAGGAAAGCTCGACTGGGCGGACAGGCAGCCGGAACTGAAATACGGCTGTATGAACGCGCTCCAGGATGCGGACCCGGGCGAAAAGAAACTCTTCGAGGACTGGATCACGAAACGGCTCGGGATAAGCCTGTAAATCCGCAATCCTTATTTCTTGATATCCTTCGGCTGAGCCTCCACCTCCTTGTCCTGCATATACTGCGGACTGTATTTTCCGCGAGGGATGTCGCTGAAAATATAATAATTGGCCCGACGGGCCGCGACTATATGGTCTGTCGTCGCGGTGTTGATCGCCGACACCGCCAGGTCCACGAGGACGGAGAGCATCGAATGCCCGCCCGAGTTCTCCTGAAGGTCGAGATACAGGTCACAGCTGCGGTCGAAGAGGATTTCATCCGTCGTAGTCGATTTTATCATATACCTGATCTTCGTGTCGATGCCGAATCCCCTCTTGGTCCAGGTGTCGATCTGGGAGAAGACTACCGCGTCGGCTCCGAAATAGTCCCTGAACATAGTCAGAGGCTTGTCTATGAACAGCTCAGCATCGTACGCGCTCTCAGCTTTCAGGATATCCATCGCAAGGAGCGGAGAGATCACGTAATATCCGGCCTCGGCAAGAGGACGGCTGATCGAAGTATAGAGCAGGTCCTTCGCCTCGACGTTCGAGGTGTTGTTTATAGGCGGCATCACCAGTATGGTGAGAGGCATATTCTCGTACATCGCCGCGTACTGGGACTCGCGTGTGATGCGGTTCGCCGTTCCGCAGGAGCAGAGAGCGGCGGCCATCAAAAGTACAGGGATAATCTTCTTCATCATTTCGCGAGCTTTTTGATCAGAGGTTCAATGAATCTAGCGGATTCAGGATAATACTCGACTTCCTTTTCGAGCATCTCCTGTCCCTTCTCACGGAAGAGGACAGCGTAATCGCTGCTGCCGAAAAGACTCTTCTGGGAAGAGCTCGCATTCTGCGTGAAGGTCTCAGCTGTCCCCGGCTGCAGCAGGAGATAGCCGTATTCGGCGCAGATGCCCGGAGGCGGAACCCGACGCGAGCCGCCCGGATGCGATACCATATTCTCATACACTGCTACGAGGCCGCAGATGCTCTGTGGGCTCTGCTTGTCATAAGAGAGATAGGCCAGGTTCTCGTAAGCGGTCGTGCCGTTCTGATACCCGCCCCAGGAGTACAGGGTCTCGACGGTCGTGCCGCAGGAAGAAAGCAGCAGTGCCGCCGCGATCCCTGCGAGTGCGATACTTACCCTTCTCATAACTCCACTATCTTATGCTCCTGTACGGAGATGAACAGGGTCTTGCGGTACACTTCCCTGCCGTCTTTCGTAACAGCCACAACGTGCTGTCCCGGAGCGACATAAATGGTATTCTGAGCCGTTTTCTTCAGGCTCCTGTCCTTGCGCCAGGCTTTCGCCTTTACGCAGTTCACGTCATAGCTCTTCTCATCCACAGTCACCGTGAGCTCCGACTTGTCCGCACTCACGAACGAAATCATACCCACGTCAGCCTTGCCGGACGACACCGAATACGAGCCTACGCCGCACGCACACAGAAGAAGGCTGCAAGCAGCCGCCAAAATAATCTTCTTCATAAGCCTATTTGTCTGAAATGTAATACTCGGAAAGATTCTCCACATCGAGAGCCGGGCCCTCGTAGCTGCAGAAGGAAATCTCGCTTTCCGGCGTGTCCCCGTAGGAAGAAAGCACGGATACGGAACCTATCTTCTGTCCCGGTAGCTCGATATCCAGACCCGTCTGAGGGTTCTTGACGATTTTGCCTTTCTTATAGACATTGAACGTGTCACCTGCCGCAAGTCCCTGCGAAGCTCCGCCGGAAATGATGTACGAACCGTCGTCCACAGAGAGGATGTAGGACCTCCAAGGCTTGTCCATACACTTGTTGATTATGTTCTCCACGAGCTGGCTCAGAGCGGCGGAAATCGCCTTGTCGCTGAGCGTCGCGTCAAATCCTGCTGTACCTCCCAGACCCATAGTCTGTTTCGTGGAGGTCTCGGCATAGCCTTTCGCCTCGTCCGAATAGATGATGAGACCCGTAGCTGCCTCCACAAGACGGATGCTCACTCCGGCCTCCGCCGTCTGGGTCTTCGTGGAGGAGAACACCTTCTGCTGTCCTTCCGCCTTACGTCCGTATTCGGTTATGGAACCGAGGATTATGTAGTCGGCCCCGATCTTGTTCATACCCTTGCCGGCCTCGGCCACGAGCACGTCCAGATCGTCCCTTTCCAGAAGAATGAACTTCCCGCTGGAGGCGAGCTTCGAGGAGAGAATGTCCAGAGCCTGCTTGCGCATCGGGTCATTATCCTTGTCATAGAAAAGACCCTTTGCATACTGGGTCTCGTTCGAGAAGCGCCCTATGGCGACTTTCCTTTTGATGGTCTTGTCCTGCGCCGGCAGTGAAACTGAGCCGAGCACCATAAAAATGGCCGCAAGGAAGAGAAAATGTTTTACGACAGTCTTCATATACAATTGTCTTACAAATACACTGCAAATGTAGTCATTCTTCGGCGACCTGCAAAAATAGCCTCCCTTTTCGCCCCCGGCTCCGGCTCCTTCAGGCCGCAAGAGGCACTCGCTCCCGGCTCCTCCCGCCGCAAAAAAGCTCACTCCCCCGAGGGTTTCCGCCAGAAGCGCGAAGTGATGTCCTCGCCCCGGTAGTAAAGCCGCTGATTCGTAGTCCTTTCGCTCAGAGGCCCCAGCTCCTCGACAAAGGGGCCGGTCTTCACATAGTCGAAGCTCTCCATAATCTCCGCCTCGACCTCCTCGCGGCCCGAATAGAGCGCCAGCTCGACCCCCGGATGCGTCCGCCTGACGTGCCCCGCGAGCGCGAGCAGCGCGGGCAGATCATCCCCCTCGCCGAGAAAAAGCAGGCAGTTCACGCCGAAATTCTCGTCCAGAAGCTTATCCAAGGCCGTTCCGGCCAATTCCTCCCCTATATCCCGCCTCAGGAAGGGCGAATGGCATCCCGGACAGTTACCCCGGCAGTTCGTAATCTCGACTGCCAGGGTAACTCTGTCCGGTATTTCCTCCAGGACTACGTCCGTGAGCTGCGGAAGATACTTTATCATTCCTTACTCGTCAGAGATTCTCTGTCTGCTTCCCCTCGTCGTAATAGCGGTGATGGGCTTCCACCTGGCGCGGCTCGGCGAAAGACGAAACCCTCTTCAGGTAGCCGATGACGCGCGTGAGATAATCCAGATTCACGCCCCCGCACTTAGGGCATTTCTCGAGCGTATCCTTGCTGATGAATCCGCAGTCATTGCAGACGGTGTTGCGCACGTTGAATGTGAAATAGTTGGTCCCGTAATGCGCGGCAACTCGAAGAAGCTGTCTGTACTGATCTTTGGAGAGATGCTCCGCGAGATTCATATGGAGGGCGGAACCGCCGTCGAGATACTTCACGAAATCCTCGCCGTGCAGCTTGAACTTGTCGATCATAGAGACTCCCTCGTCTTCAGGATTGTAGAAATAGGAGCTGTAGAGGTTGTGATTGGACGATACGAAGTATCCGTCCTTACGGTCCCACTTGTAGTTCTTGGCGGCGAGGTTCTCCGCCGGCACGAACTCGGTGTTGAACATCGCCTCAGGCGTGCGGTCCTTGCGGTTCGCGATGTTTATGGTCTCGAGCACGCTGTTCACGAAGTAGCCGTACTCCGGATTCGGGGACACCTTGAGTCCGAGGAACTCGGCGGCCTCGGTGAGTCCGTTCACGCCCACAGTCAGATACTGCTTGCGCATATCGATGAACCCTGCCTTGTAGACATCGAGCATCTCCGCCTTGAGGAAGTCCTTGATGATTTCGTTGAAGGCTATCTGGTATTTGTGGACGCGCTCGGTCATCTCGGTCAGGTCCTTGTCTATGTAGTTCGTGAAGAGGTCGTCCTTGTCGTAGAAATTTGACTTGAGGTCGAGCGGCTTGCCCTCCGGCAGGACCACTCCCCTGCGCTCCAGGAAGTAGCGGCGCACCGAATCCTGTATCAGGCGGTTCAGGTTTACGGTCATCACGGACTTGGAGCCTGTGGCCACGGAAGCCGTACCCATAGAGTACTGGTGCGTGGTGTGATTATGGGCGGTGTCTTCCTTGTCCTCGAGGTCTGTCAGACTGTTGCGCAGGCGGCAGCAGCTCGACAGGGAGTCCGGACTGTTCGAGATGTAGCAGAAGAAGCTGTGGCCCTTGGACCACATCTCGGCGGTGAAGTCGGCGTAGTCCTTGTCGAGGTAGTCGTCCCCGCCGTCAGTGAGCAGCGCCATAGTCTCCACCGGGAAGGTGAGGATGTAGCGGTTGCGCTCTTCGTTGAACCAGTTCATGAAGTGCCTCTGCAGCCAGTCGAGAGTCTCCCACTTCGGAGCAGTCCCGTCAGGGAAGCGGAACTCCCCGAACACGCCCTCGAAATAGTTGCGGTCGAAGTAGCTTATGTTCCAGAACACCGTCTGGTAACCCCTGTTTCCGGCAGGCATGTTCATCGAGTGCACCACCTGCTGGAAGTAATTGTCTATCACCTTTATGAGAGTGCGCTTCTTTACGTTCAGCTCCACCACCTCGTCGAGCCTCGAGGTGTAGTCGTCGCCGTAGTCCTTGCGGATGAAGTAGTCCAGATACATAAGGAACTCCGGTGTGGCCACGGCCCCCATAAACTGGGAGGAAACCGAATACACGAGGTTTATGAACTCGCCGCAGAAGGACTTCAGGTCGGTAGGGGCTATCGACACTCCGCCCAGCTCGCGCAGACCGCTGATGAGGAAGGGGTACATGGAGATGGCTACGCAGTACGGGAATCCCGGGGTGCCGCTCTCGTCGTGCTTGTACAGCACGTGCGTATTGAGGTCCCTCAGATACTGGTCGGCAAGAGATTTCCCGTAGAGGGTCTTTATCTTGTCGCACATAATGTAGCGGTTCTGCTTGATATTGTTCTCTTTATAGAGCTCGTTGCCGAGGGTGACGATGTTTTTGCGCGTGACGTTGGCGTTCGCGTCGAACTTCGACCCCGTCGCGGCGTTCGAAGCTGCGATGTAGTCTTTTATGAAGTCACGCTTGCGCCTCAAGTCCACGTCGGCGTCGAACTTCTCTATGTATGCGAGCGCGACACGCTTGTTTATGGACATCAGGGAGTCCACCACCTGGCGGCGGATCTCCGAGCTGGCGATGCCCTCATAGACGTAGAGATTGTTTATGATGGAGACCACTATGGAATCATCACAATATTCCTTTGCCGATTTATATGCCTGGTGAATACCTCTCGCGAGTTTTGCCTTGTCGAATTCTTCGAACGAACCGTTGGTTTTACGTACATCCATAGTGTTTTTATTTATAGTCAGAATATATATACCCCAGCCGCCGCGCGGCGTGTCGTCAAATTTAGACATAAGAGCGTTGTCCGCTGCGGCGGTCCCGCCCAAGTTTTCAACAACTTTTTCAACACGCCCACGGGGGCGCGCTGAAGGCACTCCGGCGGCGCGAAGATTCCCGAAAAAAAATTACTCTGAAAAACGATAAAATTTTGCGTGAAAAAGCTAAATCACATACATTTGTAAAATTTTTATTATACATCACAAAAATGAAAAACACATTCTTCAGAACGGCACTCATTCTGACGGGAGTTCTCGCAGTGATGGGATGCGAGTGGCAGGAAAACGAATTGCCCGCAGATTTCGTGGGGGTCTGGGAAGGACCGATGACGGTTTCCGACAGCGGAGTGACTTCCGTTGAGATCCTCAGGATCACGAATGAAACCACTGCCGAATTCTACGAAATGGACTATACCCTCAACGAAGGCTACGAGGTCAAGTCGAAGGAGGTCGCATCCATAGATTATCACGGCTCCGGCAGCGATACCCCTGAGCACTTCAACACCCTTTACGAGGGGAAGACCGCGACTTTCTCCCGCTACGGAGACGTCCTCACCACTCCGGGAGACGATCCTGAAAGCCCGAGGACTTTCACCCTTACAGGCAACACCCTGAGCTACTACAGGTCAGTGAAGCTCGAGCCGTCGCTTCTGCCGGCCGATGCCGAATACACCGGACCGAAGAAACTCGATGTCTCGTTCCAGTCCGGCCAGTCGCTCCTGGAAAGCATCGACTGGCTCAGCTTCCTCGAGTGGGCGGGAAAGACCGCTGCCACCACTATCTGGGGCAAGGAAGTGGGAGTGCTTATGGATATGCTCTTCCCTTCATCCGGAGAGGGCACCACGCTCGATGACCTGCTCGACAAGATGAACACCATCAGCAACCAGCTTGCGCAGATGACCATCCTCTACAAGAACACCACCTACGAGGCCAAACTCAACGAGCGCAGCAAATGGGTGAACGAGATCACGAATTTCAATGAAGAATACTATATCCGTCTGGGCAACGCCAAGACCGAGGAGGAGATAAAGACCATCATCCTCGACTGGGCTTCCCACAACGTCGGCGGGAACCCGGTGTATATACAGGGAATGAACTATATGGACTTCCTGACGACCACGGTCATAGAGCAGAAGGACATCTTCAATATGTATGACCTATATACATATAACACCACCCCTTGGGAGAGTATGGGCTATGCGGTCAGAGAGGCCCTGCGCGCCAGCGACATCGCCGTGGCCGCACAGAACCTGTATCTGACCCAGCTCTACCACAGGTACCGCGCCGATCTGGACGATGCTTCCCGCGAGACTATCCTTGCAAACAACGTCAAGAAGTTCGAGGCCTTCTCCGAGTACATCCGGAGCCGTCCTGTGGAGCATCACGACGACAAGGGCATCTGCCAGATCGAGGGTGCGCATTTCGTGATGAGCTCCTACGCGCTCGACTACCCTTTGTATAAGAATCCTTCCTGGAGCCCTATCCCTTGCCCTTGGGTAAGAAGGGACGGCGACGTGTTCTTTATGTGGGGTCCGAACCAGGCGGAGAACTACAGCAAGGCCCTCAAGCCGGAGGAAGTGAAGCGCATACTGGAATACTATGAGGGAAGCGACAGGACTCTCGGCGATATCTTCCAGAAAGACGGGAACATCAAGCTGGGCGCCTGGATAGTCACTTCCAATTTCAACGGTGTCATTCCGCTTCAGAGCGGCTACTATTCCCCTGACTGGAACTATGTAGGAGTGGACGCCGCAGTATTCCTGAAGGAAGCGAAAAGCGCAAGCGACATAAAGCCGACAGCTTGCGGACACGCCTGCCTCGACGGTTATGGCTGGCAGATGAAACTCTATCTCATCAGATGGTACGAATTCTACGACGATTATACCTGGGTACGTACCAATGTAATCGAAAGACAGTAATTCTGAAAAAGTTGCCCTTTACGGGGCGACTTTTTTTATGTATTGGCGAAAAAAGACAAGTCTGTAAGTGACTCTATGGCTCTGAAACAGCACAACTCTTCTTCCGGCGAGGGCGGCATTCTGCTCAGAGGAAGCGGTCCGGACATCTTCGTCCGGGACTCTCTCATCCGCGGGATAGGCAAAAACCTGCGGCCGGAGGGCGATGTGCACATCATCGATACGCGCGGATGTCTCGTAAGCTACGGCTTCGCGGACATCCACGTCCATTTCAGGGAGCCGGGGTACTCCTATAAGGAAACCATAGCGAGCGGCTCCGCTGCCGCAGCCGCCGGCGGATACACCACAGTCTGTGCTATGCCTAACCTGGACCCCGTCCCGGACACTCCGGAGCATCTCGCGGTGCAGCAGAACATAATAGATCGCGACGCCCTCATCGAAGTCCGCCCTTACGCCTCCATCACTCTCGGCCGCAAGGGCGGGACCCTCACGGACTTCGCCGCTCTGAAAAAGAGCGTGGCGGCTTTTTCCGACGACGGGAGCGGCGTGCAGAGCGCAGAGACTATGCTCCGGGCCATGGAGGCAGCGGCAAGAGAAGACGTGATCATAGCAGCCCACTGCGAGGACAATTCCCTGCTTCGTGACGGCTATATCCACGACGGGCAGTACTGCAGAAGCCACGGACACAGGGGCATCTGCTCCGAAAGCGAATGGGGACAGATAGCGCGTGACCTGGAGCTGTGCCGCAGGACCGGCTGCCGCTACCACGTCTGCCACATCTCCACGGCGGAGAGCGTGGCTCTGATCCGCGAGGCGAAAAGGCGCGGAGTGCGCGTCAGCTGCGAGACCGCCCCGCACTACCTCTGTCTCTGCGATGAGGATCTTCAGGAAAGCGGCCGCTTCAAGATGAACCCGCCCCTGAGGTCCCGTTCCGACCGTGACGCCCTTATAGAGGGACTCCGCGACGGGACCATAGACGCGATAGCCACCGACCACGCCCCGCACAGCGAGCAGGAAAAGGCGCAAGGCCTGGCCGGCAGCGCTATGGGCATCGTCGGTCTCGAGACAGCATTCCCTGTCCTCTACACCGGTCTCGTGCTCACGGGGAAGATCAGTGCAGAGCGCCTCACGGATGCGCTCTGCGCCTCTGCGAGACGCATATTCCGTCTCGGCGGGAGCCTGAGGGAAGGAGAGCGGGCGGACATCTGCGTCATAGACCTGCAGAAAGAATACACTATAGACAGCCGGCTTTTCCTCTCGAAAGGGCGCAGCACTCCCTTCGACGGGTGGAAGGTCAGGGGGAAGGTCAGGCTTACCCTGAAGGACGGGCGGGCGGTCTATCAGGATGAGAGTCAAAGATAGGCATATCAAAAACAAATCTTGAACATCCGGTCCATAAAGAACAATATGCGTAAAGAGATATTCAGAATAGATTCCAACTATCCGGTAGCGAAGGACATCTTCAGGCTCCGCATCAGCTCCGGCGAGCCGGTTACGGCCCGTGGCGGTGAATTCGTGGAGATAGCCCTGGAGGGCTTCTACCTGAGGCGCCCTATCTCGGTGTGCGACTGCGCTCCGGAGGGCCTCACCCTCCTCTACAAGAAAGTAGGGGCGGGTACGGAGAGACTCGCAGAGATGAAGGAAGGAGAAAGATTGGACGTCCTGACAGGACTCGGCCGGGGTTTCACGGCCGAGGCGTGCAGGGAGTCCGCCCTTCTTGTCGGAGGAGGTCTCGGAGCCGCTCCGCTGCATCTGCTGTGCCGGGAGCTGCTCGCCCTGGGCAGGAAGGTCAGCGTCGCGCTCGGGTTCAACTCGGCGCAGGATGCAGTGCTCCTCAGGGAGTTCGAGGCGATGGGGGTGACTCCCCTTCTCTCCACTGTGGACGGCAGCGCGGGGATGAGGGGGAGCGTGACAGACCTGATCAGCCGCGAGCGGCCGCAGTATGACTTTTTCTACACCTGCGGGCCGCTGAATATGATGCGTGCGGTATGCCTGAGTCTGGAAGGTGGGGGCGAAGCGAGTCTCGAAGAGCGGATGGGCTGCGGAGCCGGCTTCTGCTGCGGCTGCTCTGTCCGCACGGCTTCGGGCCCGCGGAGAGTATGCAAGGACGGACCTGTTTTCAGAAAGGAGGAATTATTATGGTAAGAAATCTTGCTGTGCAGCTCTGCGGAGTGCAGCTGCCGAATCCTGTCATCCCGGCCAGCGGCTGCTTCGGCTTCGGGTCGGAGCTCGCGGACTCCTTCGACCTGAACGTCCTGGGAGGCATCAGCCTGAAGGGCAGCACGGAGCAGGAGCGTTTCGGCAATCCCACCCCGAGGATAGCGGAATGCCGGGGCGGAATGCTGAACTCGGTAGGGCTTGAGAATCCGGGGATTGACGCTCTGGTGCAGGAAAAAGTGCCGCAGCTGCGGAGAGTCTTCCGCAATGCCGTGATAGCGAACATAAGCGGTTTTTCCGTGGAGGAATACCGGCGCAGCTGCGCCAAGGCGGACGGGTGCGGGGGGATCGATATCATAGAGGTGAACATTTCCTGCCCCAACGTGCACGACGGGGGTATGGCCTTCGGCACCTGCGCCGCTGCGGCCGCCGCTGTCACTGCGGCGGTGAAGTCGGTCTGCCGCAAGCCCGTCTTCATAAAGCTCAGCCCGAATGTGACTGATATCGTGGAGATTGCCCGCGCCTGCGAGGATGCCGGAGCGGACGGGCTCACGCTCATAAACACCCTTCTCGGAATGCGGATTGACATCCGCCGCCGCCGTCCTGTGCTGGCGGCGGGGATGGGCGGGCTGTCCGGCTCGGCGCTCCTTCCCCTAGCCGTCAGGATGGTGCACCAGGTGTCCCGCTCCTGCCACATCCCCGTGATGGGCTGCGGCGGAGTCAGCTACGCCGAGGATGTGCTGGAGATGATGATGGCGGGGGCCTCCGCCGTGCAGGTCGGGGCCGAGAACCTGCGCAACCCATTCGTCTGCCCGGAGATCATCTCCGCCCTGCCGGGGCTGATGGAAAAGCTCGGGATAGAGGACATAAGGGAGATAGTCGGCTGCGCCGGGTGACCTGCCCGCCCCCCCAGCCAGCCGGCCGGAGTGGGCTGAAACTGCGCGGAAGCGACTATTACAACTCAGTGAAGATGAAACATTTATAACTTAACATAATATGCCCAAAGATGTAATTATAGCCTGCGACTTTTCGTCCGGGAGAGAGACGATGGACTTTCTCGACCTCTTCAGAGGCGGACGCAAGCCCTTCGTAAAGATCGGAATGGAGCTCTTCTACAGCGAAGGCCCGTCCATAGTAAGGGAAATCCGCGCCCGGGGGCACCGGATCTTCCTCGACCTCAAGCTGCACGACATCCCCAACACCGTGCGCAAAACCTGCCGGGTGCTCTCCGGTCTCGACATCGATATGTGCAACGTCCACGCCGCCGGCACCATCGAGATGATGCGCGCGGCCCTGGAGGGGCTCACCCGCCCCGACGGCACGCGAGCCCTGCTTATCGCCGTCACCCAGCTCACTTCCACGAGCGAAGAGAGTATGCGCGCCCAGCTGATGATCGACGCGCCGATGCAGGAAGTGATCGGACGCTATGCGTCCAATGCCAAGGCCGCCGGGCTGGACGGGGTGGTCTGCTCCCCTCTCGAGGCTGCTGCGGTGAAGGAGGTCTGCGGAAAGGATTTCCTCGCTGTGACTCCGGGCATCCGCTTCGAGGACAGCGCCAAGGACGATCAGGCCCGCATCACCACCCCTGCGCTCGCCTCTCGGATCGGCTCGGATTATATCGTGGTGGGACGTCCGGTCACGGCTGCGGCCGACCCTGCGGCAGCTTACGCAAAATGTCTTAAAGATTTTCTGGGAATATGACTGATAGAATCATCGCAAAGGAGCTCCTTTCCATAGGAGCGGTTTTTCTCCGCCCGCAGGAGCCTTTCACCTGGGCGAGCGGCATAAAGAGCCCCATCTACTGTGACAACCGTCTCACCCTTTCCGCCCCATCCGTCCGCTCTAAGATAGAGGCGGGGCTGGCCGCGATAGTTATGGAGCGTTACCCTGAGGCTGAGGTGCTTATGGGGACTTCTACGGCCGGGATCGCCCACGCGGCCCTCACCGCTTCCATCCTCGGACTGCCTATGGGATACGTGCGCGGCGAGGCGAAAAGCCACGGCCGGGGGAACCGGATCGAGGGACGCCTGGACAAAGGGGCCAAGGTAGTGGTGATAGAGGACCTTATCTCCACGGCGGGCAGCGCGATAGAGGTGGTGCAGGCCCTGCGGGAAGAGGGAGCTGAGGTGCTCGGCATCGCCAGCATCTTCACCTACGGGATACGCCGGGGTCTGGAGCGTCTCGCGCAGGCCGGCACGGTAAACTTCTCCCTGAGCAGTCTCGACGTCCTCGTCGAGGTGGCGGCCGAGGAGGGCTACATCGCCCCCGAGTGGAAAAGCAGGATAATCGGATTCCGGGACAGCTTATGAAACATCTCATAGACCCTATGGACCTCAGCCGGGAGGAGACCGACGAGATCCTCTCCCTCGCGCAGGACATCATCGCGGACAGGGACAAGTACCGGGACCTTATGGCCCACCGCAAACTCGCGACTCTCTTCTACGAGCCGAGCACGCGCACCCGCCTCAGTTTCACTTCGGCGATGATGGAACTGGGAGGTAGCGTCCTGGGCTTCTCCGACGCGAAGAATTCTTCTGTGAGCAAGGGCGAAACCGTCCGGGACACCATCCGTGTGGTGGGCTGCTTCGCGGACATCATCGCTATGCGGCACAGCCTGGAGGGCGCTCCGCTCGTGGCTGCCGAAATCTCGCAGGTCCCTATCATAAACGCCGGCGACGGCAGCCACAGCCATCCTACACAGACTCTGACCGACCTTCTGACCATCAGGCGCGAGCTCGGCGGGATAGACGGCATCACCATCGGCTTCTGCGGAGACCTGCGCTTCGGGCGCACAGTCCATTCGCTCATCAAGGCACTGTCCCGCTACAGCGGGATCAATGTGGTGCTCATCGCCCCGGACGAGCTGCGGCTTCCCGACTACATAAAGCAGGACGTGTGCGAGAAGATGGGCGTCAGATACAAGGAGACCTCCGATCTGGACGAAGTGCTGCCGGAGCTGGACGTGCTCTATATGACGAGAGTGCAGAAGGAGCGCTTCCTGGACGAGGACGAATTCGACAGGGTGAAGGACAGTTTCGTGCTGGACTCGCGGAGAATGTCCCTCGCGAAGCCCCGTATGGCGGTCCTGCATCCGCTTCCGAGGGTGAACGAGATTCTCACGGAAGTGGACGACGACCCGAGGGCGGCCTATTTCCGTCAGGTGGAGAACGGCAAGTTCGTGCGTATGGCTCTGATCTGCAAACTTCTGGAATGGAAGGACAGTCCGGAGCACAGTATGCCGAAGGGCGATGCCCCGCTGTCCGATGCGACCCTGCACTGCTCGAATCTCAAGTGCATCTGCAACAATGAGAAGGTGCAGCCGCGCTTCCGCCGCACCCCCCCCGGAGGAGTCACACGCTGCTGGTACTGCGACTCGAAAGTGAAATAATTTCCTTACCTTTGCGGAGCCTTCCTGCGGCAGCAGCGGCTGCTGCTGCCACAGGAAGTGATTGGCCGTCCGGCTCTGCCGGGCGGAGGATTGGTTATAGGAATGTCTTATTATGACGTGTGCACTTATAGGATACGGTAGCTGGGCCACCGCGATAGCCGGCCTGATAACGGCTAACGGCAATGAACTGAACTGGTATATCCGCAACGACGAGGTCCGCGAGGGTCTGCGCTGCGACGGGCATAACCCCAAGTATCTCAGCGAGTTGGAGTTCGACCGCTCGCTCATCTGCCCGACCGCCGATGTGGACGAGGCCGTGCGCGGGGTAAGATACGTGTTCATTTCCGTGCCTTCCGCGTTTCTGAAGACATTTCTCGCTCCGCTGAGCGAGTCTCTGCAGGACAAGGTGATAGTCTCGGCGATAAAGGGTATCGTGCCTGACGAGTGCAAGACCATCTCGGAGTATCTGCACGATTCCTACGGTATCTCGTTCTCGAAGATCTGTATGATTGCCGGGCCTTCGCACGCCGAGGAAGTGTCTATGGGGAAGCTTTCCTATCTGACGACTGTCTGCTCGAATGAGGAGAACGCCTCGGAGGTGCGCTCGCTCATAGCCTCGCGTTCCATCATAACTTCCTACTCGGCAGACCTCTACGGATCCGAGTACGCTGCGGTCCTGAAGAACATCTACGCCATCGCGGCGGGTCTGAGCGACGGTCTGGGCTACGGGGACAATTTCAAGGCGATGCTGGTCTCGAAGTGCGCGAGGGAGATGACCCGTTTCATCGGGCAGACCTATCCTTTCGACCGGGACACTCTGGAGCCGGCCTATCTGGGAGACCTTCTGGTGACGAGCTATTCCACTTTCAGCAGAAACCGCCGGCTGGGTCAGATCATAGGTCGCGGCTGCACGGTGGATTCTGCTCTGAAGGAGATGACTATGGTGGCGGAAGGGTATTATGCCGTGGACTGTATGCATAAGCTGAACGAGAACCACGGAGTGAATATGCCTATCCTGAACGTGGTTTATGACATTCTGTACCGCTCCGCCTCGGCACGCAGGAAGTTCCGGGAGCTGGCTAAGATTCTGTAGATCTATGGAAAATGAAAGAAAGAGAGTGAGCGTGCTGTTTATGATTTTCAGCATACTCTTCTGTGTCTGCCTCATAACGGCTAACCTTCTCGAGACCAAACAGATAGCGGCAGGTCCGATCTCCATTACGGGAGGCCTGCTCGTCTTTCCCGTGAGCTATATCATAAATGACTGCGTCTGCGAGGTCTGGGGGTACAGGAAAGCCAGACTTCTCATCTGGACCGGCTTCGCCATGAACTTTTTCGTAGTGCTTCTGGGCGCGCTCTGCGACATCCTTCCTCCGGCCCCATACTGGGAGTATCAGGAAGGATTCCACGCCATCTTCGGTCTGGCTCCGCGCATAGTGGGCGCGAGTTTCGTAGCTTTCATACTCGGTTCTTTCACGAATGCCTTCGTTATGAGCAAGATGAAGCTGCGCGACGGTTCGGCCAGGCGGTTTTCGCTCCGCGCCATAGTGAGCTCCCTTGCAGGCGAGAGCTGCGACAGTCTCATCTTCTTTCCTCTGGCTTTCGCGGGGGTGGTCCCGGCCCGGGAGATTCCGGTGCTGATGATTTCCCAGATTCTGCTCAAGACTTTCTACGAAATCCTCATTCTCCCCCTCACCTGCCGCGTGGTGAAAGTCCTCAAGGTCCGCGAGGGCGAAGATGCGCTCGATACCGGGATTTCCTACAATATTTTCAAGATCCGCGACCTTTAAGCTACAGCGTATTCTCACATGATGGCTCCCCCTTCCTTAAGCTCCGCACTTTCTGTAAGATCCGACAGCAAGGCACATTATGAACTGCTCGATGGCCTGCGCGGCGTGGCGGCGCTGCTGGTGCTGTGGCATCACGTCTTCGAGGGCTATGCCTTTGCCGGCGGCGGGCAGATCCGGGTGGTGAACCACGGCTATCTCGCCGTAGATTTCTTCTTTATGCTCTCGGGGTTCGTGCTGAGCTACGCTTATGATGACAGGTGGGGCAAGTCCCTGAACCTCGGAAAGTTCATAAAGCGCCGTCTCATCCGTCTGCATCCTATGGTCGTGATGGGAGCGCTGCTCGGCGTCATCACTTTCTGCATTCAGGGCTCGGTACAGTGGGACGGCACCCGCGTGCCCGCTTCCGCCGTGATGCTGGCCCTGCTCACCACTATGTTCCTTATTCCGGCCGTGCCGGGTGGGGCGAGCGAGATCCGGGGCAACGGAGAGATGTTCCCCCTGAACGGGACGAACTGGTCGCTGTTTTTCGAGTACATAGGAAACATCCTCTATGCTCTGGTCATCCGGCATCTGTCCACGGCCTGGCTCCGTGCCCTGACCGCAGTCACGGGGCTGCTTCTGGCAGCGTTCTCCCTGTTCGATGTCTCCGGCTACAATCAGCTAGGCATCGGCTGGACTCTGGATGCGGTGAATTTCGTGGGAGGCTCCCTCAGAATGCTCTTCCCTTTCTCTCTGGGTATGCTGATTTCCAGAGAGTTCCGTGACGCACAAGACTCGGCGTCCCTCGGGACTGCCGCGAAACGCCGCTGCGCTCTCTTCCGCCCTCTGCGCATACGGGGCGCGTTCCCGCTCTGCTCGCTTGCTCTGATCATACTCTTCCACGTGCCTTACATAGAAGCGCGCATCCCGCTCTGCGCAGGCACTGCCGCCGCAGGTTCCGGCTTTTTCGCGGCAGCCGATTTCGGCTCCATAAGCCTCAATGCCCTCTTCGAGCTCTTCTGCATAATGGCGGTATTCCCGCTGATAGTGACGGTAGCCGCGTCTTCCACGACACAGGGCGCCGTCTCGCGCCGTCTCTGCGGCTTCCTCGGGGACATCTCCTATCCGCTGTATGCGGTGCACTACCCGTTTATGTATCTCTTCTACGCCTATCTCATCGAGAACAGGGTATATACTTTCGCCGGGAGCTGGCCGCTCGCCCTCGGCGTCTGCGCTTTCAGCATTCTGCTCGCCTGGCTCTGCCTCAGATTCTACGACCTGCCGCTGCGCAGACGCCTCTCCGCCGGGCGCAGCGCTTAAGGGGAGGGGTGCATCGTCTCACTGTACTTCTGTAGCTTCGGATGCGTTCGGTGTCGTTTTTTAGGCTTAATGTATTCGGGAGTCCGGTTTTTTTCGTAAATTGGCGGACTGCTGCGCGGCAGCAGTCGCCTTCAAGATATGGAATATCTGTCGAAAGAGCGGTACGACGAGATCGCCGCAGAGCTGCACAGGCTCATAAATGTGGACTATCCCCGGATCAAGGACGATCTGGTGGAGGCTCGTGCGCAGGGTGACTTGAGCGAGAATGCGGGATACAGGGCTGCGCGCAGGGCTCAGGGCAAGGCCATCAGCAGAATCAGATATCTACAGAAGATTCTCCGCTACTCCAGAGTGATAGACCCCAGGGCGCTGCCCAGGGACAAAGTCTGCCTGCTGAGCCGCGTGGAGTTCACGAACCTCTCCACGGGTGAGCTTATGACCTTCCATATAGTGAGTCCCCACGAGATGAACCTGCAGGAGGGAAAGATTTCGATAAACTCCCCTATCGGGAAAGCGCTTATGGGACACTCCGAAGGTGAAGTGGTCACGGTGGAGGCTCCCGCCGGGGCTTTCAGTCTCCGCATAGAGAGCATACGGGTAGAGGGCGCGGAAGCGCCTGATGACAGATCATCAACAAGTTCTTAAGATGCTTGAAAACAATATTGACCTCTCTGGACGCACGGTCCTTGTGACCGGAGCGGCGGGCTTCATCGGTTCCGGCCTCGTGCGCAGGCTCCTGACCGGGGTGAAAGACATCAAGGTGATAGGAATGGATTCCATCACAGACTATTATGACGTGGGCATAAAACTGGGCAGACTGAAGGATACTGAAGCCCTGAAAGGCGACTGGACCTTCATCCGTAGGAGCATCGCCGACAAGTCAGCCATAGAGGACGTGTTCACGCGCTTTCGCCCCTCAGTAGTGGTGAACCTCGCCGCGCAGGCCGGCGTACGCTACTCCATAACCAATCCCGACGCCTATATCGAATCGAACGTCATCGGCTTCTACAACATCCTCGAAGCCTGCCGCCACCACGGGACGGACCATCTTGTATATGCCTCGTCCTCATCGGTTTACGGCAGCAACAGCAAGATCCCGTATTCTACGGACGACAAGGTGGATAACCCGGTGAGCCTATACGCCGCGACGAAAAAGAGCAACGAGCTGATGGCACACGCCTACAGCAAACTCTATGACATTCCGTCCACGGGTCTGCGCTTCTTCACGGTCTACGGCCCGGCCGGGCGGCCGGATATGGCCTATTTCGGCTTTACCGACAAGCTGGTGAAGGGCGAAAAGATAAAGATATTCAACTACGGCAACTGCCGGCGCGACTTCACCTACGTGGATGACATAGTCGAGGGTGTGGTGAGGGTGATGAGGCACGCTCCTGAGCGCCGCAAAGGCGAGGACGGACTGCCGCTGCCGCCGTACAAGGTTTACAACATCGGCAACAGCCACCCCGAGAATCTGCTCGATTTCGTGGACATACTCCGTCAGGAGCTTATCCGCGCCGGCGTTCTCCCGACGGATTATGACTTCGAGTCTCACACAGAGCTTGTCCCTATGCAGCCTGGCGATGTGCCGGTGACTTACGCGGACACCACTGCTCTCGAGGAGGACTTCGGCTTCAGGCCGTCCACGCCTCTTCGCGAGGGTCTTCGCCGCTTCGCCGAATGGTACAGGGCATTCTACCGCAAATCCTGATTCCCCGGTGCAGGTCATTCTACAGCAATTCCTAACATCAATTCTATATGGCAAAAAAAATCACACTTTCATCCGACAAGAAAATCGCCGGCGTTTGCGGCGGAGTCGCAAATTATCTTAACATCGACCCGACTATCGTCCGCATCCTCTGGCTGGTGCTGGTACTTTTCTGCGGCGTGGGTCTGCTCGCATACCTGCTCTGCTGGATTCTCTTCCCGAAGGGCGAGTAACGCTTTATCGGGGGCTTCAGACCGATGAAGCCCCCCCCCCGGACACGAAAAGAGGATGCCCCTGCAACGGGGCATCCTCTTTTTCATATCCGGGCGGTTCCTTCCCGCCGCCTCAGAGCGTCACTTAGTCGTACAGCTCGCCGAAACGGAAAACCAGACCGAGATTCATCCTGAAGCTGAACGGCTCCAGCGGAATCAGATCCGGGCTTACGGCCACTGCGCAGGCGTCGAAGCCGAAGAAGAAATTCACGTGGGAAGAGCAGAGGCTGAGCGCACCGCCCCAGACCATTCCGAGGCTGTTGCCGCCGAGATTGCCGCTGAGGCTGAACCAGTCCTTCGGAGTGAAGGTGACAGCAGCACGCAGATCCGCTACCGGGAGTGCCGAATTCTTATAGCTGAAGAGGGCTGACGCGCTCAGGGACTTGACACCCGGTATCTGATAACGCACGCCGGCATTGATTCTGAACGGCAGCATATCAGCAGAGGACTCCTCCCCGGACTTCTTGCGGAAAGAAGCGAGATCCTTGAAGTCATCCAGCACCTTTTCCAGTTCATCCTCGAATTTCGAGTTCTCGCCGCTGATGTCCACACCCTTGTAGTTCACGGTGTTGTTCGCTTCGGCGAGACTGGAGTATTTCCAGCTGAGAAGACCGAGGTCGGTGAGCGAGGCGCTGACTGTCAGACTCTCCATCGGCTTCCAGTTCACGCCTGCATCCACAGCCGCTCCGAAGCCGGCAGCTCCAAAGCCTGACCCTTCCTCCAGTCCGCTGATCTTGCCGTCAGTGCCGGTCTTGAACTGGAAGAGATTGCCGGCCACGCCGGCATTGCCCTTCAGGGTGACATCTATCTGCGAGCCGGAAAGCGAGGCATTTGCGTCATTGAGAGTCGCATAGACTCCCCCGATTCCCATCAGACCTTTGATCCTGTAGCCGAAGCTGAGATTATCCCCTATCCTGCGGCTGCGGCCTACTGCAAGCTCGACGTAGGACTTGATGTTCGCGTCTGTGGACGAGAAGTCGTAGTTTACGTTCTCGCCTCCCAGCTTGAGGAATCTGAACAGCTCTCCCGACACGGTCGCGTCCGCGAAAGTCCTGGAATTCAGTTCGATAGTGGTCATCGTATTCTTTCTGCGAAGGCCCAGGCTGAAGATGTTCAGGTCGAAATCGCCGCTGACGGTGTTTCTGTCGTTTATGCCGGAGAGGAAATCATCGGCAGAAACGCCGGAATGGAATCCGGTCACGAGTCCATTGCCGCTTGGAGCCTTGAACAGTATGGAGGAGAGTCCTATGTTCCCGTCGGCTCCCAGTCCGATATTCGAGAATCCCAGACCGACGAAGCTTTTGGACGTCATAATAGCGGGATTGTTCCTGTAGGAGTATGTAAAATTGTCCAGAAAATATGTGCTCTGGATCTGGGCCGATGCTCCCGCCCCGAGCAGCAGGGCAAAAAGCGTGAGGATGTATGATTTTTTCATCGATTTGTCTTTTAGGATTGATTATTCGGATAAGTCCAGGCTTATGCCCTGCGGTGCCTTCAGACTTATGCCCTCGAGCAGGATATAGTCGCCGCTGTTCAGCTGCGAGCCGTCCGAACCGAGGGTGAAGCTGAATCGGATGTGGCTGAGATTATCCAGACCCGGGTCTGTAACCTTAGGCACGTTCACGGAGAAGCCGGTCTTCCCGCCTGCTTCAGCGAGGATGGACTCGATCGGTTCCGCAGTAGGAATCACGCTGTATTTCCCGTCCGCGAGGCTGAGGAACTCCACTTTCACGAACACGCGCATCGGCATAGTGTTCTCCACCGTGCCGGAGAGCTGCAGAGAGTTCTTTTTGAGTATCTTGGCTATGGTCTCGGAGTTGTCGCTGATGTCCAGAGTGTCCGAATATGTGATGTCGCAGCCGGTGCCGAGATTAAGAGGAACCTTGAAGCTGAGATCTATGTCCATATCATACTCCGCATCCGGACGGACGTGGCTGTCCTCGTCCTCAGGGATGCTGATGCTGAACCTTACAGGAAGCTTTTCCTTGCCCCCGGAGATCAGCGGATTGATGTCGAGGGAATACTTGTTCTCAAAGGATTCGGTCCTGGAAGGGTCAGTGCTGTAAGGGAATTTGACATCGAGGTCGCCGTACATACCCTCATTCAGATCCAGCTTCGCGCTCATAGGGATGGCGAGGTTCGATTTGACCGTGGCCGTGAATTCGGCGTCAGGGAGGTCGAAATAGCTGTCTTCCAGGGCTTCCGGCAGCTTGAAGAAGTCCACGGTGAGCGAGCTGTCTATCTGGTAGTCCACACCGGCGGTTATGTCTCCGATGGTGATCTTCCCGTCCGCCCCGGCTATCTTGAGGACTATGTCCCCGCTTATGGTCTGCGATATCTTCCCTATGTCCACTGTAGGGTCCTCGGCCCTGATGCAGCCGCTCACCAGAACGTCGCCGCCGATTCTGCTGCCTTCACGGCGCATCTTCTCGATGTCCAGATCACTGAAGTCGAGCTTTTCCACCTTCACGCTGCGTGAGAACTTGCCGTCCTTGATTTCGCCCTTCAGATCTATGGAGGAAGGACTGAAGAAATCCGGCAGAGTGGCAGTGATGTCCACATAGAACTTGCCGTCACCGATGTCCGGCAGATTCTTCAGGTCCATCCTGACATCAGCGTAGGTGCCCTCAAGCGTGACATCGCCCAGACGCTTCACCATATCAGGTATCTCGGAGGCGTCCACTATGGAGATGTCGGACCGCTCGTCCACGTCGATGGAGAGTTCTTCCACGACGACTTCACCGGCCTCTATGGCAGGGATGTCGCACTCTATCGCGAATGTCTGTCCGTCGAGTCCGTTAAGCTTATAGATGTCCATCCTTTCGTCAGGAAGCCCCAGTGTGCATTTCACGGCATAGCGGCCCTCGGCCACATACTTCCCGTCCACTTTCTTCGGGGTGACTTCTATCCTGTCGACCTTTATGCTGTAGCTGCCGCTCTTCAGTTCCTGCATGAAGAGAGTCCCGGCATCCTCGTCATAGACGAAGTCAGAAGGCACGTCACCGAGTTTCAGGAATTCCGGAATCAGAATCGTGGCTCCGTCCTCAGAGAGTATCTTCACGCCATCGATTTCCGGAAGCACGAGGGAGAGGGAAAGCTTCGGGTCGCCTTTCGGGATGATGGTGAACGCACCGAAGCCGCTCACCTCGTCCGGCAGGTCGAATGTGACCTTTTCTCCCTCATTGTCGAGAGTGTAGGTCATATCCTTCAGCTTCCCGTACACGCTCTCGACCTCGAAATCCACGAACGAGACTTCGATCTGCACCTCCACGTCAGTGGAGAGAGCCGCGGCTGCGGAAGTGGAAGCGGTCAGCGACTGCGCGACCACATCACCGCTCACCACGACCTTGCGGTCCTGCGCGAGCGTCGAGGCATTCAGCGCAACCACGTCGAAAGTCTTCGAGGCCGCAAACGAGTTCGCGGGAGTCAGGACCAGAGAGGAGCAGTCGAGGCTGCCGGTCCCGTCAGCCAATTCCAATACGTCCTCCATATCGATCTTCACCGCAGGGACTATCTTTCCGCCGTTGAAAATGGCGCCCTTCAGACTCACGTCCACTTTTATCTTCGACCCCGCCTTCATACTGACTTCATCGATACTCTCTATCTTGTCGGACAGAACAGTGCCCTTTATGCTCGCTCCGTCAGAGATGATGGACATACTGATTGCTTCGGGGAGATCCACCGTGCTCCGGCCGGCCATAGCGGCGCCGGCGGCGGCTTCGTTGACTATCTCCCGGGTCAGGATGATGGCATTGCCGCTTACCGGGTCTATCTCTTCCGGCTCGAAGGAGACGGCTTCCAGCTCTTCTTCAGAGGAGAAGCTCTGATGCCCGGTCTTGAGGGAAGATGCGTCCAGAGTGCTGAGCTCATAGCTGACGCTCTGCGAATAATCCACGGCGGAGATGTCCACAAGACTCTTCAGGTCAAGCTCTTTGATGGACTCCTTGAGGGAGAATACCGATTCATAGCTGAGGTAGTAAGAGCCGTCAGCTTCCTGTTTCAGGTATTCGCCGAACGAGCTGTCATCCACGCCGGCTTTCCTCAGAACAGAATCTACGGTAATCTTCGCAGTGCTCTGAACCAGAGGGATGGTCAGGCCGTTTTCGAAAACAGTCACATCGGTGTCGACATCTTTGATGTTGTCCATCGAGTACCTGTCATCTACACTACAAGCTTGCAATAGCAGGATTCCTGCGCCCAGAATAATAGCGAGGGCAGCACATTTGGATGGAAGTTTTTGCGCCATAAGTTAAATAATTATTGATAATAATTCTCAAAGGTAAAAAAAAAAACTCCAAAAAGTCAACTTTTCTTTCCTTAAAGTGCATTAAAATTTGCGAATAACGTTTCAGATGCGCATCCCGGGTGCACCGGCCACATTATTATTTTGCACTCGCCTATTGCATTATCGGACAATTTACATATCTTTGCGCATAATATGATAAGAACAGCTGCCGGCCTATAGAAATATAGCGTATCTCTCACCCGGATACCCGACAATAACCACTGAGTCGGATTCCAGACTGACGACTGTTTAGGGAAAGATGAAAACACCCTGCATAAGCGCAGAGCAGGCATCAGGAATATTTCCCCGCCATCTCGACCACGCCTGAAACACGGCGGTCTCCACTCTCGATATTCGCAAACACTGTTGCATCGCTTCAGAGACACTCTGATGCTCTGCACACCTGAGTCTTCAAGACTATGGACTGCACTGAAACTGATGACGGCAGCAGGTCCGAGGCCAATATTCTGACCATAAACACCGGTTCCACTTCCACAAAAGTCGGATACTATTCTCACGCCACCTGCCTGTTCCACAGCAAGATAGAACACAGCACAGACGACCTTGCCCATTTCCCCTCCGTTATGGACCAGCACGAGCTGCGTCACCGAGCCGTAAGGGACTTCCTCGATGCGAAAAAGATTCCCCTCGCCGATATAGACATCGTGATGGCCCGTGGAGGACTGATAACCCCCGTAATCACAGGAGTTTACGAGGTCAACGCCGATATGCGCGAAGTCCTGGGGGACGGCCGCGACGGCATCCACGCCTGCAACCTGAGCGCAATCCTGGCTGACGACATCGCTGAAGAAGTGAACGAAGCACGGGCATCTGCGGAAAACTCTTTCCGCCGGTGCAGGGCCTATATCGCCGACCCGCCTATGGCGGACGAAATGCTCGAGGAGTGCCGCGTCGGCGGCGTACCGGAGTTTTCACGCAAGACTCTTTTCCACGCACTCAATTCGCGGGCCGTGGTACGCCGCTATATCCGCGAAAGAGGTCCTATGCCGCCGCACAGGGGACTTATCGTAGCACATCTGGGAGGCGGAGTGACAGTGTCGCTGCACCGCGGCGGCAGGGTGATAGACACCACCCATGGACTCGGAGGCGACGGACCGATCACCCCGGAGCGGGCAGGCTGCTGTCCCCCATTCGAGCTTATCGACCTGTGTTTCAGCGGAAAATATTCGAAAGAGCAGATCCGGCGGCGGCTCGTGGGAGGCGGCGGGGCCGTCGCATATTTCGGCACCAGCAATATGGTGGAAGTGCAGAGGCTCTCGGACGAAGGGAACAGGACGGCCGGGCTTTTCCTGAAGGCTTTCGTACTGAACATCTCCAAATACATAGCCGCCCTGGCCGCGACCGCAGACGGGAAAGTGGACGCGATAATCCTCACCGGCGGGATAGCCCACAACGGGAGACTGACGGAGAGCATAGCGCGCAAATGCGCCTTCATAGCCCCTGTCGTGGTATACCCCGGCGAGGACGAGCTGAAGAGCCTCGCCGAGTACGGGCGTATGATTCTCGCCGGAAAGACACAGATACATACTTACCATAAAGATAAACTGAGCAGCTTATGATAGATTGGGACACTCTGGGCTTCAACTACAGCCCCACAAACGGCATTGTTTACAGCCACTGCATTGACGGAGTCTGGGAGGAACCGTCAGTGAGCGAAGACTTCAAGATCGAGCTTCATCCTTTTGCCGGCATCCTCCATTATTCGCAGTCCTGTTTCGAAGGTCTGAAAGTCTTCCGGGGCGTGGACGGCAAGATAAGGATGTTCCGCCCGGAGCAGAATGCCGCGAGGATGGCGAACAGCGCACGCTACCTGGATATGCCGTATCCGAGCGAGGAACTGTTCATAGATATGTGCATCCGCTGTGTGGAGTACAATTTCGAGCACATCCCTCCGCACGAGGCAGCAGCCTCCTCGCTTTACCTGCGTCCCGTCCTCTTCGGCATCAACTCCCAGCTGGGAATCCATTCTGCGCGGGACGTGATGTTCATCGTGATGAGTTCACCGGTGAGCACCTATTCCGGAGCCGAAAGGCTCAGCACCCAGAAGGCCATAATCTCCCGGAACTATGACAGAGCCTCGGCCTTCGGCTCGGGACGCTACAAGCTCGGGGCAAATTACGCCCAGTCCCTCAAGGCATACAGCACGGCCCACGCCGCAGGATACGATGAGATCCTCTTTCTCGACTCGGCCACGAAGACCTCCATAGAGGAGTTCGGCTCCTCGAACTTCTTCGCCATCAGGGGAAACTGCTACATAACGCCTTCATCGAACAGCGTCCTGCCGTCCATCACAAACGACAGCCTGCGCCGTGTCGCAGCCGATATGGGGATGGACGTCCAGATAAGGCCCATTCCGCTGAGCGAGATGGACACTTTCGAAGAGGTGAACTCCTGCGGCACGGCGGTGGTCATCTCCCCGATCGGCATATTGGACGACCGTCCTTATCTGGAAAGTCCGTTGCTGACGCGGCGTTACACCTTCGGTGACCCGCGCCGCTGCGGACCTGTCAGCGAGAAACTGTACCATCGGATCGTCGGGATACAGAAAGGTCTGGAGGAGGATGTGTACGGCTGGTGTAGAGTATTGGAGCTAAATTGATTACAACTATGGCAAAATTCAGCGGAGCTACTGTCGTCGACAGAGAAAGATGCAAGGGCTGCAACCTCTGTGTGGTCGCCTGCCCTTGGGACGTGCTCGCTCTGAGCACCAATGAAGTCAACAGGAAGGGTTACACTTTCGCTTATGAGGCCCGGGACGGTGTCTGCACAGGCTGTACGGCCTGTGCGCTGGTCTGCCCCGACGGCTGCATAAGCGTCTATAGAATAAAGGAGGAATAGAACTATGTCCGGAAATGAAACCACTTTGATGAAGGGGAACGAGGCCATCGCACACGCCGCCATAAGATGCGGCTGCGACGGCTATTTCGGCTACCCCATCACTCCGCAGTCGGAAATCCTCGAGACTCTGGCCGCTGAGAAACCCTGGGAGACCACAGGTATGGTCGTGCTTCAGGCGGAGAGCGAACTCGCCGCCATAAATATGGTCTATGGCGGGGCCTGCACCGGAAAGAGGGTGATGACTTCGTCCTCAAGCCCGGGGATAAGCCTTATGCAGGAGGGTATCTCGTATATGGCCGGGGCCGAACTCCCCGGGCTGATAGTGAACGTGAGCAGAGGAGGCCCCGGTCTGGGTACCATACAGCCGAGCCAGGCTGACTATTTCCAGTCCTGCAAGGGCGGAGGGCACGGAGACTACCGTCTGATCGTGCTCGCCCCGGCTTCCGTGCAGGAGATGGCGGATTTCACGGACCTGGCCTTCGAACTGTCATTCCGCTACCGCAACCCCGCGATGATTCTCGCTGACGGCATCATCGGGCAGATGATGGAAAAGCTTACTCTGCCTCCTTTCAAGCCGAGACGGACAGAGGAGGAGATCATCGCGCAGTGCCCCTGGGCCACTACGGGACGCACACCCGGGCGAAAACCGAACATCATCACCTCGCTGGAGCTCCGTCCGGAAGAGATGGAAGTCATAAACAGGCGTCTTCAGGCCAAATACAGTCTCATCGAAGAGCAGGAGCCGCGTTTCGAGAGCTTTCTTCTGGACGATGCCGAGTATGCAATCATAGCCTTCGGCTCTGCCGCGAGGATCGCTAAAAAGAGCATCCTGACGGCCAGAGAGAAGAAGGGTATCCGTGCGGGACTCCTGCGCCCGATCACCCTCTGGCCTTTCCCTACGGAGGCGGTGGACAGCCTTTCCCTGAGAGTAAAAGGCATATTGTCCCTGGAAATCAACGCCGGACAGATGGTGGAGGATGTCCGCCTCGCCTCGCGTGGGCGCGTGCCTGTCCGTCATTTCGGCCGCCTCGGCGGCATAATCCCGACACCGGACGAGGTGGTGGAAGTACTGGAAAATGAACTGATCAAATCTGAACGGATATGAAAAGAGAAGACATCATACGCCTCGGACAGAAGGTGTACGGAAAACCGGCCCTGATGAATGACATCCCGATGCACTACTGCCCCGGATGCAGTCACGGGGTGGTGCACAAGCTGATCTGCGAAGCGGTCGAAGAGATGGGGTTGACGGGCAAGACCATCGCCATATCCCCCGTAGGCTGCGCAGTGTTCGCCTACAAATACATAGACTTGGACTGGCAGGAGGCGGCCCACGGCAGAGCCCCTGCGCTCGCCTGCGCGGTGAAGCGCCTGTGGCCCGACAGGCTGGTCTTCACTTATCAGGGCGACGGAGACCTCGCCTGCATCGGCACGGCGGAGACCATCCACGCGCTCAGCCGCGCGGACAATATCGCCATAATCTTCATAAACAACGCCATCTACGGTATGACGGGAGGACAGATGGCCCCCACTACTCTCTACGGAATGAAGACTGCGACCTGTCCTGACGGACGACAGAGGGAGCTTCACGGCCATCCGCTCAAGATAACGGAACTGGCGGCATCCCTGGACGGGACCTGTTATGTCACCAGGCAGTCGGTGGACACTCCCGCAGCCATAATCCGGGCCGGGAAAGCCATCCGCAAGGCTTTCGGATACTCTATGCAGGGAAGAGGGGCTTCACTTGTGGAGATAGTGTCCTCCTGCAGCTCCGGCTGGAAACTGAGCCCGGAAAAGGCTAATCTCTGGATGCGGGAGCATATGTTCCGCTTCTTCCCGCCCGGAGACCTGAAGGACACGGGGAGCGCGGAACAGAAATGATTGACTCTTAAGATCACGACACACTATGAACCAAGAGATTATAATATCAGGCTTCGGCGGACAGGGGGTCCTGTCTATGGGGAAGATACTTGCTTATGCTGCGATGACGGAAGGCAGGGAGGTGAGCTGGATGCCTTCCTACGGACCGGAGCAGCGCGGCGGGACCGCCAATGTCACCGTAATCATCAGTGACCTCCCCGTGGCCTCCCCGGTGCTTTCTTCTTATGACATCGCGGTGCTGCTGAACAGGCCCTCGCTCGAAAAGTTCGAGCCTAAAATAAAGAAAGGAGGAATATTGGTATACGACGGCTACGGGATCGATGTCCCGCCTGCAAGGGAGGACATCAGAGTGTACCGCATAGACGCTATGGAGGCCGCCGCCGAAGCCGGAGCACAGAAGACCTTCAATATGATCGTCCTCGGCGCCCTCCTGAAAGCCGTTCCGCTGGTGAAAAGCGAAAGCGTCCTCACCGCACTGCGCAAGACCCTGCCCCCGAGACACCTGGGCCTGATCCCACAGAACGAAGCCGCCATCCTGAAAGGAATGGAACTGCTCCGGTACATCAGAGTTATAGGCTGAGGGCCGGGCGTTCTGTACGCGGCAGACATCTTTTCTCTGTACTATCGTTGTATTTTTTCGGACGGATCAGTCCGATATTTCCCGACCTCAGGTCCGAGCCGGACTCTGAGTGTATCCGTTTACAGGCAATTCCTGTATCTTTAGGGCCGGAAACTGATACCACAAACGATTACCGCAGCATCTGCCTGCCTTTCATACAGAATACAGAGAAATGAGATTGAAGAGAACAATGGTATTGGCGGCCATTGCCGCCGGAGTGCTTCTGCCTCAGATGGCGGAAGCGACGAAGTTCGTGGAATTGCGGGTAGTGGACAAAGACTACCTGATGGTCCATTTCAAGGACGGAGAGGTCATCTATCGCGAGGATGTCTCCCGCCCCGACGCCTACATCGGGCACGAGAGCGAAGCCGTCTACTCCCGTTACCCGGATATGCCGCGTCACATCGACACGCTACTCGTCTACGGCGCGCCGCTGG
>CAVDFQ010000025.1:0-34881 GCA_963608065.1 bacterium
ACAGTCATAATCGTCTCCTCTCTTCTCTTTGCAAATTTATGAAAAGTTATTGAAGATTCTTTGCTTGGGGAATCCTATTTCTTCCGATACTTCCGGCTCACTCTTTGTGTCATTGCCGGCCCCGCCCGGCAATCCCCCTCCCCGCGCCAGCAAAAGACGCCCGATCACGTCGGGCGTGACGAAAACCGTCATTGCCGGCTGACCTCACGTCATTGCCGGCCCCGACCGGCAATCTCTTCCCTGCCGCCAGCAAAAGACGCCCGATCACGTCGGGCGTGACGAAAACCGTCATTGCCGGCCCCGCCCTCACGTCATTGCCGGCCCCGACCGGCAATCCCCCTCCCCGCGCATCAAGATTAATTTCCTCAAGTCACAAATAATACGTATCTTTGCAACCTTGCTGCGCCCGTCTTCAGGCCACAAAGGCCGGAAGACAGGGCAGCCGGGCCTGCAATGCTATGCTATGCAGGGCCCCGTGCAAGAAGAAGATTATTTTATAAAATACAGTAACCGTAATGAAAATGATGAAATGGCTGTCTCTGGCAGCTTTAGCCCTCGCGGCAGCGTCCTGCGGCACGCCGAAAGTGGCCTACTTCACCGATGCGCAGTTAGGACAGAGCGTCATTGTCCCTTCTGCCGACGACCTTAAACTACAGGAAGGCGACAAGATTTCCATCCTGGTAAACACCCGCGAACCGCTTCTGACGAATATGTTCAACCTCCCGATCGTCACAAACCAGCTCGGCACAGCGACAAACACCGGCGTAGCACGCGGAATGTCGGGCTACACCATCGACAAATACGGCGAGATAGACTTCCCGATACTCGGCAAGCTCCACGTCGCCGGGATGTCGCGCAGCGAAATAGCCGGCTACATCAAGCAGAGCCTCATATCGAATAACCTCGTGAAGGACCCGGTAGTCACCGTGGAGTTCGAGAACCTCACCATCTCGGTCCTCGGCGAAGTGAACCATCCGGGCCGCATCAGCATAGACCGCGACAGGATATCCCTTATGGACGCCATCAGTATGGCCGGCGACCTCACCATCTACGGCAAGCGTGACAACGTCCTCATCCAGCGCGAGGACAACGGCACCAAGACTTTCTACAAGGTGAACCTGAACTCCAGCTCGGACCTCTACGCCTCGCCTGTCTACTTCCTCCAGCAGAACGACATCGTCTACGTCCAGCCGAACGACCAGCGCGCACGCCAGTCCACCGTGAACGGAAACAACGTCCGCTCCACCTCGTTCTGGATTTCGGTCATCTCCGCCGTCACCTCCATAACCGTTATGATCCTTAACGTAATCAACTGACCCCCCCCGGACTATGGCATATAATACAGACAATAACCTCATGACGCAGGAGAGCGAAGCCATCAACCTCAGAGACCTCTGGTCGATGTGCCTCTCCCGCTGGAAATGGTTCGCGCTCTCACTTTTCGTGTGCCTCGCCCTCGGCCTCGCCTACTGCGTCCGCACGCTTCCGACCTACACCCGGACTATGTCGGTGCAGATCAAGGAAGACTCGAAAGGCAACTCCATCTCCTCCCAGATGGGAGACTTCTCGAACCTGGGACTGTTCAACACGAAATCCAACGTGAACAACGAAGTGATAGCCTTCGCTTCGCCGGCATATATGGGCGAAGTCGTGACCCGTCTGAGCCTGGACATCAGCTACTTCCGCCCGGGAGTGTTCCGCGATCAGGTAGCCTACGGCCTCAGCCTTCCGGTCAGCGTGGAGTTCAAGACCCTCCTCGAGAACGAGGGGGCGAGCCTCACTCTCGACATCCGCTCCGACAGCACCCTGACCGTCAGTGAGATCATCCTGTACGCCGGCGGCGAGAAGACTAAGATGACCGACAGCTTCGAAGGCAGACTCGGAGTCCCGTTCTCCACAGCGGTCGGCACCCTTCTCGTAAGCCCGAACGACAACTATCTCACGGGCGAGAGCTACACCCTCTACGTGCACAAGAGCACCTTCTACAATGCCGTAGCCTCCTGCAGCTCCAGACTGAACGTCGCGCTGAAGAACAAGGACGCCACCGTCATCGACCTCACCTACGAGGACAAATCCCCGCAGCGCGCCGCAGATGTCCTGAACACCCTGGTCAGCGTATATAACGAGAACTGGGTGAAGGACAAGAACCAGATCGCCGTCAGCACCAGTATGTTCATAAACGAGAGGCTCGGAGTCATCGAGCGCGACCTCGGCAATGTGGACAACGACATCTCCAGCTACAAGTCAGAGCACCTCATACCGGACATCCAGGCGGCCTCGAACCTCTATATGACGCAGAGCAGCCAGGCCAGTCTCGAGCAGACCAAGGTGCAGAACCAGCTCTATATGACGCGCTACGTGCGCAATTACCTCACGAACGACGCGAACCGTTACCAGCTCCTGCCGGCCAATTCCGGCATCGAGAGCTCTTCCATCGAGGGGCAGATTGCCGAATACAACAAGCAGCTCCTGCAGCGCAACTCTCTCGTGGCTAACTCTTCCGTCTCTAACCCTCTGGTGGTGGACCTCGACGCCTCCCTCGCAGCGATGCGCAGCGCCATCATCACCTCCATCGACAACCAGATAGTCACCCTCAACGCCCAGATCCGCTCCCTGCAGCAGACCGAGCGTCAGGCCACCTCCCGCATAGCCTCCAGCCCGACTCAGGCCAAATACCTGCTCAGCGTGGAGCGCCAGCAGAAAGTGAAGGAGTCCCTCTACCTCTTCCTCCTCCAGAAACGCGAGGAGAACGAGCTCTCGCAGGCCTTCACCGCATACAACACCCGCATCATCAACCCTCCGTACGGGAAGCAGCAGCCTACCTCTCCGGTGAGGCGCAACATCCTGCTGCTCGCATTCGTCATAGGCCTCTGCATCCCTCTCGGCATCATCTACCTCAAAGAAATCCTGAACACCCGCATCCGGGGCAAGAAAGACCTTGAGAGCGTGACCGTTCCGTTCATAGGCGAGATTCCTCTGAATGCCGCGAAAAAGACCCTCTTCGCATCGCGACGCAGACAATCCTCCTCCTCCCAGGCCAGAATCGTGGTCCGCCAGGGTAACCGCGACAGCATAAACGAGGCGTTCCGCGTGCTCCGCACGAACCTCGAGTTTATGATGAACAAGGACAAGACCCGGAACGTAAGCATCGTCACTTCGTTCAATCCCGGCTCCGGCAAGTCCTTCATCTCCGTAAATACCGCTGTCAGCTTCGCCATAAAAGGGAAGAAGACTCTGGTCATAGACTGTGACCTGCGCCGTGCGAGCTCCTCGGAGTATGTGGGCTCCCCGCGTCACGGCCTCAGCAATTACCTGACCCATCAGGAGGATGACCTCCTCTCCCTCATCCGCCCGGTAGAAGGCATAGAGAACCTCTACATCCTTCCTGTCGGCACCATCCCTCCTAACCCTACCGAGCTTCTCTTCGACACCCGCTTCGCCGAGGCCATAGAGACCCTGCGTCCGCAGTTCGAGTATATCTTCATCGACTGTCCGCCTGTCGACATCGTGGCGGACACCCAGATCATAGAGACGCTCGCGGACAGGACCATATTCGTCGTCCGGGCCGGCCTGCTCGAGAAGAGTATGGTCCCGGAGCTCGAGAAGATGTACACCGGACACAGATTCAAGAACCTCTCCCTCATACTGAACGGTTCCGAAGCCGACGGAAGCCGTGGGCGCTACGGCTACCGTTACGGCTACCATTACGGCTACGGCGACAAGGGCTATTACGGCTCGTCCGACCACAAGGATGATTCTGTGGGGGGGGGCGTAGATAAAGCCGTCTGGATCAAGAAATAAGCACTACTTATGTGGCCATTCAGCAGCCGTAAATCGCTGTCCGCCTCCGGCTTCTTCGAGGGCTATGTCGATTACCACTCCCATCTCCTTCCCGGAGTGGACGACGGAGTCAGGACTCCTGAGGAGACTCTTGAGATACTGCATCTCTACTCTTCCCTCGGAGTCGGACAGGTATATCTTACTCCCCACGTGATGGAAGATATGCCGAACAGCCCCGCTGAGCTGAAGCGCCGTTTCGAGCATCTCCTGTCGTCCTATGCCGGGACCCCAGGCGGCGGCATCCGCCTGCATCTTGCAGCGGAGAATATGCTCGACAGCCTTTTCGAGGAGAGACTCGAAAGGGGAGACCTTCTGACACTCGGCGCCGGAGGCGGCCACCTGCTTGTGGAGACTTCCTATTTCACCCCTCCGATGAACTTCCACGCCCTGCTCGAGCGCGTCAAGTCGCAAGGCTACTTCCCTGTGCTTGCCCACCCCGAGCGCTACATCTATATGGACAGGGACGATTACTCCCGGCTCAAGGAAATGGGCGTGCTCTTCCAGCTGAACTACTACTCTGCTGTAGGCATCTACGGGCCCGAAGCTAAGGAGAAGGCCGAATGGCTCCTCGCTCACGGCTACTACGACCTCAGCGGCAGCGACACCCATCGGCTGCGCATCCTGCGCGAAGCCGTCCACGCCCGCACCCTCAGCTCATCCACCCTCAGCCGGATGCTCGACCTCGCCCGGCGCGAGCTTTAGACCTCCTCTCCCTTCCCGGCCCTCGGACGGAAGAGACCAGCCTCCGGATCCCGCATATACGAAAACAGAAGCCGGCTTAACGGGAAAGCCGGCTTCTGCTGCAATAATGCGCACAGACACGCCCCCCCCTATCTCTTTTTCCAGAGCCGTGTCATATCCTCCAGCGTCTTCCCCTTCGTCTCCGGCACGCACTTCCACACGAACACCGCAGCCGCGATGCAGATGGCTCCGTACAGCAGATACGTGAACACGTGCCCGAACTGAGGGTTCGAGCCCAGCTGCATATTGTACAGAGGCAGGAAAGTCGAGGAGACGATGAAATTGAAGATCCACTGGAACGCCACGGCGATGGCCACGGCCGCGCCGCGTATGGTGTTCGGGAAGATCTCGGCTATCAGCACCCAGCAGATAGGCCCCCAGCTGAACATAAACGAGGCGCTATAGACCATAATGCTCACTACCGCCACTACCGGCGGGAGCGAAGCGGAAGCGCTCGTGACAGCCACTCCGGCCGCGCCGATGGCCATTCCTATCGAGCCGTAGATGAGCAGCGGCTTCCGCCCCCACCTCTCCACGGTCAGGATGGCGAGCAGCGTGAACGATATGTTCACCACACCCATGATCACGGTCTGCACCATAGGCGACTCCATACCGAGGGACTCGAAAATGCGTGGAGCGAAATACAGCACCGCATTGATGCCCACAGCCTGCTGGAACACACTCAGCATGATGCCGATGAAGATCACCGCATAGCCATAGGAGAACAGCTTCTCCTTCTTCTCGGAGACCGTCTCGCGTATGCTCGCGAGGATCTCCGCAGCCTTCTGCCTGCCGTTTATCTTGCTCAGCACGTGCAGGGCCTTCGCCTCGTCACCGCACATCGCGAGATACCTCGGAGTCTCGGGCACGAAAATGAGCAGGAAGGTAAACAGGAACGCAGGCACCGCCTCGCTCACGAACATATACCTCCAGCCCACGCTGATGCTCCACTCCGCCTCGGCGGGATTCATAACGGCATAGAGCCCGCTGCCCAGCTTCTCCACTGCCGGGACTATGTGATCGCCCAGGATGAGGAAATTCACGAAATACACCACCAGCTGTCCGAAGATGATCGCGAACTGGTTCCAGGACACGAGAGTACCGCGCAGACGGCTCGGAGCTACCTCCGCTATGTACATCGGGCAGATGGCTGAGGCCAGACCCACGCCGAAGCCTCCCAGGACGCGGTAGAGATTGAACGCGATGAGAAGCGGCAGGGACGCATCCCCCTTGCGGAAGAATAGGAACTCCGGATAGTAAGACCCCAGAGCCGAGAGGAAGAAGAAGACACCTGCCAGAATCAGCGACTTGCGGCGTCCCAGACGGGACGCGGCTATCCCCGAGAGCGCGCTTCCTATCACGCAGCCTATCAGGGCGCTGGAGGAAGTGATGCCGTGCAGGAAGTCCGTATAGACGAAATCCCCGGCCTGGAGGAAGAAGGCCTGAAGCCCCTTCTCCGCCCCGGAGATGACGGCCGTGTCATATCCGAAGAGCAGGCCGCCTATTACGGCAACAAGGACTATCGAGAACAGATAGACCTTGCTGCCATTGACATTGTCCGCCTCCCTCATCAGCAGTACATATTTATGATAGCCTCGTAGAGCTCCTGCTTACCGCTCGTCTGAGCCGGCTCGCCGTGGGCCTTCGCGTAGTCCACCAGCTCCTCGAGAGTGAGTTTCCCGTCCTCGAATTCCTTGCCCTTGCCTCCGTCGAATGAGCTGTAGCGCTCCTTGAACATCCGGCAGTATTCGGACTCTGAGATGATGGCGGCAGCCGCCTCCAGCGCACGGGCCATAGCGTCCATACCGGCAATGTGCGCGATGAATATGTCCTCCGGGTCGGTGGAGTTGCGCCTTGTCTTGGCGTCGAAATTCGAGCCGCCCGTCCCGAGACCGCCGTTGCGGATGATCTGCAGCATAGCCTGGGTCAGCTCATAAGTGTCGATAGGGAACTGGTCCGTATCCCAGCCGTTCTGGTAGTCGCCCCTGTTCGCGTCGATGGAGCCGAGCATACCGTTGTCCACAGCCACTGCGAGCTCGTGCTCGAACGTGTGGCCCGCGAGAGTCGCGTGGTTCACCTCGATGTTCACCTTGAAATCCTTGTCCAGGCCGTGCGCCTTGAGGAAGCCGACCACAGTCTCCGTATCCACGTCATACTGGTGCTTGGTAGGCTCCATAGGCTTCGGCTCGATGAGGAACGTGCCCTTGAAGCCCTTCCCGCGCGCATAGTCGCGGGCCATCCTCAGCATAAGGGCGAGATGCTCCTTCTCCCTCTTCTGGTCGGTGTTCAGCAGGGACGAATATCCCTCTCTGCCTCCCCAGAACACATAGTTCTCGCCTCCCAGCTCTATGGTCGCGTCGATGGCGTTCTTTATCTGCACCGCCGCACGCGCCACCACGTCGAAATCGGGATTGGTCGCCGCGCCGTTCATATACCTCTTGTGACCGAAGACATTGGCCGTGCCCCAGAGAAGCTTTATCCCGGTCTGCGCCTGCTTCTGCTTCGCGTAGGCGACGATCTCCCGCAGATTCGCCTCATACTGCGCGATGTCGTCCGAAGGATCGACGAGGTCCACATCGTGGAAGCAGTAGTACTCGAAGCCTATCTTCTGCATAATCTCGAAGCCCGCGTCCATCTTGTCCTTCGCTCTCCTGAGCGGGTCGGGGTCCGCGTTCCACGGGAAGCTCTTCGTGCCGCCGCCGAACTGGTCCGTACCCTCCGCGCCGAGCGTATGCCACCAGGCCATAGCGAAGCGCAGCCAGTCCTTCATCTTCTTGCCGAGAACCACTTTCTCTGCGTCATAGTACCTGAAAGCCAGCGGATTGCGGCTTTCCTTACCTTCGAAACGGATTTTCCCGATCTGCGGGAAATACTCTTTTGTTGCCATAATCGTTAGTTTTTATTGAGTCATAATTCTATCCAGTCTTTCGCTCCACAGCCCGTAAGCGTCCAGATACGCGCCCCTTGTCGCCTCGTCCGGCTCCGTCACTCCTACCTGCTGCAGCGAAGCGAACGCCTCCTGCGGCGAGGAGTAGATGCCCGCTCCGATGCCCGCACCCTTCGCCGCTCCTGCAGCCCCGTCGGTATCGTACAGCCTGATGCCTGCGCCGGTCACCTGCGCGAGAGTCTCGCGGAACACTCCGCTCAGGAACATATTCGCCTTGCCCGCGTGTATGACATTGACCTTCAGGCCCATCTCCCGCATTATGCCTATACCCCGGCAGAACGCGAAGACGATGCCTTCCTGCGCCGCCCGCAGCAGATGCGCCCGTGTGTGGATATTGAAATTCACCCCCTGTATCGAGCATCCCGGCTCCGCATCGCACAGCATACGCTCCGCGCCGTTACCGAACGGGAGTATGCTTATGCCCGCGCTGCCCGGCTGCACGCTCGAGGAGGCAGCGTTCAGCTCCTCGTATCCCGCGCCCGGGAGCGCCACGTTGCGTTTCATCCACGAATTCAGACATCCCGTGCCGTTTATGCACAGCAGCACGCCCAGACGCGGCTTCTCCGCACTGTGGTTCACGTGCGCGAAGATGTTCACCCTCGAAAGCCTGTCGTAGCTCAGATGGTCGCTTATGCCGTACACCACCCCGGAAGTGCCCGCCGTGGAGGCTATCTCGCCCGGCTCGAACACATTCAGCGAGAGGGCGTTGTTCGGCTGATCCCCCGCGCGGTAAGTCACAGGAGTCCCTTCCCGCAGCCCCAGCTCCGCCGCCGCCTCGCACTTCACCCTGCCCTGCTCCCCGAAGGTCGGACAGATATCCGCCAGCAGATCCTTCCGCAGCCCGTATTCCTCCAGAAGGAAATCCGCGACCGCGTTCTCCTTGAAGTCCCAGAACATCCCTTCGGAGAGCCCGGAGAGGCTCGTGCGCACCTCCCCCGTAAGCTTCATCGCTATCCAGTCGCCGGGCAGCATCACCTTCCGGATCTTCCCGTAAAGCTCCTTCTCGTTCTGCCGCACCCACGCGAGCTTCGACGCCGTGAAGTTCCCCGGCGAATTCAGCAGATGCTCCAGGCACCGCTCCTCGCCTATCCTCTCGAAGGCCTTGCGCCCCGTCCCGACTGCTCTCGAGTCGCACCAGATAATGGAGGGGCGGAGCACCTTGAGGTCCTCATCCACGCACACCAGCCCGTGCATCTGATAGGAGATGCCTATCGCTTTGATATCAGCGCTGTCCGCACCGCTCTTCTGCAGCACCGCCCGGGTGGCGAGAACGAGATTCTCCCACCACATAGACGGGTCCTGCTCGGCCCAGCCGCTCTTCAGAGCCACAATCGGGGCCTCCTTTTCTGGAAAAAAAGCGCTTGCCGCGCACTTGCCGCTTTCCGCGTCCACGAGGGAAGCCTTCACCGAAGAGCTTCCTATGTCATAACCGAGAAGATACATAGCCTTAGATCATATTTTTTTTGAATGCTTTCCTGTCATAGCGATAGAGTCTCGCCGCACGATGCCTCTGCCCCGTCTCCTTCTCATCGAGCGGCACCACATAAGGCATCTGGGACACTTTCTTGTGGAAATTGCCCGGGTCCGCCTTCGTGCGGTACACTATCTCGTAGAGCTTGCGGAACTGCAGTATCGTGAATTTCCGTGGCAGAAGCCGGAAGATGTACTCGTTGTTGAAATACGCCACCCTCGCGAAATGCTCCACCGCCGCCGCCACTATCTCGTTGTGGTCGAATGCCAGCTTCGGCAGACTGTCCACCGGAGCCCAGAAAAGGGACGAGTCCTTCTTGTTTGCGCTCAGAGTCTTGTTTATCCGCAGTATCGCTATGTAGGCGACGGTGACTATCCTTTCCACCCTCTCGTTCTGCGAGCGCTCGAGCCACTGCACATCGTCGGGATTCGAAGTCCTGTCCAGAGAGCCGAAGGCCCGGAACTGCTCCATCTCCACTCCGGCCATACCGGTATAGTCCTCCATAATGCGGGAAGCCGCCTGGTCGAGATCCTCATCTGCGTAGATGAGGCTGCCGGGCAGTTTCATATCGTTCAGCCTGAAGTCGTTCCTTTTCAGCAGAAGCACGTTCAGCCTGTCCCCGTCGAATCCGAGGATTACGCAATCCACCGATATGTGGTTCAGCGCGAAAGGTCTTTTCAGATCATTAGTCATACATTATGTGGCGCTTGTCTGCGCAAATATATGAAACTGCTTCTGAAAATCAAAGCGAATTCGGCATAAATATTTCGCCCTCAGAATGTTATATATTTGCTGAGTACAATAACTCTTTCCCCCTCCGCCCCCTGCAGAACCTCTCCGGCTCCGCCTCTTCCCGCCGTCTGCGCCGCGCTGTGCGGCATTTTCCGCTTTGCGACGCGCCCCTTCACCGCTCCTGCGGCGCAGAGTGCCACATAATGTAACAATACAATATCGCCCCGCGCCCCCTTACCTTATTATATATATGATATCCGCCTCACTCACCGGCGCCGCCGGCGAATTCGTCACCAGATACAGCTTCGCGCTGTACTTCCCTGGCTCCAGCCCGGAAGCGTCCAGCCTTATGCTCACCTGCGCCGCTTCGCCCGGAGCGACCCGCTGCGGGTACTCCAGGGTGAAACGCTCGTCGAGGATCTGCGCGTTCAGCACTTCGAGGGTCCGCTCTCCCGCATTCTCGAACTCCAGAGCCGCCCCGGAACTCTTCTGCCCGCGCCCCGTCTCCAGATACACCGCACGGCTGCGCAGCAGAGGGTAAGGCCCCTCGTTCACCGTCTTCGAGTCGGCGTTCCGCCAGTCCGGCACCGTCATCATCCTGAACCTTATCGGCTCCACAGCCTCCCCGTTTACCGCAGGAGTCAGACTGAAGCAGCTCCAGCCCCACACCCCCCGGGCGGCCCGCACCTTCACCCGGAGGAACCCCTCGCCCAGAGAGGGTATCCTTCTTGTCGTCATCGCCGCGCTCACCCCTTCAGGGCACTCTTCCATCTCCACCTCCACATCTTCTCTTCCCCTGTTCACTATCTTGATGATTTCCGTCTTCGTCTCGCCCGCGTATATCTTCCCCAGGGACACCGTCTCCTCGCCCAGCCCCAGCACCCCGTGCGCATAAGGGTACTTCTGCGCTAACGAAGCCTCATTCTCCACGAACTCCCCGCTGACCGTCAGCGTCAGCGGCTCCTCCGAGCGGCTCGTCATCACCCGTATCTCCTTGCGGAACGACTTCGTGTACATATCCTTATGATATGCGAACGCTATCGTGCAGCTCCGCCCCGGAGCTATCTCCCCCCGGTCCCACTCCACCCGGATGCAGTGGCAGCCCGGCACCACTTCCTCCACCCGCATAGCGTGCTCTCCGACATTGCGCAGCACAAACTCCCCGCGCAGCACCTCCACCCTTCCGTCCTGCTCTCCGAAGCTGTACACCTGCGGCGAGACTTCCACTCCGTCCCTGACGAGCACCTGCGTCCCGCAGCTGCTCTGCTCTGCAGCGGCCGCTCCGAGTGCCTGTGCCCCGCAGCTTAGCTGCGCTGCAGCGGCCGCTCCGAGTGCCGCCGCCAGCAGCTTTCCCGTCCATATCATTTTACCTTTCATACCGAGAATCCCTTTAAAATCTGTGCTGCAAATATCCGAATTTTTTTCCTCTTCCCGATGCAACGTATCCGGAGAAAACCGCATCTTGGGTACGTATAACGCCTCTTGAGGAGCTGTAAAAATGCATCGGGATATTGCATATGTTGAAAAAAGTCCATATCTTTGTGCATTGGTGCTTATGCCTTTTTGTGGGCGTATAGTGCCTACAGGCCTCTGGAAGGCCGAGATTGATGTGTTTGCGGACGTTTTGAGACGGTTTGATTATGTCCGGACAGAAGTAAATTGAAATAAATTATAGTATTATAGTTTAACTTTATTTAAATCTATTCGTTTATGAAAAAAATTTTTAGAATGGCTGTAGTGTGCGCCCTCGCAGGTGCTACACTGCTGTACACAGGCTGTACTAAGGATTATTCAGACGACATTAACGACCTGAAGTCCAGAGTCTCCACCGTGGAGTCCACAGTGGCTACCCTTCAGGCCGCCATTAATGCCGGCGCTGTTATCACCAATGTACAGGCTACTTCCGACGGCTACGTCATCACCACCAGCGATGGTAAGTCTTACACCATCACTAACGGTAAGGACGGCCAGGACGGCAAGGACGGCGCTAAGGGCGACAAGGGCGACCAGGGCGCTAAGGGCGACAAGGGCGACCAGGGCGATCCGGGCAAGGACGGCCAGGACGGCAAGGACGGCAAGGACGGTTCAGTCGTTACCATCGGTTCTGACGGATACTGGTATATCGACGGCGTTAAGCAGGACACCAAGGCTACTGTCGATGAGATCACAGTCGATAAGGACGGTTACATCTGCGTAAACGGCGTGAGCACCGGCGTCAAGGTCGGTACTGTAGCTATCTGGGATCAGACCTCCGGCACTGTCACCTTCAAGGGTCTCAACGCTGACGGCTCCGACCTCGTCATCGGCGTATGCGAGCTCCAGAGCATCGTATTCGTTCCTCAGCTTTACCTTAACGGTGTAGAGGCTGTAAGATACGAGTACCTCGGCGGTCCTTATTACGCAGCCGCTGCTGCTCCTGCAGATATTCCTGTCCCTACCGATGATTCCGGTGTATCTGCTACCCTGACCGCTGGCGGAAAGCACGCTTGGGGTCTTTCCGGCGATGATTACGCTCTGGGCGAGATCGCTGAGGCCGAGTATCACGTTAATCCTAACTCTTTCGACCTTACCTCCGCTGACTTCACCCTCGAGCCTGCAGACAAGGATGAAATGTTTCGCGCTTCGAGCCTCAAGTGGGATGTGGAGCTTAAGTCCATCGCGAAGACTGAGGACGGTAAGCTCGCAGTAGTGAAGTATCAGATCGAGAATGCTGACCACGCCACTATTCCGTTGTCTTGGGCCCCGGCTGGTGACAAGCCGCTGTCCGTTATGAGACTTAACGGTGTCGTAAAGAACGGCTCGAAGAACGTAAGCTCCGACTACGAGGCCATCGCTCCTTTCCGTGAGGAGCTCCACGCTCTCGCTTTCACCGGCGCATCGAAGTATGTGACTAACTATGAGTCTGTTTATGCTCCCGGTTCTTGTGTTCTTCCTTCACCTCTTACAGCGACTGAGCTTTATGATGAGTCTTATCAGGCCGTAGAGCAGCCGTTCAGCGTTGATGTTCAGTACCAGACTCCTATCGATCTGGCTAAGATCATTAACGTGCATATGAATCCTATTGACAATACTGACCTCCACACTGCTGATCTTACTAAGGAGAACGTAGTTTCCATCGCTGACCTTCAGAAGAAGTATCCTGAGCTCAAGCTCAGCTTCTCTCTCGTTCCGTATAAGCTCGGCTCTCACTCTACTGAGGAGCAGATGTACGGCCAGATCGAAGGCACTACATTCTATCCTTGCTGGGTAGAGTCCGACGGTAAGACTCAGCATCGCAACGACCAGTCTGACCCTCTCTCCGGTATCTCTTCCGTAGGCCGTAAGCCTGTAGTTCTCGCTACCCTTAGCTATAACGGTGAGGTAGTTCTCTACGGTTACTTCAAGATCATGATCACGAAGGACACTTCCTTCAGAAAGGACTTCGTCATCAAGAGCTTCCCTGCAGTTCCTTATCTCTGCGCCGTCGAAGTTTCCACCACTTGGGCCGAAGCATCTCACATCGTTCTCGAGAAGGAGCTCGGTATTACTTACGAAGAGTTCATCGCGAGGTACGGTAGCTATTGTGACGGCAAGACCTACATCAAGAAGGACGACAGCTTCCTCGAGGTAGCTACTGCTACTGTCAAGGACTACGGTACGTTCACCTACACCAAGGACCCTATTACAGGTTCCACCGTCAACGACAAGTATGAGATCGATTTCACCAAGGCTCAGCTTGACAACGTGCTTGCTGACTACGCTGACAGAACCATCACCCTCTACACCAAGTTCGGCTCTGCTTCAGACTTCGTTTACATCGGTCTCACCGTGACTATCGATGTTGAACCGGTCGTTACATTCATCCAGCACAACCCTGCTTACTGGTTCAAGGCTGCAGATGACTCTGCTACTGACCTTGTATTCGTGAACCCTCTCGTTCCTAACGTTACCGGTGACGACGTTACGGTTTACGCTAACCTTCTTGACAACTACTGGGTAAACAACCGCGTAAAGGTTGACCTCGACGAGGTTGCAAGCCCTGCTTACAAGGAAGCTTGGTCAGGTCTCCCAGTCAGGTATCACTATGAGCTGAATAAGGACCAGTCCTGCAAGGTCGGCGGCAAGAAGCTCGTTGTTAAAAAGGCTACAGGCACTGCGATAGAGGATGAACTTTACCTCGGTACTGTACACGCAGATAACATCCTCGCTACAGTCAATGTAGAGTGGGTACGCGAGAATTCCTCATCTGATGCCATCGGTACTGCAAATACAGGTGCAGCAGGTACCCCAGGTGAAGTTACCTATGTATGGGCTGTCCCTGATAATACCGTAGCCAAGGAGGTTCTCAATATGTACACTCACCCTGTACTCACCACCGGTGCTGAGCTCAGCGAGAGTCTCACTGACCTCCTCTATGCTGACGTACAGCTCGTAGCTACCTATGACGCCTGCGAGATCCCTGCCTCAGTGGAGGACTTCCACGTAGGATTCTTCCGTCCGGTAGATATCATCAAGAACGAGATGGAGCCTCTCAAGGACGCTGTTCCTACAGGTGACAACGTAGTAGTAGGTGAGCTCTTCCGCGCCAAGGATTGGCAGAACTACGACATCTTCACCTATAACGCGACCACCGGGGTTTACGCTGATGGTTGGTATGGCACCGCTGTTGACTGGTATCTCTACTATGGTTTCAAGAAGCTCATCATAGATGTTGACGCCATTAAGTCTGACCAGACCGGCAGCAAGGAGTATCTCCGTGACTATACTGACGCATCAGGCGATTTCCACGAAGGTGTGAACAACGCAGCCAAGGTTTGGATTGCTGAGAAAGCCACCCCAGGTATTGACTTGGGTACTACTACTATCGACATTTCTACTGGTGCAGCAAAGCTCGGTGACTATGTATTCCACTACGAGAACAACACAGGTGTCGTTCAGAACTTCCACCTCTACCTTCCTATCTCCATAGTTCACCACTGGGGTGAAGTAAAGGCTGAGATCGTGATCCCTGTAACAGCTACCGTTGCTCCGTAATCGATACTTATTCGGAACCCCTGTTACAGCACCACTGCCTGACAGTCCCTACTGTAACACTGTAAATACCAAGGCGCGCCTCCCGGCGCGCCTTTGTCATTGCCGGCTTGACCGGCAATCCCTTCCTCTCACGTCATTGCCGGCCCCGACCGGCAATCCCTTTTCCCCGTCATTGCCGGCCCCGACCGGCAATCTTCCCTGCCCGCAGCACGAGATGCCCGATCAGGTCGGGCATGACGCAAACCGTCATTGCCGGCCCCGACCGGCAATCCCTTCCCTGCCCGCACCACGAGATGCCCGATCAGGTCGGGCATGACGCAAACCGTCATTGCCGGCCCCGACCGGCAATCCCTTCCCTGCCCGCACCACGAGATGCCCGATCAGGTCGGGCATGACGCAAACCGTCATTGCCGGCCCCGACCGGCAATCCCTTCCCTGCCGCAGCACGAGATGCCCGATCACGTCGGGCACGACGCAAACCGTCATTGCCGGCCCCGACCGGCAATCTTCCCTGCCGCAGCACGAGATGCCCGATCACGTCGGGCATGACGATCCCGATCACATCGGGCACGACGAAAACCGTCATTGCCGGCCCCGACCGGCAATCTTCCCTGCCGCACCACGAGATGCCCGATCACGTCGGCATGACCAAAACCGTCATTTTCACTCCCTACTGGATTCCCCACCTGCCTCTCACGCGGTTCGCATTGGCCTTTCGGCTATCAGCGGCACTTGAATATGGGACACCATAGCCGCAGAGTCGGAGATGACGGGCGGTGTTCGCCGCGTGTGGGACGAGGCATCTCACGCTTGGAGATTATGCGTTTATGCCACTTTTCGGGATTATGCTTAGTGTATTTCGTAAACTGTACCCTGAATTCTTTCCAGTTCTTATATCCGACAAGTCTTCCGATCTGGCTAAGCGGTTTCTTCGGGAACAGAAGTAACAAAAGCACCGCATCTTGAATTCTGAGCACGCGTCTTAGCCGCACATAATCGGTATCCAGATGATAGCTCAGATACTCCGCCACTTCCGTCTCGTTAACTCCGCAGCTTTCCGCGAATCTTACTATATTGTCATCCGGTTCCCGGTAACTGCGCGTCTCTATCCACTCGCTCAATGCATCCCTGATGTCGTTTTCTCTGAGTTCATCGAATGATAATTTCTGCTCCGGCCCTCTTCTGTGATGGCCGGATCTATTCAGTAAAAACATATTATCAGCCTTTTAAGTGTATGTTGTTCTAGGTGTTACAGCTGAAACAGCGACCTCTTATACGTCTCTTCTACGTCTCTCTACGATACGTTTGCGCCAGCCGTCCGGGCTATAGTCAGTGTATTCTCTGAACTGGCTTCTGAAATTGCTCGGATCGAGATATCCTACCAGATGCCCTATGTGCCGCAACGGCTTGTAAGGGTGTATCAGAAGCATTATGGCGGCGTCGCGGATCCTCAGCAGCCGCCTGAGCGTACAGTACTTTATGTCCAGGTGAAAGCGCAGATAATCAGCCACCTCGCTTTGTGTTACCCCGAGAACATTAGCGAACTCCTCGATGCTGTCGTAGGGGTTGCGGTATTCGCGGTTCTCGATCCAGCGGAATAGCCCGTCGCTGATGATTCTCTCGATACGCTCCGAAAGGATGTGGGTCTGATGATGTTTCCGATAAAAAAACGACATAGGTAAAACGTTTTTAGGATTAGTAACAAAAAATCCCGCTGATTGCATTGCGGGTATGGGTCTGAACTGTTATGTTATATGTCTGTGTACATTGGGGCCTGTGTTCGCTTTCTCAAATATAATTATTATAGGGCCTTTCCGGCTGCTCTCGGACAGGGTTTTTTCTCCAAAATGTACTCGTGCGCAAAAAAACTCCCCCGATCGCTCCCTACCCTCCTACCCCTCCACCCACATACCCTCCCGGCCATCCACAGAGCCCCCCCCCACACAGAGCCACCCTCCCGGACATCCGTCCCTGAAATCCACCCTCCAGCAATCACCTGATGACAGCCCCTACCGCAGCAGGGAATGAATTGGAATTTGTTTAATAGTTTTTTTTAAACTATTTTTGCTCCCAAATAGCGTTAATTATGAAAAAGATTTTAGCAGTACTCTGTACGCTCTTTATGCTCGCCGCCTGCCATAACGCCGGAAGGCAGAAGTATTACACTTTCGAGTCAGCCCAGGCGGATTTCGAGGCGACCATCACAGCTGCGGACTCCGCTGCCGTAAAGGCTGCGACAGACGAGATAATGTCACTGCTTCAGGCGGGACAGCTCGACGACGCACTCAGCAAGGTTTATGTGGTCTATGAGGATGTTCTCTACCGTCCGGCTGATGAGTCGCTTGTGAACCTCAAGTCGAAATTCAAATACTTCCCTGTCCTCTCGTATGAGATGACTCAGATGGATTTCCAGACCCCTGCCATAAATGACGTGACCTACCGTTACGTTTTCGCGCAGTCTCCGGACGGCTCTGACCCCGCTGCCATCAAGCTTGCCTTTAACCCCGTAAAGATAGACGGCGAGTGGTACATCACCTTCAAGGACGGGAATATGACCAGCCGCACTATGCAGCAGAAATATCAGAAGAACCCTATGGCACCGGCGCCTAATGAGGTAAGACTCCCTGAGAAGCCGGCGGCGAATGACTGATGGGAGGGCTCCGCGTCAGAGTTCATTCTTTTTTTCAGTAAGTATGAACATTTAGCCAAAAAGACGAGCAGAGAAGTACAAAGTCATTTTTTTTGTAGGAGTTTCTTACTCCCTGATTATTCGATTTTTTAAAAACAATATTAACTCTATGAAGAAAGCAGTATTAGTTATCGTTTCGCTCTGCCTGTCACTCGGCGCTTTCGCCCAGACAAGCGAGTTCACTCCCGGCTGGTATGCCGGAGTAAAAGGTGGTGTAGGTTACACAGTAGGTGAGTATTCCTCCTTCTCCAAATTCCTTTCCCCTTCCGCAGCCCTCAGTCTGGGCTACCAGTTCTCGCCTGTATTCGGCCTCCGCGGAGACCTCTCAGGTATCCAGGGCAAGGGTTCAGTAGGTGAGGGCAAGGAATATGCCTTCAATTATGGCCAGCTCGGTCTCGATGCCACTTTCGACCTCTGCAATCTTTTCGCAGGTTATAAGGCACGTGCCGTGAATCCTTACGTCTTCGCCGGTGTCGGCGGCAACCTCCGCTTCAACAACGATGAAGCTCAGGATCTCAAGGCAAGTTTCGCTTCTGACAACTACCTCTGGGAAGACCCATCCATCAGCGTAGCCGGAAGAGCGGGTATCGGTGTGGATTTCAGACTTTCCGACTGCGTAGCTCTCACCGCAGAGATCGCGACGAACCTTCTTTCCGATCACTTCAACTCGAAGAACGGCGGCTCGGGCAGTGTGTTCGACCATCAGTATCAGGCCCTCGTAGGTCTCAAGTTCAGCTTCGGCAAGAAGAAGGCAGCCCCTGCTCCTGTAGCCCCTGTGGCTCCTGTACAGCCTGAGCCTGTAAAGCAGGTTGTGGAGCCGGAACCGGAGCCTGTCGTAGAGCCGGAACCGGAGCCTGTAGTGGAGGTGGTTAAGCCGGCCATCAACCTCACCGAGAACGTATTCTTCGTTATCAACAAGTGGGACATCCGTCCTGCGGAGCTCGCGAAGATCGAGGAGATCGTAAAGGTTCTCAACGAGAATCCTGAGACCAAGGTGACCATCACCGGCTACGCCGACAAGGCCACAGGTACCGCTTCGCGCAATATGTTCCTTTCCCAGAAGCGTGCTGAGGTCGTTACCGCGAAGCTCGTGGAGCTCGGTATCGCGAAGGACCGCATCTCTTCATCCTACAAGGGTTCCGAGGAGAATCCTTATCCTACACCTGAAGAGAACCGTGTAGCCATCTGCGTAGTCAAGTAATCCTGACTCACATAAAAGAGACCGGTCCTGCTGTCAGGGCCGGTTTTTTTCGTCATTGCCGGCACCTTTTTTTCGTCATTGCCGGCACGCCCTCCCCGTCATTGCCGGCCCCTTTTTTCGTCATTGCCGGCCCCTTTTTTTCGTCATTGCCGGCCCCGACCGGCAATCTCTTCCCTCCCGGCAGCGAAAGACGCCCGATCACGTCGGGCGTGACGAAAACCGATCACGTCGGGCGTGACGAAACCGTCATTGCCGGCCCCGACCGGCAATCTCTTCCCGCTTGTCAACCCACGCTTTTGCTGCTGACCACAAAAAAGGCTGACCTTTTCCGGGTCAGCCTTTTTCCATTGTATGCAGTAAGGATTAATTCCCCTGCCTAATGGCAGCCTGGGCGGCAGCCAGACGGGCGATAGGAACGCGGAACGGAGAGCAGCTCACATAATCGAGACCGATCTTGTTGAAGAACTCGACCGAATCCGGATCTCCGCCGTGCTCGCCGCAGACACCGCACTTCAGCTCCGGCCTCTTCGAGCGGCCCTGCTGGATACCGAACTCCACGAGTCTGCCCACAGCCTTGGTATCGATGGTCTGGAACGGATCAGCGTCCAGAATCTTGTTCCCGAGATAGTCTCCCATAAACGTGCCCACATCATCACGGCTGAAGCCGAAAGTCATCTGGGTGAGGTCGTTCGTACCGAAGGAGAAGAACTCTGCGGTGCGGGCCATCCTGTCGGCAGTGAGAGCCGCGCGAGGAATCTCGATCATAGTACCGAAGCTGTATTTGATGTTCACGCCGTACTTGCTCTCGACCTCTGCCCGGATCCTTTCGCAGATAGGCTTCTGGAAACTGAGCTCGCGGGCAGAAACGGTGACAGGAATCATAATCTCCGGCTCAGGATGCAGCCCCTCTCCCATAAGCTCCGCAGTGGCGGTGAAGATGGCCCTGTACTGGGTCTCGGCGATGAACGGATAGGTCACGTGCAGACGTACGCCGCGCAGACCCATCATAGGATTCACCTCGTGCAGACCCTCACCTCTCTTCTCGATTTCGGCCACGGTCACGCCAAGCTCCGCTGCAAGCTCTTTCTTCTTGTCCTCGGTCTTAGGGACGAACTCGTGGAGCGGCGGGTCCAGAAGACGGAACACTACCGGCTTCCCGTCCATAATGCGCATAGTGGACTTCACGGCCGCCTTCATATAAGGCTCGAGCTCGGAAAGCGCTGCGCGTCTCTCGTCGTCGGTGTCGCAGAGAATCATCTTGCGGAGTTTCGCGAGAGGAATCTCGGAATTCTTGCCGTAGAACATATGCTCGATACGGAACAGTCCGATACCCTCGGCGCCGAACTGCAGAGCCTTCTCGGCATCTTCCGGAGTGTCGGCGTTCGTGCGGATGCCGAGTCTGCGGTATTTGTCCACGATGGACATGAATCTGATGAAATCAGGATTCTCGGAAGCGTCCACAGTGGCTATCTTGCCGGCGTAAACTACACCCTTGCTGCCGTTCAGGCTCAGATAGTCACCCTCGTGGAACTTCTCGCCGCTGCCTTCGCCGAAGCTGATGGACTTCCCTTCGAAATCTATCTTGAGGGATTCGCAGCCCACGATGCAGCACTTGCCCCAGCCGCGTGCCACGAGAGCCGCGTGCGAAGTCATACCGCCGCGCTCTGTCAGGATACCGGAAGAAGCCCGCATACCCTCGATGTCCTCCGGCGAAGTCTCCTCGCGCACGAGAATCGTGTCCACACCTTTCTTGCGTGCGGCCATAGCGGCCTCGGAAGTGAAGACGATCTTGCCGACTGCGCCGCCCGGTGAAGCAGGCAGACCGGAGGCGAGTTTCCTCGCGTCCTTCTCGGCCTGAGGGTTGAGAATAGGATGCAGAATCTCGTCCAGCTGCTTAGGAGCCACTCTCATAACGGCCGTCTTCTCGTCGATCATCCCTTCGTCCAGCATATCGACGGCCATCTTCAGGGCGGCCAGGCCGGTACGCTTGCCGATGCGGCACTGAAGCATCCAGAGCTTGCCTTCCTGGATGGTGAACTCGATGTCCTGCATATCGCTGAAATGCTCCTCCAGACGCTTGCGGATATCGTCAAGCTCAGCATAGACCTCCGGCATAGCTGTCTCCAGAGAAGCCAGATGGCGGTTATGGTCATTCTTCGTGGCCTCGTTCAGAGGATTAGGAGTGCGGATACCCGCCACTACATCCTCGCCCTGGGCGTTTATGAGCCACTCTCCGTAGAACTTGTTGTCACCGGTGGCAGGGTTTCGGGAGAATGCCACGCCTGTGGCGGAATTCTCGCCCATATTCCCGAAGACCATAGACTGGACGTTCACGGCTGTGCCCCAGTCATCAGGAATCTTCTCGATGCGGCGGTACGCGATGGCCCTCTTTCCGTTCCAGGACTTGAATACGCCGCCTATGGAACCCCAGAGCTGAGCTTCGGCCGTATCCGGGAACTCCTCTCCGAGAACTTCCTTCACTTTCTTTTTGAACTCTACGCAGAGGTTCTGAAGCTCCTCGGCCGTGATCTCGGTATCGGAAGCATAGCCTCTGGACTTCTTCAGCTCGGCCATCATCCTGTCCAGCTGCTGACGGATACCCTGACCGTCCGCCGGCTCTATCCCCTCGGCTTTCTCCATAACGACGTCCGAATACATCATAATGAGACGTCTGTAGGAGTCATAGACGAAACGCGGATTCCCGGTCTTCTTTATCATACCCGGGATGGTGGCGGAGCACAGTCCGATGTTCAGGATGGTGTCCATCATCCCCGGCATCGAGCTTCTGGCGCCGGAGCGGCAGCTCACGAGCAGCGGATTCTCCGCATCGCCGAATTTCTTGCCCATAATCTCTTCTGTAGCCTTCAGAGCGGCGGCCACATCGGCCTTCAGCTCCTCCGCATACCCGCCGCCGAGAGCGTAGTACTCGGCGCAGCATTCTGTAGTGATGGTGAATCCGGCGGGAACAGGCATCCCCAGCCTGCTCATTTCTGCGAGGTTAGCGCCTTTTCCACCCAGCAATTCCCTCTGTTTTCCGTCTCCCTCGGCGGTTTTTCCGCCGAAGCGATAGACTCTCTTCTTTTTTTCAAACATACCTAATGTTCCTTTATAGATTACTGTAATATTGGCCGCGAATTTACTGATTATTTCCCGTATCTGCAATCAAGTAACTCTCTTTCCCCGTGGGGCCTCCCTGCCGCTTGGCGAGGGCGGGACATCGGGCTACAAAAGCCTTGCCGCAAGCTCGGACAGCTCGCTTCTTTCGCCCTTGCGCAGGAAGATGTGCTCGAACACTTTCTGCCCGTCCATCTTCTCCCCCAGATGCGACAGACCGTTCGACCACTGGTCCAGATAAGGCTGGTCGATCTGGAAGATATCCCCCGTGAACACCATCTTGGTGCCCTCGCCGGCCCTCGTTATGATGGTCTTCACCTCGTGAGGCGTAAGGTTCTGAGCCTCATCCACTATGAAGAACACCTTCCCGAGACTCCGCCCCCTGATGTAGGCCAGAGGGCTGATGAGAAGCTTTTCCTCCTTGAGCATAGCCTCGATCTTCAGAGCCTGGCGGCTCGACGGGCTGAACTGCTGCCTGATTACGTTCAGATTGTCCATAAGAGGCTGTATGTAAGGGCTCATCTTGCTCTTCTGGTCGCCCGGCAGGAAGCCTATGTCCTGGTTTCCGAGTATCACCGTCGGTCTGGACAGGATGATCTGGTCGTAATCCTTTTCCTGTTCGAGAGCTGCCGCCAGGGCGATGAGCGTCTTCCCCGTACCGGCTCCGCCCGTAAGCGAGACCAGAGGGATGTCCGGATTCAGGCAGGCGTCGAGAGCTATCTTCTGCTCGACGTTGCGCGGCCGGATGCCGTAAGCGCTGCGGGAGCGGATCAGCACTATCTTCTTTCTTTCCGCGTCATAGCGCCCCTGGATCTTCTCCGCATCTTTGTCCTCCTGCCAGGAGAAGTTGTAGAGCCGGTTCGGTTTAGGCTCAGCCGACGAGACCGCCCGCCAGTCGAGTCCCTCTCCGCTTCCGTATGCGAGCTTCTGGAGCGTCGCCGCCGGCAGCGCGAGCTCGGCCACTTCCTTCTGCGTGTTCTCGATCTTCTCCTCTCCGAGCTTGTCGGTCAGGTAGTCCTGCACCTCCATCCCGGCGGCCTTTGCCTTCATCCGCAGGTTTATGTCCTTGGTGACGAGGGCGGTGAAGCTGTCCGGGTGAGAGTCGCGGACCCACATCGCCGTAGCGAGTATGCGGTGGTCCTGGATGTCGTCGATGAAGAGGTCGCGCAGCTCCTGCGGGAAGGGATGGTTAGGCTCTATCTTTATGAGCCCCAGGCCCTTGCCTATAGGGATGCCGTCGCGCCCGAACATCTTGCCGTCCGAAATCCTGTCGATGTCGCGCACGAACCCGCGCGCATTGTACGCGAGAGCGTCGTTCCCTTTCTTGAACTTGTCCAGCTCCTCCAGTACCGCCATCGGGATGACGAGATTGTTGTTCTGGAACTTGCGGATGGCCTTGTAGTCGTGCAGGATGATGTTCGTGTCCAGCACGAAGAACTTGGGTTTCCCTGTGCCGGAATGAGTGGAATTAGCGTATTGTGGCATATGTTTAAATTAATCTTCTCCTTCCGAGCTGCTCTGGCTCCTGAGTATCGACTCCAGTATGCTGCTCACCGGCGAGAGGTCCGTGACCTTCACCTTGACTCCGCTCCGGCCCGGCATAATGTGTCCCAGCGGGAAGAAAGCCACGTCCTGCAGCAGGAATTCCGCGTCCACGTAGTCGTAGTCTGAGTCCGCGATCTGCATAACGACTCCCGGCACTTCCGCGAAGAGCAGCTTCACTATGTCCTTCTCGCCGGTGGCGCGCATCAGCCCTCCCAGCTCCACTTCCACCCCGGTGCCTCCGTCGGCCATACCGTGCAGCGCAGCCATCAGACCGCCCTCTCCGACCGTCGCTCCGGCCAGAGCCACCCCGTCCTCGACCATCTCGCGTACTACTTCGTAGCAGTCGATGAAATAGTCCGCGTCCAGCAGCTGCGGCGTGCCATCTCCGCCGGAGTCCAGAGCTGCAGCGAGCCGCGAGCCGCCGAGCCGGAATTTCCCGTCATCGAAAGGCACATAGACTATCCACGCGCTCTCCTCGTTCAGGAATCTGGCAGGCCGCGCTCTGCGCGTGCCAATCCTCGCTTCTGCGTTCTCCTCGTCGATCTCCTCTTCCGGAGCGTCTTCGCGCAGCACGCTCGCCTTTACGGAAAGCGTGGACTTGTTCGGGGTCTCGGAGTAGGAATAGGACTTGAGACGGATGCCGAGCGCATCTATGTAGTCTCCCGCCGCGCTGACAGAGGCGTAGAACGCGGCTTTGCTGCCACGGGCGGAGCTGTCCCATCTCCAGTCGAGCGTCAGAGCGAGGTTGCCGAGCTTGAAGTGTCCCTTGCGCCAGATGGCCTCGATGAGGCGCAGCGCAATCTTCTGCCGCGTGTAGAAATCCACGAAGGGGAGTTCTGCGGCCTTGCGCGGTGCGCGCACGGCCAATACCATAGCCAGATAGTCCTCTATCCGCTCCACCCGGGTCACGCACGGACGGAGGAAACGGTCCACCGACTCGTCCGTCACCACCGGCCCCTCCGCTTCCGCCTCAGGGCGCTCCGGGGCTTTGTCCACGAGGCAGCTGTCCAGAATGCGCGCGGGGGTGAGTTCCTGCTCCTCGCCGTCTATGACATAGTGTGAGTATAAAACTGAAGCCATTATCGAATGATTTCTCCAATGTTGTCGTAAAAATAGTTATTTTTGGATTCTGTTGCAAGAACGGAAGCAAAAATGGACAGAACACTATACCTTCAGAAACTTGACCGGATTTTCCGCCGCTTTCCCTCGGTGCAGAAATGCGGATTCGCGAAGGATTCCTATAAGCCCGGCCTGGAGCATATGCAGGCCTTCTCCGAGCTTCTCGGCCGCCCCGAAGAGCGGCTGCGGACCATCCACGTCGCGGGGACTAACGGGAAGGGGTCCGTGGCGAGTATCCTCGCAGCCTCACTCTCTTCGCTCGGGCTGCGAGTGGGGCTCTACACCTCTCCGCACATACTCGATTTCCGCGAGCGTATGCGCATCATCTATCCCCGGCGCCCGGAGCTCATTTCCCCGCAGCGCCCGGAGCTGACACTCCCGCCGCCGCAGCCGCAGGCCCCCCAGCGCCCGGAGCTTATCTCCGAAGAGGAGGTGATGTCGTTCCTGGAAGACTTCGAGAGCGATTTCCTCCGTCTGGACCTCTCCTTTTTCGAAATCACCACCGGGATGGCCTTCAGATGGTTCGCTGACCGCGGAGTGGATTGCGCCGTCATCGAAACGGGACTCGGCGGCCGGCTGGACAGCACGAATATCATCACCCCGCTCATCTCTGTCGTGACCGGCATAGGTCTGGACCATTGCGAGCTGCTGGGGGATACCAGAGCGAAGATTGCGGCCGAGAAGGCCGGAATCTTCAAGCCCGGAGTGCCCGCCCTTGTCTCCGTGCGCGATGAGGAGACCGCCCCCGTGTTCGAGGCGGCAGCCTCGCGCATCGCTGCTCCGCTGTATTTCGCGGATGAGATGGACAGTAGGGGAGAGGCCTGGCGGGCGGAGACTCTCGCAGCGATGGATCTGCGGGGGGACTGCCAGAAGGAGAATCTGCGCACGGCCTGCGCCGCTCTGCAGCTGCTGCTCCCTCAGGCGCAGCAGCGGGATTGGAACGCTATGCGTTCCGCCATGGAGAGGACGGCGGCCATAACGGACTTCCACGGGAGATGGGAGTCTCTCTCGTCCGACCCTCCGGTCCTCTGCGACATAGCTCATAATCCGCCGGCGCTGAAAGTGAATTTCGCGACGCTCGGCAGGATGCTCGCGGCGGGGGAGTGCGACGCTCTCATCATAGTTTACGGGGTGATGGCGGATAAGGACCTCGACGCCATCCTGCCGCTGATGCCCCGGGAGGCGGAATATGTACTGGTCGAGCCCCGCTCGGCCCGCTCTATGAAAGTGGAGGAGCTTTATCGCCGGGTGCTGGAATTCCGCTCCGCACCCCTCTCCGGGGGGACTGCTCCGACGCAGACCGGACCCGTCGCACCCCTCTCCGGGGGGACCGGCAGCTCCGCACCCCTCTCCGACTCGGCCGTCACTGCTGCGGGCAGCGTGGAGGAAGGCGTGCGTGCAGCTCTCTGCCGTGCCCGGGCTCTGCGCTCGCAAGGCCGCCGGCCGCTGATCTACATAGGTGGCAGTACTTTTGTAGTAGCCGAGGCCGCCGGACTCTTCAAGAAAAGAGAGAGGAACTACTGTGAGGAATTAAGATTGACTAAATAACTTCTATAGAAAGAATTATGAAAAAAAGAGCGATATTTCTTGCCGCTTGTCTAATGCTTATGGGACTGACTTGTATGGGTGATATGATTATGGACGGAAGATCCGCAGATGCCGGAGACCGGACCCTTGTGAAACTATGGAAAGAGTACAGGGAGGCGGAGAGTGCGGACCTCCCTCAGAAACAGCTTGAGATTCTTCAGAAGATAAAGAAAAGCGCGGCGCACAGAGATGCCGTCTATGACTGGTACCGCGCCGGAGAGGAATATGTGCACGTGCGCGGCTCGGTGAACTGGAAGGACCGCGAGCAGGCCGAGTCCGACTGGAAAGAAGAAGTGGAGTCCTGCCTCTTTCCGATAGCCGTCTATACCTATAGGAAGGATCGCGCGCTCCCGGTCCTCGACTATCTCAGGGAGCACGCCACCGAGATGCAGAAGGACTGCCACAGAGACTTTTACGGGAGTTTTACGGACGACTCGAAATTCGGGGGACTCCTTCCCGAGCTGCTGAAGTGCGACTATGACTATGCTCTCTGGGACCTCTCCATCTGCAGCTGGACCGAAAAGGATGAGGCACGCAAGGCCCTGGAGCCCCGCGTGTCCGGCAGCTACCCGCTCGAAGCCTTTCTCGGATATCTGTCCGCCGCCGGGAAATACGACAGCGGAAAGGCTCTCGAAGCCTTCGCCGCCCGCTACAGCGGCAGCGCGGCCGCGCTGCTCGCCCGGGAAGAGCTCCTGTGGCAGAGATTCAGAACTCTTGAGGACTCCTCCCGTGCAGTAAGCGGGGACTACAAGTCTCTGCGCGAGGATGTGAAAGCTTTCGAGGCGCAGCGCAAGTCTTTCAGCGGGGCCGAGGCCCGCATCGCCGCCTGCTGCACCTCGGCCGTGCGGCTCGCTGAAACGCTCGACTGCCGGGACATAGCGGCCGAGATAAAAGACTCTTTTCTGACCCTCTCCCTGCGTAATGTCCGGAAAGTCACCTTCGAGCTCAAGCTGGACGGAAAGACCGTCCTGAAAAAGGAACTGGAGAATACCCGGGACAGCTATTATCTGCGGGACACGGTGACTTGCCGTCTCGATGCCCTGGATGACGGGAGCTATGAGGCCCTCATCTGTTCGGGCAAGACCCGCTGCGAGTTCAGCTACGAAAGATACACCCTGTCAGCGGCACAGAAATGCGACTCGAAGGGCTACGCCGTCTTTGTGGCTGACTATCTCAGCGGAGAGCCGCTGCAGCGCACAGACCTGCGCCTTTTAGACTGGAAAGGACGCGAAATCGGATCCGTCAGGGGCCTGGCCCTGAATGGATTCACCTATCTCCCCGAGGAGCTTTCGTCCCGGCTCGACACGGCCCGTCACAGCTGCACCCTGATGTTTTCGCAGGACGAAGGGGGAGTGAAGCGACTCAGCCGCCCTCTTACCGTAAGCACTTCGCCGGGCAGTGACGACTTTTCCTCCATCGAGAGCCTGAACGCGCAGATACTCACCGACCGGGGGGCGTACCGCCCGGGAGACACCCTCCATTTCAAGGCCATTCTCTATAGCGGAAGTCCTCAGGCCGGTTTCCGCACCCTCCCGGAAGGGCGCAAGTTCAAGGCCGTGCTGAAAGACAGCCGTGCGAAGACCATAGCCGAGCAGGAACTCACCACGAACGGGTTCGGCTCCCTCGCCTCGTCCTTCAAGCTCGAGCGCGCGGAGCGCAACGGCCAGTACTCCCTCTGCATAGATGACGACAAGAAGCACACGGTGGGCAATGCCTATTTCACCGTGGACGACTTCGTCCTGCCGTCCTTCGAGCTCATTTTCGAGCGGGATGACAGGCTCTATCTCCCGGGTGACGAAGTGGAAGTGAAAGGCACCGTGCGCAGCTATTCCCTCCATAGCCTAGGCTCCGCGGATGCCGTGTACACGCTCCGCCGCTTCGGCGAGGTCACGCAGGAGAAAAGACTGACTCTGTCCCCTGACGGGAGTTTCGCGGTCAGAATCGCCACAGACCCCCTCGACAGGTATGCAAGCTACACTCTGAACATAAAAATCACGGACGGCACCGGTGAGACTCTCGAGTGGAACAGATGGCTGAGCGTGAACTCCGAGATTCCTCTCGACATCGAGATAATGGATACGCAGGAGGGCTCCTGTGACGGAGGACTGGACATCATCAGCTCAGACCGCCTCGGAATGCTCATCAGCGTAGGGGAGAAACTCCGCCGCGAAGGCCTTCTCATCACTTACTCGGTTTTCTTCAAGGATAAGGAAATCCATCGCGGCACGGCGGAAAACGGAAAGCCCGTATATGCTGACCTGACTTCCTACCCTTCAGGAGATTATAGGATAAAGGCCGAGGCTTCGGCCAGAGACGCCTCCGGTTTTGTCAAGTCTTCCGTCTGCGAGAAGCGCTTTCTCAGGCTCAAGGAAAGCGACACGGTACTGGACGCTCCTGTGGAGAATGTCTTCCGGGTGCTTCCGGAGGGCGTGGGCCTGCAATTGGGCGCAGCCCGAGGCCCTGTCTGGGCCGTGGTGGAGATCTGCGGCTACGGCTCCCGCTCGCTTGTCTCCTCGCTTGTGCATCTGGACGGCGTCCAGGCACGCCCGGGCTCGCTGATGACTCTGCATTACGACTTCGCGCCGGACTGGGGTGATGCTGTGACGATGTACGTGTTCTATTTCCGTGGCGGCCGCCGCTACTCCTATCAGCACGAGTTCCGCCGCAGCGAGTCTCTTCCGGACGCCCTTCCGCTTTCCTTCACCCGCTTCCTGGACAGAACGCTTCCGGGACGGCCATATACTTTCACGGTGCGTACGGACCCGGATGTGGAGTGTGCGCTGAGCATCTTCGACAAGAGTACCGAGGCCATAAGGGGCAACGAGTGGTATCCTGTGCGTCTTTCCGCCCCGGCGGCTCCTTCTATGCGCATCAGCAGCAGGAACGGCGTGAATTCCGGCGACGGGCGCGATGCCGTGATCGGCTACGGGATCCGTCCGAGGGTGAAGTCTGCCCTGCTGGCCCGGAGCACGTCTGCACTTGAGGAGGAGTCCGTGATGTACGCGCTTGACGATGAAGCTGAAGCTTCGGATGAGAGTTTCGCCCCGGCCGCCGCGAACTCTTCCGTTTCCGATGTGGCGGTGAGGTCGGATTTCGCGCAGACCCTCGCTTTCTCCCCTCTGCTGCGCTCCGACAGCAGAGGCGAGGTCAGGCTGGATTTCCGCACCTCCGACAACCTGTCCACTTTCTATGTCAGTCTTTATGCGCACGACCGGAAGATGCGCAGCAGCGCCCTGCGCCGCGAGATGACAGTATCGCTTCCGGTAAAAGTCTCAGTGGCCGAGCCTCAGTTCCTCTACAGCGGAGACGCCTATACGCTCAGGGCGACTCTCTCTTCCTTGTCGGAGGCTCCCGTCGAGGGGACCCTGCGTCTGGAAGCCTTCCCGGGCAGCGACTATCGGACTCTGAAAGCCTTCGCTTCGACTTCCGTCCGCGTGAGCATCTCTCCGCTCGAGACCAGGCAGCTTTCTCTGCCCGTGACTGTCCCACAGATAGAGCAGCTCGGCCTCAAGCTGACTTTCACCGCCTCCTCCGGCAGCGGGGTCAGCGATGCCCTCTTCGTCTGCGTGCCTGTCCTTAAGCCCGCGCAGACACTTACCGAGTCGCATAGCGCGGTGCTCCGCTCCGCAGAAGACGAGCAGGCGCTCATAGATACCCTGCGCTCGCAGTTCGTGAATTTCGACGGCCGTGAGGCTGACCTTAAAGTGACTTCCGTGCTCGATCTCGTCCGCGAGGCTCTGCCTGAGAGGATACAGACCGGCTCGAATGACCTGCTCACCCTTGTGGATGCCTACTATTGCTCCGCGCTCGCGGAGAAGCTCGGCGCCCCTTCCGATGCGTCCGTGACCGAGTCTCTTGTGGACAGGATTCTGGACTGCAACAATTCCGACGGCGGCTACGCCTGGTTCGCCGGGATGCGCTCTTCTCCTGTGATGACTGCGGTGGCGGCAGGACGCTTCGCGGCTCTGGAAAGAAAAGGCGTGCAGCTGCCGGAAAGGCTCCGCAAGACTCTCGCGGGCAGCATCGCCTATCTGGATTCCGACTATCACTCCCTCTCCCGAAGACCTCTCTGGTGCGGAGCTCTCTCGCCGGAGCAGTATCTCTACGTGCGTTCGCTCTATGCCTCCGTGCCTCTCAGGGTGAAGCCTTCGCGGGAGTTCCGCAAGGCAGTCCGCGAGTACCTCTTGCCTTCGCACTCCAGAGGTCTGGAAGGGCGCATCTTCGATAAGGCCCGCCGTACCTATATCATACACAGGCTCCTCGAAAACGATGACGCCCTCTCTCTCGCCAAGTCGCTCGGTGCCGGTATCGCGGTGCGAAGCCGCCTGCGGAAGTCTATGGACGCGGACCTCGCTTCGCTCCGGCAGTACGCGGTGGAGCATAGCAGCGGCGGGGTTTACTTCCCTAACGCGGTTATGCCTTGGAGGGGACTGCTCGAGAGCGAGGCTTATGCGCACTCGCTCATCTGCGACCTGCTGCGCGACTGCGGGCAGGACTCTCTCGCTGACTCCCTGCGCCTCTGGCTTATGGTCCAGAAGGAGACTCAGCAGTGGGATGCGGACCCGGGCTACGTAGATGCTCTCTCCTCCATCCTGGACGGCTCGCAGCAGGTGCTTGATACTAAGATAGTCTCCCTGAGCGCTTCCGCTCTGAAGCTTTTCTCCGACATAAGCGCCTCGGGCAACGGCTTCTCCATCGAGCGCGCATACAGCGTGGAGCGCGTCTGTGACGGGAAGAAGACTCTTTTTCCGCTCTCGGAAGGAGATGTGCTGAAAGTGGGCGACAGGGTGGTCGCGGAGTACAGAGTATGGAACGGGGAGAACCGCAGCTTCGTCAGGCTCAGCGCCCCGCGCCCGGCTTCACTGCGCCCTTCCGACCAGCTTTCAGGCCATTACGGCTGGGGCCTCTCCCCGCTGCGTCTGGAGAATCACTTCGTCTTTACGCCTCTCTGCTATCGCAGCGTGCTGAAAGACAGGACGCAGTACTGGTTCGACTCCTTCCCGGAGGAGAAGACGGTCATCACGGAGGAGTTCTTCGTGACGCAGGAAGGACGTTTCAGTCAGGGAGTTGTGGAGATAGAGTCGCTGTACGCTCCGCACTACCGGGCTAGCAGCTCCGGTCAATCTCCTTTGTGTAGCAGCGCCGGCGCATAAACGGCTTCGGGTCGAACTGGCTGAAAAGCATCTGGGCCTTCAGGTTGTGTTCGAGCTGCGGGTTGAGGATGAGCCTCTTGATTCCGGCTCTCAAGCAGCCTTCGTGAAGGTGCTTCAGCATAAGGAGGGCGGCACCCAGTCCCTGGAACTCCGGCTTCACGCCGATCATCAGGGCCTCGAGGGTGTCGTTCTTTCTGAGTGCTCTCAGGATGCGGAACAGTCCCAGAGGGAAGAGTCTGCCGCCGGATTTTTTCACCGCCCTTGAGATGGACGGCACGCCGAACGCGAAGCCGACGGGCTTGTCCTTATCATCGAGACAGACCGCCACGAAGTCGGGGCTGAGTATGGGGACGTAGGTCTTCAGATAGCGCTTTATCTGCCTGTCCGTCAGCGGGGCGAACTCGAACAGCGGGTCGAAGGTCTCGTTATACATATGGAAAATATCCATCCCGTAGCGGTCAGCGAGCTCTTTCGTGCTTGTCGGCTTGTACAGGTGTATCCCGAAACGCTCCTCTATCTGTCCGGTGTTGCGGAAGACAGCAGGCAGCTCGGGCTTGATCTCCACGAGCCTCTGAGTCCAGTCCACGTCCTTCACGAAGCCGAGCTTCGTGAGCAGGGTGTCATAATAAGGGTAGTTATACAGGCAGGTGAACGGGCAGAAATTCTCGTAACCTTCCACGAGCAGCCCTTCCTTGTCCATATCGGTAAATCCCCACGGGCCTTTTATCTTTTCGCATCCCCGCGCCTTGCCCCAGGCGGCCACGGCATCGAGCAGAGCTTTCAGCACCTGCTCGTCCTCGATGAAGTCAAGCCATCCGAAACGGACTGTCTTTTCATTCCATTTCTCGTTCGCTCTGTGGTTTATGATGGCTGCGACGCGGCCGGCTATCTTCCCGTCCTTCCAGGCCAGATACAGCTCTGATTCTGAATACTCGTATGCTCCGTTCGATTTCGGGTCGAAGGTGTCGTACTCGTCTCCCTCCAGTGCCGGGACCCAATTCTCGCAGTCCTTGTAGAGCTCCATAGGGAATCTCACGAACTTTTTCAGATCCTTCTTCCCGGCTACGGTGGTGATCTTGACATCCATAGGCTTCGGTTTTATTTCGCAAATGTAGCAAAAATGTTCCTTTCGGTACACTTTTTCTCTACTTTGTGCGCTGCACCCCTCCTCTCTTCCCCTCTCCGTCGCCGCCTCGTCCCCTTCCGTCACTTCACCCCTTCAGGAAGCCGCGAGCGGAAATGCCAGAGCACCACCCCGACGCAGACCGAAACATTGAGCGAATGCTTGCAGCCCCACTGCGGAACCTCGATCGCGAAGTCCGAAGCGTCCACCACGCTCTGCTGCACCCCGTCCACCTCGTTGCCGAAAACCAGCGCGTACCGCTTCCCCGGCTCGGGCGTAAACTCCTGAAGCTGCCGCGCTCTCACAGTTTGCTCGACGCTTATTATCTCATACCCCTCTCCCCTCAGACGCCTCACGGCGTCCAATGCATCGGCGAAATGCTCCCACGGGACGCTGTCTTCAGCGCCCAGGGCCGATTTGTGTATCTCGGCGGACGGGGGCAGGGCGCAGATGCCGCAGAGGCAGATCCTGTCCGCGTGGAAAGCGTCGGCGGTGCGGAAAGCCGAGCCTACGTTATGTGCGCTGCGGATATTGTCGAGCACCACTGCGATCCCCGAGGCGTTCCTGCCGGAGTATTCGGAGGCGCTTACGCGCCCCAATTCTATATTGAGTAACTTGCGGTCGGACATTTGTTAACAATGATAAGCGATAACTGCAAAAACGATTATGATTTTTTACCTGCACAAAGGTAGAAAAAACGATTATTAATAGTATATTTGTCCCATTAAAACTATATGACCATTTTATGAAACAGGATCTTCAAATCTTCGACCTCATAAAGAAGGAGAAGGAAAGACAGTCCTCCGGACTGGAGCTGATTGCATCTGAAAACTATGTCAGCAATTATGTGATGGAGGCTATGGGTTCCATCTGCACGAACAAGTACGCTGAAGGATATCCCGGCAAAAGATATTACGGCGGCTGCGAGGTCGTGGACCAGATAGAGCAGCTGGCCATCGACCGTATCTGCCGGATCTACGGAGCCGAATGGGCTAACGTACAGCCTCACTCCGGAGCCCAGGCTAATATGGCGGTCACTATGGCCTGCCTCAAGCCGGGCGACACTTTTATGGGTCTGGACCTGTCCCAGGGCGGTCATCTTACCCACGGTTCTCCTGTGAACGCCTCCGGCATCCTCTATCACGCTGTCTCTTACGGGCTGAATCCTGACACCGGCCGCATCGACTACGATGCTATGGAGAGGACGGCTCTCGAGTGCAGGCCGAAGCTCATCATCGGCGGAGCGTCCGCCTACTCCCGCGAGTGGGACTATGAGAGGATGCGCGCCATCGCCGACAAGGTCGGAGCCATCTTCTGGGTGGATATGGCACACACGGCAGGTCTCATCGCCGCCGGTCTTCTGAAGAATCCTGTGAAGTACGCCCATATCGTAACCTCCACCACCCACAAGACCCTGCGCGGACCGCGCGGCGGCATCATCCTGATGGGCAAGGACTTCGACAATCCTTGGGGTCTCACCACCCCTAAGGGCGTGGTCAAGAAGATGAGCCAGATTCTCGACAGCAGCGTGTTCCCGGGCATCCAGGGCGGACCTCTCGAGCACGTCATCGCCGCGAAGGCGGTTTCGTTCTTCGAGGCTATGCAGCCGGAATATGTGGAATATCAGAAGCAGGTTCTCGCAAATGCCCAGGCTATGTGCAAGTGCTTCCTCGACAAGGGCTATAACGTAGTCTCCGGCGGTACCGACAACCATCTGATGCTCATCGACCTCCGCTCGAAATTCCCTGAGGTGAGCGGCCGCGTGGCCGAAACTCAGCTCGTGCGCGCTGACATTACCCTGAACAAGAATATGGTTCCTTACGATTCCCGTACTCCTTTCCAGACATCGGGTTTCCGCATCGGTACTCCTGCGGTCACTTCCAGAGGCTTCGTGGAGAAGGATATGGCGGACATCGTGGAGCTTATCGATACTGTCCTGACTTCCTGTGCGGCGCATATCGAGGCCCTCTCCCTGAAGAAGGCCGATGTCCCTACTGCCGAGCAGCAGGCTTCCCTCTCCGAGCATAACGCCGTCCTCGAGGAGGTCGCAAAGAAAGTCCATCAGATGACTGCAGGCTATCCGCTGAACAGGTATTGATGTGCGCGACACATACTTGTGTTGAGATTGGGGTTGGCCGGAAGGCCGACCCCTTTTTTGTCTGCCGCGTGACAAAATGTCAGTGCTCACCCGCTTGGCACGGGCTTTGATTTTCTCTCTGCGCCTCGGCTCCGGGCGACCGGCGCAGAGGTTGACGGATAACAATAAATTAATAATATCATTATGATCAAACCATTGGCAGACAGAGTGGTCATCGAGCCTAAGGAGGCCGAGACCAGAACAGCTTCAGGCATTTATATTCCTGATACGGCGAAAGAGAAACCTCAGCAGGGTACGGTTGTGGCCGCCGGTCCCGGAAAGAAGGACGAGGCTATGGAAGTAAAGGTCGGCGACGAGGTGCTCTACGGCAAGTACGCGGGCACGGAGGTGACAGTCGGCGAGAAGAAGTATCTTATCGTGAAGCAGTCGGATATTCTTGCAATCATATAATATCAATAGTTCGTTAATTTTATAAAAGTTACGCCACGGTGCGAACGCCGTAGAATAA
>CAVDFQ010000026.1:0-34121 GCA_963608065.1 bacterium
ACCAAATCGATGGCATCGTAAAAAATAGAATACGCGATACTCTTCTTCCCCTGCAGCATAAGGTTATTCACGAAACGGGTTACCTCGATGTCGTGAAACTTCGGATCAGGAAGTAGAATCCTCTTCTTAGGCTTCGCTTTTCTCATTTGAAAAAAAATTAAAGTGAGTGAAAAAATAATGAAAATTACTTCTTAGATTTCTTTGGCCTCTTGGCGCCATAGAGGGAACGGGACTGGGTCCTGCCTTCTACGCCGGCTGTATCCAAAGCTCCTCTAAGGATGTGGTAACGTACACCTGGAAGGTCCTTTACACGACCGCCGCGAACGAGCACGATGGAGTGCTCCTGGAGGTTGTGGCCCTCGCCAGGGATGTATGCGTTGACCTCTTTGGCATTCGAGAGACGTACACGGGCCACCTTACGCATAGCGGAATTAGGCTTTTTAGGCGTGGTGGTATACACACGCAGACATACGCCCCTCTTCTGAGGACAAGCATCCAACGCACGAGATTTCGATTTGACCTCGATAACCTCGCGTCCTTTGCGAACTAACTGTTGAATTGTTGGCATAAATAATTGTTAAACTGTAATTTATGTTTTTACCCCATAATTTTGGGGCTGCAAATATAAGCAGTTTTTTTATAATATACAATAGAGGGAAACCCGGATTTATGGGTTTCCCTCTGATTATCAAGCTCTGACGAGCGTCACTCTACAGGTCGATGCCGGCGAATTCCACATCCTTGGCAGCGCGGGCTTTGAACTTATCGTTCGTCTTTGCGAGATAAGTCCTGACATCGGCTGTCTTGCCCTGACGGGCCGCGATGATGGCGCGCAGGTACTGTACCGGAGCGTCACCGCACTTGGCGGAAGCGGCAGCCTTGTCGATCTGGCCGTTCAGGATGTAAGCGAGCACGGTGTTGTGGCAGCAGCCGCTGACATTTGCGAGCTCGGAAGCAGCCTTGGCGTAGTTGCCGTTGAGAATGTCTATGACACCCATATTCTTTATGGAATCCTCGTTGCCGGATGCGGCGAAGTGCTTCTCGGCGGCCTTGAGGTCATCCTTGCGGAGAGCGAGCACTCCGAGAAGGTTCTCGACGTCGGCATCCTTGGCACACTTGGCTGCTGCAGAAGCTGCATCGGCGTCCTTGCCGAGGTTGAAGTATGCTACTGCGAGGTTGAACTTGGCACGCTCGCTGTCATACTTGCTGACAGCCTTCTTGTAGATGTCCACCTTCTTGTCGGTGCTCACGAGGGATGCCGCACGCAGGAGAGCCTCCTCGTCGAGAACGTCGATGTTCTCCTCAATGAGCTTCATAAGCTCTTCCTTGGTGTAGTTCTGATACTCTACGTTAGCGATGAAGCGGGCACGGCGGAGTTCAGGAAGAATGCCGCCCTTGAGCTCCTTGTAAACCTCGGACATATTCTTGATCTCGCTCTCGCGGACAGCAGGGTCGCTGTACATGGAGAGAACGCGGAGGATGAGATCCTTGTCAGCGATGTTCGACTCGCTTACGAGGGACTTGAAGCCTTCCCAGTCCTCACCTACGCTCTTGACCTCAGGGTCGGTAGCCTCGTGGCCCTTCACGACCTTGCCCCAAGCCTTCTGGGCTGAAGCGGCACGACGGTCGGAGAGCTTGTTGTTTGAAGCCTCAGGACCGTCCGGAGAAGCGTAAGCCACTACCTCTGTACCCTTGAGGGTCTTGCGCTCGTTAGCCTTGATCTCATCGAGAGCTTTCTGGAAATCCTTTACGGATGCGCCCTTGATCTGGCTGCCGCGGACGTCGGAAGAGTTGATGGTGTAGAGAATCTGGCCCTCCGCTGTCTGAGGGATAACCTCCTGATAGCTGTCAGCCTTATAGGAAACGAAGCCTGTCCTCTTCACAAGCATATAGGTGGTGTTGCATCCGTCTGCGACCTTCTTCACAGGAAGATTTACGCTCTTGCTCTTTATGGAAGCGACTCCTCTGAGCTCGAGGTGAGCCTTCTCCATTCCCGGAACATAAGTGAAATGAACTTTCTCGGTTACGGTGCCGCCACTGCGGGATACGACTTTGAAGTTGTCCTTAACTTTCTCGCCCTGGTACTTGAAAGGAGCCATAGCGGCCTCTCCGCCTTCATAAACGATGACCGGAGTCACTTCGAGGATAGCCTTAGGGTTGAAGTACCCGTCAGGGTAGGTAACTGTAAGGGTAGCGTCGATGTTGCCCGCCACGACCTCGAGAACCTCAGGGTTGCAGGTGACTTTCACATTCTCCGCCAGCTCTGCCATCTTCTCAGCTGAAGAGCAGGATACGACTGCGAGGCCGATAACGGCGGCAGCCAAAAGTTTAAAAGATTTTTTCATACCTTTTATATTAAAGTAGTTATCAATATTGTCCAATTCGCACAATAACACGCAAAGTTAAGCATATTTCTCATTTTTACCTATCCCGGGGCTGATTATTTGAAGCTAATTCGTAACTTTGTGCACCCTGAAGGTAAATTCATTATGGACAGCCAGGAACTTCAGCGGATAAAAAACCGCTACGACATAGTAGGAAACGACCCCGAACTGAACAGGGCCATAGAGATGGCCGTGGCCATCGCGCCCACGGATCTGACCGTTCTGATTCTGGGCGAAAGCGGCGTGGGAAAGGAGAACATCCCGCGCATTATACACCAGAACAGCGCCAGGCGCAACGGCAAGTTCCTGGCAGTGAACTGCGGAGCGATTCCCGAGGGCACGATCAACGCCGAGCTTTTCGGACACGAGAAAGGCGCGTTCACGGGGGCCGTCGGAGAGCGCAAGGGGTATTTCGAGGAGGCGGACGGCGGCACCATCTTCCTCGATGAAATCGGCGAGCTGCCGAAAGAGACCCAGTCTATGCTGCTGCGCGTGCTGCAGAACGGCGAGTTCATAAAAGTAGGGTCCTCGAAGGTCGAGAAGACTGACGTCCGGGTCATAGCCGCGACCAATGTAAACCTGCTCAACGCCGTCGCACGCGGGAAATTCCGCGAAGACCTGTACTACCGCATAAACGCGATGCAGATCACAATGCCTGCCCTGCGGGAGCGCAAGGACGACATCTATCTGCTGTTCCGGAAATTCTCTGCGGATTTTTCGGAGAGGAACCGCGTCTGCAGGATTTCCCTCACGCACGAGGCCATCACCCTGCTGCGGAATTACCGCTGGCCGGGCAATGTCCGCCAGCTGAAGAATGTCACCGAGACCGTATCCGCTATGGAGTCCGCGAAGCTTTCACCGCACGCCGAGCGCTGCGAGATAGACGCGCAGACCCTCTCCAGATACCTGCCTAAAGAAGCGGAGACCACCCTCCCCGCCACTGTGGACCGTCAGGCCGCTTTCGATGAGGACGAGAAGAAGATGGTATATAAGGCCATTCTGGACCTGAAAAGAGATGTGGACGCGCTTAAGGCCATAGTCTATGGACAGGGTTCAGCGCAGCGGAGCCTCCCGGCGCCGCAGCCGGCCCCGGATGACGCCGAGGAGGTGCTTGAGGCCGAATGGCAGGACTCCTGCGGAGAGTCCCGGACAGACCCCGTACCCGGGAGGCCGGAGTTCGCGGATGCGGGAAAGCCGCAGCAGATTCCCGTGCCGGACAGCCTGTCACTTCACAAGATAAGCGAGGAGCTGATACTCAAGGCTCTGGAAAAACATAACGGAAACCGTAAGCTGGCTGCGGAGGAGCTCGGAATCTCCGAGAGGACCCTCTACAGAAAGCTTTCGAAAAGCAGCAGCAGGAAATGAAAGGAAGCGCTATCGCATTCGTATTGGCCGCGGCGGCGGCCCTCGTCGTGAGCGCCTGCGGAATATACTCCTTCGCCGGCACTTCGATCCAGGCCGACGTGAAGAGTATAACGATCGACTTTTTCGAGTACAAGGCTTTGCGGGTGAACCCTTCGCTGAGCAACGATCTGACGGAGGCGCTGCGGACGCAGTTCCGCAAGATGACGACGCTGGAGCAGGTGGATCTGGACGGGGATCTGGAGATCAGCGGCGAAGTTACGGGCTACGAGGTGAAGGCTACGGCCGTAACAGCGGACGAAGTCGCTGCGCAGAACCGTCTTACGATTACGGTGAAGGTGACATTCGAGAACCGCAAGCATCCGGAGGACAATTTCGAGAACAAGAGTTTCTCGGCCTATGAGGACTATGACTCCACGCTCTCGCTCGATGCGGTGGAATCTTCCCTGTGCGAGGAGATCATAACGAAACTCATAGACGATATCTTCAATGCTACTGTAGCACAATGGTAGAGACACCTGACATATCGAAAATGACTGCGGACGAGCTGGTGGAGGTGGTGAATCTCTATCCCTGGTTCGGCGCGGCGCAGATGCAGCTCTGCATCAGGATGGCGGGACGCTGGGGCGAGGAGGATTTCGCCCGGGCCGCGCTCCATATAGCATCGCGCCGCAAAGTCGCTGAGATTGCCCGCTCGGGCGGGGAAAAGCGCTGGGGAGACGATGAGGTCTCCACGCTGCTGCAGTCCTACAGCGCCCCTCAGCGCAAGGTCCGCGCGGCGGGGGGAGATTTCTTCTCGCAGAACGACTATGACCGGGTGAGACGCGAGGACGACAGGCTCTTCTCGAGCTTCGCGGCCAGAACTGGCGCAGGGAAGGAGGATGCGGCGGCGGATCTGGAGATTCTGGATGATTTCTGCACCGAGCCGATAGCCCGTATCTATTCTGAGCAGGGCTATTTTGAGCAGGCAAGGTATATTTATTCGAAACTTATCTTGCGTTATCCGGAAAAAAATACTTACTTTGCAGCCCAAATTGAAAAATTGGGCGATATCACAGATAATTAAAAAGTTAAAGATATGAATGTATTGTTTATCATCCTGGTCGTGTTCATCCTCATCGCGGCCGTTCTGCTCACCATCGTGGTGCTGCTCCAGAACGGCAAGGGCCAGGGTCTCGCCAGCAACTTCGTAGCCGGCAACCAGACTTTCGGCGTACGTCAGACTGCTGACATTCTCGAGAAGACCACTTGGGTTCTCGTCGTTTTCATCTTCGTGCTTTCGGTAGTGGCTTCCTTCACCACAGGTTCCACCAGCTCCAGCATCGACGTCACAGACCGGATTGAGAACGTGGCTACACAGCAGCAACCTGAGTTCCCTACAGCTCCTATAGAGTCCGAGTCCCCTACCGAGTAAGCCTCGCCGAGGGGCTGACAGATTGTCAGTTTCCGGGACTTGGAACACTATTTGACCCACAGTCGTCTGCCTCACAAGAGGCGGACGATTTTTTTATGGACAATATGGAAAACTACAACTTTTTAAGCAAATACGCCATCAATCTGAACGATCTGGCCGCACGCGGCAAACTTGACCCGGTCATCGGCCGCGATGAGGAGATCAGGCGTGTGCTGCAGATCCTGTCGAGAAGGACTAAGAACAACCCTATACTGGTCGGTGAGCCGGGTGTCGGCAAGACCGCCATTTCAGAAGGCATCGCCGCAAAAATAGTGGACGGCAATGTGCCAGAGAACCTGAAGAACCGCAAGGTCTATTCTCTGGATATGGGAGCGCTCATCGCGGGTGCCAAATATCAGGGAGAGTTCGAGGAGAGGCTCAAGGGCGTAGTGAAGGAGGTGGTCGACAGTGACGGGGAGATAATCCTGTTCATAGACGAGATTCATACTCTGGTGGGCGCGGGGCGCTCGAGCGGCGCTATGGACGCGTCGAACATCCTGAAGCCGGCCCTCGCTCGAGGCGAGCTGCGCACTATCGGCTCGACTACGCTGGACGAGTACCAGAAATACTTCGAGACGGACAAGGCGCTCGAGAGACGTTTCCAGATGGTGATGGTGGACGAGCCGTCGCCCGCAGAGAGCATCGCGATTCTGCGCGGTCTGAAGGAAAAGTACGAGAACCATCATCACGTGAAGATAGAGGACGACGCGCTCATCGCTGCGGTGAACCTGTCCCACCGCTACATAAACAACCGTTTCCTGCCGGACAAGGCCATCGACCTGGTCGATGAAGCCGCCTCGAAGCTGCGTCTTGAGATGAATTCGGTGCCGGAGCCTATCGATGACCTGAATTCCCGCATCCGCCAGCTCGAGATCGAGAAAGAAGCTATCAAGCGCGAGGGCGTGTCCCTGAAGATGGACAAGATAAACGAGGAGCTGAAAGGTCTGGAAGAGAGGCGGAAGGAGCTCACCGGACGCTGGAACGAGGAGAAGGACATTCTCTCCGACCTTCAGAGTTCGCGTCAGCAGATGGAAGAGCTGAAGAATCAGGCGACCATAGCGGAACGCGGCGGGGACTACGGCAAAGTGGCGGAGCTGCGCTACGGCAAGATCGCGGCTCTTCAGAAGCATATCGACGAGCTGGGCGAGAAGCAGGCGGCGATAAAAGACCCTATCATCACCGAGGCAGTAACTCCGGAGGACATAGCGGAAGTCGTGGCCCGCTGGACAGGCATTCCTGTAAACAGGATGCTGGAGAGCGAGAAGGAGAAGCTCCTGAGGATGGAGACGGAGCTGCACAAGAGAGTGGTGGGTCAGGACAAGGCCATCTGCGCCGTCTCCGATGCCGTAAGGCGTTCACGTGCAGGGCTCTCGAACGAGAAACGCCCTATCGGGTCCTTCCTCTTCCTGGGTACGACCGGTGTGGGCAAGACAGAGCTGGCGAAGGCTCTGGCCGAATTCCTCTTCAACGACGAGGCTATGATCACCCGCATCGATATGAGCGAGTATCAGGAGCGGCACACGGTGAGCCGTCTGGTCGGCGCTCCTCCGGGATACGTGGGATATGACGAGGGCGGTCAGCTGACCGAAGCCGTAAGGCGCAAGCCTTACTCGGTAATCCTTCTGGACGAGATAGAGAAAGCGCATCCGGACGTGTTCAATGTCCTGCTGCAAGTGCTTGACGACGGTCGTCTTACGGACAACAAAGGACGCACCGTGGACTTCAAGAACACGATCCTCATTATGACTTCGAACCTGAAGAAGGAGGAGCTTGCCACGAGAATGAGGCCCGAGTTCCTCAACCGTATCGACGAGATCATCGTGTTCGATCAGCTCAGCCGGGACGACATCCGGGAGATAGTCCGCATCCAGATGGCGCAGCTTCAGAAAAAGCTCTCCGAGGACGGAGTGGAACTGACTTACACCAAAGCCTTCGAAGACCTTATGACAGAGAACGGCTACGACCCTGACTTCGGAGCAAGGCCTGTCAAGAGGCTGATTCAGAGAGAGCTGGTGAACAAGCTCGCCAAGGCGGTGCTCGAAGGCGGCATCCGCAAGGACTCCACCATCGAAGTGGACGCGTCGCAGAGCGGAGACGTGCTGATACGCAACCGCTAAGCTACGCGCAGGCGGATAAGAGATCGGCCGGCAGGGGGATTTCACCCCCCCCTGCCGGCCAATTCCGTATAAGGATTGTCCTAGTAGAGTCTGAGGAATACCTCCATCGCCTGGTACTCGGCCATTCCGAGCGCGTCGTACTGGCGGGCGGTGTTGCCGGTACGGTCCTCGGCACGCTGCCAGAATTCGCGCGGGTCATCGCCCGGGAACGGTACGATATCCTTCTGCGAAAGATGCCTGTAGATGGCGTGGCGCTTCTCCACCACCTCGTCCGGACTGAGCGGAACCGCCATATCCACACGGCCGAGTTCCCACTCCATCCAGGCTCCGCGATAGAGCCATACCATACAGTCCTTCGCCCACTGCTCACCCTCGTACCTGAGCTGCTCAAGAGCGTCCAGGGCCGCTTCGGTGCAGACTCTGTGGGTTCCGTGAGGATCCGCAAGATCGCCGGCCATAAACATCATATGAGGCTTCAGCTTCTGCATCAGAGCCTTGATGATGTCCACGTCGGCCTGAGTGCGTGGGAGCTTCTTGATGCCGCCGGACTCATAGAAAGGCAGGTTCAGGAAATGGACATTCGTCTCGTCGTCGAGACCGAACGAACGGTCGGCGGCTCTGGCCTCGCTGCGGCGGATGGCCGCCTTGATGTCAAGCAGCTCGCGCGGCTCCGGCTCGCCCTGACGCTTGCTCGCTATGAGCTTTTTCACCTCGTCGAAGCGGTCGCCGAAACCCAGCTGGCGGGCGGCGTCCATATGCTGGAGCACCACGTCGTCGTGGACGGCGACATTGCCGGAGGTCTCGTATGCCACGTGCACGTCGTGACCCTGATGGGTGAGGCGGATGAATGTGCCTCCCATAGATATCACGTCGTCATCCGGATGAGGAGAGAAGATGAGGACTCTCTTCGGGAACGGGGCCGAAGGAACAGGACGTGTGGAGTCATCCGCATCCGGCTTTCCGCCCGGCCATCCGGTGATGGTGTGCTGGAGGTCGTTGAACACGTCGATGTTTATCTTGTCATAAGGTCCGAAACGGTCGATGAGCTCCTCGAGAGAGTTCTGGAGATAATCGTTCTCGGTAAGCTTGAGGATAGGCTTTCTTACTGTCTGACAAAGCCATATCACCGCCTTGCGCACAAATTTCGGTGTCCACTCGCAAGGGCCTATCATCCACGGGGAGACTACTCTGACGAGCAGGCTTGCGCCGGTTTCGTCCGTGAAGAGGGTGATGTTGTTGTGCGCCTGAAGGAATGATGCCGGGCAGGAGGAAACAGGTTTCCCCTCCGCCACATCCTTCACCGCCTGGGCCTTGTCCTCGCCCCAGGCCATCAGAATGATGCGCTTGGCGGAGAGAATAGTGCCTATACCTATGGTCAGGGCTGCGTGAGGGGTGTTCTTGATGTCACCGTTGAAGTTGCGGACCTGACGCTTGCGGGACTTGTAAGGCAGCAAGACTGTGCGTGTGCGGCTGCTCGGAGCTGTTCCGGCTTCGTTGAAGCCTACCTGTCCGCCTTCTCCGACACCGATCACGATAAGGTCGAGGCCGCTGGCGTGACGATCGAATTCGGCGCAATACTCGGACATCCTCTCCTGAGGAACCATTCCGTCCGGGGTGTGGATGTTCTCGGGGGCGATGTCGATATTGTCCAGCAGCTCGGTGTGCAGTTTCGTGTTACGGCTCTGCATATCCGAAGAAGCCACCCGGCAATACTCGTCGATGGAGAAGATGTCCACGTTCCGGAAGGATACTCTTCCTTCCCGGCAGCGCTTGCTGAGGACCTTGTAAAGGGATACGGGCGTCACGCCCGTGGAGAGGCCAAGCTTGAAGTTGCGACCTTCTTTCGCGCAGTCGAACTCAGAAATGGCCTTGATGATGATCTCGGCTATCGCCTTGCTTGCAGGCGTGGAATCGTCATAGATTTCCGTCGGGATCTTCTCGAAACTGTGAAGAATGCCTTCCGGAATAATCTCTTCCAGAAGGCCTCCATCCTTAGGTACTGTAAAATGTTTCATCGGGGGATTTTATTTTTTCTTCACCGCGGAGCCGCCGCCGACCAGTGTAGGGTTCAGTATGACCGTCTTCTGACAAGGCTGGTTCTCTATCATCGCGTGGAGCAGATCCACCGACTTCTCGCCAAGCTCCTTCAGAGGCTGCACTATATGGGCAACTGTCGTGGAATAAAGATTATAAACATCACTTTCATCGAAAGCCACGAGCGCCAGGTCGTCAGGAGAAACCACATTCAGTTTCTTCATCGCCGACATGGCCCAGGCGGAAAGGGAGTAAGTAGGGATGAACAGCCCGTCCACTCCCCGGCTTACCACGTCCTTGATGATGTCCAGAAGGTCTTTCTCCGCATTGGTGTAGTCGGTGTAATGAACCTTCGCCTCAAGGCCCTTCTCTTTCATAGTCTGTCTATAGCCTTCTTCACGTTCCTGAAGGCTGGATATGTCGAGTTTATATGAAACCATCTCTAGGCTCGAGCAGCCGCCTTCGAGCAGAAGCGAAGTAGCCATACGGCCGGCTTCGACATCGTTCAGAAGGACCTTTCCGGCCGACTCCATAGACTCGATATCGCGGTCCAGAAGCACCACCGGCACATTCAGGTCCAGGGCCTTCTGAATGGCGGACTCTCCGCCCGCTACAGGGGCCACGATGATGCCGTCGATATTATACGCGAGGACCGTATCCATAACGGAATCCAGTCTCTGAGCGCTCTCGTCGGAGCTGCCGAAGAGGACGGTGTACCCGTATGCGTAAGCCTTGTCCTCGATATAGCGGGAGATGCCGGCGAAGAACTTGTTCGAGATATCCGTAGGGATCACCGCGATAGTGTTCGAGCGTCCGCTTCTGAGAGAGGCGGCGGCCACATTCCTTCTGTAGCCGAGTTTTCTGGCCACGCTGAGGACACGTTTTGCTGTTTCTGCATTTACAGGGCAGTCAAGGCGTCCGTCCGGACCCTTCTTGGCGTTCATGACGAACGAGACGAGAGTTACAGAAACGCCTGCCTCCCGTGCGACATCTTTTATCGTTATCTTCTTCATATCAAGTCCCTTCACTCTGAAAGTACAAAATTAATCATTTTAATGAATCCCTATACCGGAAATCTAAAATATTTTACATTTCCTGAAAAAGAGCATAAAAAAACTCGCCGCAGATAACGGCGAGTTACAATATCTAAAGCAGATGGAATCCCACGGTCAGACCTGCCATCACGATGGAAACCATACTCATCAGCTTTATGAGGATGTTCAGCGACGGACCGGAAGTGTCCTTGAAAGGATCGCCTACGGTATCGCCCACGACCGTAGCGTGATGGGCATCGGAATTCTTGCCGCCGTGATGTCCCTCCTCTATGTATTTCTTCGCATTATCCCAGGCTCCGCCCGAATTCGACATGAAAATCGCCAGGACGAAACCGGAGCCGAGTCCTCCGATAAGAAGTCCGAGAACTCCCGCGACTCCGAGCAGAACTCCCGTGAGGACAGGGACTATGATGGCGATCAGAGCAGGCAGGAGCATCTCGTGCTGCGCCGCCTTGGTGGATATCTCCACGCAGCGCTTGTAGTCCGGAGTCCCCTCGCCGGTAAGGATACCCTTGATCTCTCGGAACTGGCGGCGTACTTCCACCACCATCTTCGACGCGGCACGGCCGACTGCATTCATAGTAAGTCCGCAGAAGAGGAATGCCATCATCGAGCCGATGAACACGCCCGCGAGCACTGTAGGATTCATCAGGGAGACGTTATAACTGTGCAGAACGTCAAGTATGCTCGCCGAGGCCGCTTCGACCTTGCCCGAGATGCCGTCGATCATCGCACCCGTGCGGGCGAGAGCGATCTTTATCTCCTCTATGTAGGAGGCCAGAAGGGCAAGTGCGGTGAGAGCCGCCGAGCCTATCGCGAAGCCCTTGCCGGTAGCCGCAGTGGTGTTCCCGAGAGCATCGAGGACATCCGTGCGCTCGCGGACCTCCGGCTCAAGCTCGGACATCTGCGCATTGCCGCCGGCATTGTCGGCGATAGGGCCGTAGGCGTCAGTGGCAAGAGTAATGCCGAGGGTGCTGAGCATTCCGACCGCAGCGATAGCCACACCGTAAAGTCCGCGCGAGAGATTCGCCGCGCTGAGCATATTAGCTGTGTCGAAGTTTATCGCGCAGAGGTATGCCACGATAATCGCCACCACGATAGCAATGACCGGAATCGCAGTGGACACCATTCCGAGGCCGACACCGTTTATGATTACTGTGGCCGGGCCCGTCTTCGACGCCTCGGCCAATCTCTGTGTCGGACGGTAGGAGTGCGAGGTGTAATACTCCGTGGATTTTCCGATTACGACTCCTGCCGCAAGACCTGCCACTACGGAGAGCGAAAGCTGCCACCAGTTGTCGAAACCCAGAATATAGAGCACGAAGAATGTGGCAACGGCGCTCAGGATGGCGGCGCAGTTGGTGCCCACGCTCATAGATTTCAGCAGCTGCGCCATACCGGCACCTTCTCTGGTGCGGACGGTGAAGATGCTCACTACCGAGAGGATGACTCCGAATGCGGCGATGAGCATCGGGGCGAGAATCGCCTTCATCTGCATCTGCTCCCCTTCCATAAAGAATGCGGCAGCGCCGAGAGCCATAGTGGAAAGGATGGAGCCGCAGTATGACTCGTAGAGGTCGGCACCCATACCGGCCACATCGCCCACATTGTCGCCCACATTGTCCGCGATGGTGGCGGGGTTGCGGGGATCGTCCTCGGGGAGGTCGCTCTCGACCTTACCCACGATGTCCGCACCCACATCGGCGGCCTTGGTATAGATACCGCCGCCCACACGGGCGAACAGAGCCTGTGTGGAAGCTCCCATTCCGAATGTCAGCATAGTGGTGGTGATGACCACCAGAGTCTGGGCATCGGTGCCCTCGAAGATGCGGAGCAGAATGAACCAGAGCGAGATGTCCAGAAGGCCGAGTCCGACTACCGTCAGTCCCATCACGGCTCCCGAACGGAAAGCGATCTTAAGACCGGCATTCAGCGAGCGGCGGGCCGCATTGGCCGTACGGCCGGATGCGTAGGTGGCGGTCTTCATCCCGATGAAGCCTGCGAGGCCGGAGAAGAAACCTCCGGTGAGGAAAGCGAACGGCACCCAAGGATTCTGCACGCCGAAGCCGTACGCCAGAATGGCGAAGAAAACGGCAAGGATCACGAATACGATGGTGACCACCTTATACTGCTGTCTGAGGTAAGCCATCGCGCCCTCGCGCACATACTGTGCGATCTGTCTCATAGTAGGTGTGCCTTCATCTTCTTTGCGCATCTGATGATAGAACCAGGCTGCGAAGAGGAGCGCTGTCACGGAAGCGGCCGGCACCAGGTAGAAAAGTAAATTCATAGGTTTAACAAAATGTATGGATAAATCGTTTAAGGCTGCAAATATATGAATAAATACTATAAAAAAAGAGGATTGTAAAAAAATTTACAATCCTCTTTCATATCCGGTGCCCGTGTCTTACTCAGCCTTCGGAGCCTCCGCCTCTGCAGCAGGAGCCTCTTCAGCCTTTTTGGCGCGGCTTCTGCGGGTGGTCTTCTTCGCTGCCTTCGGCGCGGCTGCAGCCGCCTCGTTGAAGTCCACCAGCTCTATGAGAGCCATCTCCGCCGCATCTCCCTGACGGAATCCCACGTGAAGGACACGTGTGTATCCGCCCGGACGGTCAGCGATCTTAGGTGCGACATTGCGGAAAAGTTCTGAAACGGCCTCCTTGCTCTTCAGGTAGCTGAACACTACGCGGCGGGAGTGGGTCGAATCGTCTTTGGACTTTGTGATGAGCGGCTCCACATAGCTCTTGAGGGCCTTGGCCTTTGCGACTGTGGTGGTGATTCTCTTCTCAAGAATAAGGGAAGAGGCCATATTCGAAAGGAGGGCCTTGCGGTGAGCGCTCTTGCGACCAAGATGGTTGATTGCTTTATTGTGCCTCATTTTTATACTTGCTTTTTCTTTACTTCAATATTGTACTTGGATACATCCATTCCGAATGTAAGCTTCATCTTTTCCACGAGAAGGTCTATCTCATTCAGGGATTTGCGGCCGAAGTTGCGGAACTTCATAAGTTCGCTTCTGGAATAGGAAACCAGATCTGCGAAGGTGTCGATGTCGGCAGCCTTGAGGCAGTTGAACGCCCTGACAGAAAGGCCCATATCGGAAAGCTTGGTCAGAAGAAGATGTCTCATTCTGAGACTCTCCTCGTCAAGCTCCTTGGACTCGGACTCCACAGCACTCTCGAGAGAGAGCTTCTTGTCGTCCGTGAAAAGCCTGAAATGGTAGATGAGGATATTCGCTGCATCCTGAAGAGCGGCGTCCGGGGAAACGGAACCGTCGGTTTCGATCTCGAGGTTCAGTTTCTCGTAGTCGGTCTTCTGCTCGACGCGCCAGTTCTCCACAGTCCAGTTCACCTTGCGGATAGGGGTGTAGATGGCGTCGATGGCGATGGTGCCTATCGGAGCGTTCTCGTCACGGCTTTCCTCTGAAGGAACGAAGCCGCGGCCCTTCGTGACGGTGAGAGAGATTTCGAGTTTCACTGACGGCTCAAGCGAGCAGATGTGCAGATCCGGATTCAACACCTTGAATGAAGACAATCCGTTGGAAATATCCCCGGCGGTAAACTCCTGTTTGCCGCTTATAGTGATGTTTGCTACCTCTGAATCCGTGGTATCGACCATCCGCTTGAATCTTACCTGCTTGAGGTTCAGGATGATGTCCTGCATACCCTCGATAACGCCGGAGATCGTGTCGAATTCGTGGTCGACTCCCGAGATTTTTATCTGACTGATAGCAAAGCCTTCCAGAGAGGCCAGAAGTATGCGGCGAAGAGCGTTGCCGATGGTCTGTCCGTATCCCGGCTCAAGCGGGCGGAATTCGAAACGGCCTACGGTCTCGGTGCTTTCGAGCATAATGACCTTATCCGGTTTTTGAAATGCTAAGATTGCCATAAATATTCAGGATGTTAATTTTATTTCGAGTAGAGGTCAACGATGAGCTGCTCATTTATGTTCTCAGGGATCTCGGCTCTCTGAGGGACATTGAGGTACTTGCCTGTGAGGGTGGCGGCATCGAACTCGAGCCACGCGTAACGTGTGGCGTTGCCGACGCTGTTCTGGATAACCTCAAGGCTCTTGGAACGCTCTCTTACCGCCACTGCGTCACCCGGCTTCACCTGTGCCGAAGGGATGTTGCATACGACACCGTTCAGGGTGATGTGGTGATGGGACACGAGCTGGCGTGCGGCCGCTCTGGTAGGAGCTATACCAAGACGGTAGACGATATTGTCGAGTCTGGACTCGAGAAGGAAGAGAAGGTTCTCACCTTTCTGTCCGGGCATACGGCAGGCCTTGTTGTAGGTGTTGTGGAACTGACGCTCGAGAACACCGTACATATACTTGACTTTCTGCTTTTCTTTAAGCTGGGTGCCGTACTCCTTCTGCTTCTTGCGCTTTCCGGCGAGGCCGTGCTGTCCCGGAGGGTAATTTCTCTTCTCGAAATCCTTGTCTGCACCGAAAATAGGCTCGCCGAACTTACGGGCGATCTTTGTGGTAGGACCAGTATATCTTGCCATAGTAATCTGAATTTAAAAACGTTAGACTTTACGACGGCCTTTCGGTCTACAACCGTTGTGAGGCATAGGAGTGACGTCGATGATTTCAGTCACGATGATGCCCGCATTGTTTATGGTTCTGATGGCGGACTCGCGGCCTGCTCCAGGACCCTTCACATAAGCTTTCACTTTACGGAGACCCGCATCATAAGCGGTCTTGGAAGCGTCTTCGGCTGCCATCTGAGCAGCGTATGGGGTGTTCTTCTTGGAACCGCGGAAGCCGCACTTGCCAGCCGACGACCAGCTGATGACCTGACCCTGCGCGTTCGAAAGAGACACGATGACGTTGTTGAAGGTTGATGAAATATGGGCTTCGCCATAAGCTTCAACCTTGACAACTCTCTTGGATGCTGTAGTTTTCTTTGCCATAATTCATCTGTGTTATTTGGTCGCTTTCTTCTTGTTGGCGACAGTCTTCTTCTTACCCTTTCTCGTACGGGCATTGTTCTTGGTGCTCTGTCCGCGTACAGGGAGTCCGTTACGGTGACGTATGCCTCTGTAGCAGCCTATGTCCATAAGGCGCTTGATCGACATCTGGACTGAAGAACGGAGCTCGCCTTCGATCTTGTAGTGGTCTCCCACTTCCGCACGGATGGCTGCGATCTGGGCATCGTTCCATTCTCCGACCTTGACATTGCGGTCGATGCCGCAGGCGTCAAGAATCTTCTGAGCTGAGCTGCGACCGATACCGAAGATATAGGTCAGACCTATCTCTCCTCTTTTGTTGTTTGGTAAATCAACACCGGCTATTCTTGCCATAATTATTCGTAACTTAATTTGTTATACAAGTGAATATTATCCCTGACGCATTTTGAACTTAGGATTCTTCTTGCAGATGACATAGAGACGCCCCTTGCGCCTTACGATCTTGCAATCCTCGCTGCGTTTCTTGATGGATGTCTTGACTTTCATATTGAGGTGATTTTTATTTGTATCTGAAAGATATGCGGCCCTTCGTCAAATCATAAGGTGATATCTCAACCTTAACTCTGTCGCCCAGAAGGATATGGATAAAGTTCATTCTCATCTTGCCGGATATATTGCAGAGGAGCACGTGACCATTCTCAAGCTCGACTTTGAACATCGCGTTCGGAAGAGTCTCGATGACTTTTCCATCTTGTTCTATTGCTACTTGTTTTGACATTGAAATATTACTTTAAAAATTGACAGTTCCATCTTTCTCGATAAAATCGTAGGTTGACAGCTGTTCAGCCTTGCCTTTCCGGACAACAACCGTAAGCTCGTAGTGAGCGGACTTGCGATGGTCTGACGTGTGTACGGCCCAACCATTACTTGCCAGATACACACCTCTGCCCCCCGCATTTATCATCGGCTCAATACAGATGACCATTCCCTCGACCAGGTGAGTGCCCTTGCCCCTGCGTCCGTAATTCGGAACGCCCGGTTCTTCGTGCATTTCCTTGCCGAGCCCGTGACCCTCAAGTTCGCGGACCACGGAGAACCCGAATGATTCGACATACGACTGCACCGCGTATCCGATGTCGCCGGTTCTGTTACCCGCCACAGCAGCTTCGATGCCCTTGTAGAGTGAAGCCTTGGTAACATCCAGAAGCCTGCGGGTTTCGGCATCCACCTCCCCTACCGGAAAGGTGTAAGCCGAATCGCCGTTATAGCCTTTGTACAATGTACCGCAGTCCACAGAGACTATGTCGCCCTCCTTGAGCACATAGTCCGAAGGGAATCCGTGCACGACCACATCGTTCACGGACATACAGAGCGCTGCAGGGAAGCCCTCGAAACCCAGAAAGCTCGGAATAGCACCGTTGTCGCGAATGAAAGTCTCAGCCACCCTGTTCAACTCCATAGTTGTCACACCCGGGGCAACTCTCTTACCGACTTCCGCCAGCGTCTTCGAGACGATTATGGCATTCTCGCGTAAAAGCTCTATTTCTTCTTCTGTCTTAGGCTTAACCATTTCCCTACTTTTCTATTTCATAAAACTACAATCCCGAGCGGCCTGAAAGACGCCCTGTCTTCATAAGACCGTCATAATGACGCATAAGCAGATAGCTCTCGACCTGCTGGAGAGTGTCCAGAACCACGCCCACAAGAATCAGCAGGGAGGTACCTCCGAAGAAGCTTGCGAACTGGTTGTTCACATTCGCCATAATGGCGAAGGCCGGCAGGATAGCGATGAGCGCGAGGAACAATGCGCCGGGAAGTGTCACCTTGGACATAATGGAGTCGAGGAACTCGACCGTCTTCTTTCCGGGCTTTACTCCAGGGATGAAACCGCCGTTCTTCTTCATCTCCTCCGCCATCATCGTAGGATTCACAGTGACGGCAGTGTAGAAATACGTGAAGATGAACACGAAGAAAGCGAAGAGGATGTTATACCAGGCTCCGGTATAGTTGCTCAGCGTGGCGGCAAGACCTCTGGTCGCATCGAAGCGGGAGAAGAGCAGCGGGAAGAGCATCAATGCCTGTGCGAAGATGATAGGCATAACGCCGGCCGCGTTGATCTTCAGAGGAATATACTGCCTTACGCCGCCATACTGCCTGTTTCCTACGACTCTCTTCGCGTACTGCACCGGAACTCTGCGTACAGCCTGCACGAGAGCGATGGCCGCGATGATCACAAAGAACCAGATGAGCAGCTCGACGATGAGGATCAGCAGACCGCCGTTGGTGGTCTTGAGCTTCTCAGTACACTCGGCAAGGATGGCGAACGGGAAGCGTGCCACGATACCGATCATAATGATGAGGGAGATACCGTTTCCGATTCCGCGGTCAGTGATGCGCTCACCGAGCCACATCACGAACATAGAGCCGGCCATCAGGATGATGGTGGAGACAAGATTGAAGATGAAGTTGCTCCAGCCGAGCTGATTCACCGCCACGAAGGCTGCTCCCGGGATCTGGGTGTGGATGGATGCCACGTAAGCCGGTCCCTGGATGCAGAGTATGACGATGGTCAGATATCTGGTGAGCTGGTTCATCTTCTTGCGGCCGCTCTCGCCCTCCATCTGGAGTTTCTTGAAGTAAGGGACGAAAACGCCGAGCAGCTGGACTACGATGGATGCCGAGATGTACGGCATCACGCCCAGAGCGAAGATTGAAGCATTGCCGAAAGCACCGCCGGAGAACATGTTCAGGAGGCCTACGAGACCCTCTGAAGTCTTGTCCTGAAGGCTGGCGAGCATCGTAGGGTCAATTCCCGGAAGCACGATGAAGCAACCGAGTCTGTACACCAGGATAAGAAGGAACGTGTACACGATCCTCTTACGCAGCTCTTCAATCTTGAAGATGTTCTTGATAGTATCTATGAATCTCTTCATTGTCTGTTATTTGCTGGTAGTTGCTTTACCGCCTGCCGCTTCGATCTTGGCGACGGCAGTCTTGGAGAATGCATCGGCAGTCACGTTGAGCGCAGCGGTAAGCTCGCCCTTCGCGAGAACCTTCACAAGCTCGTTTTTGGAAACGAGACCCGCACTTCTGAGATCCTCGACATTGAGTTCAGTCTTTCCGATAGCCTCAGACAGAGCCTGAAGAGCGGAGACGTTTACAGACTTGTACTCTACGCGTGTAGGGTTCTTGAAGCCGAACTTAGGAAGTCTTCTCTGGATAGGCATCTGGCCACCTTCGAAGCCGATCTTATGCTCGTAGCCGGCACGGGCCTGGGCACCCTTGGTACCGCGTGTGGAAGTGCCACCTCTACCGGAGCCCTGTCCGCGGCCTACTCTCTTTCTGTTCTTGGTCGCACCCTTTGCAGGTGCAAGATTTTCAAGTTTCATAATCTCTCCTCCTTCCTTAGTCTATTTCTTCAACTTTTACGAGGTGGCGGACTTTTTCGAGCATACCGAGCGAAACCGGATTCTTCTCTACTTCCACCGTCTGATGCATCCTGCGGATACCGAGGCAACGGAGGTTTGCGATCTGACGTGCAGTCTCTCCGTTTTTGCTGACAACTTGGGTAATTCTGAGTTTTGCCATAATTCTTCCTCCCTATTATCCGTTAAACACCTTGCTCATAGGAACACCGCGGAGCCCCGCTACCGTATAGGCATCCCTCATCTCCGTAAGAGCGGCGATGGTAGCCTTCACGAGGTTGTGAGGGTTCGAAGAGCCTTTGGACTTGGCGAGCACGTTGTGGATACCCGCAGACTCGAATACTGCACGCATAGCGCCGCCGGCCTTTACACCGGTTCCCGGAGCGGCAGGCTTCATGAATACCTTGGAGCCACCGAATTTCGACTCCTGCTCGTGAGGGATGGTGGTGTTTATCACCGGGACTTTCACGAGGTTCTTCTTCGCATCCTCGACTCCCTTGGCGATGGCGGACGTAACTTCGTTCGCCTTTCCGAGACCATAGCCTACGACACCGTTCTCGTCACCCACTACGACGATTGCCGCGAAGCGGAAGTGACGACCACCCTTGGTAACCTTGGTTACTCTGCGGATGGCGACCAGTCTGTCCTTGAGTTCCAGTTCAGAGGTCTTTACTCTTTTTACATTCGTATTTGCCATAGTCTTTAGAATTTAAGGCCGCCTTCGCGGGCAGCGTCTGCCAAACTTTTTACTCTACCGTGGAAAAGATAACCGCCGCGGTCGAAAGCGATGGTGTCGATGCCTTTCTCAAGACAGCGTGCCGCGATGGCCTTGCCGACGATGGCGGCAGCGTCGATTCCGTTCTTGCCCTTGCATTCAGCGGCAAGCGCCTTATCGTTCGATGCGGCGGCAGCAAGAGTCTTGCCCTGCAGGTCGTCGATTACCTGCACGTAGATCTGCTTGTTGCTTCTGAAGACAACCATTCTCGGCTTCTCAGCTGTACCGCTGACACGTTTGCGAATACGGTAATGAATCCTTCTTCTTCTTTCTATTCTATTCAATGCCATAACTCAATCTCCTATTATTTAGCGGATGCAGTCTTACCGGCCTTGCGGCGAAGCTGTTCACCGGCATACTTGATACCCTTGCCCTTATAAGGTTCAGGCTCACGGAATGTACGTATCTTGGCAGCTATCTGTCCCACAAGCTGCTTGTCACAGCTCTTGAGTACCAGACGCGGATTCTCACCCTTCTTCACCTGAGGAGCTTCAGCCTTGACCTCCGAAGGGAGGAGAATCTGAATGCTGTGCGAATAGCCGAGAGACATAGTGATCATCTGGCCCTGGACATCTACGCGGTAACCTACACCGACGAATTCCTGGGTGATGGTGAAGCCTTCAGACACGCCCACTACAAGGTTGTGCACGAGCGCACGGTAGAGACCGTGCATAGAGCGGTGGCGCGGAAGGTCAGTAGGACGGGCGAATTTGATTTCGGTTCCCTCAATAGTGACGGTGATATCCGGATCTACCTTCTGGCTCATCTCACCGAGAGGTCCTTTCACCTTGACAACGTTGCCGTCGAGCAGCTGAGCTGTCACTCCGGCCGGAAGGTTTACAGGCAATTTACCTATTCTTGACATTATAAAAGCGGTTTTTATTAATAAACATAACAGATAACCTCACCGCCCACGTTCAGCTCCTTGGCTTCCTTGTCGGTGATGACGCCCTTCGAAGTGGAGAGAATGGCGATTCCGAGTCCGTTGAGAACTCTCGGCATATTCTCCACGTCAGTGTACTGTCTCAAACCCGGAGTGGAGACGCGCTCGATTTTCTTGATGGCGGCTACTTTGGTCTGAGGATGATACTTCAGAGCGATTTTGATGGTGTTCTGAGGGGCCTGCTCCACAACTTTGTAGCTGAGGATATAGCCTTTTTCACAGAGAATCGAGGTGATGGCGACTTTCATCTTCGATGAAGGCACTTCCACAACCTTTTTGCCTGCAAGATAAGCGTTGCGAATCCTGGTCAGGTAGTCTGCAATTGGATCAGTCATTTTTTCAGTCTTTTGTGGACCGGCGCTGTCTGCGCCCGATATCCGATTGTTAATATTATTATATAAGTATGAAAATCTACCAGCTTGCCTTCTTTACGCCCGGGATGAGACCGTTCGAGGCCATCTCGCGGAACTGCATACGGCTCAGACCGAAAGCTCTCATATATCCCTTCGGACGACCTGTGAGAGAGCAGCGGTTATGGAGGCGTACGGAAGAGGAGTTCTTAGGAAGCTTGTCCAGAGCGGCCCAGTCGCCGGCCTCTTTGAGAGCCTGCCTCTTCTCGGCGTATTTAGCAACTAATTTCGCGCGCTTGACCTCGCGGGCTTTCATTGATTCTTTTGCCATAGGTTATATTATTTATTATGTTTCTTGAAAGGAAGGCCGAACTCCTTGAGGAGTGCATAAGCTTCCTCGTCAGTCTTCGCTGTGGTGACGAACGTTATCTCCATACCGTGGATGCGAGGGTTCTTGTCGATGTCGATCTCCGGGAAGATAATCTGCTCCTTGATGCCGAGGGTGTAGTTTCCGCGGCCGTCCAGCTTCTCGGCGATACCGCTGAAGTCACGGATACGAGGGAGAGTGACTCTGATGAGTCTCTCGAGGAACTCGTACATCTTGACATCACGCAGAGTCACCTTGGTTCCGATAGGCATTCCCTTACGGAGCTTGAAGTTGGAAACGTCCTTGGTGGATTTGGTGATGACAGCCTTCTGTCCGGCGATGAGGGTGAGCTCTTCGGCTGCCTCCTCGACGATCTTCTTGTCCTGTGTGGCATCGCCTACACCTTCGTTTATGGTAATCTTGACAAGCTTCGGCACCTGCATCACCGTGGTGTACGAGAACTGCTTCATGAGCTTGTCCACTATCTCCTCTTTATAGACCTTCTTGAGAGTAGGTACATATCCTGCAGGCAGGGCGACTGCCACTTCAGCAGGCTTGTTTGTAGCTTTCTTTGCCATAATTATTTGATCTCCTCCCCTGATTTTTTAGCGTAACGTACCTTCTTGTCGCCTTCCATCCTGTAGCCGACTCTCGTCGCCTTGCCGGATGCCGGGTCGATAAGGTTGAGGTTTGAAATATGAATGCCGCTCTCCTTCTTGACGATGCCGCCCTGAGGCTGCTTGGAATTCGGCTTTGTGTGCTTGCTGACCATATTTATGCCCTCCACGATGGCGCGGTCCTTTGCCGGATCCACTGAGAGAACCTTTCCGGTCTTGCCCTTGTCGTTACCGGCATTTACATACACGGTATCACCTTTCTTTATGTGCAATTTTTTCATGACTCACTTGATTTAAAGGACCTCCGGTGCCAGTGAAACGATCTTCATATACTGATCGCGAAGCTCTCTGGCCACAGGGCCGAAGATACGGGTTCCGCGAAGTTCGCCGGCGTTGTTCAGAAGTACGCAGGCATTATCATCGAAACGGATGTATGAACCGTCCTGACGACGTATTTCTTTCTTGGTACGGACTACGACAGCCTTGGTGACGGTGCCCTTTTTGGCATCGGAACCAGGGATGGCGCTCTTTACTGCGACTACTATAGTATCACCGACGGTAGCATAGCGATGGTGAGTACCACCCAGCACGCGGATGCAGAGAACTTCCTTCGCACCGCTGTTGTCGGCCACCTGTAAACGTGTTTCCTGCTGTATCATATACTATTTTGCTTTTTCTACGATTTCAACTAATCTCCACCTCTTTGTCTTGCTGAGAGGACGGCATTCCATAAGGCGTACGGTATCACCGACACCGCACTCGTTCTTCTCGTCTTCAGCAACGAACTTAGTGGTCTTCTTTACGAACTTGCCGTAGAGAGGGTGCTTTTCCTTGGTCTCCACAGCCACGACGATGGTCTTGTCCATCTTGTCGCTTACCACTACACCTATTCTTTCCTTACGAAGATTTCTTTCCATAAGACTTCAATATTAGTTCTGTGATTTTTCTTTTTCAGCCAGGACTGTGATCATGCGGGCGATGTCCTTTCTGAGTTTCTTAAACTTGGACGTATCCTCTAATGGAGAGATGGCGTGGTTGATCTTCATGGTATCAAGGTTAGCCTTTTCTACTTCGATACGGTCGCGGAGGTCTGCTACAGACATATCGCGCACTTCAGCAATTTTCATTTCTGTTTCTCCATTAATTTATTCTACATAGTCTCTACGTACGACAAACTTCGTAGGGATAGGAAGCTTGTGGGAAGCCAGGCGCATAGCCTCTTTGGCGACTGCGAGGGACACGCCCTCAGCCTCGAAAAGAATACGGCCGGGAGTGATCGGAGCCACGAATCCATAAGGGTCACCCTTACCTTTACCCATACGGGTGGAGAGCGGTTTCTTTGTAACCGGTTTTACCGGGAAAACTCTGATCCAGATCTGGCCCTCACGGTTCATATAACGCGAGATGGCCTGACGGGCAGCCTCAATCTGCTGAGCCGTAAGCCAGCAATTTTCAAGGGTCTTGAGTCCGAAAGAGCCGAATGCAAGCTGATTTCCTCTCTGGGCCAGGCCCTTCATACGGTTTTTCTGCTCCCTTCTAAACTTTGTTCTCTTAGGTTGTAACATCGCTGTATTACTTTAAATAATAAAATTCAGTTTACCCTAAACTGCTGAGGTTCAACTGGTTGGGTGGTTTTACCCCGAAATTTAGGACTGCAAAGTTAGTAAAAAAAACTGAATACAAAATATTTTTTAGCTTTTTTCCGCAGATTTTCGACAGAAAAATCTGTCTGTTAATTTGCGGTTTTTCAGGCTTTTAGATTATGCGGCAAAAACTTTTTATCTCACTTTTCGACAAGCCCGCCGGCGCCGGATCTGACGCTGCTGCGCGCAGCGGCCAATGGCGGGCTTTTTGCGGGAGGAAGCGGAGGCTTGAAAAATAATGCCTATTTTTGCGTCTTGCGATATGATGAAGTCGAGATATAGCCTCGTATTGGCCGGCCTCGTGGCCGGCCTCGTGATGCTGGCGGAACCTTGCGCAGACGCGCAGCAACGTCTCAGCCGACGCGAACAGCGCCGCGCCGAGCAGCAGGAGCGTGTCCAGGAGGCCGCGGCGGAGCAGGTCAGACGGCAGTACAGGGACGAGCACGCCGGTGCCGGCAAGCTTATGCCTTTCTTTCTGGACGAGAAGGGCGATACGGTCTTCTACGACACGGTCCCTCCGGTCTGGTGCTTCGGCAAGGACAAGCGGATGAAGAAGAGCGACTGGAAGAAATACTACCGTCTCGTCTATAACTTCAACAAAGTCTATCCGTACGTGGCAGTCGGAGCGGGCATCTGCCACGAAGTGGACAGCACCATCGCCGCCCGGAAGATGGGCAGGATGCAGAAGGAGAAGTATATCCGAGGCTGGGAGAAACAGCTTCTGACAGACTTCGAGCCGATAGTCAGGGATATGACCGTCTCGCAGGGGCAGCTGCTCTGCCGTCTGGTGGACAGGGAAATCGGAAAGAGCACGTACAGCATACTCAAGGGCTACACGAACTCGCTCACGGCCACATTCTATCAGGGAATCGGCAAGCTCTTCGGACAGGACCTCAAGAGCCACTATGACCCCGAAGGCGCGGACCGCCAGACGGAGGAACTCATAACGCTGTGGGAAAACGGAGAATTCGACTTCCTGTACTACTCCATATTTAAGGTGATGCCCTCGCGCACCGAAGTCCCGTCGAAGTACAGGTAAGGCGAAGAGCGGATCCAGTCTTTCATAATCATAAAACGCTGACCGGAAGGGAGACGCATATCCACACTCGTGTGCAGGTGCCCGAAAATGAAGCAGTCCACGCTATGCGTCCCGGCATAGCGGACGGCCCACCGGTACAGCGGCTCGCTCTGCCCCCGGAACACATACTCCTTCCCGCGCGCGAGACGGTTATGCTTCGACCAGCCGTAGCCCAGACGGAAAGCTATCCACGGATGCAGAAGCGAGAAAAGCCACTGCGCTGCACGGCATCTGAACACCGCGTTCATCATCTTGTAGCCCGGCATCCCCGGACCCAGTCCGTCACCGTGCGCCAGACAGAACTTCACTCCGCCGTGCTCCACAGCCAGAGGGCCGCGCAACACCCTGATGCCCATAGACTCGAAATAGCCGTAGGCCCAGATGTCGTGATTGCCGATGAAGAAGGTGACATTCACGCCGGCGTCCACCAGGTCCATCAGCGCGGCAAACACCCGCACATAGCCTTTGGGCACCACATCGCGGTACTCGTACCAGAAATCCCAGATGTCCCCGAGCAGGTACAGCGCCTCCGTCTCCTGCGGGGGTATGCTGCGCAGAAAGTGCACGAACCTCGCCTCCCGGTCCTTCGGATCATTCAGATCCAGACCGAGATGCACGTCCGATGCGAAATAGACCCTCCTGCGTTCCACGGCCCAGGACTAAAGCAGAGTGAAAATGAGCACCGCAGCTCCGGCGACAAGACAGTAGAGCGCGAACCACTTCAGCTTCGCCTTCTTCACTATCGCGATCATCACCTTGCAGGCGAACACGCCCGAAACGAAAGCCGAGAGAAAGCCGGACAGCAAAGCGCCCGTCCCGACAGAGGAAGCAGCCATATCGCCGCCCAGCAGATCCAGAAGGGCTTCGCCCAATATGGGCACAAGTACCATAAGGAAGGAGAACTGGGCGACATCCTCGCGGCGCACGCCGCAGAGCAGCCCCGTACTGATGGTGGTTCCGGAGCGGGAAAGCCCCGGGACGACAGCGAACGCCTGGCTTATGCCTATCAAGAGAGCCTGGAGGTATGAAATGCCTCCACGCGCAGAGCCTGCTCCGGGACTTCTGCGGGCGGCGAAACGGTCCGAGAAGAAAAGCAGGCAGGATGTTACCAGCAGACCGGCGCCCACGACCGCCAGAGACGAGAAGAGGGCCTCGACCTGATCCTTGAAGAACACGCCGACGATGAAAATGGGGAGCATAGAGACGCAGATCTTGAATATATAGTCCGTCTCGTCGTTATACCTGAACTTGAAGAGGCCGCAGAGCAGGGCCCAAATCTGTTTTCTGAACACGATTATGGTGGCGAGCACCGTCGCCGCGTGCACCGTCACCTCGAACACCAGATCGTCCGAGGCCTGCACGCCGAGAATCTCGCGGCCTATCGCCAGGTGAGCGCTGCTGCTTACCGGCAGGAATTCGGTCAGCCCCTGCACCAGGCCCAGCAGCACAGCTTCAAACCATTCCATAGCTTATGATTTTTTACCCCTGTCGAAACAGCCCATAATGGCGACGATCTCTATCACCACGCCGCAGAGAATGACGAGCGGGGCCGCCACCAGACGTCTGAAATCGAACATCGCGTAATTGAAAACCTGAGGGTCCTTGACGCCGCCCCCCGCAAGCAGAATATAGCCGGCTACCATCACGACGAGCCCGGAGAGCAGAAAAAGCAGACTGCGCCGGGTCAGCGCGAATTTGTCTTTATTGTCTTCCATCTAAGAGTAGAGTTTGTCCTTGTTCATCCGAACAAGCTTGTTTACAACGAAATAGGTACTGACTACGCAGAGTACGACCCCCGAAGCCACCACCAGCGCGATGACCTTCAGCAAGAGATCGACCGTGAATATCTCGAAGAGCTGCGAGATCTCGCCGCGCAGAAGATACAGCAGAGAGACGAGCATCGCGCAGGCGAGCAGCGCCGCAAGAAGCCCCTGCAGAGCCGCCCTCCACAGGAACGGAGCGCGGATGAAGGCGCGAGTGGCCCCTACCTGCTTCATGGTATGGATGGTGAAGCGGCGTGAGAACACGCTGAGCCGCACGGTGTTGCCTATCAGCACGAACGATATGAAAAGCAGCAGCGCGACGAACACTCCCAGGAAGAGACCTATCTTCTGAATGTTCGCGTTCAGTGCGGAGACGAGCGAACGCTGATAGTCCACCTCATCCACCGTAGGATACTTCTCCAGAGCGGCCTTCACCACGGCGAGACTGTCCACCGAAACGTAATCGGCCTTCAGAGTCAGAGCTATGGACGCCGGGACGGGAGAAGTCTCGAACACGCTCAGAAAATCCTCGCCCAGAAGGGATTCCATCTCAGCCGCGCCACGGGCCTTGGTGATGACCTCAGTGCCTTTCACGAAACGGAGAGAGTCCAGCTCGGAAGCGAGGGAGGCCGCCTGCTCATCGGAGGCTTCCGTCTCCATCAGCACGGAGATCTGCATATTCTCCTTGAAGTAGTCGGAAACCCGCGTCGCATTCAGCAGCAGCATCGAAGCGATGCCCACGAGCAGCAGCACCATACTGATGCTTATGATGGAGGACAGCCTGGCGCTGCGCAGACGCGAGCGCATCATCCTGCTTTCCCCCTGTGTACCGTGCGTATTTCCCATATCAAGGTCAAAGATAGTGAAATATCAAAATATGAAAAAAATTTATTACCTTTGTATGTTGAAAAAGTGAATAAGAAATGGAAGATTCGGTTAAAAGAGTTCTGTTCGTGAATTCGGAAATATATCCTTACCTTCCCGAGACGGAAATCTCCTCCATCGGCCGTTACCTGCCGCAGGGAATACAGGAGATGAAGAAGGAAATACGTTCCTTTATGCCGCGCTACGGCTGCATCAACGAACGCAAGAACCAGCTTCACGAAGTGATCCGCCTTTCCGGAATGAACATCATAATCGGAGACGTGGACAGACAGCTCGTAATCAAGGTCGCTTCCATCTCGTCAGCCCGCATCCAGGTGTACTTCATAGACAACGAAGACTTCTTCAAGCGCAAGCAGACCACCTGCGGCGAGGACGGCAATTACTTCGAGGATAACGGCGAAAGAGCCGTGTTCTTCGCCCGCGGAGTGCTCGAGACGGTGAAGAAGCTCCGCTGGGCTCCCGACATCATCCACTGCCAGGGCTGGATCTCCCACGTACTTCCGCTCTATCTGAAGAAGTCCTACCGGGACGACCCTATCTTCTCGTCGAGCAAGGTAGTGCTGTCCCTGTACAACGACACCCCGCGCCAGACCTTCTCGTCCGGTTTCAGGGAGGGAGTGCTCTTCGGCAACATAAAGCCTGCGGACATCCCTTATCTGGACGATCCTACTGGCATAAATCTTGCGAAAACCGCTGCCCAGTACTCAGACGGCATCATCATCGGCTCCCCGGATGTGGATGAAGAAATCCTCTCCTGCTGCCGCGAACTCGCTCTTCCTACTCTACCTTATAACGGAGAGGCCCTCGCAAATGGGAGCTATGTCGCTGATTACGAGAGGTTTTATGATGAATTATAGCTAATGGATCCTATCATTCTCCGCAGGGCCCTGACAGTCGTGGGCGCTGCCGCAGCTGTCCTCCTTTCCTTTCACTCCTGCATCAGCTCTTCCTACGAGATAGGAGGCAATCTGATTCCTACAGAGCTGAAATATGACACCTACACGGCGGAATTCCCTCTGGAAGAAATCCGCGTGGACTTCCCGGACAGCCTTTCGGGATATTCGAGCACCCGCATCACCATAGGAGCGGTCAGAGACGAGGTTTTCGGACTCACGACGAGAGGCTGCGCCATCTCCCTGGTGCCGATGTCCGACACTCTGGATTTCGGCAAGGACCCTAAGGTCAAAAGCTTCCATTTCAGCGCCGCGAGAGACACCATTTCAGTGGCGGACCACAGTCAGGACAATATCCTGCAGAACATAAACGTCTACGAACTCAGCAAGCCGCTCGACTTCAAGGACGGCAATCTGAACAATGTCGTCGAGCACTCGAAGGAGCGCATCACGGCCAGGACTCCGGTCTATGACGGCACGGACTCACTCAGCTTCGACTTCTCCGCCGAATTCGCGAAAAAGTACCTGACCATCACACAGGACGACTTGAAAGATCTCGATACTTACACGAAGAAGTTCCCGGGGATATATATCGACACCGACGAGCCTCTCGGGATCGGAGGACGCATAAATATGTTCTCCCTGCAGCTGGGGCTGAATATGTCATACTATCAGATTACGGGAGACTATGCGACACTGACATTCAACTCCGAGTACGACGGTGTGCGGAAGGACACGAGCTTCTATTTCTATTTCTGTCCGGACAAGATGTATGACCTCGACTCTCTGATCGGCACGATTTCCTCCACATCTGACCGCCTGCCGCAGTACTGCTTCAACGTGACGGGGCACAGCACCCGGGCGCAGGCCGGCAAGACTTCTGACCTGATTCCGGTCGAGGGCGGCGGCGGCCTCAAGCCGGTGATATCCGCCACGGAAATCAAGACCCTCATAGAGAACGAAATATCCAAGCACACTGACGAGCCGCGAAGGGCCATCATAAACAGGGCGAGCATCGTGATGCCGTTCGAATTCCCGGACGATTATGAGCAGATGTTCCGCTTCCCGACCTACCTGAATCCTACGGTGAGAGTCCGTTATGACAACGGCTACGTCGGCTTCGGCAGCCTCACGGACGCTACATCCAGTTATGAGGATCCGGGCAGTCTGAACAGGTCTCTGTGCCAGTATGCTCCGGATATCACTTACCACACCCAGAAGATTCTGGAACTCAGCGACCTGAGCAAGATCGAAAACTACGACATCTGGCTTCTTGTTATGGCCAGAGAGCTCGAGAGATATATGATAAGCGGCTCGAGCTCAAGCTCCAGCAGCTACTATCAGCAGCTCGCATACGCGAACTACTATAACTCCCTCTATGGCGGCTACGGTTACAGCGGCTATGGCTACGGCAGCGGCAGTTATCTGAACAACTACTACTATATGGCTATGCTCGCAAACGCTTACAGTTCTTCGAGCTCGAGCAGCTCCAAGACCTACAGCACCCTTATGGACAAGGACCGCTTCTATTGCGCCATCCTGAACGGAGCAGAAAGCGAGCGCCGCCCTACTCTGAAGATCGTCTACTCGGTGCCAAGCTCCATCAAGAAATAGCCCCGTCCCTTTCGGGGTCCCTTTCTGACAGGCCTGTCACACCCCATTTATGGGTGGGCACGGCATATGAAAAACGGCTGCCTTTCCATATGAAGGCAGCCGTAACTCTTAGTAATTTCAGAAAACAAGCGGTGCGGGAAGCGCGGGCTTATTTCTTCATTACGTGGAAAAAACTATTTCTCTTCTGAGAGTTTCTCCTGGATCTTGTCGATGGCGTCTTTTACAGTAGCTATCGAGCTGGTCTCATCATCGTGAATCTTGATTCCGAAAACTCTTTCGAACTCCATAAGAAGTTCTACGGTATCAAGTGAATCTGCTCCGAGATCATTTGTAAAGCTTGCTGTTTCAGTAACTTCGGTCTCTTCGACACCGAGTTTGTCCACGATGATGTCCTTTACCTTTTTTACGATTTCCTCGTACTGCATAATGATAATAATTAGTTTATGTTTTAATATACACTCTCGGGTAATGTCCGGCAAAGATAGTAAAAAATCTTTATATATGAAAGATTTACTCGCCAAGATAAGCGGACCGCCTCTGCATCAGGTGGGAAAGGGTGCAGGACGCGCCCCCCTACTGAGGCCTACTGTCACGCAGCCAGATGCGGAGTCCGTTTATGGAATTAAGCAGGTAGAAACTGTATTTTACGATATAGATGGCGGCAAAGCCGGAAGTGCCGTCAGCGTGCGCGGTGGACCACATAATGATGGAAAACACATTCACGCCTATCCAGAATATCCACTGCTCCATATAGGCTAGCGACATAAGCAGCTGCCCGAGGATATTGCACATCAGCGGGAGCACGTCCAGAACCACGGCCATCTTGAGGAAGGAGTCGGCTGCGGACTTGTCGAAGCGCGCGATGATGATGTAAGAAACGACTGAGCCGGCAAGGAAAAGCACCGTCGTGAGAAGCAGGCCCTTGCGGGACAGCCGGCGTGGCTTCACGCTATATCCGCTTTTGTCCGCACGATGACGCCGCCATTGGGCGAAGCCCACGAACTGCATAGGGACGAAGTAGAGTATGTGCAGGACTGCGTTCCCCAGGCCCGAGCCGCCGTTTTTCCAGTTTACGAAGCACATCGCCCCGTAGATGGAAACGTCGAGCAGACCGAAGAGGAATGTGATTATCAGCCCGTTCGCCGAGGCTACGGTGCTGAGTATCCCCATCAGCGAGCCGAACGCGGAGATGAGCAGGAACGCTCTGGCTGCCGAGGTGCCTTCAAGCTTGAATATAGTGGTGATTATCAGCGCGAGAGCCATCCCGGCGAGTATGAATACGCTGAACCATTTATTGAACTGTTTTTCTTTTTCGGATTCCATAAGATGTCGAATATGTAGGGATTGGACGCGAGAGCGGCCGCGCTATGGGGTGTCGTCGCAGGGGGCTTCGGCATTCAGAGCGGCGTGGATCTTTGCGGCCAGCGCGGGACCCACGAGCTGCGAGATGTCCTCCACAGAGGCGGCTGCGATGCGCGGGACGCTGCCGAAACGCATCAGCAGGCGGTTCTCGGTCTGCTCGCCCACGCCCTTTATCTGACGCAGGGCGGAAGAAACCTGCTGCTTGCTGCGAAGCGAGCGGTGGAAAGTGATGCCGAAGCGGTGCGCCTCGTCGCGTACGCGCTGCAGAAGCTTGAGGGAGTGCGAGTTGCGATCGAGGAACAGCGGATACGGGTCGCCGACGCGGATGACCTCTTCGAGGCGTTTCGCAAGACCGACCACGGTCAATTTCTCCGTAAGGCCGAGTTCGGCCAATGCCTGCCAGGCGAATTCGAGCTGTCCCTTGCCTCCATCGATGACTATGAGCTGCGGAAGGTCATCCGGGGCCTCTGCGAGCATACGGGAATAGCGGCGGTTCACCACTTCCTTCATCGAGGCATAGTCGTTCGCGCCGATGACGGTCTTTATCTTGAACTTCCGATAGTCCTTTTTCGCAGGGATGCCGTCGCGGAAGACTACGCAGGAGGCCACAGGGTTGGTGCCCTGGGTGTTGGAATTGTCGAAACACTCGATGTGGCGCGGCAGCACGCTCATACCGAGCGAGCACTTCAGGTCTTCGAGCACCTCGGTCCTGTACGCCTCGGGGTCGGTATGCTCGCGGCTCCGCTGAGAAGATGCGCGAAACTCCTTCGCGTTCTTGTCACTCAGAGTCAGGAGGTTAAGCATATCACCCCTGGCCGGGACGATGAATTCCACGCCCGGCAGAGTAACGTCGGGCATAAAAGGCACGATGACCCGGCGGGAAAGTTCGCCGAATTTGGACTCGATCTCGGCTATGAACGCGCTCAGCACGGAGGGGCGCTCCTCCTCGATACTCAGACGGAATCCGAGATTCAGGGAGCGGATGACGGAGCCGCCGCGCAGGCGCAGGAAGTTTCCGAAGGCTTCGGTGCCCTCGAAGATGAGCGAGAACACGTCCGCGTCCGCGTCTTTGGCGGAGCTGATGACCGAGTGCGAATAATGCTGCTGCAGGGAGTCTATGCGGTCTTTGCAGTACTGGGCGGTCTCGAAGTCGAGTCGCTCGGAGGCTGCTGTCATAGCCTCGCGATAACGGTGGATGATGCCTGCCACGCCGTCTTTGAGAAGATGGGCGATCTCGTCTGTCTGGGCCGTATATTCCTCGACGGATATCGCTCCGATGCAGCAGCCCTTGCACTTGCCTATATGGAAGTCCAGACAGGGACGGATCTTTCCGCGCAGAATCACATCTGAAGTGATCTTGTGCCTGCACGAACGGAGGGCATAGTTCCCTCTGAAGTACTCCATAAGATGCCGGGCGTGCATAATCGAGCTGTACGGGCCGAAGTAGCGGGAGCCGTCGCGCGGCGTGCGGCGGGTCAGAAAAACCCTCGGATAAGGCTCTGCGGTTATGCAGATCCAGGGATAGGTCTTCGAGTCTTTCAGAAGGATGTTGTAGCGGGGCTTGTACTGCTTTATGAGATTATTCTCAAGAAGCAGGGCGTCCGCCTCGGAATCCACTACGGAATACTGCACGGAGGCTATCTTGGACACGAGGATGCGGGTCTTCGCGTTCAGCCTCTCCGGCGGGACGAAATACTGGTGGACACGCTTGAAGAGATCTTTCGCCTTGCCTACATATATGACATTCCCCTCGGAGTCATAATACCTGTAGACTCCGGGGGAATGTGGCAATAGCTTTATCTGCTCCCTTATGTCCATCAGTCAGAAGCTGAGGAGCCGATTTCCGGCGATCAGAGCCCGAGGGCTTCCTTCACGGCAGCCTCGATGTCGTCTCCACGGAGATTTCTCTTGACGATGGTTCCGTCAGGAGCGACGAGCATAATGTGAGGAATGCCGTCGATGCCGTAGATGTCGGTAGGGATTCTCTGGGCATTTGTGATCTGATTCCAGACCACTTTGTGCTCTGCTGCGGCTTTCGCGGTATCCTCAGGCTTGTCCCATACGGCTACGCTGAGCACGTCGAAGTTCTCGCCCTTGTACTTGTCGTAAACTGCGGCGATATTGGGAATCTCGCGCTTGCAAGGTCCGCACCAGCTGGCCCAGAAGTCCACGAGGACGTATTTGCCCTTGCCTACGAAGTCGGAGAACTTGACTGTGGAGCCCTCCGGGTCGTTCGCGTCCTGCACTACCGTGAAGTCGGTGAATATGGCGCCTTCGCCGGTACCCTTGCGGGCCTCGATGCTCTTGCGGATTTTCTGTACGAACTCGCTGTCAGCGAAAGACTTTCCTATCTGGCCTATGACCTGCGAGAGCTCGTCGTCATCCATAAGGTAGTAGCAGTTCTGAAGGGCCATCAGAGCTACGGAGTCATCCGGATTCTTTTTGATGGTGACGCTGCAGAGCTCGCGGAGCGCGCTGTCTGCCTCATCCTCGCTGATTTCTTCAGTCTTGTAGCTGGCGTAAATCTGCTCGATGCCTGCCTTGAAGTCATCCTGAAGCTCCCGGCTGGTCTTTTTCGGGCCGCAGGAAACGATGAGCAGCACTGCGGCGGCTGCGATGAGTGTTTTTTTCATAATATTGAACATATTTGGTTTTTCTTCCCGCTGACCGGTATTCACAAAAACGTCCTCCGGAGCGAAGACCGGCCGTCTCGGAAATATCATAACGAAAAAAGCCGGCTCCCTTCGGGAACCGGCCGTAAATATAAGTATATTTTTTCAAATTACTTATTGTTGTCCCGACGAGGACGGCGGTCGCCGCGGTCGCCTCCGCGACGCGGGCCGCGACCTGTGCGAGGCTGGCTGCTCGGCTGGGCATTTGCCGCGACTCCGGAATTAGGAGTGAGGTCCTGCTTGCCGTAGCGCTCACCGTTGCAGATCCAGACCTTGATGCCGAGGGTACCCACCTTGGTGTTTGCCACCGCGAGTGCGTAGTCGATGTCGGCGCGGAATGTGTGGAGAGGCGTACGGCCTTCCTTGAACATCTCGCTGCGTGCCATTTCAGCACCGCCTACACGGCCGCTGATCTG
>CAVDFQ010000027.1:0-33580 GCA_963608065.1 bacterium
CATTACCCTTCACAGGGATGTTCGTGAAGTAACCGATGGTGCCGGCCACCTGACGATGGAGAGTCAGAGACACATTGAACTGATAAGAAGTGCCACCTGTAACTGCATTCGCTGTAACAACGAACGGTGCGCTGCCCGCGAACACCTCGTGTACCTTAGGTGCCACCTCGGAGCCGGATACTGTATTCTGCGCCACGGTGAGAGGGAAGGTGAACGATTCTGTTTTAGCTAAAGAGGCGAAAGATGTGTAAGATGTGTAATCGGAGTCATTGTAACCTACTGCATAAGCCATATACACGCCCTCTTCCGTAATCTGGTCAGCTGTGGAGAGAGTCCAGGAAGCCTGACGGCCGTTTCCGGAGGTCGAGTTGTTGTACTCGCTGCTCACACCTCTGTTCATCCAGTCCGAGAAGAGCTTCTGGGCGACGATGGTCCTTGAGCCGTACAGAGGAGAGAAGGTGCTCATTACAGCCTCTGTAAGACCTTCATTGGTCGTAACTCCGGTCGGAAGATCGCCAAGTCTGTAGATCACTACCTTCACCTTCTCGATGTTCTGAGCAGCCTCAGAGCTGTAAAGAGGGCGTGAAGTACGGGTTGCGAGGAAGTTGTCTCCCGAGTTGGCTACCGCGAGGGTAATGGTCTGCTCCGGCTGATTGACAACGACATCGCTGCCACCGTTTACTTTGCCGCAGGATGAGAAAGCCACCGCCACTGTCAGCAGGCAGGCCGCTCTCAAACATTTCACGTTGTAATTTTTCATTTTACTCTAATGGTTTTTTTGATGAATATTGATTTGAAAACAATATGAGCTAAGTAATTCAGTCTATAATCATATCGTGTACTTTCTCCCAGTTGTCGTTCACAAGGATGTAGATGGAGTAACGTCCGTCCTCGTACACATACTTCAGCACCGTGAGTTCGTTGCGCTTCATCGTAATGGTGACATCGTCCGGCACAGATGCCGGCGCGATTCTCTCCGCTGAGTCGAAGAAATTCAGTCTCAGCGTAGATCCACCGGGGTGCGACGGACTCAGCAGGGTCTTTGTCACCACCTCCACGCCGGGAGTCCATTCACTCTCCGTCGTGACACTCGTCTCGCCGGCATAGCCGAAGCCGCTGTCCACCGTGCCGTACAGAGAGGAGACGTTCTTTCGCGACCAGGCGATGTCGCCCGGCAAGTTCGTAGCCAGTATGATCAGCTTGCCCTTCGTGCGTTCCATCTCCACCGTGTAGTCGTAGTTCCACGCGTCGTACACCAGAGTGTCGCACGTCATATAGACGTCCTCGCCCTCTGAGCCCTCGGGATGCAGAGTGAGTGATGTGCGGGCAGCGTCCAGGGAAGACAAGTCTCCCAATCCTCCCCACACCGTGAGCACGTATGTGCCGTGCGGAAGCTCGTCCGGGAAGCGCACGGAGAGGGTCTTGTCCTCACCGGTCACTTCGAAAAGCTCCTGCTCCGCCACAGCCTCGCCGCTTCCCAGCGGACACAGGCGATAAGTCAATGTGGGAACGTACTCTCTGAAAGCGAGGTCCTCGCTCAATGTCGGCTCCAGTTCCACTTTGTGTACATTGAAATAATTCTTATCTTTTACGCTGATCTGCACGGACAATGCGGGACACGGCGGGATCTCGTCCCGTATGCAGGAGGTGAGTACCGTCAGCAGGCAAAGGATATAGAAACCTCTGTTCATTCTCAGTCTTTCAACGCGCTTCATTTTCAGTTTGTCGATGCCCTTCTTTTTCAGTGAATCAAGGCGCGGAACGCCTCTTCATTGCGGTAAGGATAGAAATCCGCTTCGCCGGCGGCGCGCACACGAAGGCTTTCATCTGCGCAGGCACGGCCGAGATGCTCGCAGAGGGCTGTGCGATCGTCCAGACGGGCGGCGGTGAGTGCTCGGACGTATTCCGTCACCGGGCTCTCGTCCCGGATGGCGTCGAGCATCTCTTTCGCCTCGTCAGTCCTGTCCACGTTCAGTGCGGCGATGGCACTGTTTACATCACCGAATGGACGCAGAAGCTCGTAAGCCTGCTGCAGTCTGCGCTGCGCAGTCCTTACAAGTCCGAGGTTGTAACGTGCCTGGGGCAGTCCATTCTCCTGCAGCAGGGCTGCTGCGCGGTCATAATCCCCGGCATACACGTAGCTTGCCGCCAGCGTATTGAGCGTCTCGTCAGGGTGGACATTGAACGCTTCGCGTGACTTCGCTGCGTTTGCATCGGGCGCGCCGAGCGCTTTCGCCGCGTTTTCATCGGGCGCGCCGAGCGCCTCGCGTGCCGCCTCGTCGTTTCCGTCTCTAAGGCAGAGCACTGCGAGATTGTTCGCGGCTACCCGCGACTGCGGGAAATATCTCAATGTGGTGGCATAGACTGCCTTTTTCTGCCCGTCGCCGGCGGTCAGGGCTGCCACGCGCAGCAATTCCTCCTCATTGAAGGCGTCGGGGCGCTTGCCGTACATATCCAGAAGTTCGGCATCGGAGGTGAAACTCTTGACGACATAGCTGTACACGTACTCCACCTTGCGGTCGTTCTGCAGGTACTTGGCACATATCTCGTTCCAGCAAGGCAGTCTGCGGATGTAGCGCTCCTGCACGTCATCGTTGAAGTCGGCGTATTTCTCAAGTATCTCTTTCACCGCCGCAGAGTCGGGATTGCCGTCGGCTGTCATAGCGTCGAGCACAGGCTGCCAGCCCTCTGAACGCGAGCCGACGGAGATCACGCGCCGCTGCGACGGGCGGATGTTCAGACGCTTCACCAGCCACAGGGACGCTGCTTCTGCGCGGCGGCGGGCAAGGGCCGTATTGTACGACAAGGAGCCGTCGGCTGACGCCATTCCGTAGATGTCGAGTGAGGTAAGTGTGGCGAGCGTATCATTCAGTACCGGAGAGAGCGTGCTCACCATATTCTCCAGTTCCCTGCGGTTGTTGCCCAGGGAGAGGTCGATGTCCTGTCTGTTTATGGCGAACTGAAGGTTGGCGACGCCGCTCCCCTCCATCGTCTTGGGACGCACCACGAATTCCTTGTCCATCCAGACGAGGCTGAGCGAGTTCTTCACGTCGATAAGGGACGCGAGGTCTCTGACAGCGGCGATTTCTATCGTGTCGATAGCAGAACATTCGCCGCAACCGTCGGTGCTCACCACACCCACGACACGGGCGTTGTCAGCTCCCTCGGGCAGGAGTATTGTCCGGCTGTAGGGCAGGTCAATGCCTTCGGAGGTACGGTTCACCACGACTGCGTGTCCCGCGTACGGGTCTGAGTAATCCACCAGCACTTCACGGCGTTCTTTCTTCTTATTATATATAGGTGCATCGATTACGACAGGGCTGTACTCTTCCTTCACGCTGTCCCCCACCATAAGACTGGGAAGTATCACAAGACGGCTTCTCTCTGACAGGTAGCCGGCGGGTACACGGAAGGTCACGTCCATCTGCGCCCGGCCGTCGCTGTCAGGCGTCAGAAGGGCGGGCGACGGGCTGACGGTCACCGCCTCTTTTGCTTTGCGTACCGAGGCGCAGCCGGTGAGCAGTCCAAGCGTGAGGGCTGACAGGGCTGCAAGTTTTGCGAGTGCAAGAGTGTATCGTGGATTTCTCTTCATATTCTACTCAGAATAAGATGACAGCTTTCGTGGGGCCGTAATAGTTATCGTGTTCAGAATAAATAGATAAGGGAGATGACAGCTTTCGTGGGGCCGTAATAGTTATCGTGTTCAGACACCCTGCATTTCTCACAAGGGATACGCGGGCTCTTATCGTACCGGAGCCGGGCGTAGCCGATGCCGATGGCCGCCTCCAGATTCCAGTGAGGCGAGAGTATCCAGTCGTAGCCATAGGTGATGCCGCCTCCGGCAAGGTAACCGTCATAGCGTTTGTCCCTGAACCCGCCGAAGTACTGTGCTCCGTGGAGATGCACGCCCGCGAAGTGTCCTTCGAATTTCTCGCAGAGCCAGTATCTCAACTCCGGCTGTATCAGATAGAAACGCATTTTCTTGTCATCGCTGAATGTCCATGGGTTATAGCTGCCGGAAAAGTCGAGCGTCCACTTCTGATTGAGGGCAACCTCCATTCCGATATTGGGCGTGGTCGCCGCCAGGTAGAGTCCGTTGGTCTTGACTGCCACGTCCTGGGCGTGGGATTCCTGCACGAGACCGCAGACAAGAAGCAGGATAAAGGATAAGAAGATCCCGCGACTTTTTTTAAATGACGGCAGGCCGCAGGGCATCCTGTCGGAACAGTATCCGTTTTGCCGTAAGCTGTTGCTCAAACTCATTGACTCTTCTTTAGGCCGGGGTTCACGAAAGGCCACTTTTTTCAAGTGGCCCCAGGTGTCGCTTCGCCCGGAATTAAGATTGAAGTAAACACTACAATAAAAACCTCCCTCAAATGTACGTCTCTCCGTAAGAGAGGTGCATTTGACCATAATCTTACTCCGGGAGGCTGACAGACATCAACTTCCCTTACTCTCTCCGCACAATCCGCAAAACATCTGTCAAGCGGAAGCGTCCGGACTATGAAAAAATTCTTTGAAAGTTCTTTCGATTTTTTCTTTTACTTCCAATTATTTGTCTACCTTTGCACGCCCAAATGCACCTCTCTTACGGAGAGAATAACACTTCCCCTGAAACATACAGCAAGCCCAAGATGAGACTGTTCGCGCCCTGTCCACGGCAGAGAGGTGTTTTTCGAAGCTCATAGCAAGCCCAAGATGAGACTGTTCGCCCTGTCCACGGCAGAGGTGTCCAAGGAGGCCAGATAGATGCGGGTCGTATTTTCCGAATCGTGTCCCATCGCCTCGCTGATGGTGGCAAGAGGGATATTCCTGTTCCTCGCGATGCTCGCCCAGCCGTGCCGCGCCACGTAGGTAGTGAGCGGAATCTCCAGACCGAGCAGCTTGCCGATCTTCTTCAGATTCCGGTTTACGCGGTGCGCCTCATTTATGTATTGGCCCCGCTCGTTTTCGCCCGGCACCTTGATGATGGGCATCAGATACGGGGTCGACGAGGTGTCGTATTTCTCGATGAGTTCCTGCATTGGTTTCTCCCATTTGATGAGAAGCCGCCGGTTCGTCTTGCGACGTCTGTAGGAGAGTACACCGTCCCGCAGATCCTTTTTCTTCAGGAAGGCGATATCGACGAAGGACATTCCCCGGGTGTAGAACGAGAACATGAAGAGGTCTCTCGCATAGTCCATCGCCGGATGTCCTGAGAGGTCGAGGTCGCGGATCCGCCTTATGACCTCTATCGGGACCGCACGTTTGACGGTCTTGCCTATGCCCGTATAGACGTGCTTGAACGGGAAACGTTGCACGGTCAGTCCTTTGTCCACTGCACGGTTGTAGATGGCGCGCAGATTGCGCATATAGAATGATACCGCATTCCGGCAGACCCCGGATGCCGAGAGATAGGCCCCGTAAGACACCATCAGATCGGAATCGATCTCGTCAAGCGGCACATCCCGCCCCTTGCGGAACCTCAAGAAACTGTTCACCGCCGCCGCATAAGTCTCGGAGGTCCTGCTCTTGCCTATCTCCTTGAGATGCGCCACGACCTCAAAAGCGAATGAGGCGAAACGACGCCCAGTTTCCGGTGAACGGAAAGCCCGGGTCACGTCTTCTGCCGTGTAGGACCTTCCCTGATGCTCAAAACGCGAGACTATGCTGCTGAGTCGTTTCGTGCCCTCGCGCAATGCTTCCTTAAGCGAATTCAGGTACATCTCCCGGTCTTCTCCCGTTCCCGGGAGGCAGACGACCTCCCGCTTCTCGGAGTCCCACTCCCAAGGATAAAGCTTGTGACCTGAACGCACCTGACTCGATCTGCGTTTGTGAATGACCTGATAGTAGAGCGAACCCTCTTTCCCAGCTGAAGAGGATGTGCGGAACTTGACTGAAACTGTTGCCATAATAATGTCATTTAATTACTATTCAGCAAAAATGACAATTCTACGCGGTCCCCTGGATGCCGATGGGCCGTCATTGCAGCTCATTTTTTCGTCATGCCCGACCTGATCGGGATCGTCATGCCCGACCTGATCGGGATCGTCATGCCCGACCTGATCGGGCATCTCACGCTGCTGCAGGGAAAGGGATTGCCGGTCTGGGCCGGCAATGACATAATAGGGGCCGGCAATGACGGAGGAAGGATTCGGGGTGAAATAAAACGTTAATTTCACCCCGAAGGCCTCTGAAAACACGTTCGGGGTGAAAAAAGGCCTCTTTTTCACCCCGAACACACGGACAGTCTCTCGCCGAAACGCGGCCGACGGACGGAAAAGAGAACGGAACTGCGGCTGGGCGGGCTCTGCTGCGGCAGGGAGGAGATTGCCGGTCGGGGCCGGCAATGACGGGGAGCAAGCCGGCAGGGAGGGCGCGTCAGATGGTGATGGAGTCCAGGGGACGGCGGTGGAGGGCGATGATGTAGGCTGTGGCGAGGCGGGAGTTCGTTATCAGCGGGACGTTGAAGTCGACGGCGGCGCGACGGATGTAGTAGCCGTTTGTGAGTTCGCCGTGGCTGAAGTTTTTGGGGATCGTGATCACGAGGTCTACAGCGTGGCTTTTGATGAGGTCTAATGCGGCCGGAAGTTCGGAACTGACTGAGGATGGGGCGGGAGATTGCCGGTCAGGCCGGCAATGACGTGAGAGGTCGGGGCCGGCAATGACGGGGGCCGGGGAGGGGCCGGCAATGACGGGGGCTGGGGAGGGGCCGGCAATGACGGACGGGGAGGGGCCGGCAATGACGGACGGGGAGGGAGATTGCCGGTCAAGCCGGCAATGACGGTTTTCGTCATGCCCGACCTGATCGGGCATCTCGTGCTGGCGGGAGGGAAGAGATTGCCGGTCGGGGCCGGCAATGACGGGGGCCGGGGAGGAGCCCGCACCCGCACCCGTCTCGCTGGGCCAGAGGGCTTGCAGGCAGTGGATACCGTTCTCTACCAGGAATTTGCAGGTGCCGGCGGTGGCGTAGATTTTCAGGCCCATCTCGGAGAGTATCCTGCAGGCCGGCAGCATATCCGATTTCTGGCCGGCATCTCCGGAAGAAATCAGCACCGCCTTATGCGGAATCCTGTGTCCCACGGAAAGCATCGCTTTCAGAAGGGCATCATCCAGGTCCTCCCCTATGCAGCCCACTTCACCTGTGGATGACATATCCACACCCAGGACCGGATCCGCCTGGCTGAGCCTCGCGAAGGAGAACTGCGAGCATTTCACTCCCGTATAGGAAGGCTCCTTCATCCCCACAGGCTCAGGATGCTCCCCGAGCATGCAGCGCGTGGCGAGCTCTATAAGGTTCACTTTCATCACTTTGGATACGAAAGGAAAACTTCTGGAAGAGCGCAGGTTACATTCTATGACCTTCACATAATCCTTAGTGGCAAGAAACTGTATGTTGAACGGCCCCGTGATGTGCAGCTCGGCCGCGATGGCCGCAGCTGCGGCGATAATCTTCTCGCGGGTTGCCGGAAGCACCTTGCGCGCAGGGAACTGCACGGTGGCATCGCCCGAGTGGACTCCGGCGTATTCGATATGCTCCGAGAGCGCCGCAGCCACTACCCTGCCCCCGTCCGCGACGGCGTCGAACTCCAGCTCCTTGCATCTTTTCATAAAGGCGGAAATCACTACCGGATGCTCCTCGGAGACCTCCACGGCGAGTTCCAGGAAATGATGCAGGTCTTCGTGGCTATAGCACACGTTCATCGCGGCTCCGGACAGCACATAGGATGGGCGCACCAGTACGGGGAAGCCCACTTCGTCGACGAAACTGTCTATGTCAGAAAGGGTTGTGAGCTCGCGCCATTTGGGCTGGTCTATGCCGAGAGCGTCCACGATGGACGAGAATTTGTTCCTGTCTTCGGCCCTGTCGATGTCCTCGGCCCCGGTGCCCAGAATCCTCACACCGCTGCGGGAGAGAGGAAGCGCGAGATTGTTCGGAATCTGTCCGCCTACGCTGACGACGACGCCCAGGGGTTTTTCCATCGCGCAGATGTCCATCACTGTCTCGTAGCTGAGCTCGTCAAAATAGAGTCTGTCGCAGCTGTCGTAGTCGGTCGAGACGGTCTCGGGATTGTAATTGATCATTATGGCTTTGCGACCTGCCTTGCGCAGGGCGGCAAGGGTATTGACGCCGCACCAGTCGAACTCGACGCTGCTGCCGATGCGGTAAGCGCCTGAGCCAAGCACGATTACGGGTGCTTCGCCGGATGCCTCGGTGAAGGAGATGTCGTCCGCGCAGCCGTTGTAGCTCAGATAGAGGTAGTTCGTGTCGGAAGGGAATTCCGCCGCGAGGGTGTCAATCTGCTTGACGAAAGGTCTGAGTCCCAGGGATATGCGGTGCGCGCGCACCTGAGCCTCGCTCAGAGAGAATACGCGGGCGATCTGTATGTCGGAGAAGCCCAGGCACTTAGCCTCGCGCAGCAGCTCGTAAGGGAGGGAGCGGAGTGCGGAGAGAGGGGTGGGAGCGGCCGTGCCGGCAGATGGGAGCTCGCCGCCGGACGGGAGAGTGGCTTGAGGCGAGGGAGCGGCCGTGCCGGCAGATGGGAGCGCTGCGCAGTCCGAAGAAGCATCTGCCGAAGCGCAAGTCACTGGCGGACAGTAGCTTTCGAGGGTGCGATAGACGTTCTCGATGTGCTGGAGGCGGTCGAGGAACCATTTGTCGATGTGCGTGAGCGAGTGGATGCGCTCGACGCTGTAGAGGCTTTCGAAGGCGGCGGCGATGGCGAAGATGCGCGTGTCGGTCGGGTGGGTCAGCGCCCAGTCGAGGTCCTCGCTGCGATAAGGCTTGTTGCAGACGAAACCGTTCGCGCCCTGCCCGATCATCCGCAGACCCTTCTGCAGCGCCTCCTCGAAGTTGCGTCCGATGGCCATCACCTCGCCGACGCTCTTCATACTCGAGCCTATCTCGCGCGAGACACCCTTGAACTTCGCCAGATCCCAGCGCGGAATCTTGCACACGACGTAGTCCAATGCCGGCTCGAAGAATGCCGGAGTACTCTTCGTGACGCTGTTTTTCAGCTCGTGCAGGCCGTAGCCGAGGCCGAGTTTCGCAGCGATGAACGCCAGAGGATAGCCGGTGGCCTTCGACGCGAGAGCCGACGAGCGCGAGAGTCTCGCATTCACTTCGATCACCCGATAATCCTCACCGTCAGGGGAAAAGGCGTATTGGACATTGCACTCGCCCACTATGCCGAGGTGCCGCACGATGCGGATCGCCAGCTTGCGCAGGAAGTGGTACTCCTCGTTCGAGAGAGTCTGCGAGGGAGCGACCACGATGCTCTCGCCGGTGTGGATGCCGAGCGGGTCGAAATTCTCCATATTGCAGACGGTGATGCAGTTGTCGTAGCGGTCGCGCACCACCTCGTACTCGATTTCCTTCCAGCCGCGCAGAGACTTCTCGATGAGCAGCTGCGGCGAGAACGCCAATGCCTTGGACGCTGCCGCGTCCAATTCCTCCTCATCATCGCAGAAGCCGCTTCCGAGTCCTCCGAGTGCGTACGCGGCGCGGACTATGACGGGGTAGCCTATCTCGGCGGCAGCCCGCCGCGCCTGCTCGATGGACTGCACTGCGTGCGAGCGTATGGTCTTTATGCTGATCTCGTCGAGCCGCTTTACGAAAAGGTCGCGGTCCTCGGTGTCCATAATGGCCTGCACAGGCGTGCCAAGTACCCGGACGTCATACTTTTCCAGAATGCCGCTTCGGTAGAGCTGCACTCCGCAGTTCAGCGCGGTCTGCCCGCCGAAGGAGAGCAGAATCCCCTGCGGACGCTCCTTGGCGATGACTTTCTCCACGAAATACGGGGTCACGGGCAGGAAATAGACTCTGTCCGCCACGCCTTCGGAAGTCTGCACCGTCGCGATGTTAGGATTCAGAAGGATGGTTTCCACACCCTCTTCGCGGAGTGCCTTGAGGGCCTGGGAGCCGCTGTAGTCGAACTCTCCCGCCTCTCCTATTTTAAGTGCGCCCGAACCGAGCACAAGTACTTTCTTGATCATAACTTGGATATGAATTCGTCAAACAGAAACTCCGTGTCCACAGGGCCGCTCGACGCCTCCGGGTGGAACTGCGCCGAGAAGAAAGGCTTGCTGCGGTGCCTGATGCCCTCGTTCGTGCCGTCGTTCAGGTTTACGAACAGGGGTTCCCAGTCCTCGCCCAGGCTGCTGACATCGACCGCAAAGCCGTGATTCTGAGAGCTTATGAAGCAGCGGTCAGTCCCCAGGAGACGGACAGGCTGGTTGTGGCTGCGGTGCCCGTACTTGAGCTTATAGGTAGCCGCCCCGGCGGCCAATGCCATAAGCTGGTTCCCCATACAGATGCCGAAGATGGGGCGATCGCCGCCGTATGCCGCTCGTATGTACTCTACGGCCCCGGTGCAGGCGGCGGGGTTGCCCGGGCCGTTCGAAATCATAAGTCCGTCGTAGTCCAGGGTGCTGAAATCGTAGTTCCAGGGGACTCTTATGACCTGCACTCCTCGGGAGAGCAGGCAGCGCAGGATGCGGTGCTTCACTCCGCAGTCCACCAGGACCACTTTCTTGCCGCTGCTGCCGTAGTGGATCGGGGCTGTGCAGCTGACCTTCGCGACGAGGTTCTCGCGGTCGGAATTGTAGAAAGGCACTTCGGTCTCGTCGCAGCCCTCGGGGATGATCTTTCCGGACATTACGCCCTTCTCGCGGATGATTTTCGTAAGCTCGCGGGTGTCTATCCCCCAGATGCCGGGAACGCCCTCGTCGCAGAGCCAGTCGCTCAGGCTGCGGACTGCGTCCCAATGGCTGTATGTCTCGCTGTATCTTGAGATCACAAGTCCTCTTACGTGTATGTGCTCCGACTCGAAGCTGCGGCAGAGGCCGTCCGGGTCGCGGGTGTCTTGAGGGACTCCGTAATTGCCTATCAGAGGGTAGCTTACGCAGAGAATCTGGCCCTCGTAGGAAGGGTCCGTCAGGCTCTCGGGATAGCCGACCATCGCGGTGGAGAACACCACTTCGCCGCTGCGGGCGCGGGTGCTTCCGAAGCTCCGGCCGTGCATCACGGTGCCGTCGCTGAGGATAAGGCGGGCGGGGCGGGAATGGATTTCGGGGGACAGGAGGGTTTGAGGGTGCGCAGGAGTTTGAGGGTGCGCGGGATTGGACGGCTGCGCCGGCCTGCCTATTTTATTCTGCTCTACCATCTTGCGGCCTCCTCCATCAGGCTGGCGATGCGTCCGGTCCCGAGATTTCCGATGCTGCCGAGGTGGGTGTGGTGCAGGTCAGAGGCTTGCAGGTGCGAGGCGTCGAAATGCCAGCGTCCCTCGTTCACCTCTGTGCCGACCTGCCTGTATGCCTCGCGGAACGGGGTGCCGGAAAGCGTGCGGCGGTTCACGTCCTCGACCGTGAACATCGTGGCGTAGAGCGGGTTATCCAGGATGTGCGTGTTCACCCCGATGTGCGCGAGCATATGATCAGCCATCTGCAGGCAGTCGTGCAGGCGCTCGAGGTTCGGGAAGAGGACTTCCTTAAGCAGCTGGAAGTCACGGTGATAGCCGTGAGGCATATTGCCGCAGAGCATCGCCACTTCACCCGCGCAGGACATTATCAGGTTGCATTTGCCGCGCATCACCTCCCAGACGTCGGGGTTCTTTTTGTGCGGCATTATGCTGGAGCCGGTCGTGAGGCTGTCCGGGAAACGGATGAATCCCAGGTTCGGGCACATATACATACAGCAGTCGGAGGCGAACTTATTCAGAGTCAGGGCGATGTCCCCTATCGCTCCCGCCACGGCGAGCTCGGTCTTGCCGCGTCCCATCTGCGCCGCGATGCTGTTCACTACAGGCGAATCGAAGCCGAGGGAGCGGGTGGTCCGGTCGCGGTCGAGGGGGAAGGAGCCGCCGTAACCGGCGCCGGAGCCGAGCGGATTGCGGTTCACGACCCGGTAGGCAGCACGGAGCAGCTGCATATCGTCCACGAGCGCCTCGGCGTAGGCTCCGAACCAGAGTCCGAAGGAGGACGGCATAGCGATCTGCGCGTGCGTGTAGCCGGGCAGAAGCACCTCGGCGTAGCGTCCGCTGAGCCCCTGGAGCGTGGCGAAGAGCCGGAGCATCTCGTCGCGAGTCTGCCTCAGCTCGCCGCGAAGGAAGAGTTTCAGGTCCGTGAGCACCTGGTCGTTACGCGAGCGGCCGGAGTGGATTTTCTTGCCCATATCTCCGAGCTGCCGCGTGAGCATCAGCTCGATCTGGGAGTGGATATCCTCCACGTCGTCTTCGAGCCGGAAGTCTCCCTTCTGCACCGTCTCGGCTATGCGCGCGAGTGCGGCGTCGAGGGCTTCGTACTCCTCTTTCGTGAGCAGTCCGATGCTGCAGAGCATCTCGATGTGCGCGCGCGACCCCTCGATGTCGCTTGCGGCGAGTTTCAGGTCGAGCACGCGGTCATCGCCCACGGTAAAGCGGTCCACGACCGCCTCGGCCTCAGTTCCTTTATTCCACAGTGTTGCCATATATGTTCGTTTTATACTATCCGTTCCTTTGTGCCGGCAGCGGGGTCTGCGGGCTTCGCGCCGGCTGTGGGGTCTGCGGAGCCGGCAGTGCACGCGCCGGCTGTGTCGCGCTCAGCCCCCACTATCCCGCAGAAAGCCTCTATATATCTTATATACACGTCGATGGCCTCAGCCAGCTCGCTCACCTCGAGGTATTCGTCCGCATTGTGCGAACGCTTCGAGTCACCGGGGCCCATCTTTATCGCGTCGCAGCCGAGGCGCATCCAGTCGGAGGTGGTGGGAGAGGAGAAGGTCTCCCGGCCGGTGGCGAGCGCGGCAGCCAGAAGAGGCGAGCCGCTGCCGGTCGCGGAGGAGCGGTTATGCAGATTGCGTGCGTGCAACTCGCTGCTGCACAGCGCCTGAAGCTCGCTCAGGATCTCTTCGCAGCTGTACTGCTCGGTCGGGCGGATGTCCACGACGAAGCTGCACAGGTCGGGGATGACATTGTGCGCGCTGCCCGCGTGAATCTGCGTGACGCTGAGCCGCACCTTCCCCATCACCGGGGAGATGCGCGTGAAGCGGTGGGCGCGCAGCTTCGCGATGTCGTCCATCGCGACGTACAATGCGTTCACTCCTTCTCCCGTGGCCGCGTGTGCGCTCACTCCGTGAGCCCGGGCGTCCAGTACCAGAAGTCCCCGCTCACTCGTAGCCGCCCGCATCCCCGTCGGCTCGCCCACTATCACCCAGTCCGGCATCGGGAAAGACGCCGGGGCTGTGGAGGTAAAGGACTTTGCCGGCTGTCCGGACGTTTCAGGCTGTCCGGGCGTTTCCGTCTTTCCGACCGTCGCGAAAGGGCCCTCGGGCGAATAGAGCCACCGAGCCCCGTCGGGGCCGGAACACTCCTCTTCGCGGGTGAGAACGAGCATAAGATTTATCGGAAGGGGCATTTCATAAAAATGGCGGAATGCCGCGATCATCGAAACCACGCTTCCGCCATCATCGTTGGACCCGAGTCCCCGGATTATGCTGTCGTCCATCCCGGGGTCGAAAGGGTCCCCGGTGTATCCGGCCGCCGCCGGAACGGTGTCGATGTGGGCGTCCAGCGCCAGTGTGGGTTTCGAGGGGCAGAAATGCCTGTTTACAGAAATGATGTTGCCCCTCTGAAGTCGGAAGTCTATCCCGAAACGCTCCAGAGCCTTGCAGATTTCCCCCGCCACTGCCTCTTCACCGAAGGAGAGCGAAGGTGTCTGCACCATCGTTCTAAGCAAGTCTATATATTCTTTCATCTGTGATAAGAAGTACACTCAGAAGTTACCGCGCACTCCCATATCCGGGCTGCAAAAGTAACCATAATTTCAGAAACTGCTCCACTGCTCATAAGGTTTTTTCTAAAAAAACTCCATTGAAGATGTAAATCTTTAACGGCGTCTCTCTCCGTTCAGACCTCCTCGTCACTCATCAGCGATACTTCCGTCCCGGCGTCTTCGTCGAGGAGAGCGGAGGCGTTTTTTATCCTGACGGAAAGAGCCCCACTGCCGAGCGCGGCGAAGGCGGTGTCCAGTTTCGGAATCATCCCGCCGGAAATCTTCCCCCCGGAGCGCAGGCGCGCATAACTGAGTGGAGTGAGGCGTTTCACTACGCTCCTCCCGTCGCTACTGTCCAGAAGCACGCCGTCCTTTTCGAAACAGTACAGGAGAGCGGCCCCGAGGGCGCAGCAGACGCTCGAAGCGATGGTGTCGGCATTGGTATTCAGAAGATTGCCCTTCCCGTCGTGTGAGATGGCGCAGAGTACCGGGGTGATGCCCAGCGAGAGGAGCGAGGAGAGCAGGGCGGCGTCCACGGACTCTTTCGTCACATCTCCCACCATCCCGTAATCCACTGTGGTGCAGCCGTCCGAAAGGAGCTTCGGAGCGCGGCGGGACGCCCTGATGACCGAAGCGTCGCAGCCTGCCAGGCTCATAGCGTTGCAGCCGAAGCTCTGGAGCAGCGCCGCGATATGCTTGCCCGCCCAGCCGGCATAGACCATAGTGACTATCCGCACGGTCTGAGCGGGGGTCACTCTGCGGCCCTCGACCATCTGAACGGGCACTCCCAGGCTCTCCTGAAGGCGGCTCGCCATCACTCCCCCGCCGTGCACCAGCACCTTAGGGCCTTCCATAGCGGCGAAGTTCCGGCAGAAGCCCCCCAGAGCCTCTTCGTTGTCGATCACATTGCCGCCTATCTTTACTACTTTTATCATACTACTGAGTAACTCGCCTCACTAAACGAGGTTTTTTTAGAAAAAACCTCCCTAAAGGCTCATCAGCATCCTGCGTATCACGGTCTGGGCCGAGACCACGCGGTTTGCCGCTTCGGGAATCACCAGAGAGCGGGGACTTTCTATGACATCGTCGCTCACTATCATATTTCTGCGCACCGGCAGACAATGCATAAAGAAAGCGTCATCCGTCAGGGCCATCTTCGCGGACGTGACAGTCCAGGACATGTCACGACTGAGGACCTTCCCGTAGTTCTCCCCTTCGTAAGCCGACCAATTCTTCGCATAGACGAAATCCGACCCCCGCAGGGCCTCGTCCTGATCGTGCGTAACTGTCGCTCCCTTAGTGAATTCGGGAGCGAGGTCGTAGCCTTCGGGGTTCGCTATGACGAAGTCGTAGCCGCCGTAAACCATACCTTCCGCGAAAGAATTCGGGACTGCCTGCGGGAGAGCCTTAGGATGCGGCGCCCAGGTCATCACGACCTTAGGATTGGCTTTTTTCTTATGCTCCTCGATGGTGATGATGTCCGCAAAGGTCTGAAGCGGGTGGCGCGTCGCTCCCTCCATACTGAAGACAGGCTTGCCGGAATACTTGATGAACTGATTCAGTATCACCTCATTATAGTCGCTCTCCCTGTCGCTGAGACCGGCGAACGCGCGCACTCCGATCATATCGCAATAGCTTCCCATCACCGGGATCGCTTCGAGCAGATGCTCGCTCTTGTCGCCGTCCATCACTACTCCGCGCTCAGTTTCCAGCTTCCACGCACCCTGGTTCACATCGAGCACGATGACGTTCATACCCAGATTCAGCGCAGCCTTCTGCGTGCTGAGCCGCGTGCGCAGACTGTTGTTGAAAAAGACCATCAGCAGAGTGCGGTTCTTGCCCAGCTCGCTGTCGGCAAACGGCGTTTTCTTCACGCGGGCAGCCTCGCGCAGCGCCTGCTTGAGTCCGCCCAATTGTGTTATGCTTGTAAATTCTTTCATTATTATACTTTTCTTTAATCCTTTCCTGTTCCTTCTGCGGCCTTGCGGCCAATCCCTTTTCACCCCCCTCCTTGCGTCGGGTCTTCCGTTTTGCGCTCCCCTCTCCGGAGCCGCTTTCCTATACCCCTTTCGCCGTCAGTTCCTTCCATGCGGCGATGAAGCTGTCTGCAGTCGCGGTGCTCAGAGTAAGGGAAGGCAGCAGACGGATGACCGAGGAGCCGGCCGCGCCGGTAAAGAAATGCTTTTCGAAGAGCAGGCGGTCCCTGAGGCTCCTGCCGCAGAACGCTGACCCCTGCGGCGCGCTGCCGTCAAACCCGGAGCTGAGCAGCAGACCTATCATCAGTCCCCGTCCCCGGTACTGCTGCACCGCGGGATCTTCCGCGAGAGCCTTGCGCAAATGCTCCCCTGTCTTAGCTGCATTCTCGATAAGGTGCTCATTTTCTATGACATCCAGGACTGCGAGCGCTGCGGTGCAGGCCAGATGGTTGCCGCCGAAGGTAGTTCCGAGCATCCCGTAACGGGGCCTGATGCCGGGGCTTATCAGCACTCCCCCTATCGGCAGGCCGTTCGCCATTCCCTTGGCCACAGTTATGATGTCGGCCCGGATGCCCGAGCGCTGATGGGCGAAGAAAAGGCCGCTGCGCCCGTAGCCCGACTGGATTTCGTCCAGAACCAGGAGAGTCCCGAAGCGGTCGCAGAGGCTTCGCAGGGTCCTGAGGAACTCGTCTTCCGGCTCGTAGATGCCGGCCACACCCTGTATGCCTTCGATGATCACCGCTGCATACTCCCCGGTGCTGAGTTCCCGCTCCGCCGCAGCGGCATCGTTCAGAGGGATGAAGGTGACGTAGGGAGTAGAATTGAACGCGGAGCGTATGGCGGGATTGTCCGTGACGGACACGGCTCCGCCGGTGCGGCCGTGGAATGCCTTGCCGAATGCGAGGACCCTGGCGCGGCCGGTCGCGAAGGAGGAGAGCTTGAGAGCGTTTTCATTGGCCTCGGCCCCCGAGTTGCAGAGGAAGAGTGCGTAATCGTCGTAGCCGCAGGCTTCCCCCAGGCGCTGCGCGAGCTGCTTCTGCAGAGAGTTCTGCACGGCGTTCGAGTAGAAGCCGAGCCGGGCGAGCTGCTCTGAAAGCATCTTCACGTAATGCGGGTGGCAGTGGCCGATGCTTATGACCGCGTGGCCGCCGTAGAGGTCGGTGTAGGAGTTGCCTTCCCGGTCCCAGAGGGTGGTGTCGAGGCCGCGTACCGGCTCGATGTCCCAGAGTTTATAAACTTCGAAAGTATGCATTTTTCTTAAATGGATGCGTTTTTCTTAAATGACAGTCTTGTGGATTCAGGCCCGGAAACAGTCAGATGACACTTCACTAAAACTCCTGAGTTGTGGCTGTCCGCTAAAAGGCTGAGGCTTTCAGGTGCAGCCCCTTGCCCTCATCCAGCCCGAAGGCCAGATTCATATTCTGCACCGCCTGGCCGGAGGCTCCTTTCAGCAGATTGTCTATCACTGAGCTGATTACCAGATGCCCATCTTGGACTTCCAGAGAGATGACGCATTTGTTCGTGTTCACCACCTGTTTGAGGTCCACGGGCTTTTCGCTGAGGAAGGTGAAGCGGGCGGAGGCGTAGTATTCGCGGTAGAGAGTGTAGGCTTCTTCCTGACTCAGAGAGCATTCCAGATGTATGGAAGCGAAGATTCCCCTCGCGAAGTCGCCCCTCATCGGGATGAAGTTCAGCCGCGGCGCCCCCAGGCATCCCGGCATCTCTCTTGCCATCAGCTCGGCTGTCTCGCACCCTATCCCTTCCGCACTGCTGACCTCAGCTGTTTTCCCGGCCTGAACCAGAGCGAGATTTCTGCGGATTTCCTTCAGGTGCTGGTGGGTGAACTGCTTGTAGGCGGAGATGTTCGAGTCGCGCCAGCTGAAATGCGTGGTCTCGGAGGGCTTCACTCCGGCTCCGGTAGAGCCTGTGATCGCCGTGATGTTCACATCGCCGTGAAGCAGGCCTGCTGCGGCCAGGGGCAGGAGTCCGAGCTGGATCGCTGTGGCGAAGCAGCCGGGGTTGGCGATTCTCGCCGCGCGCCCTATCTTCTCGCGCCGCCACTCGGGAAGTCCATAGACGTAGCCGCAGCTTTCGTCTCTGAAGTCCTGGGCCAAGTCTATGACTGTCAGGGTCTCAGGGCATTCGTGCGCCTCCCAGAACGCTCCGCTCCGTCCGTGCGCGCCGCAGAGGAAGAGTACGTCTGTCCCGCCGAGGTCGATGTCCGCGCTGAAGCACAGTTCCGTGTCTCCGATCAGTCCTTCGTGCACTTCGTAGAGTTTCTTGCCGGCGCTGCTTTCGGAGTGTACGAAGCTGAGTTCCACGTCCGGATGGTGCACCAGTATCCTGATGAGCTCGCCGGCCGTGTAGCCCGCGCCGCCTATTATTCCTGCTTTTATCTTTTTCATTCTTATAAGTTGTTCGTTTCTGTCGCTTCGGCAGGGCATCTCGCTCCCACGAGATGCCCGATCAGGTCGGGCATGACGAAAAGCGTCATTGCCGGCTCCTTGTTTACGTCATTGCCGGCTCTTGTTTACGTCATTGCCGGCCCCGACCGGCAATCCCGGTCGCTGGGATGCCCGATCAAGTCGGGCATGACGTATTACAATGGGCATGACGAAAAGCGTCATTGCCGGCCCTTGTTTACGTCATTGTCGGCGCCGACCGGCAATCTCGGCCGCTGGGATGCCCGATCAGGTCGGGCATGACGTATAATAATGGGCATGACGAAAAGCGTCATTGCCGGCCCTTGTTTACGTCATTGCCGGCGCCGACCGGCAATCCCGGTCGCTAAAGGTTTTCCTCCTCCGGATGGCTGCCGTAGTATACGCGCAGCGGGGTGGAGAGCACTTTTATGAAACCTTTCGCATCCTCGGAGCTCCAGCCCTTCTGGTTCTCGCCGTATTCGCCGAGCTTCGACTTCACGAGGTCGTTCGGGGAGTCCACTCCCACCGTGGAGAAGCTGTACGGGCGCAGGAGGAGGGTGACGGTGCCGCTGACATTGCGCTGGCTACTGGAGAGCATAGCCTCGATGTCACGCATAACCGGCTCAAGGTATTGGCTTTCGTGCAGGAACATCCCGTACCAGGTGGCGACCTGGTCCTTCCAGTACTGCTGCCATTTGCTGAGCGTGTATTTCTCGAGGAATCTGTGCGCGCCGATTATGAGCATCGGAGCCGCCGCCTCGAAGCCCACGCGGCCCTTGATGCCGATGATGGTGTCGCCCACGTGCATATCACGGCCGATGCCGTAGGCCGCGCCGATTTCCTCCACGGCCCTGATCGCCGCGATCCTGTCCGCATAGGTCTTGCCGTTCACGCTGAGCAGTTCGCCCTTCTCGAAGCCGAGACTGAGGGTCTCGCTGCCGCTCTTGCACACCTGCTTGAGATAGGCGCTCTCAGGGAGTCCCTGCGCGGAGTCGAGAATCTCGCCGCCGCAGATGGAAGTGCCCCAGAGGCCGACATTGTACGAATATTGCAGCCGGGTGAAGTCTGCGTGGAAGCCGTGCGCGTTCAGGTAATCGACTTCCTCTTTGCGGGAGAGGTTGCCGTCGCGGGTGAGGGTGATGATTTCCATCTCCGGGCACATCACGAGGAAGGTCATATCGAAGCGGACCTGGTCGTTCCCCGCGCCGGTCGAGCCGTGCGCAATGGCCTGCGCCCCGATGCTCTTCGCGTACCTGGCGATGGCGATGCCCTGGAAGATGCGCTCGGAGGAGACGCTCACCGGGTAGGTGCCGCCACGCAGGACATTGCCGAAGATCATATATTTCAGGCTCTTGGCGTAATACTCCTTCGTCACGTCGAGAGTCACGTAGCCGGTCGCTCCGAGCCTGTACGCGTTCTCCTCGTTCCGCTTCAGCTGCTCGGCGCTGAATCCTCCCGTGTCCGCGCAAGCCGCATAGACCTCATAACCTTTCTCCTTCGCCAGATACATCACCGTGTATGAGGTATCCAGACCGCCGCTGAACGCGACCACTACTTTCTTTTTGCTCATATAAAGTTCGTTTATTTTGCGGCCGCTCCCACGGCCAATGCTTTTTCCTCGTGCGGCCTGCCCCTGCACCTACTCCTGCTCGTCCGGGTGGTGAATCTCCAGATGCTCGTTCGGGTCGTAGAGCAGCCCGGTGCAGATGCACATCTTGTAGTCGTGGCTTTTCAGTATCTCGAAGTGCCGGCAGCCCTCGCAACCCTTCCAGAACTCCGGATCGTCCGTGAGCTCCGAATAAGGCACCGGGCGGAAGCCGAACTCGTAGTTCATCTTCATCACCGCGGCCCCCGTCGTAATCGAGAAGATCTTCGCCTGCGGAAACAGCTGCCGCGAGAGGCGGAAAGTCTGCTCCTTTATGCGTTTCGCGACCCCGAGCCCGCGGAAAGCGTGCGCGACGATAAGCCCGGAGTTCGCGACGAAACTCTTGCCGCCCCACGACTCGATGTACGAGAAGCCCGCGAAGCGGCCGTCTCCGGCCAATGCTATCACGGCTTTTCCGGCCAATATCTTTTCTTTTATGTACTCGGGTGTCCTGTTCGCGATGCCGGTCTTCCGCTCCAGCGAGGAGATGTAGATTTCCTTCACTATGTCGTCAGCATATTTCACGTGGCCCGGCTCCGCCACCATCACTTCAATGTCCATTATGTATTATGTTCGTTCTGCCCGATCAAGTGACCTGCATCACCTGCCTTTCGTATATCGGCTGCAAAGTTATGCATAAAAATTCAAAATATGCAAAAATAATTAATATTTCTGGGCTTCTGTTGCATATTTATACAGTATTTATGCGGTCGGCATTTTTTTAGGGTTGTAATTCGTTTTGTATAAGATTCTTTTCTTCTTTTATGTGGAATTTGTCTATCTTTGCGGCCGAATTCCGGACAAGTACATTGACGGAGTAAGAAGAATAGTAGTTATTATCCACTATGAAAAGGTTGCGCACGACACGTAACAGTGTGAATGAAAGATGAAAAAGATTTTCTATTTGGCTCTTGCCGTTCTGTGTATCGGTATGGTTGCCACCTCCTGCAAGAAGCACAACAAGGAGGATGATGAGAAAGCGGCTATCGAGGATCTCGGCGGCGGCATCTACAGCGTAAACGGCTACCGTTTCGTTGACCTCGGACTTCCGAGCGGACTTCTCTGGGCTGAGAACAACGTGGGAGCTACTTCCGCGACCGGCGAGGGCACATACTTCGCTTGGGGCGAGACAGCGACCAAGTCCACCTTTACAGCTGACAACTACAAGTTCGGTAAGGATGCCGACAGCTACACCAAGTACTCTTCAAAAGACGGCAAGCAGACTCTCGAAGCTGCTGACGATGCTGCTACAGTAGCCCTCAAGGCTCCTTGCCGCACTCCGCTCAATTCTGAATTCCAGGAGCTTCTGAACAGCTCATACACCACTTGCACCTGGACCACCAAGGGTTCCGTGAACGGACTTGAGGTGAAGAGCAAGTCCAACGGCAACTCCATCTTCCTCCCTGCCTACAAATACAGCGGAAAGAATGGTGACTACTGGGCTGCTGACCTCTACTCGACTACTCCTTTCGATTACGATCTGGCCACATCCTACTCCTTCACGGAGGCGGCCGGGGCCAATGCCAAGGGTAGCCAGATGCGCTACAACGGCAACACCGTCCGTCCAGTCGCTTCGAAGTAATCGCTTAGTGATTTCTAAAAAGACCGGCCCGCAAGAGCCGGTCTTTTTTCGTCATGCCCTTTGTCTTTCGTCATGCCCTTTGTTTTTCGTCATGCCCGACTTGATCGGGCATCTCGTGGCGCGGGCGGGATTGCCGGTCGGAGCCGGCAATGACGGGAAGGGCCGGCAATGACGTCTTTCGTCATGCCCTTTGTTTTTCGTCATGCCCGACCTGATCGGGCATCTCGTGGGCGCGGGCGGGATTGCCGGTCGGAGCCGGCAATGACAAAAAAAGGGGCCGGCAATGACGGTGTTCGTCATGCCCTTTGTCTTTCGTCATGCCCGACTTGATCGGGCATCTCGTGGGCGCGGGCGGGATTGCCGGTCGGAGCCGGCAATGACAAAAAAAGGGGCCGGCAATGACGGGAAGGGCCGGGCGGCTACCTCTCGACCGAGTAGGTCGTCGGGTTCGGGGTGAAGTAAGGGTTGGAGACGTAAATCGTGTTTGTACCTGAGGTCGTAGCCTTGGTAGTCTTGAAGGCGCAAGGCAACACGGCGTAGGAACCGCTGCCGAAAGTCGCGAGCGAGACATACTCGTCATAGGTGAGGGACTTCGTGAAGCCGAAGGTCTGCTTGCCGCTGCCCGTAATGGAAGTCCCCGTCCAGGTGGACATATAGCCGCTTCTGTAGGTGTCAGCGTTCTTGCTCGCATCCGGAGTGAGATTGTTCGTCGCGGACTCTATCTTGAAATCCAGCGGGAACACCGACTTGTTCAGACCTGTCGGGAGATAGAGATTCATCAGGAACGCCGCCGATGCAGTCAGAGGTATCCCCAGATCCGGACTTGTACCGGAAGAGCGCATATTGATCCTCATAGTACTCGGCCGACGCAGATGCAGAATCACCGTCCGCGCCACCAGAAGAGTCTTCCCCTCCGTGTCCGAAGGATCCATCACATAGAACACCACCGACTGGGTCAGCGCGCCGGAAGAAGGCAGGGCCTGAGGAGTCACCATAAGATGAAGCCAGCCATCGGAATCCTTCGAAGACTCCACGTCGCTGCCTTTGAGGCTGATGGACTTCACCACCGCGGACTCTTCGGGAGTATAGGTCCCGCCCGGAGCGAACACCATCTTCGTATCCTTGTCGCGCACCTTCACCGTGCCTGCATAGACGGTGACCCCGGGAGCGTTCCGGATGTCCGGGACATACTTTATCTTGAACTCGAAGGGGTCCGTGGTCACCAGCGTCTTCTCAGTATATTCGACAAAAAGACGCGCCGTGCCGTCGGAAATGTTGCTGTAGTCCTGAGTATCCACGGAGAAGAGGAAATTGTTCATCGAAGGAGCGTTTATCGCATCGGCGACGGTGTCATAGCCGCTTGTCGAGCACTTCGTGATGTCCACCTCATAGCGGAAATTGCGCAGGATGTTGTAATAGACGTTGAAGCCGTTTTCCGGATTCACCGCCTTCACGAAATCTATCTTGAAATAGGTCGAAGCCCCGCCGTTATAACTTCCCTTCACGATGATCGACGTATTCGTATTGTCGCCGGAGTAAGGCCTCTCATAGATATACTTGTCTCCGGTAGTGAAGTCCGCATCCGTCGGCACGGAAGAGTCTATCGTCAGGTCCGCCGTCAAGAAACCGGTATAACCGACGGAGGAGACCCCGTCATAAGAAGCGGAAAGGTCGTCATAACTGCGGCTGACCCAAGGATTGGTCCCGTACACATCCCCCGCCGGATCCTCGGTATGATACACCGCGAACCCCGAATTCTCCCTCACGCACGGAGCCACGCTCCCCCCTTCCGGCACGTTCAGAAGCGCGAAACCCTCCACGACAAATTCGGGAGTGCTGCTTCTGAGCGAAACCTGCGCGAAATTGCGCACCAGCGGAATCTTGGTCAGCTTCGTCAGATCCGCCGCAGAGAAATCGGCGGCAGCCTCCGGGATGCCGTTCTCCAGCACGACTCTCTGCCAATAGCTCTGCGCCGCCGCATCTGTCCGCTTCACTGACAGATGGCTCATCAGGTAGTACTCGTTGTTGTAGTCCGGATAGTGCGAGGCGAAGTCGTAGTTCGCGACGAAGTGCAGCGTACGCGGCATCGGACTCGCCTGCAGCTCGACCTCGAATTTGTACTCCGTGTCCGGGTCAGTCCCGAAGACGTTCGGCGTTACCGGCACAGCCTGCCTGCACTCCACGAAGAAGCCGTTGTGGTCGAAGACGAGCACCCAGAGACTCGTGATGCTCTCGGAGATCGAGCGCGTCGCACTTCCCCCCCGCTCCGGCGCAGCCACGGAGAAGTTCAGGCAGGTCTTGTCCCGGGACGTCCCGCCATCCGGGACGCCCAGTCTGTCCCCGCATCCCTGGCCCAGCCACAGCGCCGCCAGAGCCAGAAGCATAGACGGAAGGATATGTAGATGTCTTCTCATTTTCTGTCCATTATCTTGCCTTGTCTCCCCAGGTGAAAGTCGTTTTCGCACACTTGTCCTGCCAGTACCACTCGTCGTAGACGCAGCGGACGAATGAGCGGGAAGTACTCGTCGTCGGGGCAGAATAATCGACCGAAGGCCTATAAGCACGGCCGTCACCGCCCCAGTAGTAGCTGGTCGTAGTAAGAAGCTGCGGGATCTTCCCGTCCGAAGCCAGTTTCACCATATACCAGATCTCGGCCTGAGTCGGAATCCTCCATCTTCCCGCAGGATACCCGTCTTCCTGATACGTCGCGCATCTTCTGGTCGCGTCGTCGAAGTTTATAGCGTTTGTGACGCCATAGGAAGAGGCTATTCTGAAAACAGGAGCTATCATATTTATCCTGCTGGCAGCAGCGTCTGTCGGATAGTAATAGCTCAGATAACGGTTTCCGGAACCGTCTATGTCCGGAGCTGACTTACGACGTGTGCTGGTGCTGCTGCCGAAAGTGGAAAAGGAAGGGTTGGAAATACTGCCCGAGCGGGGATCGCCGATAGTGAAGGGCGAGCCTGACGGTAAAGAAGAGACAGTTATGACATACCTGTACGGGTCTTGATTGGTACCGTCATATGAGACGCTAGTCCAGTTACTGCTGCTGCTTTGGTTGCCGTTTACATAGACATAGCCACTATTCGAATGATTCCCGCTTCCGTTCGTCCCGTTATCAGGGTACCGGCAGTCCGAATTCAGCTCCGCGACTACAGACAGGGCGGGATACTGGGTGACGGTCACGGTCTCGGTGAAGTTGGCGTCATCGGAGTCGCCGTTATCGTGCCGGAAAGTGAAGGTGAGAGTATAGGCGGTGACATCGTAGTCCGCGCCGTAGTCGTTCTGCAGAGCGTGAGTGAAAGTCACCTTGCTCTTCCCGGGAAGGGATGTGTTGTCGAAATCCAGAGTGTAGGCGGAAGAAGATACCGTGGCCTCAGAAGGCTTGTAGCCCGAAGAGGGCTTGAGCACCGTCTTCTTCATAGAGGAACTCACCAGTGTGACCTTATGCGAAGAGTAGAAGGGAATCTCGAGCCGGTCCAGGTTGTTCATCACGAAGGAGTTCTGATCCACGAGCAGATAGCGGTAGCGCACCAGGTCGGCGCTGGTCTGCACGGGGGTGCTGTTCCAGGGCAGAACCATATAGGACGGCAGGATGGAGGTGGGATTGTCCGGGTCACCGGACCCGAGAATGCTGACGGAGAGGGACACCTTGTACCAGGTGTTGCGGTCGATGCTGCACTTGTGTGTCACGGCGGAAGGGACGGAATTGAACGGGACGGCGTAATAGCAGGTGAAATATCTGGTCGGGGCCGTCTCGCCGGCCCTGGTATAACTCCACGGAATCTGCAGCAGCAGATAGGGTGCGTCGGAGGAAGATGACGAGGTCCACTCGTCGAAGTAGGAGTAGAACGGCAGGGAATGCGTCCAGTTCGTCTTGCCGGCGGAGGTGGTGAAAGGAGACAGCAGGCGGCCCTGCAAGGTGGTGTAGCTCACGATGTGGGCGGAGCGCACGGCGGGAGTGGTCTCGCCGTTTATAAGGCTGATGTTTACCGCATTGCGGTAGCCAACGGTCATCCTGCCTGTCAGGGCGTTCCAGGTTCCGAGCACGGCGCCCGTGGAAGGGTCCTTATCCTGCACGGGCTTCACCTCGGTGACGTAGAAAGTGATTTTCGCGGCGGCGCGGGACAGTTCCACCGTGCCGCTGATGTTCTGGGAGGCATCCTTGGAGAGCGTCGCGGACCCGTCCATAACGAAAGCAGCCTGTGGCTCCGCGAAGGGGTCGGAAGATGTAGTGGGGCCGAACTGCGCCGTCACGGAGAGTTTCTTGAGGTTTTCCTTAGATGTGGCGTCCTCGCCCGGTGTGGAAGGGAGGGTGACAAGGGTGCCGGTATTCGCCACGGCATAGACATAGCACTCCGAGGCTCCCGTAGGGAAAAGTGCCTCTCCGACTGTCTTTTCGAGGGCGAGACTCAGCGTCACCTTGCCGCTTGTCGGATCCACTGTCAGGCCGTTTGTGGAGTAGCCGTCGGCGGCTTCGTTGGGGAGAGAGGCGAGACCCGAGGCGGGGTAGATGTACTTCGCCGCGACGGTCTCGGAGTCCTCGCTGTAGAAATAGAGCTTGAAGCCGCTAATCTTGTTCTCGTTGTAGTCTTCGCTGCCATACTCCGTCCCGGCCCTGGTCAGCTCCATATCGCAGGGCGAGAGACAGAGGGTGAGGAGCCCCTGCCCGGACGGTAAGGAGGCAGGCTCCTTGCCGCAGGAACAGAGCTGAAGGACTGCCGCCAGAATGAGAGATATGTATATGATGCTGTGTCTTGCCATAGTCTGTGATCCTAATATTTCTCGAGTGTGTATTCTCCCCCGAGCATCGCGGAAGCCTTGAAGGAGATATTGCCGTAGTGCACATAGATCACGAGGCGGGCGGAGCCGTCGGAGTCGCGCTGCTTGATTATGACCTCGGTCTGATTGCCGTCCACGACGCCGGTCAGGCGGTCGGTGCCGGAGGTCTCGAAGCTGAAGTGGTTGAGGTCGCCGGATTTCTGCTCGAATACGGCGATCCATTCCGCTCCGACCGGGGTGTCGATGGTGAAAGTGAGCTTTATGTCGCCGAGCCCCGGGAAGGTCATCTTGTGGTCGTTGTCGGCGTCTTTCGCTATCTCGCTGCCGTCGGCGACCCAGTGCCAGGTCTGCTTGCCGGTATCCTTCACGGTGACGTTGTCTTCATAGGAGTAAGAGTAGTCCTGCACGTCCCAGGGCTTCGCGATCACCGTCATCGAGATGCTGTAGGCATCGACCTTGGTGATGTCGAACTCGTAGATATGGTTGCGCTTCAGATCGAAGCGCTTCCCGTCGTCGGCGGCTGTCGGAGTGGCGTAGTATCTGAAATCCACGCTGTAGGTCTTGGCTATGCCGTCGAATGTAAGATCTATGACGGAGGGGTCGGAGAGGGCGGCACCGGCCGCGTCAGCATTCAGATACTCGGGGAAATACCCTGTCCGGACTTCCTCGGAGGCGGTCTTCGAGGTCTCCACGAGGGAGACGGAACGGGCGGAGGAGGAGGTTTCATTGGCCGTGGCCTCGGAAGGAAGATGGACTGCGAGGCACTCGGCGAGCCGGTCGTAGGTGTTCGCGTGCGTCCAGTCGGAGGTACTGCTGTAGAGCGAGAGCGGGGCGACCGTGCCCCGAAGGTTGTAGCCCTTCAGCGTGGCGGAGGAGAGCGACTTGCCGGAGGTGTTACGGATGATGACTTTCGCCATAGCGCGCAGCAGGTCGAGGCGGCCGAGGTCGGTGGCGATGCGCGGGCGGAAGGTCAGGGCGGAGTCGTAGGTCCGGACTCCGTACATCGGGATGACAGAGCCGGCGGAAGGCTCGAATGCCTCCGTGGCCCCGGACGCGTAGGCGGTATAGACCGCGCTCTTGCAGAGGTCTTCGATGGTGGAGACTCCGGCGGTGAGGGCCGGGAGGGTGCAGTTCGCGAGCACCACGACCTTGAAGCCGGCCTCAGGAGGGTTCTGTATCGGGCCCCGGAGGGTCCACTCGGTAGGATATGTCGCGCCCGATGCAGGCTCGACGGCGTCAGGGATGAATTCTTCGCTGAACTTGTCGTCGATGAAAAAGAGGATGTGGGTCGAGCGGATGTCGATGTAGTTCTCGAATGACGCTCCGGCATCGTCGGACTCAGTGTCGGCGCGGGTGGCGGCAGGGACCTCGCCTGCGGAGATACGCAATGTCACGACAGCCGCCTCCCCGAGCGGATCGGGCACGAAGCTGCCGTATTTCCTGCAGGAGAGCAGGCAAAGGCAGCCCAAAGCCAGCGCCGCGAGGAGACGTGAGGGAGAGGTGAGTATTGCGTAAGTTCCTTTCATTTACTAAAGTTCAGTGTGCTGCAGAACCACTTTCCAGGAATTGATGTAGATGAACGAGTCCATCCAGCGGTCCGCCTCGTCGAGGAAGAAGACCATATCGTACTCGTCCTGACGGTCCAGATATTCCTGATCGTCCAGAGCGGCATTGTATCTGCCCTTGACGAGAAGGGCGTAATCTATGAGCGGAACGGACAGCACCGTCTCGCCCGAGTCTTTCAGGCGTATGTTCAGGCGCGGGCTCCGTCCTTTCACGAGCCGTCCTGTGGAGAGCTCGGCGATGGCTACGTTCAGCTCCTCCTGCTCCCGTGTGGCGGCGGAGATGGCCGCGGTCTCGCTTTGCATCTCGACCGGCTCGATGGACGCTGAGCGTGCGGCGAGGGAGACGGAGCCGGAATAGACCGACCAGGCGCGGTACTCGACGCCGCCGCCCGGGAGCAGGGAGTTGTCCCAGTCCATCAGGGCATTGTCCGCGGAGATGGAGAAGTCAAACTTATCGCAGTCCACAGGGCTGCCGGAAAGGTGCTGGAGGACGACTCTGAAGCTGTTCGTGTTCTTCTTCAGGGAGAGCGTCACCGTCACTTTCCCCTTCTTCGCGCTGAAATCGGCGGAAGAAAGGTAGCCGTAGTACAGTCTGTCGAGGTCGGTATCGACGTAGGCCGGAGCGTCAGCAGCGCTTTTGCGGTTCAGAGAGCAGGTCAGGTCTGTCTTGAGCTTTCCTTTCCCGAAGGAGAATGTCCCCTTTTCATCGGCGTCACACCAGGCAAGCAGGTCATACTTCCCGGCAGGCACTTTGACGGCCATAGAATAGTCCCCGGCGGCGAGGGCCTCGCCGCTTTCGGAAGCGGACCAGACGATGCTGCCCTGAGGGTCGAGTACATAGAGGGTGACCGCCTTCACCTCGTGGGCGAACGCGTCGGCGTACTTCATATTCCAGTCGTAGCGGAACTTCACGCGATATTCCGGACAGTCTTCCGGGTCATCGTAGATGAGGTTGCCGCAGGCTGACGCCGCAATGCAGACCAGTGCCGAGGAGAGCAGAGTGCGGAGTTTTACCTTGAAATCAGACAGCATAGGGTGATCGGTAAAAAGCTGTAATAATCATAATTCCCGGGGGGGGCGCTGGCCGCAGCCCCCGGGAACGGATATCCGTCAGAGCTCTACGCTCTGCTTTACGACCTTCCAGGAGAGGATGTTGATCTTGGCTCCCACATAGTAGTCCTTGAGATCGTCATCGCTCGGAACTATAGGCTCGGAAGGGTCATAGACCGCCTTGCCGAGGTTCTTGATGGCTGTGATGTCGACCTGATAGTAGTGGTTGCGCACCACACCGTAGTCAGCCTCGACGATACCGGTGCTGAATCCGGTCTTTCCGTACTTGACGCCGGAGTTGTTCAGGTGCTCTATCGGGACATTGTAGTACATCATACCGTCCTTGTAGTACTCGGCCTTGGTCTCAGGGGTGGTCGCAGCAGCTCCGCCGTTAAGTGCCTCCGTAGCGGCATCCGCGGATGTCACCGTGAAAGACATCCCGTCATAGAAATAATAATCTCCTGAGGCGAGTGCTTTAAGCTTGAGCGTGACGTAGGCGTCATAGGCGTTTACTTCTTCGAGGTCGGTGATGTCGATCTGTGTCTTTGCCGCTGCGTCACCCTTATAGATGAGAGCACCTGCGTGGTTTGCCGTGTAAGTGGCCAGCACCTGGGTCTTGTATCCATCGAAAGTATAGAGTTTCTTTACATAGTTTACAAGCTGTACGGGATTGCCTGCGTCATCCTGAACCTGAGCCTTGAGAAGAACGCTTGTGGCGGCTGCGGAGAAGTTCACGGCTCTGAGGACTGTCTCATCGTTCGTATTCTCGCGGCAGTAGGCGTTGCTGCCGGCGGAGACTTTCAGGTCGTTGTAAGATACGTAATTCAGAGTCGGGGTGAGAGTCGGATTGCGCTGGACATCGGCATAGTTGGCCGGATAGAAAAGAGTCTCGGTGGATGGGGTTGCATAATAGATCGTAACGGGGTTGCGGTCGGCTGTACCGTAAACAGGGGTCTTGGCCCAATAGCTTCTGTGGTTCGTGGCATCATTCCATTTGGTGGCGTTGAAGCCCGTGATCGACCAGGAAGGGTCTATGTTCTTATATGTGAAGGTCTGCTTGGTGGTGGCATTAAGACCCCAGCCGAGAATCTTGTAGTAAAGATCCTTAGCCGCACCGTCCACTTCGAAGGAACCGATTTTCGCCTGTGCTCCGCCACCCAGGGTCAGCATCACTTTTGCGGCAAGTCTTTCCACATAGGCGGTAACGGGATGAGCTTTCGCCGAGGTCTCGTCTTCCTGGAAATTCTCGGGAACGAGTTTCTCGCAGAAATACCCGGTCCTGGCATCTCCATTGCTGAAAGTGGAGCTTGTCATCACGAAATCTGTCCAGTCAGTGCTCGGGCCTGTCGTAGTGGAAGTGCCTTCGGTGGCGATGGCCTCAATCACATACGCCTGGGCTTCCGTTATGCTCTTCGACTGGAGGTCGGCTACCATAGTGCCGTTAGGGTTCAGCAGGACAGCCATATAGGTAGGATAGTTCGTGGACTTGAGACCGCTGAGGACTACGACGGCTTCACCTACTGCTTCGACATTCTCATCTGTCGAGCTGCCAGGGGTTACCGGTGTGGAAGTCGTGATGGCCTTCGAAGCGTAAGTCGCGTAGGAGCCGTCGGCGTTATAGAAGAAGAAGTGGGCGGTAGAGACGGCATTCTCGTCTGCGGAGCCGGCATAGAACGGAGGAGTGGCAGCATCACCCTTCGTACTTGCATCGGAGTAGGCGATGTTCACGCTGATGTAAGCGGTGTCTCCTTCGAAAACAGGGTTTTCCTTGTTTTCCTTTTTGCAGGCCACTGCCGCTGCGAGAGCGAGGGCCGCCGGGAGGATTAAAGTTTTGGCTTTCATTTGTAATGAATTTAGTTTGTTGATATTTGTTTAATTATTATTTTTCAAATGTTTTCGTATATCTCCCGGTTATGGGCGAGGATAGCGAGGTTCTCGCGGGCCTGTGACAGAGTGGCGGCGGCAGTGAAGTACTCCTTGGCCGCTTCGAAGTCAAGCCGGCGTGCGGCGAGCACTCCTCTGGCGTTCCGGGCCTGCGGCGAGTCGCCGGCGCTGCGCAGGAACTTCTCCGCTCCGGTCAGATCTCCCCTGTCGAGAGCCGCGCAGGCGGCGTTCAGAGCGGCCACCGGGCTGTCCGGATAGAGGCGGGCGGCTATGTCGAAGACATCGCTGAACTGTCCGCTTCCGACTTCATAGCTGTCAGCCACAAGGAACATTTCGTTGAGCGAAAGGTAGCCGGGGCGTTCCTTTATGATGCGGCGGGCTTCTTCGAGGTCGAAGCTGCGCACGCTGTAGCTCACGCGGTAGTCGGTGCGGCGGAGAGCGGGATAGACTTCTTTAAGCAGGGTGTTCTTGTAGAAGTCCGGCCAGCCTTCAGCTATGGCGCGGTCCTTCTCGTCCGGGGTGAGTCCCCCGTCGATGATGGCGAGTATCTTCTGCGCGTGGGGATAGGTGCTGCCTGCGACATATTCTCTCACGCCCTCCCAGTCCTCGGCCGTGGAGGCGGCGGTGAAGAGTCCGGTGTCCTGACTCCTGTAGTACTCCATAAGGTATCTTTCGAGAGCTTCGGTGCGCTTCTGCGCCAGGGCGGCATTGGACGCGTAGCGGCCGTCAGGAGAGGCGTAGCCGTGGAGCTGCACGCCGGTGAGGGTCACGTCCGGGTCGTCGCGCACGAGGTCAATGGTCTTGCGGATCTTCTCGAGCTCGGAGGAGTTCGACGCGAAGTCGGAGCGGATCTCCGAGCGGCCCACGGCGAAGGTAAGACGCGCCGAGCCGGACTCTTCGCGGTTCTTTATGGCCTCGGGCTCGGGACGGATGTAAGCGAGGAGATAGTCCTCCGGCTCGGAGACAAGAGCGATGTGCTCACTTATGGTCTCCTCCTGCGGGGGGAATTCCGCGCTGATCATAGCCTGGTCGCAGCCGCAGTCGCCGCGTTCGATTATGAAGCTGCCTCCGTTCATCCAGCTCTCGTAAGGGAAGGTGTAGCCGAGATGCTCGTTCTGGGCGCTGCCGTTCTTCCTGAGAATGACTTTCGCGGGGTTCGCCGAGGCGGTCTTTCCGCTGCGCTGATAGTAGATGAAACGCTGCCTGTCGAGTATTTCCACCGTGCCGAGACGCAGAGTGTCTCCTCCCCCGACGAACATCGGAGCGAGCACGAGACCGCGTCCGCGCCGCAGCACGAGGGCGTCGAGGTTCAGGTCGAGCGAGATGTTCACGTCCTTGTGCTCCTTCCAGATCTGCACGTTCTCGAGCCTGACCCGGCCTCCGGCCAGTCCCGTTCTGTCTTCCCGTGCGGCCGCAGTCCCGCCGTCTGCTGTCCGGGGCGACGCCGGCTGCGCTTGTGCGGACGGCTGGGCTTGTGCGGTCGCAGTCATCGGCGCATACATTAAGGGCAGAAGCAACGCTGCCCGGAGTATGATATTCCTGGTTCTCATCGCTTAGAATATATATATAAGGTTAAGCGCCGCCTTGGTGGGGCCTACGTAGTGGTGGTTCTTGTTCTCTTCGAGTTTTTCACCGCACTTCTCGCACTGGAAGGAGTCATAGCGGGTATAGACGTAGCCGAAGCCGAATTCGGCTTCAAGATTCCAATGCTGCGAAAGAGGCCAGGCATAGCCGTAGGCAAAGCCCGCCCCGGCCATCCAGCCCTCGTATCGGGAGTTTTTCAGTTTCGCGTAGTCAGTGCCGAGGAAAGAGAAAGGGAGGTCCACCCCGCCGATATTGTACTGGCCGCCGAGGAGATGCGCGCCGATGAAACCGCCCATCAGGGTGTTGCAGAACCAGTATCGGTATTCGGGCTGCAGCATCCAGTTCTTCCATTTCATATTGTCGGAGAAGGTGACGAGGTTAAGGTAGCCGTCAAGTCCGATGCTCGTGTCAGATGAAAGAGTCCTCTCGACCCCCACATTAGCGGTGGCGGCGGCAAGGTAGAGGAGATTCGTTCTGAGTGCCGTATTCTTCGATGCAGTCGAGGTCCCGGCTGAGGAGTGTAAGGATGCCGTGCTCTGGGCTGTCAGCGGAAAAGCCAGAGCAAGTGCTGCCAGAGTCATAAGGAGACTCCTGAGGGTGTGATTTACGGTCGATGTCCGGGAAGAAGCATTTTTCATCTATATTCAAGCTAAGTTATGGGCGTCATAGTCCATAACGAACAGTTACAAATTCATCTCAACAATAATATCCCTACACTTCTGGCTGCAAAGTTATTTAAAATATTCCATTTATTTTTCTTTTTTGGGTAAATATTTTAGCCCCCCCCCCTGCAATTAAATATTTTTACTATCGTGATTCACAATACTTTATTTTTATAAGAACGCTGCTCCTCGTCACGCCCATCGTCTTTCGTCATGCCCGACGTGATCGGGCATCTCGGGGCGCGGCCTAGATTGCCGGTCGGGGCCGGCAATGACGGTTTTCGTCATGCCCGACCTGATCGGGCATCTCGTGGCGCAGGCGGGATTGCCGGTCGGGGCCGGCAATGACGAAAATAGGGGGCCGACAATGACGGTTTTCGTCATGCCCTTTGTTTTTCGTCATGCCCGACCTGATCGGGCATCTCGTGGCGCAGGCGAGATTGCCGGTCGGGGCCGGCAATGACGAAAAAAGGGAGCCGGCAATGACGGGAACGGGGCCGGCAATGACGAAAGAAGGGACGAAGGTCCTGACTCGAGAATCCTTACAGAAATACGCGTATATGGGTATGAAAAAAAACGGATTATTTTTGATAAAAAGAAGAAACACTTACATTTGCAGGATTTATTGTCAAAGGTGTATATTACAATAGTTCGTTAATTTTATAAAAGTTACGCCACGGTGCGAACGCCGTAGAATAA
>CAVDFQ010000028.1:0-28734 GCA_963608065.1 bacterium
AGCTGATTATAGATACGTTCCTGGGTTAGTTGTACAATTTGGCGTTAAACTCACGTGTACAGGATGATCTTCATCGGATGCCGTGACAGGTCAGGCTAGGCTATAAGGATGCCCCCGCAGCAGCTGCATCGAAGTGATCCCCGGCAACGATGGAGGGCGGCGGGCGAGTGCATCGAGATGTGCAAAATGGTGGGAAAACGCACATTTCGATGTGTTTTTGAGCATCGAGATGTGCGTTTAAAACGTTATTCGCGCATTTCGATGCACCGAAGGGTGCAGAAAGGGTGCAGAAAGGAGCAGGATTCGCGATCAAGCCAGTCAAGTCGAGAAAAAGGCCGTCAATTACACGGCTCATCTGCATACTTCCGTGTCATTGCCGGCAGCAAGAGATGCCCGATCAGGTCGGGCATGACGAAAACCGTCATTGCCGGCTTGCTCTCCGCGTCATTGCTGGCCCCGACCGGCAATCTTTCCTGCCGGCGGCAAAAGATGCCCGATCAGGTCGGGCATGACGAAAACCGTCATTGCCGGCTTGCTCTCCGCGTCATTGCTGGCCCCGACCGGCAATCTTTCCTGCCGGCGGCAAAAGATGCCCGATCAGGTCGGGCATGACGAAAACCGTCATTTTGAGATGCCCGATCAGGTCGGGCATGACGATGAAATGCGGGAATGACGCAAAAAAAACGAGGATGACCATTTCCGGTCACCCTCGTAAAGAGAATCCTTAAGACAACCCTCAATGAGAGCCCTCAAGAAAAAACCTCAGGAGAATCTACTTCTTGCCGAAATAGCGCTCGTACAGGCCGCGGAATCCTGCTCCGTGACGGGCCTCGTCCTTGGCCATCTCGTGGACAGTGTCGTGGATGGCATCGTAGCCGAGCTGCTTGGCTCTGGTCGCGATGGCGAGCTTTCCTGCGCAGGCGCCCGCTTCCGCCTCAGTCCTCTTGCAGAGATTCGTCTTGGTGTCCCAGACCATCTCTCCGAGCAGTTCGGCGAATTTGCTGGCGTGCTCGGCCTCTTCCCAGGCGTATCTTTTGAACGCTTCGGCGACTTCCGGATAGCCTTCCCTGTCAGCCTGACGGCTCATCGCCAGATACATTCCCACTTCAGAGCACTCTCCGAGGAAGTGGTCGTGCAGACCCTCCATAATCTCCGCATCCTCCACCTGACCGTCTCCGAGCTTGTGCTCACAGGCCCATCCGCGCTCATCTTCCTTCACTTCTTCGAATTTGTCGCTCTTCGCGTGGCATACCGGGCACTCTGCCGGCGGGTTCTCGCCCTCGAACACATATCCGCAGACGAGACATCTGAATTTCTTTTTCATATACAAGTTCCGTAAGTGTTTATAGTTTTTAATAATTCTAAAGTACCGCAAATATAGTCATTATTTCCGGATTGCAAAATAAATCCTTACGGAAGGACCCGGGTGATGTGCAAAAATACACATCACCCGGATGCCCCCTCTCACTTGGACTCAGGACGCATAACCGCTTCGAGAGTGTTGCCGGAGATGATTGCAGCCGCGACAGCCTTGATCTGCTCAGGAGTAAGAGCGTCCACCGCAGCCTCCCACTCGGCGTCATAATCCTCCCCGTAGTCGTTCCACTTCCTGAGGGAATTCACCCAATAGCTGTTCCTCAGGCGATTCTCAGGGATGTTCTTCTGCATATTCTTCACGGTCCTGTCGAAGTACTCGGCGCTCGGGCCGTTCTCCGCGATGTCGCGAAGTCCCTTCACCGTAAGCTCGCGCAGGGCGTCTGCCTGCTCCTCGTTCGTCTCGTAGAATACCTGCAGAGCGGCATACTGTTTCGGCTCGCGGTTTATCATGATATTTGCGCTCGCGCCGTAGGTGCCGCCTTCTTCCTCACGCAGAGTCGCGACATATACCATATCGAGGATGTACTCGAGAGCGCTGCAGGCCACCGCGTTCGCGTAGTTGTATTCGAGACCGGTTTTCCAGCACTGCAGGACTGTGATCTTAGGAGTCTCCATCTTCACGCGGAAGTCTTCGAGTACATTCCTGTCCACGAGATCCACGTTCCTGTCGATCCAGTGAGTAGCTTTCTTGCCCTTAGGCAGGCTGCCCACATACTTCTCCACGAGAGGCTTCACGCTCTCCGGGTCGAAGTCGCCGGCTATAATCATAGTGGCTCCCGCGGCATCCTTGAACAGCTCTTTCGTGACCCTCTCGATGGTGGCTAGACTTGCCTTCGAGAGCAGCTCCTCGCTGAGGCCGGCTGCACGCGGAGTGTCATAGAATTTCTCGGAGATGACCTTCTGGAGCTGGAAGTTAGGCTGCTTCTCGAGGTTAGGCAGGATGGCTTCGAGCTGCTTTACGGCCTGGTCGAATTCCGCCTGGTCGAAACGCGGCTGAGTGTAGTTCAGATAGAGGAGCTGCAGGGCGGACTCGAAGTCCTTCACCGTGCTGCTGCCCGTGAATCCGTGGCTGAGACGGCCATAGGATCTGGAGACGCTGAACTGCTTTCCGGACATCATCTTCTGGAGAGTGGTGGCCGAATACCCGGCGACTCCGGAAGTGCTGCCGAAGAGATAGGTGAGGGTCTCTTCGAAAGAAGGGAGATCCTCATCGGAGATGAGGCTGTAGCCGCCGTCCTTCACGATGGAGAATGTGATTCTGTCCTTCTCGTGGTCGGTAGGAAGGAGGATTACCTTCACGCCGTTGCCCAGCGTCCATACCGTGGAGCCGTAGAGGCCTTCCGCAGTCTTCTTCACCTTCGAGCCTTTCAGGGAAGCCGGGTCGAGGAACTCGGACGGAATATCCTCGGACTGAGGAGCTTCGATCTGCGCATCGGCCACTTCCTCGATGACGGCTCTTAGCTGCTCCACGCTCGGATGCTCCAGGCCTTCCTTCTGAGGGGCCTTGTACAGTACCACGAGATTCTCCGGGCCCACCAGCTGAGGGAATACCATATTCAGAATCTGCGCGCTTATCTGAGGGAGGAGCATCTTCACCATATCGTACTCGGCCTGAGGCTCCATATAGGCGTAGTTGTCGAAGAAATTGTTTATGAGAGGGTAGACAAGCTCAGCATTCGTACGGGTGCTGGCCTCATTTGCCCTGGCCTCGTACTGCGAGAGGATCTCGGACTTGGCTCTCTCCACTTCGCTGTCGCTGAATCCGAAGCGCTTCGCCTTCTCGACCTCGAGCAGGAACGCCTTGGCGGCAGGCAGAGCCTCGCCGTCTTTGAATTGGGCGACGCCCATCACGACTTCGAGAGTCTCGCAGAGGCTGCCTATGTCGAGGCCGCCGGAGAGGAACGGAGCGTCAGGCTTGGCGCAGAGGTCAGTGAAGCGCTCGGAGAAGATCTGCGAGTAGATGGACTTGATGAGCTCGGTCATCATACCCTGGACGGTGGAGTTGAACTCCTCAGGGGTGGCTTCGCTCTTCCACAGGAACTCGACGCTGCTGCTCTGCGCTTCCGGGTCGGTCACTATGCCGATGAGCGGCTCCTGATTGTCAGGGATGGTGATGACGTCCTTCGGCTTCGGGTTTTCGGTCGCGGGGATGTCCGCGAAGACTTCCTTGATCTTTGCCTCCGTCCTGTCCACGTCCACGTCTCCCACTACGATGAGTGCCTGGAGGTCAGGACGATACCAGGTGTGGTAGAAGGTGGTGAGGCTTTCCGGTCTGAAGGTCTTCAGGTTCTCCTCGCTTCCGATGATGGTGCAGCCGGCATACTTGCTGTCGCCGTAGTAGTACGGCATCGAAGCTTCGTGCATACGCCAGGCGGCGTTGTTCCGCGAGCGCTTCTCCTCCAGGATCACGCCGCGTTCCTTGTCGATCTCGACAGGGTCGCAGGTCACGAAATGGGAGTAGTCGTGCATTATCAGCAGACAGCTGTCCACCACGCTCTCCCGCAGGAGAGGGATATTGTTCAGCATATAGATGGTCTGCTCCACGCCCGTGGAGGCGTTCACATTGCCTCCGAAGGAGGCGCCTATGCTCTGGAGGTAATCCAGGATGCCTTTGCCCGGGAAGTTCTTGGTCCCGTTGAAGCACATATGCTCGAGGAAGTGCGCCAGACCGTCCTGGTCAGGAGTCTCCTGAATGGCGCCCACGTTTGTCGCGAGATAGAATTCCGCACGCTGTGCAGGCTTCTCGTTATGCATGATGTAGTAGGTCATACCGTTGTCCAGCTTGCCCTGGCGCACGGCAGGATCGTTAGGCAGCTGCTGCAGCTGCTGCGCGCCGCCGGTGAAGGCGGCGAGTAGAAGGGTCGCAAATGCGATGAGTGTTTTTCTCATTATGATAAGAATTAAGGTTTCATTTCACTGAAGGGCAAATGTAATTCTTTAGTCAGACAAAGGCAAACATATCGGAATTTATATCCATATTTGCGTGAGATATAATTTTTGCTTATGATAGAGGACACAAGACTCAAGATATTCAGGGCCGTGGAACGTGAGGGGAGTTTCACGCTCGCGGCGGCGAGCCTGGGCATAAGCCAGCCGGCAGTGAGCCAGAACATCGCCGAGCTCGAGAGGAGCGTGGGCCGCAAGCTTTTCCTTCGCAGCAGCCGCAGAGTGAAGCTGAGCGCGGCCGGACAGGCGTTCAGCGAGTATGTTGCCCAGATAGAGTATTGGTACGCTACGCTCAATGACGCTTTCCTCCCGCAGATTCCCTCTCTCGCCGCCCGCAGCGGGCGGACTCGGCTCAGTATCGCCATCAGCGGGGAGTTCGAGCCTTATTTCGTGCCGCCGGGAACTCCCGGTGCCGACATCGAGGTAGCTGAAAAGGACGGGGACCTGCGCGTCACCGTCCTCGCGCGCCGGAGAGCCTGAGACGCCCGATCACGTCGGGCGTGACGATGAGAAAGACGCCCGATCACGTCGGGCGTGACGAGGAGAAAGACGCCCGATCACGTCGGGCGTGACGAGGAGAAAGACGCCCGATCATGTCGGGCGTGACGAGGAGAGTCGGGCGTGACGAAAACCGTCATTGCCGGCCCCCTTCTTCGTCATTGCCGGCCCCCTTCTTCGTCATTGCCGGCCCCGACCGGCAATCTCCTTTCCCGCAACCCGCTCCGCCCGGACCGGACGAGCCGGCCCAAAACAAAGAAGCCGGCGGAAATAGCATTCCCGGCCGGCTTCGATCTCTTTGCTGATATCAGAGCGGCTACTCTGCGCTGATAGCTCCCATAGGACAGGCGTCCGCACAGGCTCCGCAGTCGATGCAGAGGTCAGGATTGATGCTGTACACATCACCCTCGGAGATGGCTCCCTGTGGACACTCCGGCTGACAGGAACCGCAGGCTACGCAGATATCAGGGGAAATTTTGTGTGCCATAGTAGTAATAATTGTTAACAATATCCGTCCCTAACGCGGACGGACTTGCAAATGTATGCGAATATATTTGAATAATCAAATGCAGGGAAAGATTTTTGTATGTACTTTTGCACTATGAAACGGATTATTTCGGTTTTCGCGGCCCTGCTTTCAGCCGCAGCTCTCTTCGCGCAGACCTCCGTCGAGGGGATCGTGGAGGTGGACGCGCCCATACACGACTTCGGCGAGGTGTTCATCTCCGACGGAGCCGTCTCGCACAGCTTCAAGTTCAAGAACATCTCCGGGAGCGACATAGTCATCTACAGCGTGCTCTCATCCTGCAGCTGCACCGGCGTATCCTGGACCAAGGACGACATCAAGCCCGGCGAAAGCGGCAGCGTATCAGCTACTTACTCGAACGACGAGGGCCCTTATCCCTTCGACAAGACCCTGACCGTGTACATCTCAGGCGTCAGCCGCCCGGTCATCCTGCACCTTCGCGGCACCTCTCTGGAAAAGCCCCGTCCGCTTCGCGAGCTCTACCCGCTGCACTACGGCGCCATAGGCTTGAAAGAAGCGGCGATACGCACCGGCAACCTCACGCAGGGCGAGCAGAAGAACGGCTACGTGAAAGTCGCGAACCTCAGCTCCCATCCGGTGAAACTCAGTTTCAGAAACGTCTCCGAAGGCCTCTCGCTGAGCGTGGAGCCGAATCCCGTCCCCTCCGGGGGGACCGCTGACCTGCGCTACAACATCACTTCCGACCGCAGCCGCTGGGGCAGCAGCTGGTATCTCGCGACCCTTCTGGTGGACGGCAGGGAAGTGAAAGCCGAAGGGAGCGGCGTCCCCGAGGAGGAGATCGCCGGCGGAGAGCATTTCATCCGCAACAGCCGCACTGACATAGGGGCCGGCACGGCCAATATCGGCTTTCAGGCTATGCTGAAGGAGAATTTCTCTTCGCTGACCGCCGAGCAGCGCAAAAGCGCACCCGCCCCGTTTCTAGACGGAAGCACTTTCAGCTTCGGGCGCGTAAAGGCGGGCAAGACTGTCCGCGCCGTCTTCACCCTGACGAACAAAGGCAAGACCCCTCTGAAGCTCTACAGCATAGACTCCGAGTGCTCCCGCCTGACCTTCGGCGAGCTGCCGACCGTCCTGCCGGGTGCCAAGGCGGACATCGTGATAGACTTCGACACCCGCGGACTGCCCAAGGGAGAAGTCACCGTGGTCGTCAATATGACGACCAATTCCCCCGCCCGTCCTCTCGTGAACGGCTACATCGTAGGGTTCATAAATTAGAATATGGACTGGAGCGCGTTAGCTGACATACTGAAGGAATCGCTGGTCATCACCGCCGTCGTCACGGCGATGATGATGCTCATAGAGTATGTAAGCTACCGCAGCGAGGGGCGTCTGGTCCCGCTGCTGCGGCGCTCGAAGCCGGGAGCAGTGGTGTCCGCGGCCCTGCTGGGCGTCATCCCCGGCTGTCTGGGCGGGTACATCACGGTCTCGATGTACTCGAAGCGGGTCTTCTCGTTCAGCGCGCTGCTTTCTATGATGATAGCGACCACGGGCGACGAGGCCTTCGTGATGCTGGCTATGTACCCGGGCACCGCAGCCGCCATCTTCGCGGGGCTCTTTGCCCTCGCTATAGTCTGCGGTATGGTCTGTGAAAAGCTCGAGTCCGCGCGTGCGGGCGGCGCGCAAGAAAAGGTGGGCGAGCCGCACTCCGGCAGCGGGGATGCTGCAGAAAAGAAGGGGAGTGCGTGCGGGTGCAGCGGTGGCGCAGAACTGTCCGTCAGCTCCGCTGCGGCAGGCTGCGGTCCCCATCCCGAGGAGGAGAGTAAAGACCTCCGGCACAGGATGAAACATACATTGGGCGAAGCCCTCAAGATCTTCGCCTGGGCATTCGGCGTGCTGCTCGTGGTGAAGCTGGCTTCGGGCTATGTGGACCTGGCCGCTCTGATAGGCGGGAACGCGGCGCTGATGATTCCGCTGGCGGTGCTCGTCGGGCTTATTCCGCAGTCGGGGCCGCATCTGGTTTTCGTGACCCTCTTCGCGCAGGGGATTGTGCCTCTGCCGGTGCTGCTCGCCAGTTGCATTTCGCAGGACGGACACGCCGGTCTGCCGCTGCTGGCCGAGGACAGACGCAGCTTCCTGCGCGTCAAGGCCGCCAAATGCTTTTTGGCCCTTGCGGCCGGCTACCTCTTCCTGCTGCTGTAAGAAGCTTTTCTCCGGGCTGCGCGCACGCTGCCCTGCTTCTCCGTCATTGCCGGCCCCGACCGGCAATCCCTTCCCTGCTCTCCGTCATTGCCGGCTCCGACCGGCAATCCCTTCCTGCGGCAGCAAAAGACGCCCGATCACGTCGGGCGTGACGATAACCGTCATTGCCGGCTCCGACCGGCAATCCCTTCCTGCGGCAGCGTGAGACGCCCGATCACGTCGGGCGTGACGAAGAGACTCGGGCGTGACGAAAACCGTCATTGCCGGCCCCGACCTCTTTGTCATTGCCGGCTCCGACCACCACGTCATTGCCGGCTCCGACCGGCAATCCCTCCGCCGCCGGAATACGACTCCTGAGAGCGTCAGTACGTGGCTCCCTTCGGGTGGCGCGGAGTTATGTGGTAGCTCTCGTAGATTTTCTGAATCTTCTCCGTGTCTTCGCGAGCGTTGTCGCCGAGCTCGAACTTCTCGGTGATGCCCACGAACTTCTCCTTGTAGTCCATAGTGGTCAGATAGACGGCGCTTCCGGTCTCCTTCGCTATGGTGTGGTAGCCGGTCTTCCATTTCTTGACGGCCTTGCGCGAGCCTTCGGGGCAGAGCGCCAGATAGAATTTATCGTCCTTCTGCATCTCGTGGATGAGGTCCATCATCATATTCTGGGGATGGCTGCGGTCCACAGGGAAGCCGCCTATGCTGCGGATGATCCAGCCGGCGGGCCAGAAGAAAGCCTCTTTCTTTATCATTATCTTCAGTCTCTCTCCCAGTGTACGGAAGTACAGATAGCCGAAAAGGGCATCCCAGATGCTGGTGTGCGGGGCGGCCAGGAAAATGACCTTCTTCTCCGGAGGCAGGGTGCCTATGGTCCGGTAGCCGAATACTTTCTTCAGGAGAAAAGTGGCGAATTTCTGTGTCATAAGGCTATGGTTTTATGAAGCCGTTCAGGCAGTTTCTATGTCCACATCCTCGAGCTCTTCCTCGGAGCGGAGATTCTTGCGGATGAAATTCTGTCTTTCGATAGTGTTGTCCCCCATATAGAAGGCCATTATCTCGGAAATGGACTCCTCGTCGGAGAGCGTGACCTCGTCGAGGCGCATATCCTCGTCGATGAAGCCCTTGAACTCCGGGGCCGAGATTTCTCCCAGACCCTTGAAGCGCGTGATCTCCACTCCGGACTTCAGCTCCTTCGCGGCCCTGTCCCTCTCTTCGATGGAGTAGCAGTACCGGGTGGTTTTCTTGTTCCGGACACGGAAGAGCGGGGTCTGCAGGATGTGCACGTGTCCCCGGCGGATAAGGTCGGGGTAGTATTTCATAAAGAAGGTCACCACGAGCATCCGGATGTGCATCCCGTCGTCATCGGCATCGGTGGCCACTATTATGTTGTTATACCTGAGATTCTCCAGATCGTCCTCCACGCCCAGAGCCGAGATCAGCAGATTCAGCTCTTCGTTCTCGGCGACTTTCCGCCGGCTTTCCTTGAAGCAGTTTATGGGCTTGCCCCGCAGGCTGAATACGGCCTGGGTCTTCGCGTCGCGGGCCATAGTGATGGTTCCGCTCGCGGAGTCTCCCTCGGTTATGAACACGGAGGTCTTCAGAATCTCGTCCCGGTTCTTGTCGGTGACGCGGTCGTTGAAATGGATGCTGCAGTCGCGCAGCTTGCGGTTATAGACATTGGCCTTTCTGTTGCGTTCGCGGGTGGTCTTCTGGATGCCGGCTATCGCCTCGCGTTCCTTCTGGGATGCCTTGATCTTTTCCTCTATGACGGGGACGATTTCCTTGTGCACGCGGAGGTAGTTGTCCAGATGCTTGGACACGAAGTCGTTTATGAAGCTGCGGATGGTAGGGCCCCTTTCGATCATCACCGAGCCGTCAGGATTCTTCATCACGGCTCCTGAGGAGTCCCGCATCTCGCGCTGCCAGACATAGGTGGAGCCGAGCTTGGTCTTCGTCTGAGCCTCGAAGATAGGCTCCTGTATCTGTATGTTCAAGGCTCCGATCACGCCCTGACGGCAGTCGATGGGCTCGTAATTCTTCTTGAAGAAGTCCTTGAGGGTCTTGGCGATGGCCTCGCGGAAAGCCACCAGATGGGTCCCGCCGTCGCGGGTGTTCTGTCCGTTCACGAAGGAGGAGATGTTCTCGCCGTAGGAATTCCCGTGGGTCAGCACGATCTCTATGTCCTCGCCCTCCAGATGTATGGGCGGATAGAGCGGAGCCTCGGAAAGATTCTCGTTCACCAGGTCCAGAAGTCCGTTCTCGGACTTGTAGGAAACTCCGTTCAGGACCAGCTGCAGGCCGCGCTTGAGGTAGGAGTAGTTCTTCACGAGGGTCTCCACGTAGTCGAGGCGGTAGTTGTAGTCTCCGAAGAGCTCCCTGTCGGGCTTGAACTCGACCAGGGTGCCGTTCTTCTCGCCGGTCGCTTCGCGGCCGCTGTCCACAAGCTCACCCCGGACGAAACGTGCCCAGGACTTCTCGCCGTCGCGGTGCGAGCAGACGTAGAAGGACTCGGAGAGCGCGTTCACCGCCTTCATACCCACGCCGTTCAGGCCGACGGCCTTTTTGAACGCCTCGCTGTCGAACTTGCCGCCGGTGTTCAGCTGGCTGGTGGCCTTTATGACCGAGCCGAGCGGAATCCCACGGCCGAAGTCGCGCACTCTCACGACGTTGTCCTGAATGCTGATCTGAATCTGCTTCCCGGCTCCCATAGAGAACTCGTCCACGGAGTTGTCCACGATCTCCTTCACCAGCACATAGATGCCATCTCCCTGACTCTCACCGTTCCCCAGACGCCCGATGTACATTCCGGCGCGTTTCCGGATATGAAGCCTCCACTCCAGGGTTTTTATGTTGTCGTCTGTATAATCCAATGCGGCCATACACAAAAAAAGTTTTTTTCAGAACCGCAAATATAGTGAATTCTCCCGGAACTTGGGGTGAGGCTGTCCGGAAATGATTTCTCTTTTCTGCCGCCGGCTTCTCGGATTCCTTCCATCGGCTTTTCACATTCCTGCTGCCGGAGCGGCGGAAAAACTTGCGGAATCGGAAAGAAATAGCTACATTTGCAGCCCTTTGTGGAATGTTTTCACGGAGGAAGTAAATTAAATTATTAATTATCAGTTACTAAGATGTTAAATCAGTACGAAACCGTTTTCATTGCAACTCCCGTTTTGTCTGAAGCTCAGATGAAGGAAGCGGTTGCCAAGTACACAGAACTCATCAGAACGAACGGAGGTGAGGTCGTGTACGAAGAGGATTGGGGTCTCAAGCAGCTCGCTTACCCTATCCAGCACAAGACATCAGGCTTCTATTACCTGATCGAGTTCAAGGCGAGTCCGGAATTCATCGCCACCCTCGAGACCCAGTATCGCCGCGACGAGAGGGTCATCCGTTATCTCACCGTAGCTCTCGACAAGCACGCTGTCGCATACGCCGAGAGAAGAAGAAACAACAAGGCGAAGGCTGCCGTCGCCCCTGCACCACAGGAGGAGAAGGCCGCTGAGACCGAAGAAGTTAAACCTGCTGAATAATATAGGAGGAATCATTATGGCACAGACTACAGAACGCAATAATGGCATACGTTATCTGAACCCTCCTACAGTAGAGGTTCGCAAGAAGAAATACTGCCGCTTCAAGAAGGCCGGCATCAAATACATCGACTACAAGGATCCTGAGTTCCTGAAGAAGTTCCTGAACGAGCAGGGCAAGATTCTGCCTCGCCGCATCACCGGCACTTCCCTCAAGTTCCAGCGCAAAGTCGCCCAGGCAGTGAAGCGCGCACGTTCCATCGCTCTTCTCCCTTATGTTACTGACCTCCTTAAATAATTGAGAGTTATGAAGATCATTTTGAAGAAAGATGTCGCGAATCTCGGCGAGGCCGGTGAAATCGTGGAAGTTAAGACAGGTTATGCTCTCAATTATCTCGTACCTCAGGGCTACGCCGTGATCGGAACCTCTTCCGCCATCAAGCAGCACGAGGAGACCATCCGCCAGAGGGCACACAAAGAGGCGAAGAATGTCGCCGAGGCTCAGGCCTATGCCGCCAAGATCTCCGCAAGTCTCGTGAAGATCGCCTGCAAGGTTAACGAGGCCGGCAAGATTTACGGCTCCGTGACCACAGCCCAGATCGCCGAGGCTCTCGTAGCCGCCGGTTTCGAGGTGGAGAAGAAGAACATCGAGATCGTTTCCGAGGAAGTCAAGGAAGCGGGTGTTTACGATGCCAAGGTAAAGTGCTACAAGGGCGTTTGCGCCGAGCTCAAGTTCGAGGTCGTCGCAGCCGAGTAGCTCGTTGCAGCATTCGATATAAGATTGGCCGGGCCCATCGGGACCCGGCCAATTCCGTTCTCCTCAGCCGGGCGCCTTTTGATTGCGGGCGGGGAAGGGATTGCCGGTCAGGCCGGCAATGACGTGGAGGTCGGGCCGGCAATGACGTGGAGGTCGGGCCGGCAATGACGTGAGAGGTCGGGCCGGCAATGACGTGAGAGGTCGGGGCCGGCAATGACGTGAGAGGTCGGGGCCGGCAATGACGTGGAGGTCGGGGCCGGCAATGACGGTTGTCGTCACGCCCGAATCTCATCGTCACGCCCGACGTGATCGGGCGTCTCACGCTGACGCAGGAAGGGATTGCCGGTCGGGGCCGGCAATGACGTGGACGTTTGCAGGTAAGCCAGAATTCATCGTAGTCTTGGTCGAGAATCATCCGGCTGCCTCCGATGCCGCGCCCGCCATAGCCGCTCCCTCCGCTTGCGTTGCGTTTTGCGTGTAGGGGAGAAACTATGCGTTTTCGAAGAATTATTGTACATTTGTAGGTTTACATTAGAGAATTATGAAAGCCGCAATAACGCTTCTGATATCCGCGATGCTCTCTCTGTCCGGCATTCTGGCTCCGGCCGCCGGGGGTAATCTCCTAAGCACCGCCGGGGGTAGTCTTGCCGCTGCCGGAGACAATCTCGTCACAGCCCGAGGCGGCCTCGCTTCCACAAGGGACAGTGCCGCCGCCGGGGACAGTGTCTTCGCCGCCGAGGGCAGCCTTGCCGCTGCCGGGGACAGCCTTGCCGCCTCCGGGGACAGCCTCGCCGTGAGCCCGCATCCGAGACTGCTGATGGACGCGGGGGAGTTCGAGGCAATGAAATTGAGGATAGAGGCCGAGCCTGATTCTCCTCTGGCGCTGCTGCACGCCCAGGTCATCGCGGGGGCCGAGCAGATAGTCACCGAGAGGGAAGCTCTGGAATTCAGGCTCGACAAAAGCGGGCGACGTCTTCTGCAGGTGTCCCGCAAGGCATTGACTCATATATTTTTCTGCGCCTACGCATATCGTTATACGGGGGATTTCCGCTTCCTCGAGCAGGCCGATGTGGACCTGCGCTCGGTGTGCTCCTTCGCATCCTGGAACCCTTCGCATTTCCTGGATGTCGCGGAGATGGCAGCGGCAGTCGCAATCGGTTATGACTGGCTGTATGACGCTTTGAGCGACGAGACCAGAGAATTGGCCGTCAAGGCCATACAGGACCTTGCCTTCGCGCCTTCACGTAACTCGGCTTACTCGTCTTACCGGACGAGCAGCAGTAACTGGAATCAGGTATGCAATGCAGGGCTTGCTGTGGCAGCGCTCGCCGTGATGGACAGCTGTCCCGAGGCTGCGCGCGCGGTGCTCGACGATGTCGTGCTTACGAATATGCCGGTGATGAACAGTATCTACGCACCTGACGGGAACTATGCGGAAGGACCCGACTACTGGAGCTACGGCACTCTGTATGAAGTTCTTATGCTTTCGTCTATGGACTCGGTGCTGGGAACTGACTACGGGCTGTCGAACTGCCTGGGCTTCGACAGGACTGCGGATTATATCCTGCACAGCCGAGGCACAGCGGGGAAGCTTTTCAATTATTCGGACAACCTCGGCGACGACCAGCCTTTCTATCCGCTGTGGTATTTCGCAGACAGATTCTCCAGCCCGTCGCTCCTCTACGGCGAGATACGCAAACTCCGCGAGGGCAGATACTGCGACACCGAGAATTACAGGCTCCTGCCTCTGCTGACCCTCTACGCTTCGCGTCTGCCGGACACAGCCGAGATCACTGAGCCCGAAAGCCTTATCTTTGCGGGCAAGGGCATCACGCCGGTAGTGATGGTCCGCTCGGGCTGGGAGGACGATGCGATGTATCTGGGGATCAAGGGAGGAAGCCCTTCCACCTCGCATTCGCATCTGGACGGAGGCTCTTTCGTCTTCGACGCCTACGGCATACGCTGGGCTGCCGACCTGGAACGGCAGAGCTATCAGAGCGTGGAGAATCCGATAAAGAAGCTGGGCGGAGACTTCTGGAGCCTCTCCGACGGCTCTCTTCGCTGGGCCCTGTTCAGAATGAACAACCGCCAGCATAACACCCTCACCGTGAACGATAAGGACCACCGCTCGGCGGGCTGCGCCACTCTGCTGAAATCCTTCTGTGATGACAGGGCCAAGGGCGGAACATTCGATCTGACCTCTCTTTTCGGGGGCGATCTGGAGTATGCGGTAAGGACAGCCGCCATAAAGTGGAACGCCTATCTGGAGGTGCGGGACAGCCTGAAGGCCCCTGCAGGGGCCAAGGCTACGGTGCGCTGGTCTATGGTGACGAGGGCCGAAGCGAGTCCGTGCGCGGACGGCATACTGCTGAAAAGCGGAGGGATAACGATGAAGCTGAGTGCCGACAGCCCGAGGGTGAAGTACCATATATGGTCCGGGAATCCCAAGGACTACAAGTCCAAGCTCAATGTCTGCAACGAAGCTAATCCGGGCGTATCCATAGTAGGTTTCGAATTCGTCCTCCAGCCGGGGGAGAGGCTAGACGTGGTGACTACCCTCAGAAGGCAGGAAAGCGACGGAGAATTGGCGGACAGGGTCTTCGCCCTGGCCGCACGGCAGCTCAGGCTGCTCGATGCCGCGACTCCCGCCGACCGGGCTCCGCGCTCGTTCATCGAAGCCGGGGGATACGAGACTTCCGGGATAGGATGGTGGTGCAGCGGATTCTTCCCGGGCTCGCTCTGGCTCACATACGAACACACCGGCGACGAAGGGCTCCGCGAGGCTGCGGAGCGCAACAGCGCGAAGCTGGACCTTCTGGTGCGTCATAATACGGACCACGACATCGGCTTCCAGATGAGCTGCAGCTACGGTCAGGCCTACCGCATTACCGGCAGCCGGCGCTGGCTCGGCAGACTTTTCGAGGCCTCCGAGAAGCTCGCGGCCCGCTTCAGTCCGGCCGTAGGCGCAATCAGGAGCTGGGATTTCGTCCGCGATGACTGGATGTATCCGGTGATCATAGACAATATGATGAATCTGGAGCTACTCACACGCGCCGCACGTCAGTTCCGCAACGCCGCCCTTCAGGATGTCGCGATAGCGCACGCCCGCACTACCGCGCTCAATGCCTTCCGCGAGGACTTCAGCTCGTATCACCTTGTGGATTACGACCCGGCTACAGGAGCTGTCCGCTCGAAAAGGACTGTCCAGGGATACTCGGATGCTTCCTCCTGGGCGCGCGGCCAGGCTTGGGCCCTGTACGGCTTCACTATGATGTACAGGGAGACCGGCCTTCAGGAATTCCTCGACCGGGCTTCGGGCATAGCCCGTATGCTGCTCTCCCGTCTGCCTTCGGACGGGGTCCCTTACTGGGACTTCGACGATCCGGCCATCCCTTCTGCACCGAAGGATGCCTCCGCCGCCGCGATTATGGCCTCGGCCTTCGCCGAGCTCTCCACTCTGAGCGGAGACCCGGCCCTCTCGGGGGCCTGTCTGGAGATGGCCAGAGAGCAGCTGCGCACCCTCTCCACCGAGGAATACCTCGCCCGCTATGGGCAGAACGGAGGCTTCCTTCTGAAACACTGCGTGGGTAATCTTCCTGAGCAGTCCGAGGTGGACGCAGCCCTCACCTATGCCGATTATTACTATCTGGAAGCCCTGTCCAGACTCGCCGGAGCGGGGAAGGGGGAGTAGCCGCGGCCGCGCATTGCCGCAGCCAGCCGTGCCCTGCCGCAGCCAGCCGTGCACTGACGCAGACAGTCGCAGACAGTCGCAGCCAGCCGCGCACCACCGTGCGCCGGATCAGATCACCACGTCAGCGATCTGTCCGCTCAGGCTCTGATCCCAAGGCCGGGTGACGCGTATGTAATTCTCCGTATATCCGCCCATCGAGCCGTCCTTTTCCTTCGATTCGAAAAGGACGCGGGCGTGCATCCCCTTGTGGGCCGCGACGAAGTCCCCGTGCAGCTGAGCGCACAGCTCTTCCAGCACCGCCACCCGCTCCTTCTTCACCTCCTCGCTCACCTGTCCCGGCATAGAGGCTGCCGGAGTCCCGGGCCTGCGGGAGTAAGGGAAGACGTGTATGAAAGCGGGGGCGCAGCTGCGGACGAAATCGCAGCTCTCGCGAAACAGCGCCTCGCTCTCGCCCGGAAGCCCTGTCATAAGATCTATTCCGAAAAACACTTTCAGCCTCCCCGGGGCCTCCATAAGGCGCCGCACCATACTGAGCTTGTCATAGAAGGCGGCGCTATCGTAGCGGCGCCCCATCATGCGCAGAATCTCATCGCTTCCGCTCTGGAGGGGGATATGGAAATGCGGCTGGAATCTGGTGCCCGAAGCTATCCAGGCTACGGTTTCTTCTGTCAGGAGGTTAGGCTCTATCGATGATATGCGGTAGCGCTCTATCCCTTCGACCCCGTTCAGGGCCTTCAGAAGGTCCAGAAACTTTTCGCCCGTGGTCCTTCCGAAATCTCCGGTATTCACTCCCGTGAGCACTATCTCCTTCACGCCCTCGGCCGCGATGGCCCTCGCCCCCGCGAGGCACTCGGAGATGGGTATGTTGCGGCTTTCTCCCCGGGCATAAGGCACGGTGCAGTAGGCGCAGTAGTTGCTGCACCCGTCCTGGACCTTGAGGAAGGAGCGTGTGCGCTCTCCGGTGCTGAAAGCACCGAAGACCCCGTCCGTACCGGCCGTGGCGACGGAGCGGAATCCGTGGCCTCCGCCGACCGCTTCCAGAGTCTCGCTCACCACATTCTGCTTCTCGTGGGCCCCGAACACGCGGCTCACCCCGTCTATCCCTTCGATTTCCGTGCGGCGCAGCTGTGCGCTGCATCCCGTCACCACTATGTAGGCGAGGGGATTCAGGCGGTGGACCTTGCGTATGAGATTGCGGGATTTGCTGTCGGAAGTAGCCGTGACCGAGCAGGTGTTTATAAGATACACGTCGGCCTTCTCCTTCGGGGATACGGCCTCCCAGCCGGCCTGCAGGAAGCCGCGCTCGTATGTGGATGTCTCAGCGTAGTTCAGCTTGCAGCCGAGTGTGAGAAAAGCTATCTTCATCTGCTGACTGTTACTCTGGACCAGGCCGCGATGCCGTTCACCGGCGGGCGGCGTTTCGAGACGCTGACACTGAAAGAAAGAAGCTCGGGATGACGCTCGCTTATCCTCTCGCAGATACGTCCGGCGAGGTGCTCCAGAAGTGAGGAGGGAGTAGCCATCTCGCGGGCCACGATGTCATAGATATCCCCGTAATCCACGGCATCCGCGAGAGCGTCGCTGCGCATTGCCGCGCCCATATCATATTCTCCGGAGAAATCCACTATGAAGAGGTTCTCCACAGCCTTTTCGATCGGCAGGCAGCCGTGCCGGGCGAGGAATTCCATCCCGGCGAGTTCCACTGTTCCTATCATTTCGCAAGCAGTATGAATACGCACGGCCTTTTGCCGATCTCTGTCTTCTCTTTCTTCCACGCCGCTATGCTCAGGGTGCGGATGTACTCGTCTTCCGAGGTGATGTCGGCCGCGATGCACAGTAGCGTAGAGTCCTGGCAGCAGTCCTTGAGGTCAGAGAGCATAGCATCGTTCCGGTATGGAGTCTCTATAAAGATCTGGGATTGGCGGAGCCTGGAGGAGGTTTTTTCTATATTTTTGATCGCCGCGCGCCGCAGCTCGGCTTTCGCGGGCAGGTAGCCGGCGAAGGCGAAGGATTGGCCGTTGAGGCCGGATGCCATAAGAGCGAGCATAAGCGAGGAGGGTCCGGTGAGCGGCACTACGCGTATGCCGCGGCGGTGGCAGACTTCCACGAGCATCGCGCCGGGGTCGGCGACTGCGGGAAGGCCGGCTTCGCTGATAAGTCCGACGTTCCTTCCGTCCGCGAAGAGGGTCGCGAGCGCTTCCGCGTCCCCGGGGGTGCTGTGCTCGTTCAGCAGGTGAAACTCCAGAGAGTCGATATGTCCCTTGAGACCCGCGCGGGAGAGGTAGCGCCGTGCCGTGCGCACTTCCTCCACTACGAAACAGTCCAGGGTGGGAAGCAGCCGCAGGACCGAAGCGGGTATCACATCCGTGATTTCCCCCTCGGAGAGAGGGGAGGGGATCAGGTAGAGTTTTCCGTTATTGCTCATTCGATTACGATGGTTTTGCTGTCTTTGTCCCGCTGCGAGGAGTCTATCTTCATCTGCTCGCGCTTCTGCTTCCCGGCGAAGATGCTGCGCAGTAGTTCACCCAGGGTGTTGAATTCCTTCTGGATGGAGAAACCGATACCGCTGCGCTGCAGACGGTCCAGATAGCTGGTGTACCAGTTTGCCGAGTGCGAGAAGAGCGTCAGCCTCAGGAAGCCGCTCCGGTCGAGCTTGATCTCTATGTCGATGTCGCCCACCACGTCGGCGGCCGAGGCGTCGGTCATCTGGCGGTTGCCGATGGTGCCGTTCATAATGACCCGGTTGTCGAAGAGCTGAGTGGACACGGCCACATCGAAGAGGCCGCTGCCGGTGGTCCCGGTACGGTAGCCTAGACCCAGATCCAGAGGGATCTGGAGCCGCTCCAGTATGCCGTTCAGCTGGTTCGCCATAAGGTCGGCCACGTTCGAGTAGAGGATGTTGCCCGGACTGCTCACTACGCCCGAAGCCTCGTCCGGGAGGAAGCTGCCGGTCAGAAGCAGGGCGAGAAACTGCCTCTGGACCTTGTCGTCCGTACTCAGGGCGCTCTCCACCTGTGACTTGGTCAGCGGATCCACGTCCGGGACGTTTATGGAGAAGGAGAGCGAAGGGTCGCGGAGCTTTCCCGTGACGCTGATGCCGCATTCCACGTTGCGTCTGGCGGACACTGAGGTGGTGTCCACGACCAGACTGGCGAGAGAGGCCTTCGTGTTATAGACTGCATCGATGGACAGGCTGCTTTCCATTATGTCCCCGTTGAAGCTTATGGCGCTGCCGTCCCGGATGGTGAAGTCCCTGTTCGCGAGTCCCATCGCGGAGATGTGGACATTGCCGTCAGTCAGAGTGTAGTCGCCCCCGATGCTGAACTCGTGCCGCAAAGGTCTTATCTCCATAATCAGGTCTCCGTGTCCGTGTCCCTTCAGCGTGGCCCCGCCGCTTTCGCCTATCTCCACATTGCAGGTGGCGACCGGAGTGGCGGAGATCTTGAGTCCCATACTGAAGTCGCCCTGTTCCCGTCTGCCGCCCTTCATACGGCTTATCATCTGCTCGTACGGGTCCACATTCAGCTCAAACTGCTTTTCCTTGAATCTCAGAAGGTCCCCCGGCCCGCTCGAGACGTAGGATTTTATAGGTATGTGCAGCTCGCCTTTGCTGGAGGTCACCGCCTCGGCTTCCATCCGGAGCGCTTTGAACGGACCGTCGAAGCTCACCTTTCCCGTGCCTTTCAGATGGCCGTAGAACCTCTCGCCGCTGTCGAGGGCCACGCATTGGATGTCATCGGCCTCTATGACGGTGGCGAGCCGGAAGTTTCTGAAACGGTCGTAGAGCAGGCCTCCGCTGACCCGGCCCGTGCCGCCCGCTCCGTCCGAGGCTGTGACCTCGTCGAAGTGGATGCCGCTATTGTCGATATGGAAAGTGCCTCCCACGAGATAGTCCACTCCGGTCGCGTTCACGCCCAGCACTCCGGAGGAGATGCTGCACTTTCCGCTGCTCACATCGAGCCGCTCGAGACTGCCTCCGACATCTATCTTTCCGCTTATCTTGCCCTCGAGGGTGCTGAAAATCTTCCGGGCAGACGAGGAGAAGTATCCGGCCTCGAAGTCCCGAAGCTGAACCTGTGCCGTGACGCCCTTGTCCTTAGGCGAATAGCTTCCGCGTACATCGAAGGTGGAAATGGAGTCCAGAGAGTTACGCAGCACCGCGTCTATCTTGCCTTTGCCTCTGTTCCAGCTGAGCCCCGCGTTTATGTCTCCGGCCCTGTAGCCCGAAACCGAAGCGTCTGAAATCAGGAGTTTCGCCAGCAAGCCGCTCCGCTCCTGCGTAGGCGAGATGATCAGAGCCTTGCCCGTGACGCCGCCTTCCAGAGCCGGCAGAGAGGCTGTCAGACTGCTCAGCATCCTGAGGTCGAAGTCGCAAAGCTCTATCCCCAGGGTGTCCGACGCACTCTTGCTGACTCCTCCGTCGATGGTCAGGGACTGCGAGTCGCACTCCACTCTGAGGCTGTCCACGCTCAGTCTTCCGTCGCCGTAGCTGAAGCCTGCCGGAAGAATGCGCCACTGGCGGCCGTTCGCGTAGATATTGGACGTCAGGCTTCTGGCCTTGACGGCCAATCCGTTCTGAGCGTCGCGCAGGCACTCCGCCGTGAGGTAGATTTCGCCACGGTTCTCGCTCGCGGCGCTGTTGTCGTAGTAGTAGCCGAGCCCGAGGCTGTTGTCGCTCGCGTAGAGCATCAGCGAGTTGTTGTCGAGCCGCAGCGCGTCGGAAAGCTGCATCTGGCGACCGCTGACCTTGCAGTTCAGCGAGTTGTCTTCGTTGTCCAGACTCAGTTCGAGTCCCTTGATGTACTGGCGGCCGAACGCGAGGCGGGATGAGCCGGCGCGGGCTGTGAGCTGTCCGCTGTCGCGCACCCGCAGGCGGACGAAACTGCTGTCCGCGATGTACAGACCCGGCGTGACGAAAGACAGCAGCTCGCGTGTATCGTGCAGCTGCACAGACACTTCGTAGCTCTCGCCCGCGCTCGTGCTTATGTCTTTCAGGACCGGAAGCTCCCGACCTACGGTCAATGCCGCCAGGTCGTGCACCATCCTTCTCGCCGACTGTGTACCCCGGAATCTGGCGTGCGCGAAATCTGAGGAGAAATCGAGGCTGTAGTGCCCGGCCGCAGAGTGGGAGTTCAGGGTGACTGCGCCCATATCGTATCTGGTGTCAGCACTCTCCAGTTTCAGTCCGTTCAGACGGACGCTGCCGTCGAACTCACCTTTTCTTATGCGCCGGAAGTCGGCTTCGATGCGTGCGCCCTGTGCCCTGGAATGCTCTCTGGAGTCGGCTCCGAGGGCGTGGAGGTCAGCATAGGCGAGGTAGGCGAAAAAGTTGTAGCGTGCGCCTTCCGACTCTGTCGAAAAGTTCAGCAGTCCCTGGAAGAGGAAATTCAGATTCGGGTCGTTGCAGACCACGCGTCCGTCGAAGGTCGTACCGCTCAGCCGTCCCTGAGCGCGCAGGCCCCGGTAGTCGTAGCCCAGCAGCCCGAACTTGCTGACTCTGAGAGAGTCCAGCACTCCTTCCATCTCCTCCCCGCCGCGTCCCAGCTCGGCGCTGAATCCGCAATCGAGCGTACATTCGCCCAGAGTCGTGCTGCCGAGTATCCGCCCGATTCCGAGATCCTCGGTGTGCAGGGTGCCGCTGATGCCGATCCTCTTCCGGGCGGACGTCAAATTCTTGACGTCCAATACCGTCTCGACTCTCCCGCTTCCCCCTTCGCTTTTCTCCTCCAGCCTGCCCTGTACTCTCAGATCCCGGGGCACTCCGCTCACGCTGCCGTCGAAGCGGTAATTCACTTCGCGCGAGAGGGTTTCCGGCAGTCTCTTGCCGAAGGCTTCCAGGAGCTTTCCGGCCCCGCCCATATCGAAGGAGAGTTCCTCGGCCGTGAGCCTGACTCTCGGCTCCTGCTCCCCGAGGCCTTCGGCTCCGCCTCTGAGCGTGCCGTTTATACCGGAGAGCTTCTCTCTGAATCTCAGGCTGTTGAGGCTGAGCTGCGTTTCGTTTCCGCTCACGTCCAGGGAGCCAAGCTCCAGCTGTACGTTTTCTGCAAGCGTGGTCCCGAGTATGGCATTTATGCTCGCCGCACTCAGGGTTCCGCTCATGCGGAGCACTATCTCGTCGTCATCGGATAAGAATTCCTTGCGGGCTTCATCCAGCAGGATGTCGGAGCTTCCGTCCCTGATCCGGGTCTTGACGATGTCCACCTCCCCGTATCTGGCCCGCACCATTCCTCCCTCGACATTTGCTCTGTAGCCACTTATTTCCTCACTCGCTTCCGCCTCGTCCAGCTTCAGGGAGAAGATCTTGTCTATGACACAGAGGTTATGTCCCTTCGCGGAGACGGTCAGGCGCAGGTCACGGAAATCCATCCCCTTGTGCTGCGGCTCGGAGCCCGGGGTGGCTTTTGCGGTCTGGCTGCCTTTTGCGGTCTGGCTGCCTTTTGTGGTCTGGCTGCCTGTCGGGGCTGCCTCGAGAGCTTCTCCGGTCTTTCCGGCCTCTCCGGTCTGGAGCAGGCGCAGCCTTACAGTCTCGACTTCAGCCTTTCTTATCATAAGGCGCAGACGGCTTTTGCCCGTGCTGTCCGGTATGCGGAAAATCCTTTTCAGATTCAGTCTGTGGCCCGGCTCCATCACCAGATTCATATCAGCATCCCGGATTATGGCGCGGTTCAGAAATATCCCCCGTTTCGAGAAGAGAGTTCTGATGCCGAAGGCGGCGTTCACGTCGGCTGCGCGCAAAAGTGTGTCGGGAGCATCAGGGACAGGGGCGGTGTCCACTATGGTGAGGTCTTTCAGGATCAGCCCGCTGAAGGGCATCACTTCCAGAGAGGAGAAAGTGATGCGGGCATCGGTGCTGCTTTCGAGCTTTCCGATAGCCTTTCTCGCCACCGCGCTCTGGACGGACGGCAGCTGCAGCGCAACGATAAGCGTGACCGCGATGACCGTCAGGGCCACCGCCAGCTTATAGCCTATATGAATTGCCTTTCTTATCCTCCAGGTATTTTAACCTACAAAAATAGCAAAATAATCGCTAAATTTGTGGGTTTTTAAGAGTCAGTCATTATTTGAGTGTTCAAATGCCAGATATAATTCTCGGAATAGAATCATCCTGCGATGATACTTCGGCGGCGGTCATCTCGGACCGCTACCTGCTGTCGAACGTGATTGCAAGCCAGGAAGTACACCGCGCTTTCGGCGGTGTCGTTCCCGAACTCGCCTCCAGGGCGCACGAACTGAACATAGTCCCGGTAGTGAGCGAGGCCCTCAGCCGCGCCGGTGTCAAGCCCTCGGAGCTGACAGCCATAGCCTTCACCCGAGGCCCCGGACTTCTGGGGTCGCTTCTCGTGGGGACTTCCTTCGCCAAGGCCCTGAGCATCTCGCTGGATGTGCCCATAGTGATGGTGAACCATCTTCAGGGGCACGTGCTCGCGAATTTCGTGCGGCAGGCTGATAAGCCGGTCTGCGAACCCTCCTTCCCCTATCTGTGTCTTCTGGTCTCGGGCGGCAACTCCCAGATAGTCAAGGTCAGCAGTCCGCTGGAATTCGAAATCCTGGGCCAGACCATAGATGATGCCGTGGGGGAGGCTTTCGACAAATGCTCGAAGATGATGGGGCTCGGCTATCCGGGCGGGCCGGTCATCGACAAACTCGCCGCTCGCGGAGACCCGGATCGTTTCCATTTTGCGAAGCCCCATATCCCGGGGCTTGACTACAGCTTCAGCGGCGTGAAGACTTCGCTGCTCTATTTCGTGCGCGATGAACTTGCCCGCGACCCGGAGTTTATGGAGAAAAACAAGGCGGACATCTGCGCGAGTTTCCAGAAGTGCCTGATAGACATCCTGATGGACAAGCTCATCAAGGCCGCAGCCAGGACCGGCATCCATGAGATCACCATAGGCGGCGGAGTTTCCGCAAACAGCGGCCTGCGCCGGCGCATAACCGAGGAGGGGCAGCGCCGTGGCTGGAAGACATATCTTCCTGAGTTCAAGTTTACTACGGACAATGCGGCGATGATAGCCATAGCAGGATATTTCCACTACCTGAACGGGGAGAGGGCTCCTCTGGACGTGGCTCCGGTTTCCAGAATAGCTGATTTCTGATGCTCTCTTTCGAGTTTACCCTGAGTCCGTCCCGGACACCGGATGATGCCCTTCTGTGCACTCAGGCGCGAAGGCATCTTGCTCTTCCGGCCTCTGTGAGGATGGTCGTCTGCTCTCCGGCTGCCGGACTGTTCCCGGAGTGCTGTCCTGACCTGTCTTCCGCAGATTATGTCTGCGTACCCGTCAGAAGAAGTCTGGATGCCAGAGGTACTCCGGTATATCGTTATAGGATTGAGGTTTACGCTTCGTCGGAGCATTGGCAGCCTTACCGGCTGCCGGAGTACCCTGATGTGCGCGATGCCGCTGAGGTGATTGTGGTCGGTGCGGGCCCCGCCGGGCTTTTCGCCGCTCTGAAATCTGTGGAGCTGGGTCTGAAACCGATTGTGCTTGAGCGCGGTAAGGATGTGCACGAGAGGAAAAAGGATATGGCCGCACTGTCGCGGGACGGGGTGCTGGACCCTGATTCGAATTACTGTTACGGCGAAGGCGGGGCCGGGGCTTTTTCTGACGGGAAGCTTTTCACCCGCTCTTCGAAACGGGGGGATAATCGGGAGGTTCTCTTTACTCTCGTGCGCTTCGGGGCTGATCCTTCGATACTTATCGATGCGCATCCCCATATCGGGACTGACCGTCTGCCCTCCATAGTGGAGAATATCCGCAATTTCATCATCTCTCGGGGTGGGGAGTATCATTTCAGCTCGCGTGTCGCCGGTCTGAGCAGGCTCGCCGACGGCACTCTGGAAGTGCAGGTGGAAAATGCCGGAGCGCCCTCTGCCCATTCCGGCGGTTCTGCACTCTCCGCTGATGCCGGAGCGCCCTCTGCCCATCGCAGTTATCGCGCGAAGTCGGTGATTCTGGCTACGGGACACTCGGCGAGGGATGTCTATGAGATGCTTGCGGCACAGTCCTGCCGTCTCGAAGCCAAAGGTTTCGCGATGGGAGTCCGGGTGGAACATCCACAGGCGGTGATAGACCGCGCGAGGTATCACAGCGGCTGCGATTTCCGCCGTGCCGCCACGGGACACTTTCCGTCTGCCGAGAGCCGTGCAGCTTCGGGGCGATCTCCATATGCCGAGAGCCGTGCCGCCACGGAACGCTTTCCGTCTGCCGAGAGCCGTGACGCCGTCTCAAGTTCTTCCGCTCGCGACGCGTCTCTGCCTCCGGCGGAGTATTCGTTCGTGCAGCAGGTGGACGGAAGGGGAGTGTTCTCCTTCTGTATGTGCCCTGGAGGAGTGCTCGTGCCCTCGTCCACGGAGCCGGGGACGGTAGTGCTCAACGGGATGTCGAATTCCCGGCGGAATTCCCGCCGGGCCAATGCAGGGGTGGTCGTCTCCATCGAGCCCGAAGACGTGCCCGAAAAATATGCGGCACAGGGTCCTTTCGGACTGCTTGATTATCAGAGAGATGTGGAAAGGTCTATGTCCACCGCCGCCCACTCCCGCTCCGATGCTCCCATACATCCTTTCGCCGCTCCGGCGCAGAGGATGACCGACTTCTGCCGTGGACGCATCTCCGCCGACCTGCCCGAAACCACTTATCGTCCGGGTGTGGTTTCGGCACCTCTTCACGAGATTCTGCCACCGGCTGTAGCCCGCCGGCTTCAGAAGGCTTTCCCTCTGGTGGACAGGACTATACGAGGCTACTATACACGCGAGGCCCTGCTGCTTGGAGTGGAGTCCAGAACCTCTTCCCCGGTGCGCATCTGCCGCGACCCCGAGACGCTTGAGTGTGAAGGCTATCCGGGACTGTATCCCTGCGGCGAGGGCGCGGGCTATTCCGGCGGCATAGTATCTTCCGCCATCGACGGCATCCGCTGCGCAATAGCCGCCGCGGAGAAAGCCCGCTGACGCGGCGCGAGTTCTCTGACGTGACGCTGCACTAAGAACACACTGACGCGGCGCTAAAGGACGCACTGACGCGGCGCTGCGCCCTTTCTTAGAATTCGTAGAGATTCAGTCCGGTTTCCTCGTCGAAACGGCGGCCGGGGCGGCAGTCATAACGTGTCACGAACAGTTCGCAGGCCCCGTTTATGCGGCAGGTGAGCATATGCCCTCCCACGACCGAGTAGTCTGACCTTCCGAGATTTACGTGCAGATGCAGGTAAGGCCTGCCATCCTTTTCGGAGATGTTCCCCACGAGAGACGAGATCTCCATCTGCTCCTCGAAAGTCTTGTCTACATAAGCTTTCGTGGCCGGGTTCAGGAAGCGCAGAGTGGCGCTGTTTACCGCTCCGATACCGCTGACCTCGCCGGCGTGGATTCCCGTTTCAAGACAGAAGGCAGTCAGAGCCTCCATCAGGTCCTGATGATTGTCTATGCTGACGACATATCTGTCGCCGTCCTTGACGTATTTGTACATAAAAAACACTTTTGAATGACGTGTAAATAAATATGGCGTAAATATAGCACAATTCCGCATCATAGTAGGAATGAAATAACTTTATAGTTTTGTAAGTGTCTCCGCATTGACGTCAGGCATAAAGAAGGCCGGGGGGGGGAGAGCACCCGTATAGTTTTGCTTTTTTTTATGGTTTAATAATATTCGTTCATCTCTCGTATACTCCTGTACACTCCTTCTTCACGAACATATTGCTCCACCAAAATCCTTTACAAAACATTATCAACTTTTTTCATCCTTACTATAGTATTCTCCGATGCGGAAGCTTCTGAGTTTTCCGTATCTTTGCACCCGGGTGTTCCTCCCTGCGGCGGGACGCAGGCACTGCTGCCGCAGGGAAGAGATTGCCGGTCGGGGCCGGCAATGACGTGGTGGTCGGGGCCGGCAATGACGGTTTTCGTCACGCCCGACGTGATCGGGCGTCTCGCTCATCGTCACGCCCGACGTGATCGGGCGTCGTGCCGGAAAGTACAAAATAAACAAAAAGGTATGAACAGTGAAATCACACACATAGTACTCGACTTCGGGGGAGTGGTAGTCCCGGTCGATATGGCGGGATGCCTTGAGCGCTATCACGCCCTCGGTTTCAAGACAGTGGACAGATACTTGAACCTGGTGCGCCAGGAGGCGTTTTTCGGAGATTTCGAGTCCGGCCGGATAGACGGAAAGGAGCTGAGCCGCATCATCAGCCGCGAAGCCGGATGCAGCATAAGCGAGGAAGAATGCGCTTACGCGTTCTTCGGTTTCTTCAGCGGCACGACTCAGGAGGTGCTTGACCATAACCTCGCCGCCATCAGAGGGCTGCGGGAGCGCGGCTACCGTCTCGCCCTGCTCTCGAACACGAACCCTTTCATCGCGTCCTGGTTCCTCAGTGACTCCTTCGACGGCCACGGCCATCCGCTCTCAGACTACTTCGACAGCCTCTACCTCAGCTATCGTCTCGCAGTTATGAAGCCCGATGAGAAGATTTTCCGCATAATGCTCGAAGGCGAGCGCGTAGCTCCGCAGCAGGTTCTTTTCGTGGACGACGGAGCGTCCAATATCGCCGCCGCCTCCCGTCTGGGTATGCATACCCTGTTCGCCGCCGAGGGCACCGACTGGACAGAGGAAATATTGAAAATGATATAACTTATATTTAAAAAATGAAACGAATCTTTATCATTTCCATATTGGCAGCATTGCTGCCGTCAGCTGCATTCGCGCAGACTGTCACCTCGAACGGAGCTGCCGATGCCCGCGACACGCAGACGATGAAGGAACGGCTGACCGCGCACGTGTATTATCTTGCGGGCGATGAGTTGCGTGGCCGTGCGGCAGGGTCTGCCGATGCGCTCAAGGCTGCGGACTATATTCAGAACGAGTATGTCGGGATGGGTCTGAAGCCGTTTTTTGCGGACTACCGTCAGCCTTTCGAGCAATACACGAACATAGTGGCACTCATCGAGGGTTGCGACCCTGTCCTGAAAGATGAATACATAGTCCTCGGGGCACATTATGACCATCTGGGTGTGAAGAGGGGGAAAATCTACAACGGAGCGGACGACAACGCCTCCGGCTCAGCTGCCCTCATCGAGATAGCGAGGGAATTGTGCGGGCGCCGCTCCTCCCTCAAGCGCAGCGTCATCATTGCGGCTTTCGACGCGGAGGAACTCGGGCTTTTCGGATCATCTGCCCTCGTGAAGGAGCTGGAGTCCACCGTCGGTATCGATAAGGTGAAACTTATGATGAGCGTGGATATGGTGGGCTGGTACAAGGCTTCGGGCTATCTGGAGCTAGAAGGCTCTGCTACTTTCATCGGCGGCGGACGGATCCTCGAAGAGAAGGCTTCGGACTGTGCCATTACCGTCAAGTGCAAGGATTTCGAGACATCGGCCTTTACGGGCACTGACACTCAGGGTTTTGCGGAGAAGGGCGTGCCGACTCTCGCCGTCACTACGGGTCTGAAATCCCCTTACCACAAGCCTGAGGACGATGCTGAGCTCATCGATTATGACGGGCTCGTGAAAGTGTCGCAGTATCTGGCCGCCCTCACGGAATACTTGGCGTCCGACCCGGACTTCGCATCTTCCGGCAAGACAGCTCGGAAGCATTCGGACAAGGTCCCGGTATTCGAGGCCGGCCTGAGCGTTTCCGTGAACCGCTCGAATCTGACTTTCCGGAAGAGTGCTTTGACTACAAATCAGGCTCTCGGCTTCAGTGTCGGTCCTCAGATGCAGCTGAACATCAAGCATTTCGGCATAAATATCCAGGCTCTTTATGACTGTGCGGCATCACGCTTTCCGGATGACGGTGACCTCTGGGGCTCTTCTCTGCGTTACCGTCAGCAGGCTCTGACCGTTCCGCTTACGCTCAAGTACAATCTCATTTCGACCTATACCCTGAGGTTATATGTGGGATTCGGAGGATATTACAGCTATGTCTTTCATAACAACTCTTCCGGCCTCACTCTCTCTTCGGTCCCTGTCGAGGTCTCGAAGAACCGGTACGGTCTGACCTACTGTGTCGGAATACAGACCGGACGTCTGTACCTGTCCTTTGAGCAACGTGACCAGATGAACAATTTCTTCGCCGGCCCTGCCGTCCCTTCCGCCCGTCTGCATACCTCCAGCTTCACGCTCGGATATAACTTCTGATCCCCCCGACCTTCACGTCATTGCCGGCCCCGACCGGCAATCTCTTCCCTGCGGCAGCAAAAGACGCCCGATCAGGTCGGGCGTGACGAAACCGTCATTGCCGGCCTGCCCTTCACGTCATTGCCGGCCCCGACC
>CAVDFQ010000029.1:0-28646 GCA_963608065.1 bacterium
ACATTTTTATGACACCGGAAACTGTTATGGACTATTCGCAAATATTGTCTATCTTTGCTATTTGTAATAGCCTGTAAGAAAAAGGTGGGAAAGACTTTCAAGATACTGCCCGAGAAACTCGGCATCAGAACCAAGCTGGGCCTCAGCCTGAGCGCCATAGCTGCTATGCTCCTGCTGTCAAGCGTCATCTCCGTGATGATGTACGTGCGTATGAGCAGCTATGTCACTGGGCTTATGTCCGACAATATCAGCTGCATAAACACCGCCCGCGAGCTGACCTCCATCGCGGCGGATGACGACCTCGACGTCCTGGCGGTCATAGGAGATGATGTCTTCGTCGATACTCCGGACCTGAGGGAGAACGCTTTTCTGGAAAACTGCGCCGCACTGAAACTCGCGCTCACCTCCCCCGCCTCGGCCTCACTCGTGGATACGGTGATGCAGTCGTTCGCCCGCTATTCCGTCACCTGCCGGGAGCTGGAGAACGTCCTGCAGTCAGAATTCATAGATACGCGCAGCTGGTATTTCGAGCGGCTTCAGCCAGTCTATAATGCACTACGGGGCGACCTCGACGCCTTGAATTCCGCCATCTATGCGGACCTGTCCCGGAACGCCGGCACCTTCGAGCGCGGATTCTACCGCAGCATCATACCCGCCATCGTGGCGGTGGGAGTGGGACTGCTCCTGATAGTGATGCTCTTCTTCTTCCTGAACGCATATTACGTCTCGCCGCTCCTCCGGATGCTCGGCGGACTGAAAAACTACCGGGATATGGGCAAGCGCTACAGCGTGGAGTTCGACGGGGACGACCAGCTCTCGGAACTGAACTCGGGCATAACGGATGTCGCGGACGAGAACCAGCAGCTGCGCAAGCGTCTGAACGCCATCCGGCAGAATCTGACCCAGCAGAACAGGCAGTAAGATGAATATAAAGATCATAAGCAGAAACGTGGGCTTCGCCCTGCTCGTGAGCGCCCTATTTATGTTCATTTCCGTCCTCGTGTCTATGGCGAACGGGAACGACAGCGCGCTCACCGCCCTGCTCATATCCTTCATCATCACGTTCATCGTAGGGATCTTCCCCTTCATCTTCGTCCGCAGGTCCTCCGCCATCACCCTGAGGGACGGCTTTATGATCATAGTGCTTTCCTGGCTGCTCTCCTTCATCTTCGGAATGCTCCCGTACATCCTCTGGGGAGGTCCCTTCACCGTGGCCAACGCCTGGTTCGAGAGCGTGTCGGGCTACACCACCACCGGAGCGACCATACTCGAGAACGTGGAGGCTCTGCCCGACTCCCTGCTTTTCTGGCGCAGCTCCACCCACTTCATCGGCGGCCTCGGAGTAGTGGTGTTCCTGCTGCTTATCATCCCGAATTCCAGCCCGGTGCGGCTCCGTCTCACGAATATGGAGCTCTCATCTCTTTCCCGGGAGGGCTACTCCACCCGTACCAACAAGATAGTCAGGATGTTCGCTGCCGTGTATCTGACTATGAACGCGGCTGCGTTCTTTGCATATTGGGCGGCAGGTATGACGCCCTTCGAAGCCGTGAACCACGCGTTCAGCGTGTGCGCCTCGGGCGGCTTCAGCACGCGGACGGCATCGATCGCCTCGTTCGGCTCGCGCCCCATAGAAGCCGTGTCGATGTTCTTTATGCTGCTGACTTCCCTGCACTTCGGTATGCTGTATCTGGTGTTCGCCACGCGCTCGCTCAAGCCTCTGCGGAATCCGGTGCTGAAATTCTACCTGCTTTCTCTGCTGGTTTTCACCCTGGTGCTGACCGCTCTGCTGCGGACCGACGGCTGCACGCAGTCCTGGGGAGAGTCGCTGTGGACGGGGGCCTTCCAGGTCATCAGCACCGCCTCGACCACGGGTTTCTCGTTGAGTGACAACGCGGATTGGCCGGTGACGGCCGGAATCGTGATGATGTTCGCGGGACTGATGTGCGGCTGCGCCGGCTCGACTTCGGGCGGAGTCAAGGCTGACCGCGTGCTGACCTTCCTCAAGAGCGTGCGGCATCGCGTTTTGCGCACCGTACACCCTTCGTCGGTGACCGAGGTCAGGTTCGGCGACCATATCGTCCGGGGGGAGGAACTTTCGGCGCAGATGCTCTATATGACGCTCTACTGCCTGCTCGTGGCTCTTTCGGTATTCGTCAGCCTGCTGCTCGGAGTGGACTCGCTCAACTCCTTCGCCGCCAGCGTGATGAGTCTGGGCAATGTCGGTCCGGCGCTCGGATCTCTGGGCAATATGGGTTCTTTCAATGCCATCTCGGACGGGGCGAAGTTTCTCTATACTATGGATATGTTCTTCGGACGCATCGAGATCTATCCCCTCCTCGCAGTCCTGACGATGCTGTTTTCGCGCAAGGTGAATTGATTATGGACAGGGCGGAGCATCTCTACAGGCATTTCCTCTCGCATCTGGAATACGAGCCGACGCAGTGCCAGGACAGCCTGCTGCGCGAGGTAGGCAGCTTCCTTGCGGGGGACGACGGCGACATAATGGTGGTGAACGGCTACGCGGGCACGGGCAAGACCACAGCGCTGTCAGCAGTCATCGAAGCTCTCGCTGAGCTGAAAATCAACACTGTGCTGCTCGCTCCCACCGGTCGTGCCGCGAAGGTGCTTTCGCTCTATTCGCACCGGAGCGCCTTCACGGTCCACAAGCACATCTACCGCCAGAAAAGCGTCGGCTCGGACGGCTTCGGGCAGTTCAGCCTCGCTCCGAACAAAGCCCGTTCCACCCTCTTCATCGTCGACGAGGTCTCGCTCATAGGAAGCGACTCGCCCCGGCAGCCCTCGCCGGCAGTCTTCGGCTCGGGCAATCTGCTCGAAGACCTCGTGAGCTTCGTCCGTGCGGGAGATGACTGCCGTCTGATACTGGTCGGCGATGCGGCGCAGCTGCCTCCGGTCGGCCTCGAGTGCAGTCCGGCGCTGTCAGAGCAGTATATGGGCATCTTCGGAGGCGTCCGTTACGCGTCCCTGCACACAGTAGTGCGACAGGCTGCCGGAAGCGGCATCCTGTCCAATGCCACGCTGCTCCGTCAGCTCATATCCTCGGAGGACTCCTACGGGGACTTTTCCCGCCTCAGACTGGATGTACGCGGGCCGGGGGATGTGGAAAGGATAGGCGGAGGGGATCTGATAGAGAAGATTACGGACGCATTTTCCCGCTACGGCGAGGACGAGACGGTCATACTCTGCCGCTCGAACAGGAGGGCCATCCGCTACAATCTCGGCATCCGCGCAGCTGTCCAGTTCAAGGAAGGCAGTCTGGAGAGGGGCGACAAACTTATGATAGTGAAGAACTGCTACCACTTCGTCGAGGATATGGAGGGTATGGACTACATAGCGAACGGAGACATAGTAAAGCTCTGCAGCATAAAGAACTACACGGAACGCTACGGGCTGCGCTTCGCCGACGCGAGGATCAGTTTCCCGGACTACGGGGATCAGGAGACGGTCGTGAAGCTCTGTCTGGACACTCTGAATTCCGAGTCCGCCGCGCTGACATACGAGCAGCAGAACGCTCTGTTTCAGGGCGTTTCAGCAGACTATGCCCATATAAGCTCGAAGAAGAAGCGTTACGAGGCCGTGCGGGAGGACCCTTTCTACAACGCCCTCCAGATAAAGTACGCCGAGGCCATCACCTGCCACAAGTCCCAGGGAGGCCAGTGGAAATGCGTTGTCATAGACAATCCCGTCTGGACTGACGAGCTGACCTGCGACGATCTGAAATGGCTGTACACCGCCTTTACCCGAGCCGCCGAAAAAGTTTATCTGGTCAACTTCCCCGACCGCATATTTATGCAATAGACGGTATAAATGAGTGAAAATTTTAAATATCATATATGTATTTTGAATAAATATTGAATAATTATGATAAAGAAACTGCATCTTTTCGTCTCACTTCTGCTCTGTCTGAGTACTGTAGCCGGCGCTTCGGAGTTCAACAAGATCCCTATCCGCTGGAAATGGGTGTCAAATGAGAAAGCCGTGTTCAGCTATGACGGCAGCTTCGCGGATTCGGCGGCATTCGCCGTGGATACCCGCTATTACGAAGTCATAAACGGTGTCAAGGCTCCTGCGAAATATCAGCAGATGCCCCTTTCTCCCCAAGGGGCTGTGAACAGACGCTATTCTCCCGATTCCACGATGATAGCCTTTACCCGCGACAACGATCTCTGGGTGGCCGACATCGCGACCGGGGCAGAAAAGAGGCTGACCTTTGACGGTTCTGACCTGATACTGAACGGCTACGCTTCCTGGGTGTATTATGAGGAAATTCTCGGGCGCGCCTCCCGGTACTGCGCCTTCTGGTGGTCTCCGGACTCCCGGAAACTGGGCTTCTACCGTTTCGACAACAGCGCAGTGCCTATGTTCCCGATCTATTCCGCAGTGGGACAGGACGGGACACTCAGCCGTACCCGCTATCCGAAGGCAGGAGAGAACAATCCCGAGGTGCGCATCGGGATGGTGGATGTAGGCGGCGCTTTCAGCTCCTCCTCCACCACGGAGAGAGGGATAGTGTGGGCGGATTTCGACCCGAAGGAGGACCAGTATTTCGGCATTCCTTTCTGGAGCAGCGACAGCAAGTATTTCTACATCGCCCGCGAGCCGAGGCTTCAGCACGACCTTACCCTCTACGCCGTCTCGTCCGAAGACGGAAGCAAGACGCAGATCTATACCGAGCACAGCGACACCTGGCTGAACTGGATTTCCGAAGTCATCTTCACGCAGGAGGGGCTCTATATGACCCGCAGCTTCGAGACGGGATATGAGCAGATCTTTTTCCTTTCCTATGACGGCGGGACCCTGCGCCGCCTCACCGACGGACCTAACAGGAACCTTTCACTGCTGCGCGTGGACGGGGACAAGGTTTATTTCAGGGCTGCACGCGAGGGTTTCGCCAAGCAGGCGGTCTATATGGTCGATGGCAAGGGACGGATTTCGGCCCTTACGGATCCTTCGCTGAATGCGCAGCAGGTAAGTTTCTCTCCTGACGGAAAGCATTTCGTGGTATCGCTTTCCTCTTTCGACACTCCGACCCAGGTCTGGATATATGAGACCGCCCGCGCCGAAAGGGCCTGGAAGACCCGCAAGCTCCTGTCTTCCGCAGTCTCGACGGGCAGAAGAATCGACAGACGCTTCGCCGGCACCTGCTTCAGAGTTGCCGACCTGAAAGGGGATGACTATGACGCTTCCCGCTATGCCCTTCCTCAGCTGATCACTATGACGACAGCGGACGGTTTCGAGCTTCCGGCGCAGATAACTTATCCGAAGGATTTCGACCCCGCGAAGAAATATCCGGTGCATTTCGAGATCTACGGAGGTCCCGGAACCCAATATGTCCGCGAAAGCTGGCAGATGCCGGACAGGGAGAACCAGTGGTGGAGCGAGCACGGCATCATCCATCTCGTGGCAGATACGCGCGTGGCGGGCCATCACGGGCGCAGAGGGACAGACGAGGACTTCCGGAATCTGACCGCCGCTCCGATAAAGGACTTCGTGGCCTGGGGCGAGCATATGAAGAGTCTGCCTTACGTGGACGGGGACAAGATAGGAGTGGAGGGCTTCTCTTTCGGCGGGACGATGACGGCCCTGCTGCTCTTCGAGCATTGGGATGTGTTCCATTACGGCATAGCGGGTGGAGGAGTCTACGACTGGATGCTCTACGATTCGCATTATACTGAGCGCTTTATGGAGACCCCGCAGGCGAATCCGGAGGGGTACGCGGCATCCAGAGTACTCAGCTCTGTGTCATCCTACCCTGTGTCTTTCGGGAAGAACGACGGGACGGTAATGCTGAAGCTCATCCACGGCACGGGCGATGACAACGTGCATTTCCAGAGCACGCTCCAGCTCATAGACGAGCTGCAGAAGCAGGGCAAATGTTTCGAGCTTATGATCTACCCTGACGCCATGCACAGCTTCCGCGTCTATCCCGGCCCTCAGAAAACGCATTCCATCGAGACCGACCGGGAGTTCTGGATGAGATATCTGCTCGGGCAGTAAAAGAAACCGCCCACCGTCATTGCCGGCAGCAAAAGACGCCCGATCACGTCGGGCGTGACGAATGCCGTCATTGCCGGCCCGCTTCCATCGTCATTGCCGGCTTGACCGGCAATCTGCCCCGACCGGCAATCTGCCCCGACCGGCAATCTGCCCGCTGCAGGAGGGCTGTACGCGCTACTCCACCTTAAAGGAGTCCTTGAGCGCGGTGGTCTTGTTGAAGATCACGTGGTCAGGAGGGGTGCTGTCCTTGTCGCGGAAATAATAACCGGTGCGCTCGAACTGCACTGCGATGCTGCCGGCATCATCGAGGAGCGCCGGCTCGGCGTAGCCTTCAGAAACCACGAGCGACTCGGGATTCAGGAAGTCCTTATAGTCCTTGTCCTCCGGGACCTGACTCATATCAGCGAGCGTGAACAGACGGTCGTAATTGCGCAGCTCCACTTTCCTGGCGTGAGGCACCGAAACCCAGTGGATGGTACCCTTCACGGAGCGCCACTCCCCGCTGCCCGGACGGGTCGAAGGATCATAGGTGCAGCGAAGCTCGACGACCTTGCCCTCCGCATCCTTCACCACCTCCTCACACTTGATGATATATGTATATTTCAGACGCACCTCCCCTTCCGGCTTCAGACGGAAATACTTCTTAGGAGCATCCTCCATAAAGTCTGCACGGTCGATGTACATCTCGCCGCTGAACGGCACCTTGCGGCTCGCCCCTTCCGGCTCTGCAGGATTCAGCGGACAGTCGAACCACTCCACCTGCCCCTGCGGATAATTTGTCAGGACGACCTTTATCGGGTCCTCACCCACTACCATATAGCGGTTCGAGCGGGCGTTGAGATCCTGACGCACGCACCATTCCAGAAGCTGGATGTCCATAAGCTGGTCGCGCTTGCTCACCCCTATCTTCTCGCAGAACATCTTCAGAGCCTCGGGAGTGTAGCCCCTGCGGCGGACACCGCAGAGCGTAGGCATACGCGGGTCGTCCCAGCCGGCCACATAGCCCTTCCGGACAAGCTCGAGGAGCTTGCGCTTCGACATCAGCGTATAGGTGAGATTCAGGCGCGCGAACTCGTACTGATGGCTCGGAAAAATGCCCAGAGTCTGGATAAACCAGTCATACAGAGGACGGTGCACGTCAAACTCGAGAGTACAGATGGAATGCGTGATATGCTCGATGGAATCGCACTGGCCGTGGGTATAGTCATACATCGGGTAGATGCACCACTTGTCGCCGGTACGGTGATGGGACGCGTGCTTGATCCTGTAGAGTATCGGGTCGCGGAAGAGCATATTAGGATGGGCCATATCGATCTTCGCCCTGAGCACCTTCTCGCCGTCGGCATACTTCCCGTCCCTCATCTCGCGGAAAAGACGCAGATTCTCCTCCGGAGTGCGGTCGCGCCACGGGCTGTCCTTGCCCGGAACCTCGACCGTGCCGCGGTTCTCCCGCATCTGCTCCTGCGTCTGGTCGTCCACATAAGCCAATCCCCTCATAATAAGCTGCTCCGCCCACTCGTAAAGCTGGTCGAAATAGTCGGACGCATACAGCTCCTTATCCCAGCTGAAGCCCAGCCAGCTGATATCCTCCTTTATGGCGTCCACATACTCGGTGTCCTCCTTGACGGGGTTCGTGTCATCGTAGCGGAGATTAGTCTTGCCGCCGTATTTCTGCGCGAGTCCGAAGTTTATGCAGAGGCTCTTCGCGTGTCCCAGATGAAGATAGCCGTTCGGTTCCGGGGGGAAGCGGGTCAGTATGCTCTTGCATTTTCCGCTTTTGAGGTCATCCTCGATGATCTCCTCGAGGAAATTCAGTTTCTTTTCGTTTTCTTCCATAAGTATGAATGTTCAAGTGCCGGCTGACACGAAAGGCAAAAGTAGTAATTTATTCGCATAAATGAGTATCTTTGCCGCCGAAAAACCTATCGTCACCAATATGATCCTTTCAATGACCGGCTACGGCAAGTCCGAAGCCATACTGGAGAGCGGCAGACTCGTCATCGAATTCCGCTCCGTGAACGGCAAGAATTCCGACATAAACATAAAGAGCCCGTTCCTCCCGAAAGAGAAGGAGATGGAAGTGCGCAAACGCATCGCGGACAGCCTGCACAGGGGCAGCATCGATATGTTCATCACCTGGGAGCCGAACGCCGCCGACAACGCGAGAGCGATAAACGAGGAGCTCGCGCTGAGCTACTGCGAGAGGATCCGCTCGCTCGCGCAGAAGATGGGCATCCGCTTCGCGGCCAATCCCGACGCCTCACTTCTGGACACGGTCCTGCGTATGCCGGAGGTCATCGAGACGAAAAAATCAGACGTCATAACGGAAGAGAATTGGCCGCTGGTTTCAGCGGCCATAGACGAAGCTCTGCTGCGCATACGCGAATATCGGGCTAAGGAGGGAGAGGCCCTCTACAGGGATGTCACGTCGAGGGTCGCGAAGATTCTCGAACTGGAGGACGAGGTGGAAAGCTACGAGGCACAGCGCATCGCGGCAGTAAAGGAAAAGCTGCTGAAAAGCATCGCCGAGCTCGGCGCACGCCCGGACAGGGAACGCTTCGAGCAGGAACTGGTCTATTATGTGGAGAAGCTGGACATAAATGAGGAGAAAGTCCGTCTGCGCCAGCATTGCCGCTACTTTATGGACACCATCGAGGGCGGCGAGCCGTACCCGGGCAAGAAGCTCGGTTTCATCATCCAGGAGATGGGCCGCGAGATAAACACGACAGGAAGCAAAGCGAACCACGCGGCCATCCAGAAATGCGTGGTCCGTATGAAAGACGAGCTCGAGAAGATACGCGAGCAGTCTATGAATATCCTTTAACAAATGAGGCGGCCGGTCAGGCCGCCTCATTTCGCTCAATAAATCTCTATCTGACCGAGAGCCAGTCCCCACTCACCATCGGTTATGATGCCGATACTCTTTCCGTCCGCATCTCTCTTCCAGACTATATCGTCCAGGTCCGTGTGCGAATGTCCGCCCACTATCAGATCCACCCCGTGCAGTTTCCCTGAGATCTCCACATCGCTCCCCGGCCCGTCAAAGCCCAGATGTGAAAGCAGTATGACCATATCGCACTTCTTCTCGGTCTTAAGGTAAGAAGCCCACCTGTTGATTTCTGTCACCGTGTCCAGCGAAGGGATACGGTCGGCGATGTTGCGGGCCACAACGGACGATATGTCACAGAGTGCACCCACGATACCGATCTTCATTCCTCCTCTGCGCACTATGGTATAAGGGGTCACGTATCTGCCCAGCTCGAAAGGAGAGAAATCATAATTGCAGCACACCACAGGGCACTTTACCGACTTCAGACGGCGGGCGAGGTCCTCGATGCCGTTATCGAACTCGTGATTGCCGAGCGTGATGCAGTCATAGCCGAGGGCGTTCACCAGAGAGACCTCCAGGTCCCCGTTCAGGATGGTGAAATAGGAAGTGCCCTGATTGAAATCGCCCGCGTGGAGCAGCAGCACCTTGCGGCGGCCGTATTCCCCGCGCAGACTGTCCAGGATGGCGGCACGTTCCACCACTCCTCCGCGCCCGTCGCGGAGCGGATCGAGGTGGCTGTGGGTGTCATTCGTATGCACTATGACCAGTTTCTGCGCCGAAGCGCTGAAGCAGCAGAGCGCAAGAGCGCAGAGCGCGATTAGCAGAAAGCGTTTCATATTTTCTTTACCCTCCCGTCAGTATGATATTCTATGTTCTTACCCTCTGCGGTGAGACTGCGCACGTGCTCCAGGATGACATCGTAGATGAGCATATCGGTCTGTATCAGCTCGAGGGCATTGCGCGCCGCGAAGATGCGGTCTCCCCCGTCCAGGAGGAAATCTATGGTCGCAAGGCCGTAGATCCTCTCATCGTCCACCGGCTCTCCGCCGACCTTGAGATCCACCATCTGATGCTTGTGCACCGTAAGCTGCACGCCTCCCACGACCTGCATGGAGCCACGCGAGAGATCCTCAAAGAGCTGTTTCACATCGGAACCCTTCAGGGCCACATAGCACAGATGGTTGCGGAACGGGACCATAGACATTATGTCGTCCACCGTGACATCGCCCTGTGGCATATCCACACGTATCCCTCCGAAATTCATCAGTCCTATGTCCACCTTGCGGCCGGTAAGCTCGGCAGCCTTGGCCATAAGCGCGTCCACGAGGAAATTCGAGAGAGTGCTTTCCGGCTTCTTCTCGACCATCCCCTGAGGGCAGTAGCCGATAACTTCCTTCACCTTCGCCATCGGCTGCTGGGCATCGAGCATAAGGCGCGCGGCCGCGGCCGTTGCTCCTCCACGGAAACGCTTTCCGCCGGGAGCGATGTAGGTTCTGCCCTTCATTGTCCCGAGGGCTTCGGCGACATTGGTCGCCGTGGGAGCGGCGACCCCGGTAAGTTCGCCGCGCACAGGCACTTTCTTCCACTTTATCTCCTGCGCACAGAGGCTTGCGCAGAGAAGGAAAGCGAGAGCGAAAACAGCTGGGATTCTTTTCATATTTAATTCTGTTTGAGCCACTTCCAGAGATCCTTGAATGTCGACTTCTTGCCGTACATCAGGATCCCGACCTTGTAGATTTTCGCCGAAGCCCAGGCGCAGGCGGCGAAGGTGAGAATGAGCAGCAGCAGGCTGAGCACAAGCTCCCACACCGGCACGCCGAACGGGATGCGCGCGAGCATCACTATCGGTGAGGTGAACGGTATCATCGAGCCCCAGAACACCACTGCGCTGTCAGGAGCGCGGAAGGCGTAGAGGGAGATGAAGAAGGCGATGAGCAGAGGAATCGTGACAGGGAGCTGGAGCTGCTGCGTATCACCCTCGCTCTCGACGGCGGAGCCTATGGCCGCATAGAGCGAAGCATAGAGCAGGTAGCCGAAGATGAAGAAGAGGATGAAGGCTACGAGTATCTGTCCGTAGTTCAGGCTCGAGAGGGTGGAGAGGACGGTGGAGGCCTCGCTGCTCTGTATCGCCTCGACGGCTCCGGCCGTGGTCGGGTCGGACATCATACTCATCATTTCCGTGCTGTCCCCGGCCGCGCTCAGGAACTCGGTGCCCAGCGCGCTGCCCGCGATGCCCACTATGGCGACGGTCAGAACCACCCAGAGCAGGAACTGCGTGAGAGCCACGAGCGCTATGCCTATGATCTTGCCGAACATAAGCTCAGTGGCTTTCACCGAGGAGACCAGGACCTCCACCACGCGGGAGGATTTCTCCTCGATGACGCTGCTCATCACCATAGCCCCGAAGAGGGCGATGAACATATATATTATGATGCCCAGGACCATAGAGACCATCATATAGACTTCGGAGGCGGAGATCTGTTCCTTGCCGCTGTCATCTATCGTGAAGGACTGCAGGCGGACGTCAGACTTCACTCCCTCCAGAATCTGCGCGAGGTTCGCTATGCCATAGGACTGCACCCTGTAGCTTTCCACCGCATCGTTTATGCGCGAGTTTATGTACTCGCTCATCTCCATTCCGAGAGGCTTGGCCGAGAAGCTCACGGCTGAGACGGTCCGATTCGCGGAGTCGAGAGGGGAGACGCTCAGCACCACATCGTAGCCGAGCTCCTTCATAGAGTTTTTCAGGGAATCCGGCGCCATAGCGGAGCAGTCGGTGAAGAAGATGTTCTCCCTGTCCTCAAGGTAAGGCAGAACGATTCCTGACTCGTCGCAGACGGCGATCTTCTTCGACTCCTCCTTGGTGGCCAGCATAATGACGGTGGGAAGAATGCACATCGCCGCGAAGAATATCGGGCCGAGGAAAGTCACGAGAAGAAACGACTTCTTCTTTACGCGGTTAAGGTACTCGCGTTTTATGATGATGTTTATAATGTTCAGATTCATACTGCTGTCCTCCTATCTGCCTTCGGTTACAAGTTTGATGAAAATGTCGTTCATCCTCGGCATAAGCTCCCTGTAGGAATTGATCTCCACTCCCCTGTCGATGAATGCTCTGAGTGTGGAAGTGCCGTCGACGCTGCGCGGAAGCACCTCGGTGTGGCGTCCTTCGGAGTCGGTGTAGATGAGCTCGACATTGTTGTTCCCGTAGTCGCGGCGGATCTGCTCCACGCCTCCGGTGATGACAAGCCTGGACTTGTCTATGAGAGCTATCTCGTCGCAGAGCTCCTCCACGGACTCCATATTATGGGTGGACAGCACGATGGTCGCCCCCTCGTCGCGCAGGCGAAGGATTTCCTTGCGGATAAGCTCCGCATTGACCGGGTCGAAGCCCGAGAAAGGCTCGTCCAGAATCATCAGCGAAGGCTTGTGCACCACGGTGGTGATGAACTGGAGCTTCTGCGCCATACCCTTGGAGAGTTCCTCCACCTTCTTCTTCCACCAGTCCTGTATGCCGAAACGCTCGAACCATAGCTTCAGCTCGCGGCGCGCGTCGCGTGAGGACATACCCTTGAGCTGCGCGAGATACATCACCTGGTCGCCGACAGCCATCTTGCGGTACAGTCCGCGTTCCTCGGGCATATAGCCGATCTTCTCGACATCGCGCTGGGTGATGGGACGGCCGTCGAAAATGACTTCGCCGCTGTTCGGAATGGTGATGCGGTTGATGATACGGATGAGAGTGGTCTTTCCGGCTCCGTTCGGGCCGAGGAGTCCGAAGATCTTCCCCTGCGGAATATCCAGCGAGACGTGATCGAGAGCCACCTTCTCGCCGAAATTCTTCGAAATGTCCCTACATTCGATTAAAGCCATAATTTGTTAAGTTTTGACAAATATACAAAATATATCGATTCGCAATATATTTTTCTAAACATTCAATATCTTTACCACCAGCTCCCTCAGCATCTCCCCGCCGTCCACGTCGCCGCCGTCGCCGCCTTTGCCCCGGTAATCGTACTCGCGCAGCAGCGAGATTACCCTCATGCAGCGCGGGAGCGGGTAGTTGCGCACCGCCGTATCGTATTCCCTGTAGAAATAAGGATTCACGCCGGCGAGCGCCTTGGCCTTGTCCTGCGGCGAGATGCTGCGATGCTGCTCGAGCAGTGCGCCGTAACGCAGGATGCGGTAGAAGTGCGTGAAAAGCGCGGCCGTAGCCTGAGGCATCGCGAACTTCGCCCCCGAGCCGACATAGGTCGCTATGCGCACGGCACCTGCGGCGTCGCGCAATGAAAGGGCTTTCGTCAGCTCGAAAATGCTGAATTGGCGGCTTACGCCGACATTGCGCTCGACATCCTCCACAGACACCTCCGGAGCGCCCTCGGGAAGATTCTTCTGCATCTTGTCCGCTTCCACGGCGATGGCGCAGAGGTCAGTGCCGACGGACTCGCCCATAAGGGCAGCGGCGCGGGGGTCTATCTTCACTCCCCTCTGAGAGAAATGCCTTATGATCCAGTCGCTTATCTCATAGTCGCGAAGAAGCGGCGACTCGAGCACCACTCCGACCTTCTGCACGCTCTTGTAGAACGCCTTGCGCTTGTCCACCGAGGCCCGGTGAAGCAGGACCACGAAAACCGTGGAGTCGAGCGGCTGTGCGCAGTAGTACTGAAGCTTCTCGATATCCTTCATCAGCTGCGCTTCCTTCAGCACTACCAGCTGCCTTTCCGCCATCATAGGATAGCGCCTGGCGGCGGACACGACAGCGTCGGCATCCACATCGGAGCCGTAGCAGACGGTTTCGTTGAAGTCCTTTTCCTCCTCGGGGATGCAGTATTCCAAGATGGCGTCGCAGACCAGATCCGGATAGTAGGGCTCGTCACCCATCAGGAGATAAACGCTGCGGAACTCGCCCCTGCGTGCCTGCTCTATGAGCTGACGGGAAAGAGAGTCAATATTGACTGAAGCTTTTGCCATATCGGGGGCAAAATTAGGAAAATATCCGTATCTTTGAAAGCGCCGGGCGACTTCTTTCTACAGAGAATACGCCGCGAAAGCGTCCGGGGCAGCATAAGCAGCACAGTGATGTCTGAATTAACAAACAGATACATAGCATATCTGACCTCGGTCAGAAGATACTCGCAGCGCACCATAGAGATATATGCGGACGTGCTGGAGCGTTTCGAGCGCTACACTTTCGCGGGACCCGGGGAGGGCCTTCCCGCCGCCTACGGGGAAAGGCTCGACGCGAACGCCGTGCGCAATTACGAAGTGCACATTCTGGACGAGGAGAAGCTCGGAGCCCGGACCGCGAATCTGCACCTGTCGGTACTCAGCGGCTACTGCCGTTTCCTGATGAAAGAAGGCGTGCTGAGCAGCAACCCCGTCCGGCTGACTCCCCGGCCGAAAACCCGCAAGCGACTGCCGGGCGTGTTCCGAAAAGACGCCCTGGAGAGCTATTTCGAGCAGACGAGTTTCCTGGCGAGCGAAGAGAACCTCGAGATGCTGCGCAGCCTGGGGGAAGGTCCTGCCGGCCGCAAGACGGCCGGTACGCTATATACCGGACGCCTTCGGCGTCTGATCGTGCTTATGCTCTACTCCACGGGAATGCGCCGCAGTGAACTGATCTCCCTGAATGTGGGCTCCGTGGATTTCGGAAGAAAAGTCATAAGAGTACTCGGAAAGGGGGACAAGATGCGGGAAATTCCTATGACAGATGGTCTGATAAAAGAAATTTTACTATATTTACACGCAGTTGACACGATGGCGGGCAGCGCAAGGACGGCCGAAAGCCCTCTGCTGCGGACGCTTAAGGGAGAAAGGCTCTATCCTGTATTCATCGACAGAGTGATAAAGGAAGAGCTGGGAGCGGTCGAAGGCATAAGCGGAAGGAAATCGCCGCACATTCTGAGACACACTCTGGCGACAGAGCTGCTCGACGACGGGGCGGATCTGAATTCCATAAAGGAACTGCTGGGACACTCCTCTCTCGCGGCTACGCAGGTCTACACGCACAACTCTATCGAGAAACTGAAGAATGTTTATAATCACGCCCATCCAAGGGCAAAAAACGGAGGTAATTATGGAGATAAAGATTAAAAGCCTGAAGTTCGACGCAGATCAGAAGCTCATCGACTACGTGAACAAGAAAGTATCGAAAATCGCCAAATTCTATGACGGGACAGAGGTCGCCGACGTAACCCTCTCCCTGCTCCAGGAGCCTGACAACAAGAACGTGAAGCTCCAGTACCACATCCCGGGTGAGGACCTCGTGATCGAAAGGAACGCCAAGACTTTCGAAGAGGCCATCACAGACTGCGTCGATGCGATGAAAGAAAAGATAGTGAGATCGAAGGAAAAGAGATTTGAAAAATAGCCGGCAGTGGCGGATGCAAAAAAGTCAAAAAAAATTTGCAGTATAGGAAAAACTGCCTATCTTTGCATCCGCGTTTGAAAAAAACGACAGTTGAAATGTTCCGGTGCGGTAGTTCAGCTGGTTAGAATGTCGGCCTGTCACGCCGAAGGTCGCGAGTTCGAGTCTCGTCCGCACCGCAGAGCCCTTAGGGGCTTAATGAAAAAAAGTGACTGCAAGTCTATGACTTACAGTCACTTTTTTTATTTTTGCATTTTGCTGTTCTATAAATGGAATGATCGGGGACCCCTATATGTCGATGAGAAAGCTGTTGACGGCTGTGACTATGGTCGGTCTGTGCGGATGCGCGCAGACTCGGATGGCGGTGGAATCTCCCGATGGGAGCATTGCGGTGAAGCTTGAGCTGACGGAGGCGGGGGTGCCGATGTATGCGGTGGATGTGGATGGGGTGCCGTTTGTCAGGCCCTCGGCACTGGGGCTCGATGCCGAAGGGGTCTCGCTCTCGGAAGGGTTCAGGGTGAAGCGGACGGAGAAATCAAGGGCCGATGAAGTGTGGACCCAGCCTTGGGGCGAGAACAAGCGGATTCGCGATGTGCACAACGAGCTGGCTGTGGATCTGACTAATGGGGACGGAGTGGAACTGACCCTGCGTTTCCGGGTATTTGACGACGGGGTGGGGTTCAGGTACGAGATTCTGCGCTCCGTTCAGGATTGTGGCGGTGCAGCTCCGGACGAAGCGGAGAGTCTGACGCTCAGGGACGAGCTCACGGAATTCCGCTTCGCCCGCGACGGCGAGAGCTGGTCGATTCCTGCGCATTACGACACATACGAGCTGGAATACAGGAAGCTGCGCACCTCCGAAGTGGAGGATGCGAACACTCCCTTCACCTTCCGGACGGACGGAGGGGTGTTCGGCAGCATACACGAAGCTGCGCTGGTGGACTTTCCCGAAATGACGCTGCGCAAGACCGGAGGCGGGCTCAGGGCAGCCCTTGCCCCCGACGGGCCGCAGAACCGCGAGTTCAAGGCCGTCGTGCCCGGGTCTTTCAAGACCCCCTGGCGCACTATCCAGATAGGCCGGAAGGCTGTGGACCTCATAAACTCCTCTCTGATACTGAACCTGAACGAGCCCTGCAAGATAGACGACACCTCGTGGATACGCCCTATGAAATATGTAGGCGTATGGTGGGGGATGCACCTCGGCCTCTACTCCTGGGGCAAGGATGCCAGACACGGTGCCACTACCGGGAGGGCTATGCAGTACATCGACTTCGCTGCCGAAAACAATATCGAAGGGGTGCTGTTCGAGGGCTGGAACGACGACTGGACGATAGCATACGCGCACCCGGACTTCGATTTCACCCGGCCCGCTCCCGACTTCGACCTCGAAAAGGTGCTTGCATACGCCGAAGCGAAGGGTGTGCAGTACATCATCCACCACGAGACCGCCGGGCGGGTGGCCCGGTACGAGGCGCAGCTGGAACGCGACCTCGACTTCGCGCAGGAGCACGGCATCCACGCCCTCAAGACCGGCTATGCGGGCTGGCTCCTCGACGGTCACTATCATCACAGCCAATACGGGGTCCGGCACTACCGGAAGGTGGTGGAGGAAGCGGCACGGCGGCAGATAATGGTGGATGCGCACGAAGCCATAAAGGAGACGGGCCTGCGCAGAACCTGGCCCAACTTTATGACCCGCGAGAGCGCGAGAGGTATGGAATGGAACGCCTGGAGCAAGGGTAACAGTCCCGCGCATCACGAGATCCTGCCCTTTACCCGCCTGCTCGCCGGTCCGATGGACTACACCCCGGGAATCTTCGACATCGAATACCGCAGCATCGCCGGCAACCCCGACGTGAAGCTCTGGAACAACGTCCACAGTTCCGAGTGCCGGGTCAATACCACGCTCGCAAAACAGATAGCTGACTGGGTGGTGCTCTACTCGCCCTTACAGATGGCTGCCGACCTGATAGAGAACTATGCGGGGCACCCCGCCTTCCGGTTCTTCCGCGACTTCGATGCAGACTGCGACGCTTCTGAGGCCCTGCAAGGGGAGATAGGAGAGTATATTGCCATCGTCCGCAGGGCAACAGACCGGTACTTTTATGGAGCTGTCACGAACGAAGAGGCCCGCATCCTCGTGCAGCCGCTGTCGTTCTTGGAGCCGGGAATCACCTATCAGGCAGACATCTACGCCGATGCTCCCGATGCCGACTGGCGCACGAACCCCTACGCCTATGTCATAGAGCATCGCAGCGTCACGGCGCAGGACACCCTCACCGTCCGCCTCGCCCCCGGAGGAGGTCAGGCGATAGTGTTCAGGCCGGGCTTTGACGCAAGATAAGTTTTTTTTGGGGGGGGGAGTATTTTAAAGAGTTACATAAGGAACGACACATCATAAACAACGCAAGTATATGAAAACCAGCATCAAAGCAAAGGCATCCGCCCTCGGGGCAGCGGCGCTCGTCACCCTCTCCGGATGCAATTCCAGTCAGGAAAGCCGCTCGATAGTGGTCTATTACTCCGCTTCCGGAGCGACCGGGACAGTTGCGAAGCTCATTCAGGAAAAAACGGGCGCTGACATCGTGGAAATCACCCCCGCCGTGCCATACGGCGAGGGCTTCGATGCGATCAACGAGGCATTCCGGAAGGAGATGGAGCAGGGGGTATCCCGCGAGATCAAGCCTCTGGATGTGGACTTCACCAAGTACGACACCGTCTATGTCGGCACCCCGGTATGGTACGGCAGGTGCGCAGGACCGGTGGAGACATTTCTCAAGACCTACAGTCTCACGGACAAGGTCCTCTATCCGTTCTGCACTTTCGGCAGCGGCGGCAACACCGCGGCGGAGATGATGAAGCGGCTGCAGCCTGAGGCCCGCGTCGCAGACTGGTACGGAGTCAGGAACGCCAGACTGGACAAGGCCGGCGCGGAGCTTGACAGTTTTCTCTCCGGGGCGGCAGCGCAGGGCGACGCTCTCCCCCGGTGGCCGGCCTTCTCGGAGAGCAGGCCACTTGACGAGGCGGAGCGCGCCATCTTCGACGAGGCCTGCGGAGACTATCCGATGCCTCTCGGCACTCCGATAAGCGTGGCTTCCAGAGACAAGGGCGAGGTCACCGAGTACCTGTTCGAGACCGAGGCGACCGGGTTTGACGGCAAGCCTGCAACGCAGAGCATCTATGTGATCAAAGGCAAGGCAGACGGTTCGGCAGCGGAGTTCACGCAGGTCGTGAGATAACCCGCAAAGAAGGGACAGTTTATCCTCACCGGCCCAGACCTCACGTCATTGCCGGCCCAGACCGGCAATCCCCTCCCTGCCTGCAGCATAAGATGCCCGATCAGGTCGAGCATGACGAAACCGTCATTGCCGGCCTAGACCGGCAATCCCCTCACTGCCGACAGCATAAGACGCCCGATCAGGTCGGGCGTGACGATGAGGCGGCGCGTGACGCGCTTCTCCGTCATTGCCGGCCCAGACCGGCAATCTCCTCACTGCCGACAGCATAAGACGCCCGATCAGGTCGGGCGTGACGAATGCGGATGTCCGCTTGAGGACTCTCGTGAAAAAGGCGGAGATAAGCAAGCACGTGACCTTCCACGTGGCACGGTATTCTTTCGCCACATTGACCCTGAGTTACGGGGCCGACCTCTACACGGTGTCCAAACTGCTTGGACACAGCAATGTGAGAACCACGCAGATTTACGCGAAGATTGTGGACGAGAGCAAGAGAAAGGCAGTGAATCTGATTCCGAAGTTGTAAGTATTTAAGTCGACGCATAATGGAAAAGTCAGGATTTGTGAAAGCCGGTGATTTTGTGCCGGATGATAATTACTCGAATTGGCTGAAGTCTATAAAGAAAAGACTCCGACACGCCCAGATAAAGGCAACGGTGCGGATTAACCAAGCTATGCTGGAGTTTTATTGGGAACTCGGTCACGACATTACCGTGATGCAGGAGACATATTCGTGGGGCAGCGCCTTTTTCGACAGGCTGAGCCTCGACCTCAGAGGCGAAAACCCGGGAGAAGACGGCTATTCCGTTACCAACCTCAGGTATATGAAGAATTGGTATATCTTTTATAGCCAGAAAGATACAATTCGTTACCAACTTGGTAACGAATTAGACGAGCCAATGCCGGAGAAGTTCGGCTACATCCCGTGGAGACATCATATCGACATCTTGAGGAAATGCAAGAGTCTGGAGAAAGCTCTATTCTATATTTACGGGACAATTTCAAACGGATGGAGCCGAAGCGAACTCAACCGACAGATGAATGCCAACCTGTTTGAGACTAAGGGCAAGGCTCTTTCCAATTTCGACGAGAAGTTACCGTCAATTCAAGGCAAACTTGCAGAAGAAATCCTCAAGGGAGAGTATCAGCTCGACTTCCTGCCCATCGCAGGAGAAGTCGAGGAAAGGAAACTGGAAGATGCACTTGCCCAGAACATCACGCGGTTTCTTCTCGAACTCGGAAGCGGCTTCGCCTATGTGGGAAGACAGATGGAACTTAGGATACCGGGGCCGGACGGAACTTCCTTCTTCCCCGATATGGTATTCTACCATATCAAGATGAAATGCTATGTCGTGGTGGAGCTGAAAGTAGTTGAGTTCATACCAGAATTTGCAGGGAAGATCAACTTCTATGTCAATGCCGCCGATGCCCTTCTCAAAGGTGATGACGACAATCCGAGCATTGGACTGCTCATCTGCCGTTCCCGCAACAAAACAGTCGTGGAGTGGTCTCTAAAAGGCATCAGCAATCCTCTCGGCGTCGCCACTTACCAACTCCGGCAAATCGTGGACAATACGATTGCAGAGCAGGAAAGCAAGAAAAAGTAAATAATCGTCTTGGAGTCCAGTTGGAGTGCTTACAGAAGAACACGGATACGCTTATCAGAGACAGGCGATGTTTCTGGTCCTGACTGATTCGCGGGCTTTGCGGATGTAGAGTTTCACCACGTCTTCCGGCAGGGATGCGCCTTGGATTCCAAACACATTGACAAAGGCTCTCGTCTTTCCGGGGTCAATCGCCAATGCCGTTGCAAGCAGCCAGGCAACTCCCATTTTTACGTAGTAAGGTCTGGCTTTCATTTCGGAGTAAGCGCTGACGATACTGTCGTATTTTATGCTTGCACTCTTCCGGAGAGTTCTGTCCATATCTGATGGACCAAGAAAGCGGATCATCGCCGTGACAACAGCGAATCTCACCTCGAATTCACGGTCGCTGCTGAAATAGGGGGATATGAATTCCCACAGCATACTGCTGTCAACTTTCCATTTTGAGTTACAGCAGAACGTGTCGCATTCCGCCCAGTTGGCGATGTATGGAATAAAAATCGACACTTGCCTGAGTATTTCTTCTGAAGAACCTTTAAGCCTGCCGAGCAGAAGCCCCCACAGGAGTTTTTCTTCGTAACAGAGTCTGTCCGCCGCATCAGACCTGATAGACATCGATGCCTGCCGTGCAAAATACTTGAGTGTTGTCTCCGCTTTGCCCTGCTTACACAGGGCTGCAGCCAATGCCTTGAGTTCCGGGATATGCACACCGAGAATCCTTGTACCAGACAATGCGTTGATTATTCTGACGTGCCCGTTACGATATCTGTCTTCGTTCATAAAGCGGGGGCAGACGAGTTCCTGCAATCTGTTCTTCAGTGGGTTTGACTTCTGATACGCGATGCGCGGGGACCCGTCTTGAAGATGGATGACCCCGCATCTGACGAAACCTTCCTTCTCCAGCAGGTGCTGCATTGTGAGATTGTCGCGGTGCGTATCGGCACGGAGGTTCTCTATCCGGCTGTAACAGAATTCTATGCAGGCGTGTCCGATGCCTTTCGCAGTACCGTCCGAAGCGAGGCGGTGTATGGTGGCGTAGGGCGCGTTGTTCAGCCATCGTCCGTCATCTATCCGGCCGTAGGTAGGATCGTCACCGAAGATCAGGCAGAACGTCCCCACTACCGCATCCCCGGAGCATATTACGAAACAATGCCCGCACTCTATCTCGCAGCGCATCAGTTCGCGCCCGGGATAGGGGCCGCACCATTGGTCGGCATTGCCGTGCGAACTCATATATCCCTTTGCGTGTCCGAAAATCTGCATTATCTGCTCCTGATCCGCCGGCACCGCCCGCCTGACACTTAAATTCTCCATAAACCGATACTTGTAAACCCGAAGCGAAGGTACGGCTAAAAACAGACATCTTCAACACTTTCGTGGGCCCTTGCCGTCAATCTCTCTCCTTCTCCGTCATTGCCGGCTCAGACCTCAGGTCATTGCCGGCAGCATAAGACGCCCGATCAGGTCGGGCGTGACGAAACCGTCATTGCCGGCCCAGACCTCACGTCGTTGCCGGCAGCATAAGACGCCCGATCAGGTCGGGCGTGACGAAACCGTCATTGCCGGCCCAGACCTCACGTCGTTGCCGGCAGCATAAGACGCCCGATCAGGTCGGGCGTGACGAAACCGTCATTGCCGGCTCAGACCGGCAATCCCCTCCCTGCCGACAACATAAGACTGAACCATCCATCATCGCATCACAGTTTGTGATGAATTGAGAGATGACTTTATTCTCCACATACAGAAAATAATGACTATCTTTGCACGGTCAGCGGCCGGCAGTCTGCGGTCAGCAGCCTGCGGCCTGCAATCAGAACTTATGCCAGAGAGCAACTTTATAGACTACGTCCGCATATACTGCGCCTCCGGACACGGAGGGGCGGGTTCCACCCACCTCTACAGGGCGAAATACGTCCCTAAGGGCGGGCCGGACGGAGGTGACGGAGGCCGCGGAGGCCACATCATCCTCAGGGCCAACTCCCAGTTCTGGACCCTCATCCATCTCAAATACCGCAAGAATGTCAAGGCCGGGGACGGAGGCAAGGGAGAAGGCGGAAACAGGCACGGCCGTAACGGAGAGGACATCACCCTCGAAGTCCCTCTCGGGACGGTGGTCAAGGACGCGGAGACGGAAGAGGTGATAATGGAGCTGGTCGCAGACGGAGAGGAGAAGATCCTCTGCCGGGGAGGCCGCGGAGGCCTGGGAAACACCAACTTCAAGTCCCCCACTATGCAGACCCCGCGTTTCGCCCAGCCCGGAGAGGAAGGGACAGAAGGCTGCTTCATCCTGGAACTCAAGCTGCTGGCTGACGTGGGACTCGTCGGATTCCCGAACGCCGGGAAATCCACCCTCCTCTCCACCGTCACTTCAGCCAGACCGAAAATAGCCGACTACGCCTTCACCACCCTCGAACCGAATCTGGGCATAGTGAAGTATTACGATGACCGCTCCTTCGTTATGGCCGACATCCCCGGGATCATCGAGGGCGCCCACGAAGGCAGGGGCATAGGCATAAGGTTCCTGCGCCACATAGAGCGCAACTCCGTACTGCTCTTTATGGTCTCCGCAGAAGAAGATGACATCGCGGCAGCCTATGGGACTCTTCTGAACGAGCTCAGAGAGTACAACCCCGAGCTTCTCGTAAAAGACCGCGTGCTTGCCGTAACCAAGTGCGACCTGATAGACTCACGCCGGGAAAAGAAAATCGCCGGAACGCTCCCTGAGGGCATCCCGCACGTATTCATCTCATCCCTCAGTCAGAAGGGTCTCAAAGAACTCAAGGAAATGCTCTGGACAGCCCTGCACAGATGATAGACACCCTTCATACTTTCGACCAGCACCTCACCCTGCTGCTGAACCATTTCCACAGCTCCTGGGCAGACGCGTTCTGGCAGTTTATGTCGGACATCCAGGTCTGGTTCCCCCTCTACGTCATCGTCCTGGTGATGCTCTTCGTCCGTCTGGGCTGGAAAAAAGCTCTCATCGTGACAGCCTCGCTGATACTGACCATCGTAGTGACAGACCAGGTCGCGAATCTCATAAAGAACAGCGTCACCCGCCTGCGCCCGTGCTACGACTACACGATGCTCAGCGGCGGACTACACGTCCTGGAGAAGCGTTCCGGCTACTACGGTTTCTTTTCCGGCCATTCGGCCAATGCCTTCGGCTTCGCTGCGGCTTCCCTGATCGGGCTGCGGAACGACCGCCGGCAGCGCTTCCTGGGCTACGCGGCGATGATCTACGTCTGGGCGACCCTCATCGCCCTGAGCAGAGTCTTCGTAGGCAAACACTATCTGGGAGACATAGTGGTCGGAGCGCTCATCGGCAGCTTCTTCGGCATTCTCTTGGCATTCGCGGCGAGATATCTCATAAAAAAGATACATCTCTCCTCCCCGCAGGGGACCTGACCCGATCCGGGGGACCCGGACAATGCCTCGCCGGAGGACTTTCTGTGACTAACCTTTAAAACTACAAGATATGAGTCTCAAACAGCTGTCGGCCGCATTTGCGATGATGATTCTTGCGGCATCGTGCGCCGGGGCGGGCGGAAACGGAATCATACGGACAGAAACTCCCGCAAGACCCCCCGGAGTGGAGAGCGTCCTCGGACTTACAGTTCCCGCGATGGACACGGTGCGTGTCGGCTTCGTCGGGCTCGGAATGCGGGGAGCGGATGCCGTCTCCCGCTACACCTATATCCCGGGAGTGAAGATAACAGCCCTCTGCGACGTGGAGGCTGACAGAGTCGAAAATTCAAATATGGCATTGGAAGCCTCCGGCTTCCCGAAAGCTGCCGGCTACTCCGGAGATGCTGAGGCTTACCGCGGGCTCTGCGAGAGGGACGATGTGGATCTCGTCTATATCTGCACCGACTGGAAGAGTCACGTTCCGATCGCGCTCTACGCTATGGAACACGGCAAGAATGTCGCCGTCGAGGTGCCGGCGGCCGCTTCTCTGAAGGACATCTGGGCGCTTGTCGATATGTCCGAGAAGACGCGGAAACACTGTATGATGCTGGAAAACTGCTGCTATGACTTCTTCGAGATGACTGTCCTGACTATGGCGCAGGCAGGCGTTCTGGGCGAGATCATACACGGCGAAGGCTCCTATCATCATAATCTCGACCCGTTCTGGGGCGCCTACTGGAACAATTGGAGGCTCGATTTCAACAGGACACACAAGGGCGACGTCTATCCTACCCACGGTCTCGGGCCCGTCTGTCAGGTTATGGGCATCCACCGGGGCGACCGCTTCAAGACGCTCGTGGCTATGGAGACCAAGGCCGTGAACGGCCCCAAGCACGTGGAGGCCCGCACGGGAGAGAAATGCGATGACTTTCAGAACGGCGACCTCACTATGACTATGATTTCCACCGAGAAGGGACGCACCATACTCGTGGAGCACGATGTGATGACTCCGCGCCCGTATGACAGGATGTACCAGATCGTGGGCAGCGAAGGCTATGCCGGGAAATACCCTGTAAGGCAGCTCTGCCTTCGCGAGAACGCCTTCGAAGGCCTGTCTGTGGACTACTCGGATCTCGGCAGCGAGAAGATCTACTCGGGAGAAAGTCTCGACCGTCTTATGGAGCAGTACCGTAGCCCTATCCTCACTCCGGAGCTCGAGGCTCTCGCCAAGGAGGTCGGCGGACACGGCGGGATGGATTTCATTATGGACTACCGTCTTATCTACTGCCTGAGGAACGGTCTGCCGCTCGATATGGATGTCTATGATATGGCCGAGTGGTGCTGCCTGACCGAGCTCGGTAAGATTTCGATGGAAAACGGCAACGCCCCGATCGAGGTTCCGGACTTCACCAGAGGTGAATGGAACCGTCTCGAAGGCTTCTCCTACGCCTTCGCAGAGAAATAATCTGCAATGGCGGCAGGAGCGGCAGGAGCGGCAGGAGCGGCAGGAGCGGCAGGAGCGGCAGGAGCAGCTGGAGCGGCACAAGCAGCACAAGCGGCAGCAACAACAATAGGAAAAGCCGGACAAACAACTTTTTTGCTATAACAGAGATGCAGAAGATTCTGATAGTGGAGGATGACAGCGACATCCGCGAGATTCTGAGTTACAACCTGGAAAATGCCGGGTACGAGGTCCTGAGCGCCGCATCTGCCGAGGACGGGCTGGAGCTTTTCACTCCCGACACCGGACTCATCCTCCTGGACGTGATGCTCCCGGGACTCAGCGGCTACCGGATGGCCCGCATCATCCGCACGGAACGGGGAAGCGACGTCCCCATAGTCTTCCTGACGGCCCGCACTTCGGAAAACGACATTCTCACCGGCTTCTCAGCCGGAGGGGACGACTACATCTCCAAGCCTTTCTCCGTGAACGAAGTGCTCGCGAGAGTGAAAGCGGTGCTCAAGCGCAGCCGCAGCTCTGACCGGAGCTCCTCCGCCATAATCGGCGTCGGGCCGCTCTCTCTGGACACCTCGACCGGGAAAGCCACTCTGGAAGGCGGGGAGCTGCATCTCTCCCGCAAGGAATTCGACCTTCTGACGCTTCTCGCCGGATCCCCCGGCAGATACTTCTCCCGCGCCGCGCTCATCGGCGAGCTGTGGAAAGACTCCCCTTACGTCCTCGACAGGACGGTCGATGTGCACATCGCCCGCATCAGAGCGAAACTGGGCCGCCATCATAATATGGTGAGAAACCGCACGGGCTTCGGCTATTATCTGGACAGCAGCTATGAGATCGATGATCGTTGAGCTGATACTCGCAGGACTTGTCGCGGTCCTGGTGTGGGTCATCATCGACCGTACCCGCACCAAGGCCCGCATCCGCTCCGAACAGGAAGCCCGCAAGCTCAAGCACGACCTGACCGGAAACATCTCCCACGAGCTTAAAACACCCGTGAGCAGCATCAGGGGCTATCTCGAGACCCTCGTGAACAATCCCGACCTTCCCGAGGACAAGCGACGTTTCTTCATCGAACGCTCCTACCTCCAGTCGTTACGGCTCACGGAGATGATCAGCGACATCTCCCTGATAACCAAGATGGAAGAAGCTCCTGACCAGTTCAGTCTGGAGCCCGTGAACATAAGAGACAGTTTCGAGGAGGTGACGGAGGAGCTCTCCGGAAAGATAAAGGCGCATAACATCAAGGTGGAGAACCTTCTGCCACCCGTCTCCATCTGTGCGAACTACAATCTTCTCTACGCCATCTTCCGCAATCTTCTGGAAAACAGCATCAAATACGCAGGCGACGGCTGCAGAGTGAAGATCTCGGTACGACTCGGAGCGGACGAGGACATCTTCGACTACTCGGACGACGGCAAGGGCGTGCCCGAGGAGGAACTCTCACGTATCTTCACACGCTTCTACCGCCTCAACGAAGACCGGGGCGCGACCTCCGGAGGCTCGGGCCTCGGACTTTCCATAGTCCGCAATGCAGTGCTCTTCCACAAAGGCAGCATCTCCGCCTACCGCCCGCACGAAGGCGGTCTGGGCTTCAGGTTTTCCATAAGAAGATAGGAGCGAAGCGCTCCGACGCAGAGAGCTGCGGCGCACTCGAAAGTCTCCGACGCAGATAGCGGCGTCAAGCGGACTTCTTCGGGCAGAAAGCTCCTGCCGTCACCTCCGGCGATCTCCCGTCGCCACTCGGCCCGTGCGCATCGCCCTCAGGGAATTCAGAATCGCTATCACGCTCACGCCCACGTCCGCGAAAACGGCCATCCACATATTCGCCAGCCCCAGAGCCCCGAGCGCAAGCATCAGCAGCTTCACCCCGATGGCGAACACTATGTTCTGACGCACTATCCTCAAGGTGCGACGGGAGATGGCGATGCCTTCCGCGACCTTCAGCGGATCGTCGTCCATCAGCACCACATCCGCAACTTCGATCGCCGCATCGCTGCCTATCGCGCCCATCGCTATGCCCACGTCCGAGAGTCTCAGCACCGGAGCGTCATTTATGCCGTCTCCGACAAATGCGAGAGCCCCGCCGCGCTCCATCTTCAGCTCCCGCACGCGCTCCACCTTGTCCGCCGGCAGCAGTTCCGCGTGGACTGCGTCAAGTCCCACCTCTCTCCCCACGTCTTCAGCTACATCCTGTCTGTCGCCCGTCAGCATCACTATCCTGGAGACCCCTTCTTCGCGCAGCGCCTTCACCGCTGCGGCCGAGGAGGGCTTGACCGTATCGGAAACCACGATGGAGCCACAGAATTGGCCGTCCACGGCCACATACACTACGGTCCCCGGCTTCCCGCAAGGGACGAAGCTTACACAGAAGCGTCGCATCAGGGTGCCGTTGCCGGCATAGACGCGCTTTCCGTCCACCCGGGCGCATATGCCCTCTCCGGCGTAATTCTCCACATCCGCGACTCTGCTGCGGTCGAAACTCTTCCCGTACGCCTGCCGGAGCGAAGCGGCCACGGGGTGCTCGGACCAGCATTCGGCGAGCGCCGCGGTCTCGAGCAGCTGCTCCGCGCTGACAAGGTGAGGGACGATCGCGCTGACCGAGAAACTGCCTCGGGTGAGCGTGCCTGTCTTGTCGAAGACCACCGTCTGCACTCGGGCGAGCGCTTCGAGCAGATTCGACCCTTTCACCAGAATCCCGCGTCGCGAGGCTCCGCCAATGCCGGCGAAGAAGCTCAGCGGGATGGAAATCACGAGGGCGCAAGGGCAGGATATCACCAGAAAGATGAGTGCGCGGTGCAGCCAGACGTCCCACTGTCCCGCGAAAAGAAGCGTCGGGACAAGGGAAAGAAGCACGGCCGCACCCACGACCGCAGGAGTATAGTAGCGTGCAAATCTGCTTATGAATCTCTCGGCGTCTGCCTTGCCGTTGTCCGCATTCTCGATGAGATCGAGGATGCGGGCGACAGTGGATTCGCCGTAGGTCCCCCGGGTGCGTATGCGGAGCAGGCCGCTGAGACTCAGGCTCCCGCTCAGCACTTCGGAGCCGGGCGCGACCTCGCGGGGCAGGCTTTCGCCGGTAAGCGCGGCCGTGTCCAGACTTCCGCTGCCCTCTATGACAGTCCCGTCGAGCGGAATCTTCTCGCCCGGACGGACGAGGATAACGCTGCCTGCGCCGACTTCTTCCGGGGACACTTCTTCTATGCTGCCGTCGGCCCTTTCGAGTGTGGCGAAGTCGGGACGTATGTCCATAAGTGAAGTGATGGAGGCGCGGCTTCTCGACACCGCGATGTCCTGGAACAGCTCGCCCGTCTGGAAAAAGAGCATTACCGCCACGGCTTCCGGATACTCGCCGAGCGCGAAGGCCCCGAAAGTGGCTACCGTCATCAGGAAGTTCTCGTCAAATACTTCTCCCTTCAGGATGTTGCGCAGAGCGCCGGCGATGACTTCATAGCCGACCGCCAGATATGCCGTGACGCAGAGGACCGGACGGACCGTACCCGAGGTGAAAAACGAGGCCGCGAGCAGCACCGCCGACAGCGCTATGCGCGCGATCATCATCTTATGTTCTTTTTCCATAATCTTTGTCCCGCCGGGGCTTTTACTTCCGGCACGGATGCAAAGGTAGGGGAAAAGTCCTGCAACCAGGTTGCAAAGGTGCAGGGGAATGCGTACCTTTCCTCTAAAATCAGACAGGACTACATAGTCCTGGCGTTGGCGGAGCGGTCGT
>CAVDFQ010000030.1:0-21312 GCA_963608065.1 bacterium
TCTCAAAGAAATCGACCTTAGCTTTTTCTTTTTTATCTACTTGCGAAACTTGAATAAGAAAAAGGTGCACAAAACTATTAAAAAAGAAATATATCCGCCGTGTTTCATATAGTAAAATGTTTCAATAGTGCAAATATATGACAAATAATCATTATAGCAAAAAATCCATCAAGAAACCGACGATAATGACACGGAGGGTGTATCCCTTGAAAAAGTCTTAGAATACACCCTCCCTTGATGAACCGAATGCTATCTTACTGCTGCTTCCGGATGTCGAGATGGAGCTCGTCGAGCTGGGAGGCGTCGATGACGGAAGGAGAGTCGATCATCACGTCGCGGCCCTGGTTGTTCTTAGGGAAGGCGATGTAGTCGCGGATGGTCTCCTGTCCGCCGAAGAGTGCGCATACGCGATCGAATCCGAACGCGAGGCCTCCGTGAGGCGGAGCTCCGAACTTGAACGCGTTTATGATGAAACCGAATTTATACTCGGCCTCCTGCTCACTTATTCCGAGCACCTCGAACATACGTTTCTGCATATCCGCGTTATGGATACGGATGGAGCCGCCGCCGAGTTCGGTGCCGTTCAGCACGAAATCATAGGCATTCGCGCAGACCCTCTCGAGGTCCTCTTTCCTGTCGGAATAGAACCACTTCTCGTGCTCCGGCTTAGGAGCCGTGAACGGATGGTGCATAGCATAGAAACGTCCGTCTTCCTCGCTCCATTCGAGCAGAGGGAAGTCCACAATCCACAGCGGAGCGAAGACCTTGGGGTCACGATAGCCCAGGCGGCCTCCCATCTCTATGCGGAGCACACCGAGCTGTGTCTGGGTTTTCCGCTTCGGGCCGCAGAGGACCAGAACGAGGTCTCCCGGACCGGCCGAAACGCCTTCGGCTATGGAAGCCAGGTCCTGCTGCGAATAGAACTTGTCCACAGAAGACTTGAAACTGCCGTCAGGCAGACACTTGACATAGACAAGTCCCTTGGCTCCCACCTGAGGACGCTTCACCCACTCGGTGAGCTCGTCCGTCTGCTTGCGCGTGTATTCCGCGCAGCCCGGAACCGCGATGGCACCCACATAGTCGGCGGAGTCGAAGACGGAGAAGCCGTGCCCCCGCACCTTATCCGTAATCTCGTGAATCTTCATTGCGAAACGCACGTCAGGCTTGTCGGAGCCATAGCTGTCCATCGCCTCGTACCAGGTCATACGCGGAAGCGGAGACGGAATCTGCTCGCCGAGGGCATTGCGGAACATCTCACGCATCATCCCCTCGAACATATTCAGCACATCCTCCTGCTCCACGAAAGACATCTCGCAGTCGATCTGCGTGAACTCCGGCTGACGGTCGGCCCTCAGGTCCTCGTCACGGAAGCAGCGCACGATCTGGAAATAGCGGTCGTAACCTGCGACCATCAGAAGCTGCTTGAAAGTCTGCGGAGACTGCGGCAGAGCGTAGAACTGACCGGGATTCATACGGGAAGGCACCACGAAGTCGCGGGCCCCTTCCGGAGTACTCTTTATGAGATACGGAGTCTCTATCTCCATAAAGCCGTTGCGGTCCAGGTAGCCGCGCACCTCCTGGGCGAGACGGTGACGCAGCGAAAGAGCCCTCTGCAGAGGCGGCCGGCGCAGGTCCAGATAACGGTACCTGGCGCGCAGGTCCTCTCCGCCGTCACTGACTTCCTCGATGGTAAACGGAGGAGTCACTGACTTGTTCAGAACCGTGATGGAGTCGAGCTTGATCTCGACCTCGCCCGTATCCATCTTAGCGTTCTTGCTCTGACGCTCGATGACTTCGCCCGAAGCCTGTATGACGAACTCGCGTCCGAGAGCGGAGACAGCCTCCTGGAGAGAGGCATCGGAGGCATCCACCACGAGCTGGGTGATGCCGTAACGGTCCCTCAGATCTATAAAGGTCATACCGCCGAGCTTACGGGTCTTCTGAACCCAGCCGGCCAGAGTTACTTTCTTTCCTTTGTCTGCGATGCGAAGTTCGCCGCAAGTGTGTGTTCTGTACATTTTATTGTCCCATTACCAAAGGTGGCCCCCGGGGAGGCCACCTTGAATTCTGTTTTTTGAAAAACGATTAGTCCTCGTCCTTTTCCTGAGCCGCGTAATCTGCAAGCAGCTTGGTCTGGACATCTCCAGGAACAGGCTGATAATCAGCAAACTCCATTGTGAAGGTAGCCGAGCCTGAAGTGATGGAGCTGAGGGTGGTCGAGTAGCGGTAAAGCTCCGCGAGCGGAACTCTCGCCCTGAGAACCGAGAAGCCGCCGTCAGCTCCGAGGTCGCCGAGGATACCGCGGCGGTTCTGCAGATCGGACATACAGGCTCCCTGATACTCCGCAGGGGTGAGGACTTCTACATTGTAGATAGGCTCGAGGATCTTAGGACCGGCGAGACGGAAGGCCTCCTTGAAGGCGTTGCGGCCTGCGATGATGAAGGCGATTTCCTTCGAATCCACCGGGTGCATCTTGCCGTCATATACGAAGACGCGGATGTCGCGGGCGTAGGAGCCTGTCAGAGGTCCCTCGGACATCTTCTCCTTTATACCCTTGAGGATGGCCGGCATGAAGCCCAGGTCGATGGCGCCGCCGACTACGCAGTTATAGAACTCGAGTTTGCCGCCCCATTCCAGCTCGGTGATATCCTGAGTCTTGATGTTCAGCTGAGTGTCCTTGCCGTCGATCTTGAACTTGGTGTTCAGCTCGCCTTCGGCAGGGCATACGAGCAGATGGACTTCTCCGAATTGGCCGGCTCCGCCGGACTGCTTCTTGTGACGGTACTGCGCCGTGGCGACCTTCGTGATGGTCTCGCGGTAAGGCACCTTCGGGGCGAAGAGCTCGATTTCGAGGCCGAACTCGTTGTTCAGACGCCACTTGACGATGTTTATGTGCTGCTCGCCGTTGCCGCTGAGGATGGTCTGACGGAGCTCCTTGGAATACTCTACGACTACGGTAGGGTCCTGGAAGGAGATCTTCTTCAGAGCGTCACCGAGCTTCTGCTCGTCTGTCTGGTTCTTCGCCTTGATGGCGCAGCGGTATTTCGATGCAGGATATTCGATCTTGTCGTAAACGAGGCCTGAGCCGATGGCCGAGAGGGTCACGTTCACCTTTCCGTTCTTCAGCTTGACCACGCAGCCGAAATCGCCCGCGTGAAGCTTGGAAACGGCCTCCTTCTTCTGGCCTGCGACAGCATAGATGGCGGAGAAACGCTCCTTGTTCCCTGTAGCGGCGTCTTCATAATCCACACCGGTGGTGACGATTCCGCTCATAACCTTGAAGAATGAAACTTCTCCGAGGTGCTGCTCCACGTCGCTCTTGTATATGAAGAGAGAAGCAGGATCGCTTTCCTTTCCCGAAGGGGCCGGAGCCATATCCTTGATGAACTCGAGGAGTCTCTTGATGCCGACGTCCTTCTTTGCGGATGTGCAGAATACAGGATAAGCCTGACCGGAAGTGTAGCCGGCCGCAAGGCCCTTCACTATCTCCTCGGCGGAAAGGTCGCCCGCCTCGAAGTATTTCTCCATCAGAGCCTCATCGTACTCGGCAGCCTTCTCCACGAGCTCGGCGTGCATTTCCTCGGCCTGGTCAGCATACTCCGCAGGGATGTCCATCTCTTCGCGGGTGCCGTTCTGGTCCTTGTAGTGATAATACTTCATCGTGAGCACGTCCACGAAGGAGTCGAATGCGGTGCCCGGGTTCGTAGGGAACTGGACGAAGACCGGCTTGGCTCCGAAGGTCTCTTTCAGGGAATGCTGGATGGCATCCCAGTCGGCCTTCTCGCTGTCGAGCTGATTCACCACGAGGATCAGAGGAAGCTTGGCCTTGGCGGCATAGCGGTGGAAGATCTCCGTTCCTACCTCGACACCCTGCTGAGCGTTTATCACGAGGAGGCCGTTCTCGCATACCCTGAACGCGGAGAATGCGCCGCCGCAGAAGTCGTCGGCACCCGGAGCGTCTATGAAATTGATCTTGGTCCCGGCAAACTCGGCATAGAGCGGAACCGCATAGACGGATCTCTGGTTGATCTTCTCGATCTCTTCGTAATCGGAAACCGTGTTCTTGTCTTCTACACTGCCTCTGCGGTCGATGACTTTACCTTCGTAAAGCATAGCTTCAGCCAACGTGGTCTTACCGGACTTAGTGCTGCCGATAAGGACCACGTTGCGGATGTCTTTGGTTGAGTATTCTTTCATTGCGTTATTAATTTGATATTTCTATTCGGTAAAAATGCAATAGCTCGCGAAGTTATGCATTTTCTTATCGAAACGCAAAGGCTGAAGCCTAAAAATCCTTACTTTTGCCGCGATGAAAGAAATCAGACTGCTCGGCCCTATGCACGAGGGGCTTCTGGAGGCCGGCTGCGACGAGGCCGGAAGGGGGCCGCTCGCGGGTCCCGTATTCGCAGCGGCGGTCATCCTGCCGCCGGACTTCAGCCATCCCGGACTGAATGATTCGAAGAAGATGACCGCACGCGCACGCTCCGAGCTCCGGGAGATCATCGAGCGCGAAGCCATAAGCTGGGCGGTAGCGGCTCTGAGCGCGGAGGAGATAGACCGCCTGAACATCCTCAACGCTTCGATCGAGGGGATGTGGAGAGCCGTGGCGAAGCTTCACGTGCAGCCGGAGTTTCTGCTTATAGACGGCAACCACTTCAAGCCCACAGGGCGGATTCCCTACACTACGGTAGTGCACGGAGACGCCATCTATGCCAGCATCGCGGCGGCCTCGGTACTCGCTAAGACCGCACGCGACGAATATATGCAGCGCCTTGCGCAGAAGTACCCCCAGTACGGCTGGGACCGCAATATGGGCTACCCTACCCCTGAGCACATCGAGGCCATCCGCCGCTTCGGCTACACCCCCGAGCACCGCAGGTCCTTCCACCCCAAGCAGCTGGAGCCCACGCTTTTCTGAGAAGCTGTCCGGTAAGGATGAAAAAGCCCCCCCCGGAAAACTCCGTCAGAACACTATCTCTTCGCCCCTATAGAAATCGAGCAGACGCGAGGTGAGCAGGTACTCGTAACGCGCCTTCACCAGATCCGACCCTGCGGAGAGGAAGCGGGTCTTCGACTCGTTGAACTCGGTGATGCCCGCCTTTCCGTTCTCATATCTGGCCTGCATCAGGATGAAAGCATCCTCAGCACTCTGCCTCGCCGCCTCGCTGCTGCGCAGCTTCTCCTGCGCATTCACCGCATTGCGGTACGCCTGCTGAATCTCCTTGTACAGCGACTTTTTCGTGCTTTCTATCCGCAGTTCCTGCGCGGAGCGGTTCAGTTCCGCAAGTTTCAGCTGATTGCGGGTGGAGAACTGCGAGAAGATCGGGATGTTCAGACTGAGGCCGACGTACTGGCTGAAATTGTTCGAGAGCTGATTGTAGAAGCCATCGCCGGGATGTCCGCTCGAGGTGTAGTAGTTAGTCCCCAGACCGCCGCTCAGCGACAGCGTAGGCAGAAACGCCCCCTTCGCGATGGCGATATTCGCGTCCATATAGTCCAGCATCAGTTCCTGCGAGGCCACGGACGGGCGTAGGCGTACCGCGTCCGCATAGATCTCCTCCGGCTTCAGAAGAGGTTTCGGCTCCAGACTCCCCGCCTCCGGGCGCACTATGGCAAAGCCTTCCGGCTCAGGCAGTTCCAGCAGCTGGGTAAGGTCCAGAACCGCGAGGGCCAGATCCCCTTCCGCCTGCGTGAGCGTCAGACGGCTCTGGGCCAGAGTCGCCCTCTGCGCCGACACCTCCGCACCGCTCGCCTTGCCGTTGCGCCTCATATCCTCCAGCCGCGCCACCTGCAGCGAATCGATCACTATCTGACTCTTCGCCACTTCCAGAATCTCGTAATTGTACAGCACCTGCGCGTACGCCTGCGCCACGCCCACGCGGATGTCATCGCGCGCCTTCTCCAGCTCGGCCGCCGCGCTCTTCAGCGAAACCTCGCCCAGGATGACATTGTTCTTGACTCTGAATCCCTGGAACAGAGGCAGCTGCGCTCCGAGACTGAATGAGGAGCTCGTCGTGTTCGTGTTGGCATAGGTATTGTCCGCAGTCAGACCGCGTCCGAAGGACAGATTCTCCGAGGCGCTCGCATAGACCTGCGGCAGGCCGGAGTTGCGCGCAGTATTGAGCTCCACTTCCTTCTGCGAGAGCGCATTCTCGCTCTGCCTGACCGTCAGACTGTGCTCCAGCGCATAGTCGATGCATTCGCGAAGACTCCATTCGCGGCCGGTCACTTCCTGCCCGGGCAGTCCCGTTCCTTCCCCTCCTCTTCCCGGGGCCGCCGCTGCGGCCAATGTCAGTAGCAGTATAGCAAATCCTTTCATACTCTTTCTATCTATTCTATGATTCTCGAACCTCTCACCACGTCGCCCTCCTTCAAGCCTTCCTTCACCTCGATGGTCACGCCATCGCTGAGTCCCGTCTGCACCTGAGTGCGGGTGAAGCTGCCGTCGGCATTTTTCAGATAGACGTAAGTGTCCTCGCCCTCGAACTCCAGCGCGCTTTCCGGCACGGAGAGGACCTGCAGGGCGCTCTCCAGAACGATCTCGGCATTGGCGCTGTAGCCGGAACGGATCATCTTGTCCGACTGCACGGAGACGGCCGCCTTGATTTCGAACTGGTTCGCTCCGTTATTCAGAACGGCCTTTGGCGAAATGTACTCCAGAGTGGCGTCGAAACGGTAATTCTGCATAGCTCCGATCGTGATGATGACAGGCATCCCTCTCTCCAGGGTGCCCACCTCGGTCTCGTCCACATTGCCGTCGAAAATCAGGTCTGACATATCCGCGACCGTGGCCACGGTCGTGCCGTCGTTCATCGTGTTCGCCTGTATCACCGAGTTTCCGACCTTCACCGGCACGTCCAGTATGAGTCCTGTGATGGTGGAGCGGACCAGAGTGGAAGAAGATGTGGCGTTCGAAGAGGACACGCCGTCGCGGATGACCTCCAGCACATCATTGGCCGAGGCCAGCTCCTCCTTCGCCTGATTCAGGCTCTGCAGGACTTTGTCGTACTCCTCCGCGCTCACGAGGTCCTTGTCGAAGAGCGCCTTCTGCCGGCCGTAGTCGATCTCCGCCTGCTTGAGGTTCAGCTCTGCGAGCCTCACGCGGCTCTGCGCGGAGCTGAGCGACTGCATATCCGGGATGACTTTGAGTCGGGCGATGACCTCGTCTTTGGCCACCTGCTCTCCGGCCTGCTTGTAGAGAACATCGATGATGCCGTTTATCTGAGGCTTGATGTTCACTTCGTTGCGCGGTTCTATCTTGCCGGTGACGACGGTCGTGCGGCTGATGTCCGCGAGACAGACGTTGATCTCCCTGTAGATGACAGGCTCCGGACGGGACTTTCTGTACAGGTACACGAAGGTTCCGATGAAGAGCACCGCTATGAGTGCGTAGAAGATGTACTTGGTAATTCTTTTCATATCTGTAGTGTTTTTTTATTATTCATCACGCATCGCGTCCACCGGCTTGATGCTCATAGCTCTGCGGGCCGGAGCGAAACCTGCGGCCGCTCCGAGAAGAGCGAGCAGCGCGGCGGCGGCGAGGGCGAGGCCGAAACTAATCTGGAAGGACACGCCCTGGCTCTGCATAGCCAGGTCCAATACACTGAGTATCATCACGGTGAACATTATGCTCAGCATTCCCGCCATAAAGGTCAGGGTGATGCTTTCGGCCATAATCTGGGAGAGTATCATCTTCGGGGTCGCACCGATGGCGCGGCGGATTCCGATCTCGACCGTGCGTTCCTTCACCGTCACTATCATAATGTTGCTCACGCCGATGGCTCCGGCGAGCAGCGTGCCGAGCCCCACGAGCCAGATAAGCAGATTGACTCCTCTCATAAGGTCGTCCATATAGGTGAAGAGCTCCTCGGTGTCGATTATCATCAGGGCCTGCTCGTCAGCGGGATCGAAGCTGTGTTCGCGTGAGACTGTCCCTCTGATGGCCTGCTGAAGGCTGCTGACCTTTATGCCGCCTTTGCCCGTCATACAGAGCAGATCCACATCGCTTCCCTTATGGTAGATTTTCTGGGCGACGGTGATGGGGATGATGACCGTCTGGTCGGCCGTGCCGTTTATGCTCATATTGCCGGCGCTGAAGTCCACTCCGATCACCTGATAGTAGATGGGGCCCACGCGGACGAACTTCCCGCAAGGGTCTCCCCCTTCGGGGAAGAGGCTGTTATAGATTTTCTTGCCGATGACACAGACCTTGCGCTCGCTTCTGACGTCCACTATGTTTATGTAGCGGCCGTATTTGAGCTTGGGAGACTCCACCTTGGAGTAATTCTCCTCCACTCCCTTCACGCTGCATCTCGAAGACCTCGAGTCATAGACGGCGTCGCCTCCCCAGACCGCGAGGACCGGAGTCACCACGTCGAGTTCCGGAATCATCTGCCTCATACGTTCCACATCGCCCATCGTGAGGCTCCAGCTGCGTCCCTCCTGCAGTCCCTTGTAAGGCTTCGAGGTTCTGCCCGGAACGAGGATGGCCGTGTTCGTGGCGAAACCCTCGAAATTCTTCATCAGAAGGGCCTTGACTCCATCTCCGCCGCCGAGCATAAAAAGGAGCATAAATAGTCCCCAGAACACTCCGAAACCCGTGAGCAGAGTTCGGCTGCGGTTCCTGGTCAGTGTGCCGACTATCTCTCTGAATCCGTCTATATCCACTCTCATACGCGCGCTCTCTATTCTGCCCTAAGTGCTTCTATAGGTCTTACTTTCGCTGCCTTGAGCGCGGGGATGAGTCCCGCAAGGCAGCCGGCTATGATGAGCAGGAGCGTGGCTTCCAGCGCCACGTCGAGTCCCACGGAATAATCCGACCCTGTGGCGATCTCCATTCCCATCACACTCCTAGTCTGCCCGCCGAGCTTGAGAGTCATCACTTCGCACCCTATCATCCCGAGGAACATTCCTATGTAGCCCGATACAGCCGTGATGACCACGCTCTCCGCAAGGATAAGCCTGGTGATGCCCCACGGCTTCGCTCCTATGGCCTTGCGTATTCCGAACTCGTGTGTGCGCTCCTTCACGGAGATGAGCATAATGTTGCTCACTCCCACGATACCGCTCAGGAGGGTGAAGAGGCCTACGATCCACAGGGCTATGTTCGTGATGTTCATCGTCTTTTTTACCTGCAGGCCGGTAGTGTAGTTGTTCCAGAGGTAGATAGCGGAGGCGTCGTCCGGAGCGGCACGATGCGCCCTGTTGAATATGCCGGTGAATTTGCGCTCGAAAGCCTCGTTCTCCTTTTCCGTCTCCAGGCCGTGGAAACTGAAATAGAAATAATCCATCTTCTCGCCCTTGGCGTATATGGACTTCATCGTGTCATAAGGTATGTAGGCCGTGTGACCCATCATAGCGCTCCGCGCCTTATAGACGCCCACTACGCGGCAGAGATAGTTGTCCACCTTTATTTCCTCTCCCACCAGACTTTCGGGGTCGGCATCCGTGAGGAGCCGGGCCGTGTTCGAACCGATGACGATGACCTTGCGCCGCTGCTGATCGTCGTATCTGTTTATGAAGCGTCCGGCTGTCATCTCTCGCGCGGACTCCACCTTCTCCAGGTCCGAAGTGACTCCGTTCAGCCCCGCTGAGACGTGCCTGCCTCCGTAGGCGAGCGTCACCGAGGACTCGGCCTGCAGGATCGGGGCCACATCATCGATATGGTCGGCGAAGGTCTCGCTCTTGCTGAGCCTTATGTCGCGGTCGGTGAACTCTATGGAGCGGCCCCGTTCCAGTCCGTCATAGGGCTTGCTCGTCTCTCCCGGCCAGACCTGGATGCTGTTCAGGTCCAGCCCCCGGGTATTCGCTTCGTTCGTGCTCCTCAGGCCGTTTCCGGCTCCCAGAAGCACGATGAGCATAAAGATGCCCCAGGCTACCGCAAACCCGGTCAGGCAGGTGCGCAGAGTGTTCCGCCGGACGGACATCAGGATCTCTGTAAACAGGTCGTGCATCACTTCATTATGGTTGTCGTGCCGAACGCCGAGGCGTTATGCATCTTGTTCATCTCTATGTTCCCTATGAGACCGTCCTTGATATGGATGATGCGGTCCGTGCAGTTCGCCACGCCGCTTTCGTGGGTGACTACTATGATGGTGACGTGCTCGTCCCTGTTGAGCTGCGCGAGCAGCTCCATCACTTCGACCGAGGTTTTCGAGTCGAGGGCTCCCGTCGGCTCGTCCGCCAGCAGAATCCGAGGCTGCGCTATGAGGGCGCGGGCTATCGCGACTCTCTGCTTCTGGCCTCCGGACATCTCGTTCGGATAATGCGAGGCCCAGGCGGCAAGACCCAGCCTTTCGAGCTGCCTCATCGCGAGGGCGCGGCGGCGGCTGCGCGGGACTCCCCGGTAGAAGAGCGGGAGTTCCACGTTCTCGAGGGCCGTCTTGAAGCCGATGAGGTTAAACGACTGGAATATGAAGCCGATCATATGGTTCCGGTACTCGGCGGCCCGGCTCTCGCTGAGTCCCTTTATGAGACGGCCGTCCAGCAGGTATTCGCCGCTGTCGTAGTCGTCCAGTATTCCGAGTATGTTCAGGAGTGTGGATTTGCCGCTTCCCGAGGCCCCCATAATGGAGACGAACTCCCCCTTGTCTATGCTGAGGTCTATGCCCTTCAGAACGTGCAGCGGCTGTCCGTTGTCGTAGGTCTTGTTGATGTCTTTCAGTTCTATCAGCATTCTCTTCCTGTCATTTAGTAGTAATTCCTAAAAAATACTTCCTCTATTGTCTTGCGATTCGTTCTTCTCCGCCTTGTGGTGTAATAGAAAACTAATACACTGCAAAGGTATGCACTTTTTCCGATATTGCAAGCGTTTGCGCAAAAAAAAGATATTGTTCTTTCGAGCAATATCATCCATAATGCACCGCGCTGCGGTGTGAAGAAGCGGGACTCCGACTACTCGGCAGCCTCGGCGCAGGCGTCTGCGCAAGCGGTAGAATCACTGCAGGCGGTAGAGTCGCAAGCTGTAGAATCGCAGCAAGGGGCTGCGGCCTCGCTCACCTCGGACTCAGCTGCCTTTGCAGCCTTCTTGGAGTTGTTACCACAGGCAGCTGCAGCAAATACCACTGCAACGACTGCCAAAAACATAAATGCCTTTTTCATAAGTTATTGAATGTTTAAAACCTCTCTAATTCGCCGCAAAAGTATAATTAAAAATCTTAAACTCAAAGATATATTTAAAAAATCTAACTTTTTATCGTTTTTACTCTCAGAAAGTTAGCCGCACTCTCCGCTGCGCGGAAGCTTAAACACTTCCATATCGTAAACTCTGCCCTCCCCGATATGGAAGCGCAGAGCCGTCCGGAAAGTCTGCCAGCCCATCAGGCCCGCCGCCCCGGGGTTGAGGGTCAGCATCTGATACCGCCCGTCATATATGACTCTCAGAATATGCGAATGCCCGCAAACGAAAAGTGACGGGCGATAGCGCTCGATGAGTGCCCGCGAGCGGATATCATAATGCCCCGGATACCCCCCGATATGCGTCATCAGCACATTCATCCCACCACATTCGAAGCACTGATGTCCGGGATATTCCGAGCGGATATCCTGCCCGTCGCAGTTCCCGTACACGGCCACCAGCGGCTTGAAATCGGATAGCGTCTCCGCGAAGGACACCCCGCCGCCGAAATCCCCGGCGTGCCAGAGCTGCTCCACCGGCTCCAGAAAGTCGCGGAACTCTTCAGTGAACACGCCGTGGGTATCGGAAATCAGTCCTATGTACATTCCCTACAGCCTGATGTAGATTTTCTTCTTATACAGCGGCCAGAGGCAGCAGAAAATCACGAGGGCGAAAAGCACGGCGTAAAGCAGCGAAGTAAGCTCGTTCCGGGAGAAGAACGCCGCGCCCGGCTGCCCGCCTATGAACCGGTAGCTCTTCGCGAACACCCCGCTGAGCACGAAGGCCATCAGGGCGTTCGAACCCATAGCCTTGAAGGGCTCGAACAGTTTGTGCGCCCCGAGAATATCCACGCAGAAAGTCAGGAAAGCGAGCACCACCATCGCCCAGCCGCCGGCGAAGAACACGTAAGAGGCGCTCCAGAGCGGCTTGTTTATAGGAATCCAGTTGTCCAGAATCTCAGCGAACACGATGGATACTATGCCCCAGAAGAAAATCCTGCATACCATATAACTCTCGGCCGCCTTGGGGTCGGAAGGGTTCTCGGCGCGCAGCGCATTAGTGCCCTTTATGAGCTTGCCCACGAGATAGCCGATAAGGCAGGAGGCCGCCGCAGTGAGCGAACCCAGCACGCCTTCAGGATCAAATGCCGCGCGGGTGCCGTCAGCGAAGCTGTAGCCGTGATATACGTGGTTCTCACCCAGAAGCGCGACATCCACTCTGCGCGAGAAGCAGCCTTCCAGAGTGAAAGGCCCCGGCTCGCGGCCGAATATGATCAATATGCCGGTAAGCAGCACGCAGAGCACTCCTACCGCTATGCCGACCTTTTTCGAAGTCTTGAGCCAGACGGCGAGCAGCCCGGCAATCAGATAGGCCATCGCTATCCTCTGGAGCACGCCGAAAATGCGTTTCCCCGCCAGCCAGTCGGTCCATTCCTCCCAGCCGAACACCAGATGAGCGCCGCTCGTCGGGAAGAAAGGATAGAGATTCAGCAGGAAGCCCACGAGAAATATTCCTACGGCCCTCTTCACCACTTTCAAGGCTCCGGCGCGCGCATTCCCTTCGTACTTAGAGAAAGAGAAAGCCATCGCGCAGCCCATACAGAACACGAAGAACGGATACACGAGGTCCGTCGGGGTGCAGCCGTCCCAGGAGGCGTGCCGCAGCATACCGAACTGGTGCGCCCAGGTGCCCGGATTGTTTACGATGCACATAAAGGCGACCGTAAGGCCCCTGAGCACATCAAGAGATTCGAAACGCTTTTTCATATAAAATAGCTGATTATTCCATAAAATGCAGATACACAGCCTCCACGGCAGTCAGAGCCGCAGTCTCGGTGCGTAGCCGCGAGGCTCCCAGATGCACAGGAATGAAGCCGGCAGCGAGCGCAGCTTCAGCCTCCCCGCGCGAAAAATCCCCCTCCGGGCCGATCAGAATGACTATTTCCGGCAGCTCTCCCCCGCGGACGCTTTCGCGTCCAATCCCGTTTCGGGAACCGTCTCTCCCCTGCGCCGCATCCGTATACCTGTCACTCCGGCCTTCGGCGGGCAGAAATTTCCGCAGAGCCTCCTTTATGGAGATCCTCTCCGCCGCCTCATTCTCGAAACAGTAAGCTATCAGCCTGAGGCCCCCCCGGGGAGCCTTGTCTATGTACTCTCTCACGGGTATCATTCCGGCTATGTGGGGGACAGCCCCCTTCAGGGACTGTTTCGATGCGGAAAGCAGGATTCTTTCCAGGCGCTCAGCTCGGAAGACCTTCCTCTCGGAACGCTCCCCTATCACGGGGACTATCTCGTCCAGCCCCAGTTCCGTACCCTTCTCCGCGAACCACTCGTAACGGTCAGCATTCTTTGTCGGGCACACAGCCAGAGTCAGGCGGTAGGGATGCGCTCCCCAGTCCTTCTCGATACCGAGAATCCGTGCGAGCACAGCCTTGGGGGACGCGTCCGTGATGACGCAGGTATAGAAGGTCCCCTCCCCGTCGATGACGTGTATCTGCTCTCCCTCGCGATGCCGCAGGACTTTGACGCAATGCGCGGATTCCTCCTCGTCCAGGGTGCAGAAACATCCGTCCACCTTTCTGCTGTAGAAGATTTCCATTACGCCCTGATGATTCTTACCTGTCCGTCCAGCTCTACCTTTATGATCTGGGAAGACACTCCCGTAGCTCCGCTCTCGAGGGCGGAGGCGACGGTATGGTCCGCCGCCTGAAGGATTTCGGGGCTGATCTGCGCGAAAGTCGCGGGGGACGGCTCTCCGGAAATGTTCGCCGAAGTGGACACTATCGGCTTCCCGAAACGCCTTACGAGCTCCACGCAGAAATCCGACATCGGGATACGGATGCCCACCGAGCCGTCCGGGGCCACCGTGTTAAAGGCGAGATGGTGCCTTTCCCCTGCCGGGAGAGGCTCCCCGGGAGCGGGCGCGGGACCGCAGATGGCTCCGGGATAGATGAGAGTCATAGGCCTGTCATTGACCTCTACGAGGTCGATGGCTATGTTCGGAATGGCTTTTATGTATCTCGCGACCATATCCATATCGGAGGCGAGCAGCACGAGCGACTTGCTGTCGCTGCGCTTCTTTATCTCATAGATTCTGGCGACGGCGGACGGGTCGGTCGCGTCACAGCCCAGTCCCCAGACCGTGTCAGTCGGATACAGAATGACTCCGCCCGCTTTCAGGGCTTTCAGTGCCGCATCGATCTGGGCGGCGATATCGATAATCTTTTTGGCCATAAGTTGTTGCAGATTTAGAAGCCGATGCTGAGAGGTTTATATGGGCAGTCGCGCCTTTACGGGGACCGCTTATCTGTCGAAAAGCGTTCCTTTCTTCCTCCAGTACCTTATGAGCATCCAGCCGAAGAGCATACCGCCGAGATGGGCGAAATGGGCTACGCCGTCCGCCGTTCCCGTGATGCCGGTAAAGAGCTCGATGCCCGCGAAGATGATGACCATCCATTTCGCGCTCAGGCTCACAGGCGGGAAGAGCAGAGTGAGGCGGCTCTGAGGGAAGAGCATCGCGTAGGCGAGGATTATGCCGTAGATGGCTCCGGAGGCCCCCACTGTCGGGGTCATCTTGAGTCTGGCATAGGCATCTGCCGCCTGAAGGGAGCCGTCCGCAAGGGCGTTCATATAGCTTGTTGCCTGCAGGTATTCCACTCCCGTATGGAGAGCGGCGGCGCCGAGTCCGCAGATGAAATAGAAGATGAGGAATTTCCTGGAGCCTATGATCCTCTCCACCACGCAGCCGAAAATCAGCAGGGTGTACATATTGAAGAAAATATGCCAGAACCCTCCGTGCATAAACATATGGGTGAGGTACTGCCACCAGTGGAAGAACGGAGAGGCCGGATAGAAGAGCGCGAAACTCTCATACATAAACTGCTTGCGCAGAAGAGTCATCACGAAGACAAGCACGTTTATGATTATGAGATTCTTGGTGACGGCGGGGAGGCTGCTCATAAAGCCGCCTGAGGAATTACGGTCGTAATAGTAGTAATCTGCCATAAAGGGGATTAAAATTTCTTTTCTAATTCATTGATAGGTAACAGACTGATGACCCTGCGCCCGTTCGGGGTGTACTCGGGGTTGCCGCAGGCGAAGAGCGAGTCGAGCAGATGCTGTGCCTCGAAAGGGCTCTTTACGGGGGCCTCTGACATCGCGCCCAGCAGGGCGAATTTCTCCGCCAGCGAGTTCTTCATCGCGACGCTCACTGAGTCGGGGCCTTCCGAGAGGAGCAGAATCAGGTCGGCGACCATTTTTTCCACCGCCCCCGCATCGCAGGAATAGCCCTCGGGGACTCCGGAGACCACTATCGTGTCTGTCCCGAAAGCGGAGATGTCGAAGCCCAGCGAGGTCAGAAGTGAGGAGTACTCGTCGAAAAGGAGACGGTTCTCCACCCCGACTCTGACCTGTACGGGGAAAAGGGATGCCTGGGTGACGTGGGTGTCGGAGTCCAGGGAGTCGAGGAATCTCTCGAAAAGGAGCCTTTCCCGCGCCCTGCGTATGTTCACGACCATAAGGCCGGAACGTCCGGGAGCCACTATGTATTTGCCCTGAAGTATGATGAGCTGAGTGGTCGGAAGGGTCTTGTCCTCGAAAAGCGCCCCGTAGTCCTGACTCTTCTCCACAACCCGGGAGAAGCCGGAGTCCCCGTAGGCGGGAGCGGAGGCGGAGCGGCCTTCCGGATAAGCGGGTTCTGCTGTAGGAAAGCCGTCTGCGGACCGGCCGGGCTCGAAAGGGTTGAAGTCCGGGTCCGTGCCTATGGACGGGGCTGCGGAGCTGCGGAAGCCGTCCAGATCTCCGCTCAGCTGCGGAAGCTCGACGGAGCCTTCCGTGTCGAAGTCTATGCTCGCGCCGAATGCGTTCTGTCCCAGAGTCTTGCGCACGCTGGCGTAGATGACCTGGAAGATTATGGAGTCTTCCTCGAACTTGACTTCGGCTTTGGTCGGATGGATGTTCACATCTACGCTCTCGCTCGGGACCTCGAGGAAGAGGAAGTAGGTCGGCGTGAGCCCGGGGGCCATAAATTCCTCATAGGCTTTCATCACCGCCTTGTGCAGGTAGGCGCTCCGGAAATATCGTCCGTTCACGAAGAAGAACTGGTTGCCTGCGGTCTTGCGGGCTGTGTCGGGACGGCCGATGAAGCCGTCGAGTCCGACTGCGCTGCTGCGGGCGTGCAGATCCACCACCTCCGAGGCAAGAGCTCCGCCGAGCAGATCCGTTATCCTGAATTTAAGCGACTTGGCCGGCTTGAGCACGTAGATGTCACGGCCGTTGTGGCTGAGCGAGAAGGCGAGCTCGGGACGGGTGAGGGCGATGCGGGTGAACTCCTCCACTATGTGCTTGAACTCGATATTGTCGGATTTGAGGAACTTGCGGCGGGCCGGGACGTTGTAGAAGAGGTTGCGGACTGCGAAATTGCAGCCCTTCGGGGCTGCGCACTCCTCTCGGGACTTCACTTCGGACGCCTGTATGATGACTTCCGTGCCCACTTCATCCTCCTGCCGGCGGGTTTTCAGGCTGACCTGCGCTACAGCGGCGATGGACGCGAGGGCCTCGCCCCTGAAACCATAGGTGCCTATGGCGGCGAGGTCTTCGGCGCTCGCGATTTTCGAGGTGGAGTGACGCTCGAAACAGAGCAGAGCATCGTCCGGGGACATCCCGCAGCCGTTGTCTATCACCTGCACAAGCGTGCGCCCGGCATCGGCGATGACGACCGTAACGGAATCCGCTCCGGCATCCACCGCATTCTCCATCAGCTCCTTGACGACGGACGCAGGTCTCTGGACGACCTCTCCCGCCGCTATCATATCGGCTATGTTGCCGGGTAGAATCTGCAGTCTGCCCATTACAGGATAGTGAAGAATTTCGCTATGTACACGAGGGTGATGACCACCAGCAGCAGGCCTATGAGACCTATGATGTTCTGAGCCTTGCTGGCGGAGGTGCGGCGGCGGCAATAATTGCCGTCACGCAGGGAACCCTTTATGTATGAGCCCGGTACATAGGTCTCTTTCTTCTGTGACCCGTCCACGGCCCCGAATTTCTGCTTCAGAGCCTCCTTGTCCTTGTCGTAGTATCTCGGCTTGTAGTCGAAGACCTTGTGGTCCTGCTCGCCGAACCAGTTGAATATTCCCATCTGTCGTAGAATCTTAGTCCCGAAAGAGCAAAATTATGCATAATCTCTTTCAACTCCAAGATTTTTGCGGAAGCTGAAATCAAATAAGCGGATTTCCTGCGGATTATTTTTTTAGGATTTCCTAACTTTGCGCGTCAAAAATCCGTTTACTATGTCTTTTCTCGATTCTAAAGTCACTCAGGAGGGACTCACGTTCGATGACGTACTGCTCGTACCCGCATACTCGGAAGTGCTGCCCCGTGAAATCAACCTCAAAAGCCGTTTCTCCAGAAACATCACGCTGAACATACCGATAGTGTCCGCTGCGATGGACACCGTCACCGAGGCTCCTATGGCCATCGCCCTGGCCCGCGAAGGGGGCATCGGAGTCATACACAAGAATATGTCCGTCAGCGATCAGGCCGCCCAGGTCCGCAAGGTGAAGCGCGCCGAGAACGGTATGATCCACGATCCGGCGACCATCGGTCCCGAGAAGACGGTGGCGGATGCCCTGATGATGATGAGCGAGCTGCACATCGGCGGCATACCTGTGGTGGACGATCAGAACAGGCTCGTGGGCATCGTCACTAACCGTGACCTGCGTTTCCAGGACAATCTCGAGAAGCCCGTCTCCGCCGTGATGACTTCCGAGAACCTCGTCACCATCAGGGATACGGAGTTCTCGAGAGAAAAAACTCTCGAAATCCTCCTTTCGCACAAGATAGAGAAGATTCCGGTGGTGGACAGAGAGGGGCACCTCGTGGGGCTTGTCACCTATAAGGATTTCTTCCGTGAGCAGAATCACCCCAACGCCTGCAAGGATGCCCAGGGGCGCCTGCGCGTGGCTGCAGGGATCGGAGTCACCGGGAACGCCCTGGAAAGAGTCACCGCACTGGTGAACGAGGGCGTGGATGCGGTCGTGCTGGATTCCGCGCACGGACACAGCAAGAGGGTCGTGGACCTTATGAAGCTCATAAAGGCCACTTATCCGGGTCTGGACGTGGTCATCGGCAATATCGCCACCGCAGACGCGGCCCGCTATCTCATCGATGCCGGAGCTGACGGCCTGAAGGTCGGCATAGGCCCGGGTTCCATCTGCACCACCCGTATCGTGGCGGGTGTGGGCGTGCCTCAGCTGACAGCCATCTTCGATGCGGCGAGCGTGGCTGCTCCGGCCGGAGTCCCGGTGATAGCCGACGGAGGTCTGCGCTACTCGGGCGATATGGTCAAGGCTCTCGCAGCCGGAGGCGACACGGTGATGTGCGGATCGCTTTTCGCAGGCACTGAGGAAGCCCCGGGCGAGACCATAATCTACAACGGACGCAAGTTCAAGAGCTACCGGGGGATGGGCTCCATCGACGCTATGCGTGCAGGCTCTTCCGACCGCTATTTCCAGGACGGCGTGGCCAATACCAGCAAGCTCGTTCCGGAAGGCATCGTGGGACGGGTTCCTTATAAGGGGACTCTTCAGGAAACGGTATATCAGCTCGTGGGAGGCCTGCGTTCCGGTATGGGCTACTGCGGAGCGCCGGATATCGAGCATCTGAAGAAGAATGCGAAATTCGTCCGCATCACCTCGAACGGTGTCATCGAGAATCACCCGCACGACGTCACCATCACCAAGGAAACACCGAACTATTCCAGAAGAGAAGACTGATGGAACGCATAATCATACTCGACTTCGGCTCCCAGGTCACCCAGCTCATAGGGCGGCGGCTCAGGGAGCTGAACGTATTCTGTGAGATCTACCCTTACGACAAGATACCCGCACTCGACGGCAGCGTCAAGGGCGTGATTCTGTCGGGCAGCCCGTTCTCCGTGCGCGAGCAGAATGCTCCGCACCCGGACCTGAGTGCCATCAGAGGGCATTTCCCGCTGCTCGGCATCTGCTACGGCGCACAGTATCTCGCCTATTCGGGCGGTGGCGAGGTCGATGCCTCGCTCGCCCGCGAATACGGCCGTGCGCTGCTCCGTGTCGTGGAGAAGGACTGTCCGCTTCTGAAGGGGGTGGCCGAGCGCTCGCAGGTCTGGATGTCACACGGTGACAGCATCTCACGCCTGCCGCAGGGCGGCGTGGTCATAGCCTCGACCGACGACGTGGTGAACGCCGCGTACCGCATCGGAGGCGAGAGCACCTACGCGGTACAGTTCCACCCGGAGGTCTTCCACACGGCGGAAGGCTCGCGTATGCTCGCCAATTTCGCTTTCGGCATCTGCGGCTGTCGCGGTGACTGGACTCCGGCTTCATTCATAGAGACGACCCTCGCCGACATCCGCGCCAGAACGGGCGACGACAAGGTGATCCTGGGACTGAGCGGCGGCGTGGATTCCACAGTAGCCGGAGTGCTGCTGCACAGGGCCATAGGCAGCCGCCTGACCTGCATTTTCGTAAATAACGGTCTGCTGCGCAAAAACGAGTACGAGGATGTGCTCGCTTCATATAAGGATATGGGGCTGAATGTCATAGGAGCAGACGCTTCGGCGGAGTTCCTTTCCGCCCTCGCCGGCGTGACCGAGCCCGAGAAGAAGCGCAAGATCATCGGCCGCCTCTTCGTGGAGACCTTCGACAAGTGGGCGAAAGGCATAGATGGCGCACGCTTTCTGGCTCAGGGCACCATCTATCCTGACGTGATAGAGTCTTCCTCCGTGAACGGTCCGTCCTCCACCATCAAGAGCCACCACAATGTGGGCGGTCTGCCCAAGGAGATGAATCTCAAGATAATAGAGCCTCTGCGTATGCTCTTCAAGGACGAAGTGCGCCGCGTGGGACGTGCCCTCGGCATAAAGGACGAGCTCATCGGCCGCCATCCTTTCCCCGGCCCGTCGCTCGCCATCCGCATTCTGGGCGAGGTCACGGAGGAGAAACTCTCCGTGCTGCGCGAGGCTGACGACATCTTCATCCGAGGTCTGCGTTCCTACGTGCTCTGTGAGCATCCCGAAGCCGTGAAGGCACTCGCCGGAGCCGAAGGGGGCAGTGTCCGTTCCGCCTCCGACCCGTCCATCGAGGCCCGCACGCTGTACGATGCCATCTGGCAGGCGGGAGCGATACTTCTCCCGGTGAAGAGCGTGGGCGTGATGGGGGACGAAAGGACCTATGAAAGCACCGTGGCGCTTCGTGCCGTCATCTCGACCGACGCGATGACCGCCGACTGGGTGCATCTGCCTTACGACTTTCTCGCGGAGATATCGAACTCCATCATCAACAAGGTCCGCGGGGTGAACCGCGTAGTCTACGACATCTCCTCGAAACCGCCTGCAACTATAGAATGGGAATAAACGACATACGCATAGGACAGGGCTATGATGTGCACGCATTGGCCGAAGGCCTGCCGATGTGGCTGTGCGGCGTGCGCATCGAAGCTCCTTCGGGGTTCGTGGCGCACTCGGACGGGGATGTCGCCGTCCACGCTCTGTGCGACGCGCTGCTCGGAGCACTCGCGCTCGGCGACATAGGGAAGCACTTCCCGGACAGCAGCTCCGAATTCGCGGGCATCGACTCGAAGATTCTGCTCTCCCGCGTGCGCGATATGGTCTCGGAGCGCGGCTGGAGCGTGGCGAATATCGACATCACCATCGCTCTCCAGCGGCCGAAAATCGGCCAATACGTCCCCGCGATGCGCTCCACTCTCGCTTCTGTCCTGGGGATAGATACTGAAAGGGTGAGCGTGAAGGCCACCACTACCGAGCGTCTCGGCTTCGTGGGACGTGGAGAAGGCTGCGAAGTATGGGCCGTCGCGCTGCTGCTGCGATAGCGGCGCTCGTCCATTCACCGGGGGGACCGCTCTCCCTACAGTCTCCCCCGCGTCGCTGCGCTCCATCAGGGGCTTCGAAACAAACAAGAAGAAAAATCCCAATATTTTTGGTATATTTCTAAAACTGTACTAACTTTGCACTCCCCAAAAAGTCTTGGGGGCTTTGACATACGCACTGAGATATGGTGTAATGGTAGCACTACAGATTCTGGCTCTGTCAGTGAGGGTTCGAATCCTTCTATCTCAACAAATCTGCCCCGTCAGGGGTTATGATGGCGGGGTAGCTCAGCTGGTTAGAGCGTCGGATTCATAATCCGGAGGTCGTGG
>CAVDFQ010000031.1:0-20394 GCA_963608065.1 bacterium
TGGAAACCTTGGCATTATGGTCGGAGAGACGAATGGTGACTATTTCTCCGTTCTTTGCCTCGAAAGTGGCGTATTGGCTGTTGCTCCCGTGCTTTGTCGCACCCAAAGCGACGGCTGCGTCTCCGAGGAAGTTTTTGGACGAATAGTCCTTATTCTCATATTCAGATATTGCATTATCCAGATTATTTAGTACCTTTACTCCCGAAGTGCTTGATACGACAGTGCCTTTGAAAGAGGATTCGTCCTCCGGTAGCGCGGTATCAAGCATTTTCTCTTTTAACTCCGAGTTCTCTGCCAGCCGCCTCATCGCTTCATTCGAAATCTCCTCGACAGAGATGCCTGCATCCGAAAGCAACTGCAAAATAGTGTCATATGCGAGCTGACGTGCACTCTCAAGGTCTCCGTTGTCTATGGCTTCAAAGTAATCGGCATCCATCTCGTCTATAGAATACCTTATATCCGGATTGTTCGCATCGAACGTGCCGATATTGTCAGTCGCACTCTTGATTTGGTTGGGAGAGAATGCCACATAAGATATGCCCCCAAACTCTTCGTCTTCCAATGCAAGTCCATCATATCCATCATCCTTGGCTTCATCTTGGAATGCCAGACCTCCATCAATTATTCCTTGAACATCACTCCAATCTTCATCATAGGCCCCTCTGGCTTCTTCGCTGATAAAGTCACCAAGGTATTCAGCAAGATGCTCAAGTGAAGAATATTTTTTCGGATTACGGATATCCAAGAACAGTTCCATTGGAAGCCCCATATCGGAAGGTTGTTGGTTATTGCTTGTGAACCACGTCCCAACCGTTGCGGTTGCGGCATAATTGATATCTGCTGCGTTGCCAAAGGTGTTTGCCCCTATATTCTTGCGGTCGAAAACTGTAAATTTTGCATCTGTGTAGTGATACACCACCATCGGCTCGCCGTTCCCGTCCACAACTTTCGACGAATTTGTTTGCAGGATAGAAACAAGTTTCTTACCTTTGTTCCCGTTGAGAGTAGTAGGATTCGTTCCGGGCGTTGTGCCAAAACTCTCCCCGTTTACTGCTTGGTCATTAATTTGGTCAAGCAGTTTTCCTTTTTCTATATGGGTAAGGTTGTGATCATAATAGCGATTACCGTCCTTATCTACGGCAATAGCAGACAGCACTGTATAGTCCTCGCCACCAATTCGCAGACCACATACATAATGCTGATATTCCGACACATTCGGATTCTTGGCCACATCCCTATTCTCTTCGCTGTCAACATACACCGACTTCTCTATGATTTGAGGGATAGCAGCAATACTTTGAATGTGTTCCACATCCTTATAGTTATGTTGAAGAACCTCATTCAAACCGCCATTCTTACGTCCACGCTGTAGCTGGATTGTATTGCCAGTATCTGCATTTGTATACGCACCCTGCAACCCTTTACCATACGCAAGGGCATTCTTCTTGTTTTGGCGGAAATCATCGGTTATCTCTATCTCCTCGCCCGTAATCTCCACAGGTTCGCTTCCCCGCAGCTTCTCTATGCGCGCGGCCTTCTCCCAATCGCCGAACCACTGCTTGAACTGCGGCGTACGCACCATCGCCCACTGCCGCTCATTCAGATTGCTTGGCTTACCATTAGGCGCCTTCATATATGTCCCGTCGGCTTTAGCAGCGTCTATGATGGACTGAAGCGCATCCTCAACAGTATATTCTAACCTCGCCCGACTGCGTTCAATCAGCGTGATGATGTCCTGCCAGGACCGTGCGGCCTTGGCAAACTCTTCATAATCCTCCTTTTTGGACGAACCCTTCTGCTTTTCTATATACCTCTTTGCGATTTCTTCCAGTTCAGGACTTGAAAACTGCCCGATATGCTGCACAAAAGCGCTTTTAACCGGACTCTCTTTCTTCGCTGACTGCTCCTTCGCCCACTCCAGGAAGTTATATGCGTCTTTGAACGTGAAGAAGCCTATTCCGGACTCATCGCTAATAGCGAGTATCACTTCCGGGTGCAATTTATGATACTCTAAGGCAAGGTTTTCCCACTTGTCCTGCTCGGCCTTTTCTGCATCCACATCGCTGCCCTCTATAACGAATCTAGTCGGGTTCTCGTTCAGCTTCGTGCCATTGATGACGTTCGCAATCAGCTGGACGATGACGGAATAGAGAGGATTCTCACCGAAACTCATTCGGTGCATCGAAATGTGCGGATAACGTTTCAAGTGCACATCTCGAGGCGCAAAAGTACATCGAGATGTACGTTTCTCATTAATTTGCACATCTCGATGCGCCTACCCACAATTTGATAGGCTGCTAAGGCAGGTGGGGAATCCAGTAGGGAGTGAAAATGGCCGAAAACGCTCCCTACTGGACGGGACGGATGCCGTAGAGGGCCGTACAGAGCAGGCCGGCAATGACGGTTTCGTCACGCCCGACCTGATCGGGCGTCTTTTGCTGGCGGGAGGGGCAGATTGCCGGTCGGGGCCGGCAATGACGTGAAGTGCAGACCGGCAATGACGTAAAGGTCGGGGCCGGCAATGACGGTTTCGTCACGCCCGACCTGATCGGGCGTCTTTTGCTGGCGGGAGGGAAGAGATTGCCGGTCGGGGCCGGCAATGACGTGGAGAGCAGGCCGGCAATGACGTGGAAGTTTGCGTCCGCAGGGCCTGCCGGGCCGCGCTGGCCGCCCGGCGGCGGGATGCCCGAGCATGGGGCAGCGAGAGGCAAACTCGCTTCGACAGGCTCAGCGGCCGAAAGGACCGCCCCCCTACAGCTCCACTTTCATACGGAAGTACTTCTTCATCACCCAGTACTTGAAGAGCGGGTCCAGTATGGAAGGCTCGTCCCGCTCATCGAAGGTCAGTATCTCCTTCTTGCAGAGAGCGTCCTTGAGACGGCGCACATTGGCTGAAGAATTCAGCCCATAGCGGGCGATGACCTCAGAGCTGCTGAATTTGGTATGCCCTTCCACCACGGCCCGCAGAAGGTTCACCTGGAAGGTGGTCAGGCTGTCCATCGCCGCGATGAAGCGAGGCTCGTGAACAGAGAGCAGCATCTCCAGAGCATCGAGGAGGACAGGCTCCATTATGTAGCCCTTCGAAAGCGAATCGCAGATGGACGTGAAGTGATTTATGTACCAGAGATTGTTGTCGAAAAGCCGGCACACGCCATAGAGAAGATTGCGGTCAATCACCTTGCCGCTCGCAAGGAAACCCTTGATGATGTGGTCGATAATCTCCTTCTCTTCCACTTTCTGCAGCGGCAGATGCTCCACCTGACGGTAGAAAAACTTGCGGTGCTCGAAAATCTCCTTCATAGCATTCACCCTCGAGCCGCACAGTATCATCTGGCAGGCCTTGTTCAAACCCGAATCGGACACGGAGCTGAAAACAGACTCCAGCACCTTGAAAACCCTCTCACCCTCAGGACAGAACTCTATGTTCTGGAACTCGCTCACCAGAACGACAAGGCGCGGCTCACCTCCCTGCGAAAGAGAGTGAGGATGCATCGCAGCGGCTCCCCCTTCCGGCAGCCCCTGTCCGGCACCCGAAGGAACTCCCTGCGCCAGAGAATAAGGAAGCATCGCTGCGGCTCTTATGTCACCCTCATCCGGCTCTCCAGAGACAGAAATCACCTCGTCCCGGAGCAGATAGGCCTCCTCATCGAAAACCAGATGGCTGCCCGCGAGATAAGTCCGGGCGAGCTCGGCGTACTCCCCGGGCGTCGCGGCGAAACAGCGTATCACGGCGCCGGCCCAGCGTCTGAGCAGAGCCTCGCAGCTTCTCACATCCAGCAGATCCACCTCGGCGACCAGAAAATGCTCTCCCCGGACGCGCATATTGAAGAGAGTCTGCTCCACCAGCGACATCTTTCCGCTCTTGGGAGGCTCATAGATGCAGACATTCTCGCCGGCGGACAGCAGATTCGCCAGAGCCATACTGTCGCTGCGCCGCCCTATGAAATTCTTGCCGGTGACGTACCTGTCATACACGAAAGGAGTTTCCATAAGAGTTACTCAGTCAATCTGAAAGGCCGCCGAAGCGTGCTTCGCACGCCCCGGCGTCCAATCCTATAGTCCCAACTGCTTGAAGAAGTCGTTGCCCTTGTCATCCACGAGTATGAACGCCGGGAAATCCACGACTTCGATTTTCCATATCGCCTCCATTCCGAGCTCAGGATACTCCACACACTCGATGCTGCGGATATTGTTCTGAGCCAGGATGGCGGCCGGGCCGCCGATGGAGCCGAGGTAGAAGCCGCCGTGCTTGCGGCACGCATCGGTGACCGCCTGAGTGCGGTTGCCCTTGGCGAGCATAATCAGCGAACCGCCGTGCGACTGGAACTCGTCCACATAAGGGTCCATACGATTTGCCGTGGTAGGTCCCATAGAGCCGCAAGGCATACCTGCAGGAGTCTTCGCCGGACCGGCGTAGTAGATCGGATGGTCTTTCATATACTGCGGAAGGTCTTCACCGGAATCGAGCCTTGCCTTGAGCTTGGCGTGCGCGATGTCGCGCCCCACTATGATGGTGCCGTTAAGGCTCAGACGTGTGCTGACCGGATACTTGCTCAGCTGCGCGCAGACTTCGCGCATAGGCCTGTTCAGATCCACCTTCACGGCCTCTCCCTCGCCCGCCGCACGGAGCTCCTCCGGGATGAGTTCGTAAGGCTTGTCGTCCATCTTCTCGATCCAGACGCCGTCCCTGTCTATCTTACACTTGATGTTCCTGTCGGCCGAGCAGCTCACGCCCAGACCTATAGGGCAGCTCGCACCGTGGCGCGGAAGCCGTACCACCCTGACATCGTGCGCCATATACTTGCCGCCGAACTGCGCGCCGAGACCGATCTTGCGGCTCTCCTCCAGCAGCTGCTCCTCTAGCTCCACGTCGCGGAAGGCGCGGCCCGTCTCATCGCCGGTCGTCGGAAGCGCGTCATAGTAGTGCGTGCTCGCGAGCTTCACCGTAAGCAGATTCTTCTCGGCGGATGTTCCGCCAATCACGAAAGCGATATGGTAAGGAGGGCAGGCCGCAGTACCGAGACTGCGCATCTTCTCCACGAGGAAAGGAACGAGAGTCCCCGGGTTCTGGATGCGGGCCTTGGTCTCCTGATAGAGATAGGTCTTGTTCGCGCTTCCGCCGCCCTTGGTGACACAGAGGAAACGGTACTCCATACCCTCACAGGCCTCTATATCTATCTGGGCCGGGAGGTTGCACTTGGTGTTCACTTCCCTGTACATATCCAGAGGGGCATTCTGGCTGTAGCGGAGATTCTCCTCGGTGTAGGTCTTGTACACTCCCAGAGAGAGGGCCTCCTCATCGCAGCCGCCGGTCCAGACCTGCTGGCCCTTCTCGCCGTGCACGATGGCGGTGCCTGTGTCCTGACAGAGCGGGAGCTTGCCTTTTGCGGCCACTTCAGCGTTGCGAAGGAAAGTGAGGGCCACGTACTTGTCATTCTCCGAAGCCTCCGGGTCGTGGAGTATCTTCGCCACCTGCTCATTATGGGAGCGGCGCAGAAGGAAGGACACGTCGCGGAAAGCCGTGCGGGCCATAAGGCTGAGGGCTTCCTCCTCTATCTTCAGAATCGGGTGGCCTTCGAAGTCAGAAACGCTGACCAGTTTCTCAGAACCTGGAATCTTGTAATACTCAGTCACATCCGGGCCGAGCTGGAACATCGGTGCATATTTGAATTCTGCCATATTGTTATGAATGTTAAATGTCTTGGGGGATTGGACGGCGGAGCCGGCCGCTCAGTCGATGTCTTCCACGGGGACGGAGCTGCCGCTTCCCTGCTGCATCAGCAGGCGGCGCATAAACTCGTTCAGGTCGCCGTCGAGCACGCCCTGGGTGTCGGCGGTCGAGTAGCCGGTGCGCAGGTCTTTCACCATCCTGTACGGGTGCAGCACGTACGAGCGGATCTGCGAGCCCCACTCGATGCGCTTCTTCTGGCCCTCGAGCTCGGCTTGCTTCTCCTGACGCTTGCGCAGCTCCAGGTCGTAGAGACGCGACTTGAGGATGCGCAGGGCGTTCTCCTTGTTGCCTATCTGGGTGCGGCCTTCGGTGTTTTCCACTACGATGCCGGTCGGAAGATGCCTTACGCGCACGCCGGTCTCGACCTTGTTCACGTTCTGGCCGCCGTGTCCGCCACTGCGGAAGGTGTCCCACTCCAGGTCGGAATCCTTTATCTCTATGTTTATGCTGTCATCCACGAGGGGATATACGAATACGGAGGAGAAGGTCGTCTGGCGCTTGCCCTGGGAGTTGAAGGGAGAGATGCGCACCAGGCGGTGCACGCCGTTCTCGGCCTTGAGATAGCCGTAGGCGTAGTCGCCCTCTATCTCCACCGTGGTGGATTTGATGCCCGCCTCGTCGCCGTCCACCATCTCGGTCACGGAGGTCCTGTAGCCGTTGCGTTCGGCCCAGCGGAGGTACATACGAAGCAGCATCGCAGACCAGTCATTGGCCTCCGTGCCGCCCGCGCCGCTGTTTATCGTCAGGACCGCTCCGAGGTTGTCCCCTTCCGCACCCAGCATATTGCGGAGCTCCAGGGCCTCGACCTTCCGGGTGGCATCCTCGAAGGCACCGGCGAGCTCGCGGGACTCCTCCGTCTCCGTCTCTTCGCCCGCGCCGCTCTCAGCGGCGAATTCGTACAGCACATCCAGGTCGTCCGCTGCCGCTCTGGCCGCGTCGTAGTCCGTCACCCAGGACTTCACGAGATTCATACGCTTGAGGAACGCCTCTGCGGACTTCGGATCGTTCCAGAAGTCCGGGGCCTGAGTCTGGAGTTCCAGAGCGCTCACCTGACTGCGTTTATCCTCGATGCAGAGGCAGTCGTGCAGTGCGCTGATGCGCGTGTGGAGGTCTTTTATCCGGTCTTGTGCTATCATAGCGCAAAGATATGCGAATTAAGGGGAATTACCTAACATTTTTGTCATATTACGCTGCACTGCGGGGCTTCGGGAAGCGGGGTACACAAAAAACGGGGAGCAACCTTGCCGGCTCTCCCCGTTTCAGACTGCGCTGCGCCCTTATTTCTTTATAGGATACAGATAGGTGAGCACCAGCATTATGAGGGCGATGCCGGCCGGGATTACGGAGAAGATGGCCCATATCATAGTGAGCACGGAATCCGTGATGGAGGCCGGGTCCACGATGGAGCTTCCCATATCGTCCAGTATGGTCCTGGCTCCGGCGAGGCCGAGGAAAAGAGCCACGAGAGAGCCTGAGACGGCAGTCCCGAGCTTCTGGGCCATAGTTCCGGAGGAGAAGATGAGACCGGTGGAGGAGGTTCCGTTCTTCTGAGTGGCATAGTCGGCCACATCTGAATACATCGACCACAGAAGCGGAGAATAGAGTCCGATCCCGACGGATGTGAGAACTACAAGGGCTATCATCAGATATATGGAAGAAGGACGCATAGGGATGAAGAAGAAGGCGACAGAGGTGACGAGGCAGATCAGCGCCGCGAGCATAAAGGCTTTCTTTTTCGACCCTACCTTTCTGGTAAACCAAGGCGAAACGGCGCCGAAGACCATACAGGTCAGCTCACCGAAGGTCATAAAGACCGTGTAGTTTATGATCAGCCTGTTGAAGGTGATGTCGCCGCCCAGACAGTAGGTGAACATATAGCCGGCCACGGCATAGCGGAAGCCGTTGAAGAAGTTCGTGCAGATGCCTATGAGGGTGAGATAGATCCACGGCTTGTTCCTGAAGAGGTCGGCGAACTGCTTGAAGGAGAACTTGTCGGCGCGCACCGGCTTGAGGCGTTCCCTGGTCAGCAGACCGCAGGCGAGGGTCATAACCGTGGCGAGACCGCCGTAGATGGCCGCCACCACCGCGTACTGGTGCGCCTCGCTTCCGCCCACCATCTTCTGCAGATATGGGAAGGAGAGCAGAGTCACGAAGCCCATAGCATAGGCTCCCACCATACGGAAGGAGGAGAAGCGGTTCTTCTCGTCGTCATCGTCGGTCATAACGCCGAGCAGCGAGCCGTAAGGCACGTTCACCATAGTATATACAGCCATCATCAGAAGATAGAGGGTGTAGGCATAGATGCGCTTCCCCGTCATCCCCAGGTCTGGAGTGAAGAGCAGGAGCGCGAAGATGAGCCCGAAAGGCACGGCCCCGAAGATGATCCATGGACGGTAGGTGCCCCAGCGGGACTGCGTGCGGTCAGCAAGGCTGCCCATAAGAGGGTCGGTCACCACGTCGAAAAGTCTCGCGACGAGCATCAGAGTGGCCGCGTCCGCGAAGGTGAGGCCGAATACGTTCGTAAAGAAGAGAGGGAAGGCGATCGACATTATCTTCCAGGTGATGCCGCCGGCGGCGGCGTCGCCCAGAGCATAGCCGATCTTTTCAGACAGTTTGATTTTAGACATTTGTATGTATTTATAGTTCTTTTACTTTCTGCGGATGCCGGGAGGGGGGTGCTTTCCCGCTGCTTCGTCAGGTATTGAGGTGTAAACGGTTATTCCTTACACGTCGCCAGGCGGCGGCAGTAGTCGCGGATAAGCTCTATGGTACTCCTGTCGCTCAGATACACGGAGTTCAGGCCCTGCTGCTCCTGCGCCGGGTCGCCGCAGTAGTCATCCCCCTTCTGCCACATTATGTGCTCGGGATTCTGCCCGGCGAGACCGCCCCAGGTCCAGAAATTGATGCCTGAGAATACTCCGCCTTCCTGCGCTGACTTTAGAAGCCGGGAGAAGGCGTTCGCGTAATAGCAGTCGCGCAGCGATACCGCAGTGCCCTTGGCGAAGGCGAAACCGTCACGCGGGAAGCCGAACTCCTCCAGCACCAGAGGCTTGCCCACGGTTTCGGCGGCCTCGATATGGGCGGCGATGTATTCATCAGTGTAGTCCAGAGCATTCTGAAGATCCTCTTTGAGAGTATCTTTCGTGACCCAGGACCAGTTGAGAGGCCAGATATGCATAGTGAGATAGTCGATGTCCGGACACCGGTGCAGCCTTATGAAGGTATCCATCTCCACCTCGCAGCCGAAACTGCCCTCGCTTCCCGAGGAGACCATATGGTTCGGGTCGATGGACTTGATGAGGGCGGCGGTGGAATAGAGCCAGTCGATGAATCCCTCGCGGATGTCGTCCTGCGCGAGGAAGAATCTCGGCTCGTTGCATATCTGCCAGGAGAAAATCGCCGGATCCTGCGAATACGGCTTGCCTGTGACGGTGTTCACGCGCGAGACGACAGCCCTTACGTGATCCGCGAACATCTCCTGAGCCATGGCATTAGTGGAGAACTGCGAGTTCCGCTCGCAGTATTCGCGCCAGTTGGCATCCACGGTGCTGAGCGCTTTCCCGACACCGGCCCACTCGAGGTATTGGCCGAAGCCGCCTGACCACTCCCAGGCGTTGTTCAGGTAGAGAACGGCAGACATATCACGTTTGCCCAGTTCCACGAGGAAACGGTCGAGTCCCACGAAGACGTTCTCGTCGTACTCGCCCGGGGCCTTCTGGAGCGTAGGCTCGACCTTCGAGTACACGCCCTCGCTCCCGTCCGCGCCCACAAGCACGCGGAGATTCGTCATACCGATAGCCTTGAGCGAGTCGAGCTCCGCAGCAAGACGCTCAGGGTCAGCCGCATAAGTATCCGAGGCGAGGAGCGGGCCATACCACATATTCGTGCCTATGTAATAATACGGACCCTCTGTACCCTTGTAGAAACGGGAATCTGTGACGTTCCAGAATGCGGGTTCGCCGCTGCCGGAACAGGCCGTCAGCGACAATGCGAGCGCGAGGCCGAGGAAGAATTTCTTTCTGGTGATCATACTATTATCTTGTTTTTCTTATATAGCGCACGGAAATCGCGCGGGGTGGAACCGCGCTTGGACTTGAAGATGCGGTTGAAGTTCGAAAGGTTATTGAATCCGCTCTCGTAGCAGATTTCGGAGATGTTCCTGGTGGAGTCCACGAGCATACGGGCAGCATAGCCCAGACGGATGTCCAGAATGTAGTCGCTCAGCGACTTGCCAGTCCGCATCTTGAAGAAGCGGCTGAAGGCGGACGGGCTCATCCCGACGAGGGCCGCCATATTGTCGAGGCGGAGGTCCTCCGCGTAGTGGTCGTTTATGTACTGCTTCACCTTGGTCACGCGGCGGCTTTCCTGATTTCTGGAAGAATGGGCGAAAGAGCTGCTGGCCAGTCTCTTGTACTCCCCCTTGGAAAGCTCGTTCAGGATGGACATAAACTTGAGGAACTGGCTGAAATGGTCCGGGTCGGAAGCGAGCGTGTCCAGATGGTGGTAAACCCGCATTATGCTGTCCAGCGGGAAGCTCAGACCGTGCTCGGCCGCCTTCAGCATCTTGCGTATGGAGTCGAACTGATTCTTTCCCAGTATTTTGTCTCCCAGAAAGTCGGGGGCGAACTGGATGGTGATCTCGCGGATATCAGGACTGTCGCAGACTCCGTTCTCCCAGACGTGCTCGAGATTCTCGGCCCCGATAAGCGCCAGGTCATAGTCGCCCACAGTCTCGATGCTGTCGCCCACTATCCTGCGGACTCCGGCTCCGTGCTCGATGAAATTCAGCTCGAACTCCCTGTGGCGGTGAAGGGGATAGGTGAATTCTGTCTTATGACGCTCAGCAATGTAGAAACAGTCCAGGTCGGACAACTGAGTTATTTCGGTCAGTACTTCGCTCATAGGGGTTATCTGTTTTAGTCGTTCTGAGGAATTCCGGATATGTCATTCCTTGGTTTTGCAAAACTATAAAAAATACTGATACTTTGATGACTTTCTTTAATTATTTTTCTGCTGCGGATTCCTTTTCTTCGGAGTTTGAAGTAACTTCGGGGCTCAAACCGATTCTTTATGCACAGCGAAACTGATCTTCTCCGTCTTCGTCAGGAAGTACTGTCGAATCTGACGGACAATATCCTCCCCTTCTGGACAGCACGCTTCCAGGACAGCGTGAACGGGGGCTTTCTCGGACGCATCTCGGGCGAAGGCGCCGAAGACCCGTCAGCCCCGAAAGGAGCGATACTGAACGCGCGCATCCTCTGGGCCTTTTCTGCGGCTTACCGCGTTCTGGGTCGGCCGGAATACCTGCGGAGCGCCACCCTGGCATTCCGCGAGATAGCCGGGCGCTTCTATGACCGGGAGTTCGGAGGAGTGTACTGGAGCCTGGACGCCCAGGGCCGTCCGCTCGACACGAAGAAGCAGTTCTACGCCATAGGCTTCGCCATCTACGGTCTGAGCGAATATGCGCGCGCCACTTCTGATGCGCAGGCAAAGGATCTGGCCGTATCACTCTACCGCGACATCGAGCAGCACAGTTTCGATCCCGAGAACAACGGCTACATCGAGGCCCTCGCCCGCGACTGGTCGCCCATAGCGGATATGCGCCTCAGCGAAAAGGACGCGAACGAGCGCAAGACTATGAACACCCATCTCCATATCATAGAGCCATATACGGCACTCTACCGCATCTGGCCCGACGAAGGTCTGAGAGAGCGCATCAGAAATCTGCTCTTCATCTTCCGGGAGAAGATTATGGATAGGCGCAGCGGCCATCTGCAGCTCTTTTTCGACGACAGCTGGAACAGCCGCAGGGATATGGTTTCCTACGGGCACGACATAGAAGCCTCCTGGCTGCTGTACGAGGCCGCCTCCGTGATCGGAGAGGACACCGGAGCGCTGCTGCCTGACATCGTGAAGATCGCGGCCGCCGCCACTGAGGGCTACGTCCCCGGCGCGGGACTTATGTATGAAATGGACCGCAGCCGCGGCTCCATCGATGCGGACAGGCACTGGTGGGTGCAGGCCGAAGCCGTCGTGGGCTACCTGAACCTCTATCAGCTGACCGGCGAGCGGCAGGCTCTGGAGAAAGCCTGCGCGACCTGGGACTTCATCCGCGACCATCTTGTGGACACGGCGGGCGGAGAGTGGTTCTGGTCGCTCAGAGCCGACGGCAGCACAAACACCGCCGATGACAAGGCCGGCTTCTGGAAGTGCCCGTACCACAACAGCCGGATGTGTCTGGAAGTCATCGAGAGAGTCCGGCAGCCATAACCACATAAGAAGAAAGAATCCAATAACCATCATAATATGACACTCAAATCTTCAGTACTTTTCGGCACAGCTGCGTCACTTCTGCTCGCTGCCGTGTCCGCCTCCGCCCGGATCACGCTTCCGGAGCAGCTTGGCGACTACTGCATCCTCCAGCAGCAGACAGCCGTCAATCTCTGGGGCCGCGCCGCGGCCAATTCCAAGGTCACAGTCAAGCTTTCCTGGAGCAAGACCTGCTGCAGCATCACCGCAGACGCGCAGGGGCGCTGGCTCCTCGCCGTCGACACCCCGAAGGCGAGCTATGAGCCTCAGACCATCACCATCTCCGACAAGGAGAGCAGCGTGACACTGCACGACGTGCTCATAGGCGAAGTCTGGCTGGCCGGCGGCCAATCCAATATGGAAATGCCCCTCATCGGTTTCAACAGCTGCCCTGTGGAGGGCGCGGCCGAGACCATTCTCCGGGCCGGAGAGTGGAAGGGGAAGGTGCGCTGCTTAAAGATCCCGAAGACCGGGAGCCCTGAGCCTCAGGAGTTTGTGGAAGGCAAGTGGGTGGAGACTTCCCCCGTCACGGCAAAGGACATTTCCGCCACGGCCTGGTATTTCGCCACGGCGCTGAACGCCGCATTGGACGTGCCGGTAGGCATCGTCTCCTGCAACTGGGGAGGCTCCTCTGTGGAGAGCTGGCTGCCGAAGGAGGTCGTGCACTCCTATCCGCCTTCCACCATCCCGGACGGCTCGTGCGAACCGGTCATCACCGAGGGGGGATGGTATCACTTCACTTCGCCCTATGTGATGTATAACGCTATGATTCACCCGGTCGGCCACTATACGGTAAAGGGTTTCATCTGGTATCAGGGAGAGACTAACGCGGGGCTGCCGCAGTACTATCCGGAGAGGCTCGCCACTATGGTGAAGATCTGGAGAGAACTCTGGGGGGATCCGGAGCTGCCTTTCTATGAGGTGGAGCTCGCGCCTTGGCTCTACGGCGGCGACGGGACTTCCGGCGCGCGCATCCGCGAGGCTCAGAGGAAGGCCGCTCAGATAATTCCGCACAGCGGAATAATCTGCACGAACGACCTGGCCTATCCTTACGAGAAGGATCAGATACACCCTTGTCAGAAGAGGCAGGTGGGAGAGCGTCTCGCCCTGCTGGCCCTGAACAGAAACTATGGTATGGAGGCTCTCGCCTGCGAGGGACCGATCTATAAGGATATCGAGATTTCGGGGGATACCGTGACTGTGAATTTCACGAACACCGCCTATGACGGGCTGAGTCCGTGGCACGACATCGTCGGCTTCGAGCTGGCGGGCGAAGACAGGGTCTTCTATCCGGCCCGGGCCGAGCGCAAGGAATATTCGGTAGTGGTCACCTGTGAGCAGGTTCCGTCTCCTGTGGCCGTGCGCTACTGCTTCCGGGATTTCCAGGTCGGCAACCTCACCGGCTCTATGAACCTCCCGGCCTTCCCGTTCCGCTCAGACGACTGGTGAGGCCCACAAGCGCGGCATCCGCTACCTGCAGACCGTCATCCCGACGCACCGGCGGGACGGAGGAGCGATGACCGGTCAACCGCAGGTCCGCCGGCCGGATGTCAGCGCAGGAGTCAGCGCAGGTAGCGGGAGCGGATGATGCGGGGGATTTCGGCGCGGTGGGCGGCGAGGTAGTCCTCGATCTGCTGCGGGGATAGGCCGAGGACATTCTCGAGCATTGGCATATTAAGGAACGGGCTCAGGGCGAGCGAGATGACCGTATCGAAGATGTCGTTTACGCTGCACTCGGCGACCTTCCCTTTCTGAATCTGCTCCCGCAGATAGGCGGAGTGCCGCCTGATGCTGTCCGCACAGACGGTCGCCACCGCTTCCCGGTAGTGCCTGAGGAACTCCGGATGGGTGCGGGCCACATCGAGCAGCAGGAAAGGGAGTTTGCGTTTGGTGAGGAAAAAGTCGTAAAGGGCGAGGGCGGTTTCCGAGGAGAGTTCCACAAAGTCCCCGTCCGCCTTCATAAGAGGCTTGATCTTTTCGAGCAGCTGCTCGACGCTGCTGTCGAGCAGCCGGAGAAAGATCTTTTCCTTCGACCGGTAATAGTAATTCACCATCGCGTGGGTCACCCCGGCATTCCTTGCGATGACCGCGGTGGAAGCGGCATCGTACCCACTCCGGAAGAACTCTTCCTCAGCTGCGATAAGTATTTCCTGTTCTTTAGTCATAGTATCTTGCATACCTAAGGGGGGGGAGGATTGAAAAAGTTCAGTAATCCTTGAGTAACTCTAAAAAAAAGACTACTCCCTCTTAAACGTCTCCGGAGCCAGCGCCCCCCCGGTCAAGCGTCAAAGTTAAGCAATTCTGCGCATTTTTCTTCAAGCTCGGCGCCCTCGACAGGCTCAGCGGCCGTGGAGCACGGCTCCTCGACAGCCTCAGCGACCGCCCTCTACAAGCTCGGGGACCGTGGGGTGGGGCAGCCTCAGCGGCCGTGGAGCAGGCTATAGACGGTAGGGACCACTATCAGCGTAAGCAGGGTGGAGAGCAGCATACCTCCGATGATGACCCAGCCTATGCCGTTTCGGAGCTCCGCGCTCGAGCCGGAGGCGAGCGCGACGGGAATCATTCCTATGACGGTGGAAAGGGCGGTCATAAGTATGGGCCTCGTTCTGAGCCTCACCGCATCGAGCAGCGCCTCCCGCAGCTCTCCGCCTTCCGAGAGCCGCACGGAAGCGAAGTCCACGAGCAGGATGGCGTTCTTCGCGACCAATCCCACGAGCATTACTATGCCCAGCATCGCGTAGATATTCAGGGATGTCCCCGAAAGGGCAAGCGCCAGGATGGCTCCGAGTATGGAGAACGGGATGGAGAACATCACGGCGAAGGGGTCAGACCAGTTGTTGTACAAGACGGTGAGGGCCAGATAGATAAGCACCAGAGAGAGCAGCAGGGCCCCGGTCAGCACTCCCATCGACTCCCCCATCGACTTCATATTCCCGGCGGTCGTGACGGTGACGCCCATCTCGGCCGCCCTGTCACGGACACCGGCGAGGAACTGCCGCGAGACCTCTCCCGGCGAAATCCCGGCCACGTTCGAACTCAGCGTCACGGAAGGGTTCCTGTCATAGCGCTCCAGACGGGCGGGACCCGTGCCGACGGAGATGCGGGCGAATTGGTCGAGCGCGACGCGCTCGCCACGGGAATTGAGAAAGACGAGTCCGGCGAGGTCGTCGATATCGTCTCTGAATGCTGCGGCAGCGCGGATGTCGATGTCGTACTCATACTCGCCGCGCACGTACTTCAGGGTGGTATTCCCCTGGAAGGCGAGCTGGAGCGTCAGACCCACGGTTTCCGCAGACAAGCCGAGCGAGGACATCTTGTCCCTGTCCACGACTATCTCCACTTCCGGCATCCCGCCGCTCGAGGAGAGCTGCTGCTGCACCGTGCCGGGAGTCTCGCGCAGCACTTCGAGGGCGTATTCGCCGAATGCCGCCACGGAATCGGCGACGCTTCCGCAGATGACATACTCGAGCGCAGAGGAATTGGCCGAGCCGTGAAGCGAGGCCGGAAAAGTCCTCACGCGGGCATCGACGAGGTACTCCGTCAGCTCGCGCCGGATGCGCGCCGAGTATGCGCTGACCATCTCCCTGCGCTGCGCGGGCGGCACGATTTTCACTCCGAGCTCCGCAAGATACGCGCTTCCCCGCGTGCTCTCGCCTTCGCTGTTTGTCAGACCCGCCATCGAGACCACTCCTTTTACTTCCGGCTGCCCGAGCAGCCAATCCTCGGCTCTCTCTACGAAGCTCGAGGACTCCTCTATGGAGATGTCCTTCGGCATCTCCAGCAGCACGGAAAACTCGCTGCGGTCCACGTCCGGCATAAACTCGAAGCCGATGTATCCCAGAGGGAAGAGTGCGCACACCGCTACGGTGAGCGCAATGACGGCGGCGCAGACTGTCTTTTTGTGCTCGAGCGACCAGGACAGGAGAGCCGCCACGCTGTCCGCGAAACGCCGCACTCCCCTCTCGAAGAGGGATGTGATCCTGCCACGGAGGCCGGAATGTTCAGAAGCACCGAGGGTGGAGAATCTCGACATCAGCAGCGGCACCAGCGTGAGCGCCGCGAGCAGGCTGAGCAGGATTGAGAAGACTATGACTCCGCAGAACTGCCTCAGAATGTCGGAGACGAGGCTTTCGGTGAGCGCGATCGGCAGGAAGACTATGACGAGCACTATGGTGACGCTCACCACTGTCCCCCCGATCTCGCGCATCGCGTCGAGCGTCGCCCTGACGGGCGGTTTTCCCATCTCCAGATGGCGGTACACGTTCTCTATCACTACGATGGCGTCGTCCACGAGCACGCCGATGACTACCGACATTCCCAGCAGCGACATAAGGTTCAGCGTGAATCCGAAAAGCTGCATCCCTACGAAGGTACCTATGAGCGAAATGGGCACTACAGCCATCACTATCAGGGCGTTGCGTATATTGTTAAGAAAGAGGAGCATCACTGCGGTCACAAGCAGTATCGCCAGAAGCAGGTCCGTGAATACGCTTCTTACGGACTCCCTCGTGAACTCCGAAGTGTCGGACACCGTCGTGATCTCGAGCCCGGCTTCCACGTATGTGGTCTGCAGCTCGGATGAGAGGGCGGAGATGTCGTCGCTCAGGCTTATGGCGTTTGCATCTCCCTGCTTGAAGACGTTGAGCAGGATGGCCTCTTCCCCGTCCACGCGGGCGAGTTTGCTCACTTCTTTCGGCAGTTCGGCCACTTCCGCGACATCGCCGAGACGTATCTGCGCTCCCGAAGGCTGGGTCACGAGCACCAGGGAGCGGAGCTCCTCCACTGAGCCGAGTTTCCCGGCGAGCCGTATGGAGGTACGCGTCTTCCTGTCTGCCAGACTTCCGGTCGGGATGTCGAGGTTTGCGGAGCGGATGACTCCGGTCACCTGAAGCGGACTTATGCCGAGGGCGTTCAGGGCATCGAGGTCCAGATTTACCTGAATCTCCCTCGGCTGCTCCCCTATGATGTCCACCTTGGCCACTCCCCGCAGGCGGAGCAGCTCCGGCACTATCCTCTGCTCCACCAGGTCGCAGAAGTCTCCGCTCTCCAGACCGGAGCTGAGAGCGAGGGTGATGGCGGCCCGGTCATCGACTGTGATTTTGTTTATGGAAGGGGGCAGGACCGCGGATGGCATCCGGACCCTGGCGGCGGAGATGCGGTTTCCCGCATCAGTCATAGCCTTGTCTATGTCGGTGCCGTATCTGAAGGAGACGAATACCATAGACATCCCCTCGAAAGAGAATGAGCGCAGGGACTCCACTCCCTGAAGGGAGGAAAGGGCATCTTCCAGCTTGCGCGTGAGGGAGCTTTCCACCTCGGTGGGCGATGCTCCGGGATAGACCGCCGTCACATTAAGTGTGGGCGGGGTGAATTTCGGCATCAGTTCCGACTGGAGAGAACGGAAGCCCAGCAGTCCCAGAATCGTTATCACCAGAAACAGGACTGTCACGTAGACGGGTCTACGTATGGATATCTCTGAGATTTTCATATCATTTCTTTTTGCGAAGGTTACTCCCGGCGGCGGAGCTTGTTCCGCACGTCTTCTGACTACCTGCGAGGGTTATAAACCATTGACCATCTTGAGCTGCGCTCCGTCATAGACGTTCATCAGCCCGGAGAGGATGACCTCCTCGCCCTCGCTCAGCCCTGAGAGGACTTCCACTCTGTCCCCGATCATTTCCCCGAGCTGAAGGCTGCGCCTGGAGGCCTTGCCGTTTCCGGCCACATAAGCCACCGCCCCGGCTCCGGCGCTCCCGGAGACTGCCCTGCGGGGTATCAGTATGGCTTCGCGGCTGTCTTCCGGGCAGAAAGTCACTTTCAGATACATCCCGGCCCTGAGCCGGCTGTCCCTGTCCAGAAGGACCTCCACAGGGTGGTGCAGGCTTCTGTCGGCCTTGAGGCCGATGTGCGTCACCCTTCCGGAGAAAACAGCGTCAGCAGAAGCCGCCGTGACCCCGCTGCCCGTCGAAAGGAGGCTCAGCTTCGAATCGGGGATGAGACAGAGCAGCTTCACGCGGCTGTCATCGACGATCTCGAAGAGAGGAGAATTGGGCGCTATCAGCGCCCCCGTCTCTACGTATCTCTCATTCACTATGCCTGAGATCGGAGACTTCACCGTGGCGTCTTCGTATCTGCGCCGGCTGATGCTCATCCGGCTTTCCGCCGCTATGAGCTGCGTGCTGACGGCATCCAGCTGCTGCTCGCTTACTCCGCCCGCAGCGTGGGAACGCGAAAGACGCTCCCGATCTTTCTGCAGTGCCTTCCAGGCTGCTTCGGCGGCAGTGAAGTCAGCTTTCAGCAGCTCGGAATCCACTGTCAGAACTGCGGTGCCGCACTCCACCCGAGTGCCTTTCTCCACCAGTATTTCCGAGACGCGGCCGGAGACGTCCGAGGTGAAGCTGAGCTCGCGCACGGGCTGCGTGATGCTGTTCGCGGTGAATGCGAGCGCTATCCGTCCGCGTTCCACCTGGACAGTGGATACGCTCACGTTTCTGACGGAGTGATCTTCGGCTGCGCTTCGCTCCCGCCTGCTTTTGTGAGAGGCCAATATCGCCACTGCCCCTGCGAGGAGCAGAACTATGGAAAGTATCGCCACCATCCTTCTCAAGGCTATGGCCGATGTAGTAAAGATTTTCATAAATTATACATTTCTTTAATGCTTCCGTCCGATTTCCTTAATTCTATGTGCGCGTTCAGGCACGCGCCCAATGCGTTTATGAAGCCGCTGCGCGAGCGGACGAGGGCCGAATTCGCGTTCAGCAGGTCCGCAAGCGGAGATAGGCCTTGGGAGTAATTCTCGCTTGCGAGCTCGAGCGTTTCCAGAGCCAGATCGCAATTGCGTTTCTGTGAATACATAGTCTCAAGACTCCGCTCCAGGGAGGCCCTGGCATTGGCGTAAGCCATAGAAAGCGAGCCGGTCAGCGCTCTGCCCTCAATCTGCGACTTTTTGCGCTCGATGTCCGCTTTCTTTATGCCGGCGGATTTCGAGAATCCGGTAAATAGCGGGACGCGCAGGCTGAGCGAGACCGCCGAGACGGGGAAATGCCGGAAGGTCTCGCCCCGGAAGGAGTCTCCCATATAGTTCAGAGCGTAGTTGGCACTCAGACTGAGGACGGGGAGGGTTTCGTAGAGGGCGGCTCTGTACTGGCGCTCCGACATCTGCAGGCGCTTGCTGAACATACGGTACGGCAGGAGCCTCTCGATTTCGATCGGGGTCTGTCCGCTCGAGAGGACGATGGCTTCAAGCTCTTCCGCGCTCATCGCGTCCAGTTCTATGCTCTCCTCTACCGGGAGGCCCATCTGGAGTTTGAGGAGGTTTTTCTGTATTTCCAGAGCCAGAAGCATAGACTGCCTTTCGGATTCGAGATTGGAGCGGCTCACCCTTATCTGCTTGATGTCCACTTCGCGCACCAGACCGCTCCGGCCGCTCGCTTCGACCGCCTCGAGGGTCCGGTCCATAAGGGAAAGGGCCTCGTCGAAGAGCTCGGCCCCGATGCTCATCACGCAGATGCCGAAGTAGAGCGAGGCAGTCTGGGCGATGACTTCTACGGTCGTGGCTTCAGTCCCCAGAGAGCTGAGGTCCTCGCCGAGACGGGCGATCTTCAGGGCATTCAGCAGCTGGAGGTTCAGCAGCTGCTGGGTGAGCTGGGCACCGAAGTTCGCGTTGTAGTTCATCCCCATAGTGACGGTCATATATTTAGGAGCATCCGGGTCCCGCATAGATTCCGGCATCATCGAGGCGATGAAGTTAGGCATAGCTACCGTGGTCTTCTGAAGGTTGCGGACAGCTCCGGCCGAGGCGGAAATCTGGGGCAGGAACGCTCCGAGAACTTCTCTTCTGGCCTGTATGGCCGCTTCCATACTCAGTCTGTCACTGCACAGACGGGCATTGTGCTGCACGGCGTAGTCGATGCATCGCCGGAGCGGGTAAGTTTGCTCTGATGGCGGGGGTGGTGTTTGTCCCGATGGCGGGGGTGGTGTTTGTCTTGATGGCTGCGGCGTAAGCCACGTGTCACCCGCCGATGGAAGAGGATTTTTCTCACCCGCCGACGTGAGCGGGAGGGCGAAGCTTTGCTGCAGCGGCAACATCAGCAAAAAAGCGGCAAAGCGCATATTCAAATGTCGATGTGGCATAGGCGTTTGGTTTTGTGTGGGTTATGGTGTGGGTTATGGTGTGGTTTGTGGGGTGTGAGGTTCTTTTTAATTGGGCTTATTTGTTTTACTTTTTTTAGTAATTAACGTAAGCGTTTAACAGCATCGTTAACGCAAAGGTACACTATTATTTCATATATGCAATAATCAATAGTTCGTTAATTTTATAAAAGTTACGCCACGGTGCGAACGCCGTAGAATAA
>CAVDFQ010000032.1:0-18826 GCA_963608065.1 bacterium
GAGCGCATCCTTGGTAAGGATGAGGTCATGAGTTCAATTCCCATCATCGGCTCCACGCCGGGAGTAAAATTCCGGTTTATTTTTGTAGAACACAATTTATACATAATATTATGGCAAAAGAAGTTTTTAAGAGGGATAAACCTCACGTTAACATCGGTACTATCGGCCATGTTGACCACGGTAAGACCACTTTGACCGCAGCTATCACCAAGGTGCTTGCAAGCAAGGGCCTTTCTGAGGTCAAGACGTTCGACCAGATTGACAACGCTCCTGAAGAGAAGGAGCGCGGTATCACCATCAACACCGCTCACGTAGAGTATCAGACCGCTAACCGTCACTACGCTCACGTAGACTGCCCAGGCCACGCAGATTACGTCAAGAATATGGTAACGGGTGCAGCTCAGATGGATGGCGCCATCCTCGTTGTAGCAGCTACTGACGGTCCTATGCCTCAGACAAACGAGCACGTTCTTCTCGCAAAGCAGGTTAACGTTCCTAAGATCGTTGTCTTCCTGAACAAGGTTGACCTCGTGGACGATGAGGAGATGCTTGACCTCGTGGAGATGGAGGTTCGTGACCTTCTTAACAAATATGACTTCGACGGTGACAACGCTCCTGTCATCCGCGGTTCCGCCCTCGGCGCCCTCAACGGCGAGCCTGAGTGGGAGGCTAAGGTTATGGAGCTTATGGATGCTGTGGATTCTTACATCCCGCTTCCTGTACGTCTTACCGATAAGCCTTTCCTTATGCCTATCGAGGACATCTTCTCCATCACCGGTCGCGGTACTGTAGTTACCGGACGTATCGAGCAGGGTACCGTTCACGTTAACGATCCTGTTGAGCTCGTAGGTTTCAACGAGAAGCCGAAAACTTCCGTCTGCACAGGCGTCGAGATGTTCCGCAAGCTCCTTGATCAGGGTGAGGCCGGAGACAACGTAGGTCTTCTCCTCCGCGGTATCGACAAGAAGGAAGTCAAGAGAGGTGAGGTAGTCGCCAAGCCGGGTTCCATCACTCCTCATACGGAGTTCCAGGCTCAGATTTACGTCCTCAAGAAAGAGGAAGGCGGCCGTCACACTCCTTTCCACAACAAATATCGTCCTCAGTTCTTCATCCGTACACTTGATGTTACCGGTGAGATCACTCTCCCTGAAGGTGTCGAGATGGTAATGCCTGGCGATAACGTTGAAATCAATGTCAAGCTCATCACTCCGGTCGCTATGAACGAGGGTCTCAGCTTCGCTATCCGTGAGGGTGGCCGCACAGTAGGTGCAGGACAGGTTATCAAGATTATCGAGTAATACACGATAGCTTCACTCAGGACGTTCCTTTGCGGGAACGTCCTTTCAGGGGAATAGAACAAGGGTAGTTCAGCGGTCTCCAAAACCGTCGATGTGGGTTCGAATCCTGCTTCCCCTGCCACATTAATATCAAAGGTTACGATTTGGTAATTGTTTAACTGGCGCTGTTCAAGCTTCCAATTTACGGCGTCCTTTAAAGGTAAAGATGAGAAAGTTTATCAACTATCTTAAAGAGGCTTTCGTAGAGCTTACGAAGAAGACGACGTGGCCATCTTGGGCAAAGCTGCAGAGCTCTGCTCTTCTGGTTATGGTCACTACCGTAATACTCGCGGCTATACTCTGGGTTGTAGACCTTGCTTTCCAGTCTATCATGACGGCAATTTACTCATTGTAACACTGATATGGGCGAAAAGAAATGGTACGTTCTGCGTACTGCAGGCGGGAAGGAAAAAAAGGCGAAGGAATATCTCGAGAAAGAAATTGAGCGGAGCGGTCTTCAGGACCAGGTCGCTCAGGTGCTCGTCCCTGTAAAAAAGGAAATCGTCACGAAAAATAACAAGCGTAAAGTGGCCGACAGGCTGCTTTATCCCGGTTATGTGCTGATCGAGGCGGAGTTGAGCGCTATGCTCGAGAATATCATCCGTAATCTTGTTCCGGGGATGTCCGGTTTTCTGACGGAGAACAGGACCACCAGCCGCAATCAGGTCGAGAGAGTACCTGTCCCTCTTCGTGACGAGGAGGTTCAGCGTATCCTCGGCGAGCAGGATGAGAATGCCGCCTCAGCGGCGGAGACTGAAGTCAACTACGAGATCGGTGACAAAGTCAAGATTACCGACGGCCCATTCAGCGGTTTCAATGGCACAGTAGAAGAAATCGTCGAGGACAGAAGCAAACTGAAAGTCATCGTGGTGATTTTCGGCAGAAAGACTCTTCTGGAACTCAGTTTTACACAAGTATCTAAAGAATAACACAAATCATGGCAAAAGAAGTTACCGGATTCATCAAGCTCCAGATAAAAGGCGGAGCTGCCAATCCAGCACCTCCGGTAGGACCTGCTCTCGGTTCCAAAGGCTTGAACATTATGGATTTCTGCAAGCAGTTCAATGCTGCTACGCAGGCTCAGGCAGGAAAAGTCCTTCCTGTAGTAATCACAGTATTCTCAGACAAGTCCTTCACCTTCGAGGTAAAACAGCCACCTGTAGCAATCTCCCTTAAGGAGGCAGCGAAAATACAGACTGCATCAGGCGAGCCTAACAGAAAGAAAGTTGCATCCGTCACCTGGGATCAGGTGAAGGAAATCGCAGAAGGCAAGATGCCTGACCTCAACGCGTTCACGATTCAGTCCGCGATGAAGATGGTAGCCGGTACTGCGAGAAGTATGGGTATCACCGTTACGGGCAAATTCCCGGAGAACCTTTAAATCACATCTCAAATGAGCAAATTGACAAAAAATCAGAAAACCGTTCTGGCCAGATATGACCACAACAAGGTTTACACACTCGCTGAGGCTTGTGGTCTTTTAAAGGAAATAACCTACACAAAGTTCGACGCGTCTGTGGAGATCTCCGCAAATCTCGGTGTGGACCCGCGCAAGGCGAACCAGATGATCCGTGGCGTCGTATCCCTTCCTCACGGAACCGGTAAGGTCACCAGAGTCCTCGCGCTCTGTACACCTGACAAGGTCGCCGAAGCAGAGGCAGCCGGTGCGGACTATGTAGGTCTCGACGAATATATCGATAAGATCAAAGGCGGTTGGACAGACATCGACGTCATCGTATGTACTCCTTCCGTAATGGCTAAGGTCGGTGCCCTCGGACGTATCCTCGGACCGAGAGGCCTTATGCCGAACCCTAAGACAGGTACCGTCACTATGGAGATCGGCAACGCCGTCAAAGACGTGAAGGCCGGTAAGATCGACTTCAAGGTCGACAAGACAGGTATCGTCCACGCTGCCATCGGAAAGGTGTCTTTCACTCCTGAGCAGATACTTGAGAACGCCACAGAGTTCCTTAACGCTGTAGCTAAACTCAAGCCTCAGACTCTCAAGGGAACATATATGAAGAGCGCAGCAATGTGCACCACTATGAGCCCGGGCATTAAGGTTGACCTCAAAGCATTCTTGAATCGTGCTGAGAAATAAAAATTCAATTCTATGAAAAAGGAACTTAAAGATCAGATTATTGAAACCATCTCAGCCCAGCTCAAGGAATATCCGAACTTCTACATCACGGATATCGCCGGACTGAATGCCAAGGATACCACCAAGCTCCGCCGCGCCTGCTTCGATGCCAAGATCAAGCTTACGGTCGTCAAGAACACTCTTTTCGCACACGTCCTCAAGGCTTCCGGCAACGAAGAGATGAAGAGCCTTCTCGAAGTGCTCGAAGGCAACACGGCCATTATGTACACGCACGTCCCGAACGCTCCGGGCAAGCTTATCAAGAAGCTCCGGAAAGAGGGGATGGAAAAACCCGAGGTGAAGGGCGCGTATGTACAGGAATGCGTATTCATCGGTGCTGACAAGCTGGATCAGCTCGCAGCCATCAAGACCAAGGAAGAACTCATCGGTGATGTTCTCACTCTCCTCCAGTCCCCTGCACAGAGACTTCTCTCCGCACTGCAGAACGTATCTGAAGGAGCAGAGGAGACAGCGCTCATCAAGGCTCTTGCCGAGGCAAAAAAACCTGCGGAAGCCGCTGAGGCCCCTGCAGCCGAATAACAGAATAACAATATCAATTTAAAATAAACAGAATCTATTATGGCAGATGTAAAAGCACTTGCAGAAGAGTTGGTAAACTTGACTGTAAAAGATGTGCAGGAGCTCATCAATGTTCTCAAAGAGACTTACGGTATCGAGCCTGCTGCAGCGACAGTGACAGTATCACAAGAAGGCACTTCAGAGGCCGGCCCGGCCGAGCAGACTGAATTCGACGTTATCCTCAAGTCAGCCGGCGCAGCCAAGCTTGGTGTAATCAAGGTTGTCAAGGAGGCTCTCGGACTCGGTCTTAAGGAAGCCAAGGAACTTGTCGACAAGGCCCCTACACCTCTGAAAGAGAAAGTATCCAATGCAGAGGCTGAGCAGCTCAAAGCTACTCTCGAAGAGGCAGGCGCAGAAGTTGAGATTAAGTAGCTTCGCCACCTTCCCTGCTTAAGGGACAAAAACAGGTTTAGAGCCGTTATCAGGCTCTAAACCTTTTTATCGTAATTAAATTTCTCTTTTATCCCAAGGCAGATTATGTCAACTAAGACCAAGAATAAGCGAATAAACTTCGCACAATCCAAAATCCTGGACTACCCTGATCTTCTGGAGGTTCAGCTGAAATCCTTCAAGGATTTCTTCCAGCTCGAAACCACTCCCGAGAACAGAAAGAATGAGGGACTGTATCAGGTTTTCCAGGAGATTTTCCCGATCGAGGATACAAGAAACAACTATAAGCTCGAGTTTATAGATTATTTCATCGATCCGCCACAGTACTCGATCGAGGAGTGTCTTGACAGAGGGGTCACATACAGCGTTCCTCTGAAGGCGAAACTCCGCCTTTCGTGCACCGATCCGGAGCACGAGGATTTCGACACCAGGGTCCAGGATGTTTTTTTGGGGAACATTCCGTATATGACCCCGGCGGGAACATTCGTGATCAACGGTTCGGAAAGAATCATAGTTTCCCAGCTGCACAGATCCCCGGGCGTGTTCTTCGACCAGAGTATGCACGCCAACGGCACCAAGCTTTATTCTGCCAGAATAATCCCGTTCAAGGGATCCTGGATCGAGTTCGCGACAGACATCAACAACGTGATGTACGCGTACATCGACCGCAAGAAGAAACTTCCTGTAACCACTCTTCTGAGAGCCATCGGTTACAATAGCGACAAGGACATAATAGACATATTCGGCCTCGCTGACGAAGTCGCTGTGACAGCGGAAGAACTCAAGGCGAACGAGGGGCGCAAGCTCGCCGCCAAAGTGCTCAAGACCTGGACGGAAGATTTCGAGGACGAGGACACCGGAGAGGTCATCCCTATCGAGAGAACCTTACCTGTCGTGGACAGGGGCGAGCTCCTCAATGACGACACCATCGCCGCCATCATGGAGACTGACGTGAAGACCATCCTCCTCCAGAAGGACGAGGCGAATTCCGCAGAGTACAATATCATATTCAACACCCTTCAGAAGGATCCGACCAATACGGAACTGGAGGCGGTCAGCTATATCTACAAACAGCTTCGCAATTCCGAACCGCCTGACGAGAACACTGCCAGAGACGTCATCGACAAGCTCTTCTTCTCCGAGAAGAGATACGATCTGGGCAGCGTAGGCCGCTACCGCCTGAACAAGAAACTGAGCCTTACCACGGCCCCGGAGATAAGGGTTCTCACGAACAATGACATCATCGAGATCATCAAGTATCTCATCCAGCTCATAAATTCCAAGGCGGCTGTCGATGACATCGACCATCTCAGCAACCGCCGCGTGCGTACCGTGGGCGAGCAGCTTGCAAATCAGTTCAGCGTAGGTCTCAGCCGTATGGCCCGTACCATCCGCGAGAAGATGAACGTCCGTGACAGCGAGCAGTTCAACCCTACCGACCTGATCAATGAAAAGACCCTCTCGTCGGTAATCAACTCGTTCTTCGGAACCAGCCAGCTCTCCCAGTTCATGGACCAGACGAACCCTCTGGCCGAGGTGACACACAAAAGACGTCTTTCGGCCCTCGGTCCCGGCGGTCTTTCCAGAGACAGGGCAGGCTTCGAAGTACGTGACGTACACTATACGCATTACGGAAGACTCTGTCCTATCGAGTCTCCGGAAGGTCCTAACATCGGTCTCATCTCCTCGCTCTGCGTTTACGCTAAGATAGACGAGCTCGGTTTCATCGAGACCCCGTACCGCGAGGTTCACGACGGCAAAGTGGACCTGTCCGACAGCGGCTGGCACTATATGAGCGCCGAGGAAGAGGAGGACAAGCTCGTTTCCCTCGCCAATGTGCGTATGGAAGACGATGGGACCATCGCGGAAGACCGCATCCAGTGCCGTCTGGAGGCTGACTTCCCGGTAGTCACCAAGGAAGAGGTGGACTATATGGACGTGGCTCCTAACCAGATGGCCTCCGTGGCCGCATCCCTCATCCCGTTCCTGGAGCACGATGACGCGCACCGTGCGCTTATGGGAGCGAACATGATGCGTCAGGCTGTTCCGCTTCTCAAGCCTGAATCCCCTATCGTGGGAACCGGCCTCGAAGAGAGAGTCTGCATCGATTCCAGGACTCAGTGCATCGCCGAGCGCAAGGGCGAAGTCACCTATGTGGACGCCAACGAAATCCGCATCCGCTACGACCGCACCGAGGACGAGAAGTTCGTAAGCTTCTCCCCTGAGGAGACCATATACAAGCTTCCTATCTACAGGAAGACAAACCAGAGCACTACCATCACCCTGAAGCCTGTCGTCCGCAAGGGAGACAAGGTGAGCAAGGGTCAGATTCTCACCGAAGGTTACGCCACACAGGGCGGTGAACTCGCGCTCGGAAGGAATCTCAAGGTAGCGTTCATGCCTTGGAAAGGCTACAACTATGAGGATGCCATCGTCCTTTCCGAAGAGATGGTGAAATGGGACATCCTCACATCCGTGCACGTGGACGAGTACTCCACCGAAGTCCGTGACACCAAACGCGGTATGGAGGAACTTACCTCGGACATCCCGAATGTGAGCGAAGACGCCACCAGAAACCTCGACGAGAGCGGTATCATCAGAATCGGCGCCCACATCGAGCCGGGTGACATTATGATCGGAAAGATCACACCTAAGGGCGAAAGCGATCCTTCCCCTGAAGAGAAGCTCCTGAAAGCCATCTTCGGAGACAAGGCGGGTGATGTCAAGGATGCCTCTCTGAAAGCGAATCCTTCGCTCAGCGGAACCATCATCAACACGGCTCTCTATGCGAAGCTCTCCAAGGAAGGCGGCCGCAGAGGCCAGGCCAAGACTGACAGGGAGGCCAAGATAGCCATCCGTGACGCGGATTTCAATGCCAGAATGGAGAAGCTGCGCGCAGAGTTCATAGGCAAGCTCGCGACCCTCACCAAGGGCAAGAAGAGCGCCGGCATAAGCGACCTCTACGGAGTGGAGCTCATCGCCAAGGACAAGGCGATAAACGCAGAAACACTGAACGGTTTCGATTACGAGAATGTAAACTCGAACCGCTGGACTGCCGACAAGGAAACGAACATCCTGATCCGTGACCTCATAAACAACTACTGCATCGCCAGAAAGGTCGCTGCAGCCAAGCACAAGAGGGAAGTCGACAAGATCAAGATCGGTGACGAACTCACAAACGGCGTAATGCAGCTTGCCAAGGTTTACGTGGCGAAGAAGAGAAAGATCACCGTAGGTGACAAGATGGCCGGACGTCACGGCAACAAGGGTATCGTCGCCAAGATTGTCCGTCAGGAAGATATGCCTTTCCTCGCTGACGGTACACCTGTGGACATCGTACTGAACCCGCTGGGCGTACCTTCCCGAATGAACCTCGGACAGATTTACGAAACTGTCCTCGGCTGGGCGGGCAAGCAGCTCGGGCTCAAGTTCAGCACGCCTATCTTCGACGGTGCGAGCATCGAGGAGATCTGCGACCTTACCGACAAGGCAGGCCTGCCGAGATTCGGCAAGACCCAGCTCCGCGACGGCGGTACCGGAGACTACTTCGACCAGCCGGCCACGGTGGGTGTCATCTATATGATCAAGCTCGGCCATATGGTTGACGACAAGATGCACGCGAGAAGCATCGGCCCTTACTCTCTCATCACTCAGCAGCCGCTCGGCGGTAAGGCCCAGTTCGGAGGTCAGAGATTCGGAGAGATGGAAGTCTGGGCTCTTGAGGCATATGGCGCGGCCAATGCCCTTCAGGAGATTCTTACAGTCAAGTCTGATGATGTCACCGGACGCTCCAAGACTTATGAGGCGATCGTGAAAGGTGATCCGATGCCGAATCCCGGCATACCGGAATCCCTGAACGTTCTGCTTCACGAGCTCAGGGGCCTGGGACTCAAGGTGACTCTGGATTAATAACGGACAATTGACAGATAGAAATATGCCAGTCTATAACAAAGATAATAAAGTAAAGAGCAATTTCCGGCGCATCAGCATTTCGCTCGCTTCTCCGGAGGACATTACCGAAAGATCTTGCGGTGAAGTCCTGAAGCCGGAGACAGTAAATTACAGAACCTACAAGCCGGAGCGCGACGGACTTTTCTGCGAGAAGATATTCGGACCTACCAAGGACTACGAGTGCTATTGCGGAAAGTACAAGAGAATCCGCTATCGCGGCATCGTCTGCGACAGGTGCAAGGTGGAGGTGACCGAGAAGAAGGTCCGCAGGGAGCGGATGGGTCATATCACCCTCACTGTTCCGGTGGCCCACATCTGGTACTTCAAGTCCTCTCCGAACAAGATTTCCGCTCTTCTCGGCATCAGCGCGAAGAGGCTCGAGTCCGTCATCTATTACGAGAAGTACATAGTGGTCAAGCCGGGCGATTCCGGTCTGAAGAAGTGCGATCTCCTCTCGGAGGACGAGTACCTCGACGCCCTCGCCAAACTGCCTGAGAACGACTCCCTTGCGTCTGACGACCCGAACAAGTTCGTGGCCAAGATGGGTGCAGAGGGCCTCTATGACCTCCTGTGCGAGATAGATGTGGAAGCTCTCGGCAAGGAAATCCGTCAGCAGATGCTCTCTGAGAACTCACAGCAGAGAAAGGTGGATCTCCTGAAGAGACTCCAGATAGTCAAGTGGTTCCAGGAGTCGAACAGGATCAATCGCCCCGAATGGATGATTATGAAGGTCATCCCTGTGATCCCGCCGGATCTCCGTCCGCTCGTTCCGCTCGACGGAGGCCGTTTCGCGACCACTGACCTCAATGACCTGTACCGCCGCGTCATCATACGCAACAACCGTCTCAAGAGACTCATCGAGATAAAGGCTCCGGAGGTCATCCTCCGCAACGAAAAGCGTATGCTTCAGGAAGCTGTCGACAGCCTGTTCGACAACTCGAAGAAGTCTTCAGCCGTCAAGAGCGAGTCCAACAGACCCCTCAAGTCCCTTTCGGACTCCCTGAAGGGCAAGCAGGGCCGCTTCCGCCAGAATCTCCTCGGTAAGCGTGTGGATTACTCCGCGCGTTCCGTCATCGTGGTGGGTCCGGAGCTCAATATGCACGAGTGCGGACTTCCTAAGTATCTTGCCGCTGAACTTTACAAGCCGTTCATCATCCGCAAGCTCATAGAGCGCGGCATCGTGAAGACCGTGAAGTCCGCGAAGAAGATAGTGGACCGCAAGGATCCTGTCATCTGGGACATCCTTGAGAACGTGATGAAGGGACACCCTGTCCTGCTGAACCGTGCGCCTACCCTCCACAGACTCGGTATCCAGGCTTTCCAGCCGCGAATGATAGAAGGAAAGGCCATCCAGCTGCATCCGCTCGCCTGTACGGCGTTCAACGCCGACTTCGACGGTGACCAGATGGCCGTGCATCTTCCGCTCGGCAACGCTGCCATCATGGAGGCACAGCTCCTTATGCTCGGTTCCCAGAACATTCTGAACCCTGCGAACGGAGCCCCTATCACCGTACCTTCACAGGATATGGTGCTCGGCCTCTATTACATCACCAAAGAAAGACCGGGAGCCAAGGGAACAGGACTCAAGTTCTACGGCCCGGAGGAAGTGATCATCGCTCTCGACGGGAAAGTCATAGATATGCACGCCCTCATCGAGGTGAGGCTCCCTGTGGACAAGATGGACCCTTCGAAGGGCACGCAGATGCTGAAGACCACGGCAGGCCGCATCATAGTGAACCAGTTCGTTCCTGACGAGGTGCCTTATGTGAACAATGTCCTCGCCAAGAAAGCTCTGCGCTCCATAATCACCGACGTGATAAAGAACACCGGCGTAACCCGCACGGCCAAGTTCCTCGACGACATCAAGAACCTCGGTTACGACCAGGCCTTCCGTGCCGGTATCTCGTTCAATCTCGGCGACGTACTCATCCCTGAAGAGAAGACCACTCTCATCGAGGAGGGCTACAGGAAGGTCGAAGAGATCAAGGGCAACTACGGTATGGGTCTCATCACGAACAACGAGCGCTACAACAAAGTCATCGACCTCTGGTCTGCCATCGACAATCAGCTTACCGCCATCGTTCAGAATCAGATTTCTGCCGACCAGCAGGGCTTCAACCCTGTCTTTATGATGCTCGATTCCGGAGCGCGCGGCTCGACCCAGCAGATCAAGCAGCTCTGCGGTATGCGAGGCCTTATGGCGAAGCCGCAGAAATCCGGAGCATCCGGTGCCGAAATCATCGAGAATCCTGTCGTGTCGAACCTCAAGGAAGGTATGTCGGTGCTCGAGTACTTCATCTCCACGCACGGTGCCCGCAAGGGTCTGGCCGATACCGCCCTCAAGACCGCTGATGCGGGTTACCTCACCAGACGTCTTGTGGACGTGTCGCACGACGTGATCATCACCGAGCAGGACTGCGGCACACTCCGCGGTCTCATCGCGACGGCCATAAAGAACAAGGACGAGATCGTCGAGTCCCTCGGCGAGCGCATCCTCGGCCGCACGACCGTCCACGACATCTTCAACCCTCTCACCGGGGAACTTATCCTCGCTGCCGGTTCGGAGATCAAGGACAAGGACGCCGAACTCATCAACTCCCTGCCTATCGAGCAGGTGGAGATCCGTTCCGTCCTCACCTGCGAAAGCCGCAAGGGCGTCTGCGCCAAGTGCTACGGCCGCAACCTCGCCACCAGCCGCACAGTCGAGAAAGGTGAAGTGGTCGGCGTCATCGCCGCCCAGTCCATCGGCGAGCCGGGTACGCAGCTTACTCTCCGTACCTTCCACGTCGGCGGTACCGCATCCAGCACTGTGGCCGACTCGTCCATAGAGAGCAAATACAACGGACGTCTCAAGTTCGAGGAGCTCCGTACCATCGAGAGGATAAACGATCTTGGCGAGAGCGAGACAGTAGTGGTCAGCCGTATGACCGAGCTCCGCATCATCGACGAGAACACCGGAATCACCTTCTCCCAGTACGATGTCCCTTACGGATCCGTCCTCTACAAAAATGACGGCGACCTCGTAAAGAAGGGAGACCGCATTTGTGACTGGGATGCCTATAACGCCATCACCATAGTCGAGACGGCCGGTAAGATCCACTTCGAAAATATGATCGAGGGCGTGACTTTCCGCGAGGAAGTCGCTGACGAATACTCGATAAACCGTGACAAGGTCATCATCGAGTCCCGCGACAAGACGAAGAACCCTACTATGAACATCCTCGACGCGAACGGAGTCAGTCTCCGCCAGTTCAACCTCCCTGTCGGCGCCCACGTTATGGCCGCTGACGGAAGCAGCGTCAAGGTCGGCGACATCGTCATCAAGATCCCTCGCGCCATCGGCAAGTCTTCCGATATCACCGGAGGTCTTCCTCGCGTCACCGAACTTTTCGAGGCCCGCAATCCTTCCAGCCCGGCGATACTCTCCGAAATCAACGGAGAAGTCATTATGGGCAAGGTCAAGAGAGGAAACCGCGAGATCTTCGTAAAGAACAAGTCCGGTGTGGAGAAGAGCTATCTCGTTCCTCTCACCAAGCAGATTCTCGTGCAGGAGAACGACTACGTCAGGGCCGGCACCCCTCTGTCCGACGGCGGCGTTTCCCCTACTGACATCCTGAACATCCTCGGCCCTGTGAAGGCCCAGGAGTACATCGTGAACGAGGTTCAGGCCGTATATCGTCTGCAGGGCGTGAAGATCAATGACAAGCACTTCGAGATCATCGTACGACAGATGATGCGCAAGGTCGAGATCACCCACCCGGGCGACACGGAATTCCTCCCTGAGGAGCTCGTGGACAAGTGGACATTCATGGACGCGAACGATGCCATCTACGGCAAGTACTATGTTATGGATCCGGGCGATTCCGAGAAGTACCTCCAGGGCGACATCATCGCTGCCAGAGAGATGCGCAATGAGAACGAATCCCTCAGCCGTCACGGAAAGAAGATGATGGTGACCCGCGAGGCGAAGCCTGCCACGGCCAAGCTTGTGCTCCAGGGAATCACCAGAGCCGCTCTCCGCACGAACAGCTTCATCTCCGCAGCATCCTTCCAGGAGACCACCAAGGTGCTCAGCGAGGCGGCCATCCGCGCCAGAACCGACAACCTCGAAGGTCTGAAGGAAAATGTCATATGCGGACATCTGATACCTGCCGGCACCGGTCTGCAGGACTACCAGGACATCATCGTCGGCCGCAAGGACGAGATGGTTCAGGACCTCAACGAGCTTTAGAAGTCATTCTGAAAACTCTATAAGAAGATTGGCCGGCTGCATCGCGCAGCCGGCCGATCTTTTTCCCCCCGCCGCCGGGCTCTCAGGTCCGCTCAGCGCAGGACGAGCGTCACCGGACAGTGGTCGGAGCCTGTGACATCGTTCAGAATGTCCGTCGAGAGCACTCTGCCGCGCAGGCTGTCGGACACCAGGAAGTAATCGATGCGCCAGCCGGCGTTCCTTGCGCGCGCGTTCATCCTGTACGACCACCAGGAGTACTTCACCTCTTCAGGGTGCTGGAATCTCCAGGTGTCCGTGAAGCCGGCAGCGAGCAGTTCGCTCATCTTGCCGCGCTCACTGTCCGTGAATCCCGCGTTCATCCGGTTCGTGGAAGGGTTCTTCAGGTCTATCTCGTTGTGCGCCACGTTCATATCCCCGCAGACCACTACGCCCTTGCTCGCGGCAAGTCCCAGAAGATACTCTCTGAACGCATCCTCCCAGCTCATCCTGTAGTCCAGGCGTCTCAGACCGTCCTGAGAATTGGGGACATAGACGTTCACCAGGAAGAAATCCTCCATCTCGAGGGTGATCACGCGTCCTTCGCTGTCGTGTTCCGGCAGACCTATCCCGTAGGATACGCTGAGGGGAGTGCGCCTCGTGAAAACGGCCGTCCCGCTGTATCCCTTCTTCTGCGCATAGCACCAGAAGGACCGGTAGCCGGGGAACGCCAGGTCCGTCTGCCCCTCCTGGAGCTTGGTCTCCTGCAGGCAGACGAACTCCGCGTCGAAGGCTTCGAAAAACTCCGCGAAGCCCTTGCCGCAGATGGCCCGCAGGCCGTTCACGTTCCAGCTGACGAATTTTATTCCACCGTCCATTCCGCCCCGTCTTTTGTATCCTTGACCTTGATTCCGAGGGTGGCGAGAGCGTCGCGGATCCTGTCGGAAGTCGCCCAGTCGCGCGCCTGCTTTGCCTCAGCCCGGGATTCCAGAACCATCTTCATAAGCCCGTCGACCATCTTCGCGGCCTTGCCGCCGCTCTCGCCATCGTCTTTCAGGGCGAGCACGCCGAACACTATGTCATCGAAAAGCCTCAGAAGCGAGTGCAGATCATCCTTATCCAGCGATGCCTTGCCCTCCTTCGCGGTATTTATGAGCCGTACCGCATCGAAGAGGTACGAGAGGGCGGTAGGGGTGTTCAGGTCGTCGCACAGAGCATCGTAAACCCCGTCCACCAATGCGCGCACTTCCGCACTTCCGACGGTGCAGCTCTCCGGAGCCACATCGGTGATGTATTCGCCGTAGGCCAAGGTATTGGCCGTATGGCCCCGATCGCCCTTGACATCGGAGACTACGCCGGCGGAGGCCGCCATCGACCGGAGGTCTTTCGCACCCTGAAGAATCCGCTTGAGACCCTTCTCGGCTGCCTGCAGCGCCTCGTTCGAGAAGTCGAGCGTGCCCCGGTAATGCGCCTGGAGTATGAAGAAGCGGACCGTCATCGGACTGTACGCCTGCGCGAGCTTCGGATGCTCGCCGCTGAAGAGCTGCGGCAGAGTGATGAAATTGCCGAGCGACTTGCCCATCTTCTGGCCATCGATCGTGATCATATTGTTATGCACCCAGTAATGCACGCCCTGCGTGCCCCTGCAGGCCACGTTCTGCGCGATCTCACACTCGTGATGCGGGAAGAGCAGGTCGATCCCCCCGCCGTGGATGTCGAACTCGTTGCCGAGGTACTTCTCACCCATCACCGAGCACTCCAGATGCCAGCCCGGAAAACCCTCTCCCCAAGGCGAAGGCCATCTCATAATATGCTGAGGCTCAGCCTTCTTCCATAAAGCGAAATCGTACGGAGCACGCTTGTCGCTCTGCCCGTCGAGATTTCGTGTCCCCTCGAGAGTCTCGTCCAGAGAGCGTCCCGACAGCACCCCGTAGTGATAGTGAGCGTTATATTTCTGCACGTCGAAATACACGCTCCCGTTACTTATGTACGCATAGCCCGCGTCCAGAATCTTCTGCACGGCCATAATCTGCTCGATGATGTGCCCGGAAGCGCGCGGCTCGATGGACGGCGGAGCGACGTTCAGCTGCCGCATCGCCTCGTGGTAGCGCAGCGTGTAGGTCTGCACTATCTCCATCGGCTCGAGCTGCTCGAGTCTCGCCTTCTTCGCTATCTTGTCCTCACCCTCGTCGGCATCGTGCTCCAGATGACCCACGTCTGTGATATTTCGCACATAGCGCACCTTGTATCCGATGTGCCGGAGCAGACGCTGCAGCACATCGTAGGTCACGCCCGGACGCGAATGCCCCAGATGCGCGTCACCATAGACCGTAGGTCCGCAGACGTACATCCCCACGTGTCCCGGGTGGACAGGAACGAACAGCTCCTTTCTGTGAGTGAGTGTATTGGTTAACCTGATGTCTCTCATATCATTTCATTTCTTGAAAAAAACTCTGATGTATATATGACACGCCCCCGCATACGACTGTCATAACCGCCTGGGACTCGTGCGAAAGCGTAGCGAAAACGATGCCCGTCTCCCACGGGATGCCGTACACCGCCGAAAGCGCCAGCGCCACCATATAGTGAAACGCCCCGAAGCCGCCGGGTACAGGCACGATACCCGCCACGCTCCCGACCAGCATCAGAAACAGCGCGTCCACCCAGCCCAGAGCGACCTGCCCGGGCAGAGCCTTGATGATAAACAGACTCATAAGCAGGAACAGGACCCAGAGCAGCAGCGTGTACAGCGCAAACAGCCCCTTGCCTTTCATCCTCAGGCAAGCCGAAGCTCCCTGCCACATCCCGCTGAAAAAACGCGCGACCTTCGCGCAGACCGGATTCTTTCCGCGGAGCCTGATGACTGCCGCCACGGCCGCTGCCGCGGCCAATACCGCCACCGCCGCGACCCACCACAGGCTGAAGTCGCCGTCCCGGCTCAGGGGTGTCCAGACATTGTCGAGCGCGAAAGCGCCGAATCTCTGCCAACCCGCCGCGAGGGTGAGGAAGATGAGAGCGAAAAGTGTCAATATGTCCCAGGAGCGTTCCACCACCACTGTGGCCAATGCCTTGTCGTAACTCAGTCGGGGCCCGCTTACATATCCGCAGCGTATGAATTCCCCCACGTGGGGCAGGAAAGTGTCGGTGAATTTGCCTATGGCGAAGCCGTCGTAGCAGTCAGTCCGTTTTGTGCCCGGCGCCATCGGAAGCAGAAGCAGCCGCCATCTGAGCGCCCTGATGATGAAGGCTCCCAGTCCGGCCGCCATAGACAGCAGAACCCAGCCCCAGCTGCATCTTTTCAACACATCGAGAAAGTCCGCCCATTTCACTCCCTCGAAGGAGAAATAGAGCAGAACCGCCGCCACGGCTGTCCAGACCAGATATCTGTAGGGACTGTGTTTCCCGTCATTCATAAATGCAAAGATACCTATAATTCGGGAATTATACTTTCAGCACCGCGAAGAGTTTGCCTTCCCGCCCTCCCCGGGGTGCGGATTTTGAATATAGCGGATTTATCGTTACTTTCGCGATTGTTTTTAAGAGGCTGTTATGAAATCAATACTTGGCATCGGCAACGCGCTTACCGACATTCTGGCAGTTCTGCCCGATGATACCCTTCTGAAAACTTTCCATCTTCCGAAAGGAAGTATGCAGCACGTGGATATGGAGACCGGAGACAAGATCTGGTCGGCGCTCAAGCCGCTGGGAGTCCATTATGTGGCGGGCGGCAGCGCCGCAAACACCATAACCTGCACCTCCATCTTCGGGATGCAGTCCAGCTTCATAGGCAAAATCGGCGATGATGAGCTGGGGCTCCTCTTCAAGAGCGACCAGGAGCAGTACGGCATCAAGACGCGACTCCTGACGGGAAACCATTCCAGCGGCCGCTCGATGGTGTTTGTAAGCGGAGGCAACGCCGAACGCACCTTCGCCGTATATCTCGGGGCGGCTCTGGACCTGGTGCCGGAAGACCTGAACCCGGAGTGGTTCAAGGGGAATGACTATTTCCATATAGAGGGTTATCTTGTGCAGAATCAGGAACTTATCCGTAGAGCAGTAGAGCTCGCCCACGCCGCCGGGTGTATCATATCCATAGATATGGCTTCCTACAATGTAGTCGAGTCGAACGATGCCTTTCTCCACGACATCGTGGAGAAATACGTGAACATCGTCTTCGCCAATGAGACGGAAGCCCGGGCCTTCACCAAGATGCGCGATCCCCGTGCATCGCTTCAGGCCATTTCAGAACTCTGCGACATAGCCGTAGTGAAAGTCGGGAAGGACGGCTCCTGGGTACGGAGCGGTGATGAAGAACACTATATCGAGCCCTGGCCGGCCAGAACAGTCGATGCCACCGGAGCGGGAGACACTTATGCGGCCGGATTCCTTTACGCGCATTCATTGGGGATGCCTCTTCAGGTCTGCGGACAGGTGGGCTCCATCATAGCCGCGAAGGTCGTGGAAGTTATCGGCACCAAGGTGGACGTACCTCGCTGGAGGGATGCCAAGCAGCAGATCCGCTCCCTTATGTCCAAGTACTTGTAATCAGCTCTATGTGGATCTGTAATTATCTCCGCCGGAGGGCGCTGCGAAGATCCGCGAGCAAGCTCCCCACAGCGATACTTCCTCTTTCCCTCATCCGCAGCGCTACCGTGCTTCTGGATGCTTCGGAACCGTCTTTCGAAGGATGCGAGGGGAGAATCCGCGCATATTTCAGCAGGCTGCGGATTCAGGTGAAGTTCATCTACATCTATCTTGAGAAGCTTGACAAGGGCGCAGCCGCTCCTGTGGACGTGACTCAGGCCCTGCTTCTGCGGGACCTGGACTGGTGCGGAAGACCTGCCTCTGCGAAGCTGCGCTCGCTTGCCGGCTCCGGGACAGACCTTTTCATATCCCTCTGCGAGGATTCCTATCCTGCGGAATTCCTGTCCTGCAGCATTCCGGCGCGCTTCAAAATCGGCCGCTTCCCGATAGCCTCTTTCGATGTGGTGCTGGACGGACGGCAGGGGCAGACCCAGGAAGAGGTATTTATTTCCATAACGGAATTGTTTACTAAAATCAAATGAACCATCCTATGAACAGTAAGTTATCCAAGAATCTCACAGTCGGTCTCAAGGGTGTCTGTATGGGCGCGGCCGATGTCATCCCGGGAGTCAGCGGCGGTACCATAGCCTTCATCACCGGCATCTATGAAGAGCTGGTGGAGTCCATCCACAATTTCGACAGGAAGGCCTTCGGCCTTTTTTTTACAGGCAAGTTCCGCGAGTTCTGGAAGCATATAAACGGGACTTTCCTCCTCTCGCTCATCTGCGGCATTCTGCTCAGCATCTTCTCGCTGGCAAAGCTTATGACCTACCTGCTGGAGCACCATCCGATACAGACCTGGTCCTTCTTCTTCGGCCTCATAGTGGCCTCCTCCATCTTCATCCTCAAGGGCATCTCGGGATGGAAGGTGAAAGATGTGTTGCTCACCATTTTCGGCGTCGGCCTGGGAACGGTCATCTGCACCCTGACCCCTACATCTACTCCGGACGCGCTGTGGTTCATATTCTGCTGCGGAGCGATAGCGATCTGTGCGATGATACTTCCCGGCATTTCCGGCAGCTTCATACTGGTGATTCTCGGGAAATACGACTATGTGCTCGCCGCTGTGGCCGGACTGACATCCTTCAGCCACGCTGCAGAGGCTACGGCCTCGCTTGCGACGGGCCCTATGTCCTGGGGACATTGCCTGCTGGTGATAGCGATATTCGCCGTCGGCGCTGCCATAGGGATAGTAGCCTTCTCGAAGTTCCTGCACTGGCTGCTCGCGCGATGGGAGAGAGAGACGACTCTGGTGCTCGCAGGCTTCATCATCGGCTCGCTCATAAAGGTATGGCCTTGGCATAATCCTGTAGGCGATGCGCCTGTCATCCCGGGCGTGGCTTCCGCAGGCGGGGAGGTGGTTTTCCGGATGGCCGATGCGCATATCGTCGGAGCCGTAGGGTTCGCTCTGCTGGGCCTTCTGCTCGTGTTCGGAATCGAATTCCTGGGCAAAGCCGTAAGCCGGAAGAAAGCTTCTTAGCCGATACATTGCGGATTGTGAAAAAATATCTATATTCCCGTCTTTGACAGTTAAGAAAAAGAGAAAAAGGGTAATCTGAGGCCACAGGCTGCCGTAATGGCGTTTTTGGCCTTTTTTGTTTTTTTCGAGTATGTAGTAAACAAAGGGCTCTGGAGAGA
>CAVDFQ010000033.1:0-18717 GCA_963608065.1 bacterium
AGTCGTTTGCAATATAAATTTTATGCCTCGTTAGGAATTATTTCGGGAATGCAGGTGATATGACTATATTCCCCTGAAGGGTGAGCTGCTTCTGAACGCGGATGAACTCGTCCTTGAAGCGTGTGCTGCCGCACAGCGTTATGACCTTGTATTTGCCTACCATTTCTGCTGAGTTAAAGTGCCGTTACGGTATTCGAGCATTTCCGTCATTGAATTTCCGGACGGCTCTGATTCCAGTATCGGGTAATCGTTGAGATTGATTTCGCCGTCATACATGAAGACGCGGCTCGTGAAGCCTTCCTTGAGGGGTTCTCCGCCTTCATCCTTGATATGGGTTATATCAAGATTGTCGAGGACTACCACGACCGGTTCCGGCTTGTCTTCGGAGAATGCGTGGATACGTGTCATCGCCCTTTCTGTGTCAGGGCCAGGATTCCAGCCTTTGAACTTTATCTTCTTCGCTGCGGTGATGAGAATAGAGGCCACCAACCCGAGTTCTCCGAAAGCAAATCCTCTCTTCGCGTATCCCATAGCCTGCCAGTCCCAATTGGTCAGATACAGACCGTCATACTGCCACTGTTTCCTGTTGCTGAGGCGCATCTGGTTGATATTGATGGCCATGGAAACCTGACAGTACAGAGTGGAATCCTTTGCGTAGTCCAATAGCTCTTTAAGATACTCTACGTCCTGGACGGACACGGTTCCCTTGATGGATGGTTTGTATTCCTGATGCCTGTGTTCCTGGGCATATGGCTCAAAGAACGGCCACATATAATCCAATGCCTTCAGAATGTCCTGCTTGAAAGAGTTGATTTCGGCAGGGGACATACGGAGGATTCTGGCATCAGTGCCGTGGTATAGAGTAGGGACGGGCATTTCAGCTCTGATATTTGCCGTGACAATCCTTGTATTTCTTGCCGCTCCCACAGGGGCAAGGCTCATTTCGTCCCACCTTCTTTACCGTGCGGGAGAGATTGAAAACGTCATTCACCTTTCTGTCGCTCCACATGTCCAACGGACTTTGGATTGTCTGCCAGTGGTTAAGATTCAGTTCGGGCTTGTCGAATTTCTGGAACACTTCTGCCGGTGACCATCCCTTGAGGCTCCAATGGGGAATATGGTTGGAGAATTCATTGACGATACCGATGAACTTGTTCGTTGCGCTGATGGATGGGAATACAAGTTCTTCCGTGACCAGGCTTATGATACCCTGTATTCCATCCTGAGTGATACAGTAGAAGTCGTCATAATCAATGACCTCGTCGAAGTTGTTGGCGCATTTCCGAAGCTCCTTCATGAGCGCCTTGCTTTGAGGTAGGTCAGCCCCGACGGTGCAGAACGGAGGGTTGCTTCCGGCCTTTTGGAGCTCTTCGAAGGAAAACTCCTTGTATTCCAGTTCCTTTCTTGAAAGCTGCTCCTTTACGAAATACTCCGGGTCCTCAATTGTGGGATTGACAAAGTATTCTTCGTCCTTGTAGGAGAAGACATAGATATTCAGGAGAAGGGCTTCCGATAGGTAGATGAGCCAGCTGGGCTGCGGGCTGTAATACCCCGATTCTGCGGAGATTATCGGTTCGGCACTTTTGAGCAGGCTCACCATGTCATCGTAGGGGATGACTCCGTACACATTCAATGCTCCGCGGACAAGCGCTTCATATTGAATGCAGTCCTTTGCCATCATGAACGCCTTAGCATTGTCGATACCGGTCTTGAATGCCTTGTACATGAATTCATCCACACTGAATGAGCAGTTCTCGTCATCGTCGTATTCTGCGATCACAATCCCATACTCTTCTAGGATTGATTCGTAGGGGAGATAGCCGACATCGACCTTCCTGTCCGGTCCGGCATCAAGAATCTGGTCTATGAACTGTATATCCGTACAGGGGAGTCTGCGCATCCAGTATTCGGATTCATTGAGGAAATAGTCAGCTACGGCAAGCGCGAAGTCCTGCTTTTTGAGGCCGGACTTGACATCGCAGTCAAAAAGAATCCGTATATCATCTATCTCGGTCTTTGTCAGTGTGAGAAGGTGCTGGTAGAAGGAGGATTTTGAAGCGTCCATGATGTTCAATATGTGGTTTTGATAATGAGAGAACCGGCATTTACTTCCGAGTTTTGCAATTATTTATACAATTAATCCGTAGGTGGATATGGAAGTGGAGTCCACGGCGCATTATTCGTCCTTGCTCATCCGCCTGGCGCGGAGTCTGAACAGGTCCATCCTGTACTGCTCGGTAATGCTCTGGGCGAGGCGGGTTATGCTGGAGGAAGTGAGGGTGTGGACCGACGGGGTCTTCACCTCGCGCTGCCACTTCTCTATATGGGCATAGGTGCGGTTGTCCAGAAACAGGTAGTACGCGAGTGTTAGCACGTCCTGAACCATCTCCGCATTGCCACCGTACACCTTCTGCGGGTCTGCCTTTTGCCATATGCGTGTCGCGTTATCTAATTGTCCAAATATACAATTAAATCCGGAAATACGCAACACGTCAGCCGTTAATTTTCAAAAATTTAGCTATTAATTGTATAAAATGTGGAAATCAAAAGAGAGAAAAAGTGGGAACTTTTTGGAAAGCAAATGCCCCTGACGTACGTCAGAGGCATTTTGTGGAGGTGCCTAGCGGAATTGAACCGCTCTAACTGGTTTTGCAGACCAGTGCCTAACCTCCCGGCCCAAGCACCATCGTGGATTGCAAATATAAGCATTTTTTTCTTCTGTGCAATATGACGGTGTTGAATTTTCCGAAGATTCTCCCGGCAGCCCTGCTCTTCATCTACCTCATTCTTACCGAAATGGGCAGTGAAGACGAAAGCGGACGTGCGTGGGAGAATTACCTGAGGGCTTGGGAGGATGCCCGCGTGATGTGCGGCAGCTGAAGCCGACGGGGCGTTCCAATGTGCGGTTGAAGCCTGTGGAGGCGGCGGGGCGTGAACTGGCGCAAGCGCGACCGGGCGGAATCAACAAAACAAGACGTCGCCATTGGCCGCTTGAGCAGCGTATCGGCACACAATTACTTCCCGATGCGGAAAGACCGGGATGGGTCCGGCATCATCCCACACAGAACTCACACAGAACCCTACAGAACTCATACAGAATCCCCACTACTCCTGAGGAAACTCCGCCGGAGTAGTGAAGCAGAGCTGCTCGCCCGTTGCGGGGTGGCGGAAAGAGAGGCTCTCGGCGTGCAGATAGAGGCGCGAGGCGGGCACATCGGGATGCGCGCCATAAAGCCTGTCACCCTTTATCGGACGTCCCAGCCCGGAGGGATGCGCAGCGCTCACGCGAAGCTGGTGCGTCCGCCCCGTCAGGGGAGTGAAGCGCACGTCGATTTCTCCATTGGGCCTTCGGCCAATGACGACGTACTCCGTGACAGCTGTCTTTCCGTCCTCATAATCAACCATCTGCCGCGGCCTGTCGTCCCAGTCCGCGATGAGCGGCAGCTCAATCCGCCCGCTGTCCGGAATGCTGTCAATGAGCTTGTCGTTGCGGTCGTTGAGCTCTTCTTTGCGGTCATCGAGCTTGTCGAAATGGCCGCACGCTTCAAGCCCTGTCGAAGCATTCTGATCCTCCATCCTGCTCCCGCGGCACTTCGGCAGGCTCAGTGGCCGCTCCGGAAGCCCCATCAGCCTCGCGACATACGTCTTCTTCGCGCTGTGCTCGGCGAACTGCTTCTCAATCAGGGTTTTGTTTCGCAGCCCCCGGGCGAAGACCATCACCCCGGAAGTGTCCATATCGAGCCGGTGGCAGGACTGCAGGTCCTCCCCGAAACGCCGGCGCAGCAGAGTCAGAAGCGAATTGGACGCTGTGCGTCCGGGGACTGAAAGCATCCCGGCGGGCTTGTTCGCCACGACGATGTCAGCGTCCGCGTAGATGACGAGCTGCGAAGTGAACTCGGAGTCATCGCGCTCGAGCGGATTCGGCTCTACCTCAAGACCTTGCATCATATATTCGAGCAGCGGACCGCATTTGCCGGTGCAGGCCGGGTAGAAGCAGCCCTGCAGGCGGAGCTCGCGCAGAGGCGGCGCGCCGTACCAGAATTCGCCGAGCGCAAGCGGCTGAAGATTATGGAGATAGGCGTACTGCAGGAGCTTGGGCGCAGCGCAGTCGCCGGTTCCTCCGGGCGGCATTATGCCACGCCTGCGGAAAATCTCGCGGATGCTGCTCCACTGCCCGCGCGCATTCAGAACGCGGTATTGCCCGAAGAGCCAGTCCTGCAGCTCGATGGACATCGCGCGCCGTTTTGCCTTGAGCTGCGTGATGCTCTCCTCGCTTCTGCTCTCCCGCGGCTGCACTGCCGCATCCGTGTCGCCGCGCCCGTCCAGCTCGCGGATACGCCGGCTCAGCGCGCTGATCTCCGCCTCCCGCGCCCGATACACGCTCCCAGGCGCGTTCAGATCGAATATCGGCGGCACGAAGCCCTCAATGACACTGCGGCCTCCGGCCAATCCCGAAAACCCATAGAGGAATCTCACCCGCTTCTCTCCGCCGTCCTCTCCGTCGTCCGTGCGCTCCGAAGCCGCGTGAGCCACCCCGACAGCCTCGTCGCCCGCCCCCACGCTCCGCTCTTTGATGTCCTCTCCCTCCGTGCGCTCCGAAGCGGCGTGAGCCACCCCGGCAGCCTCGTCGCCCGCCCCCACGCTCCGCTCTCCGCCGTCCTCCGCCGAATCCTTTTCGCGCACCATCAGTACGCCCAGCATCTTCCCTTCGGAGAAGATGCCGTCCAATTCCGCCTCCAAGGCTATCTTTCTCATCAGCTCCTTTGCAGCCCTAACTATCTCAGGGATAGGCTTGTAACAGAAAGGGTAAGTGAACGCCATATTTTAATTATGAAATTTTTTCAAAAAATTATTAAAAATATTTGCAAATTAAATTTTTTGCCGTACCTTTGCATCCGGGTTGAGGTTCTCAATGAAGCAATCGCTTCTCTCGGCCCTTGGTTATTAGTTTTAGTGTTATTAATTATGTGGTTAGTATGAGTCTTCCGCGCGTGAGCGTCGAGGCTCATTTTTCTTTTTATAGTCATTGTCGCACGGCTGGAAGCGACCGGCCTGCTCAGCGGCGGGCAGTCCTGCAGGGGACTGCGCTGATTAGCCACCCCGGACCATCCGTCCCGTCCTGCAGGGGGACTGCTCTGCCTTGCCCCTCCCGTACTTAGAAGCCGTCCATACCTGATAATGCGAGGCCATCACTTCCTGTACGCAGAAATCTGTACTTCCCATCCGTCCCGCATTCAGAAGCTCCTGTCCGCCATAGCGAGGCCATCACTTCGGTCTGCCAATACAAATATAAGCTGTTTTTCGCGCTTTAAAGAGTCACTATCGATTATCACAAAGGTTCAGGGGTGAAAATAACGTTTTAGTTCACCCCGGAAGTCATCGGCATCAGGTTTGGGGTGAAAATAACGTTTTAAATCACCCCACTATCGTTGCCCATTATTGTCAGCCAATTCTTTAGTGTTCATTGACGGTCTAACCACCTTCCCCATCACTGCTTGGTATCCTTCCCCATTACTTTCTGGTATCTTCCACGTCATTGCCGGCCCCGACCGGCAATCTCTGCCCTGCCGGCAGCAAAAGACGCCCGATCTCGTCGGGCGTGACGGTGAGATTCGGGCGTGACGAGAACCGTCATTGCCGGCCTGCTCTCCCCGTCATTGCCGGCCCCGACTGGCAATCTCTTCCCTGCGGCAGCAAAAGACGCCCGATCTCGTCGGGCGTGACGGTGAGATTCGGGCGTGACGAGAACCGTCATTGCCGGCCTGCTCTCCCCGTCATTGCCGGCCCCGACTGGCAATCTCTTCCCTGCGGCAGCAAAAGACGCCCGATCTCGTCGGGCGTGACGGTGAGATTCGGGCGTGACGATGAGATTCGGGCGTGACGGTGAGATAGGGTGCAAGATGCCCGATTAGGGGAAGGGTACACTGGTATGTATTTCCGCTTATCAACCCACGCTTTTGCAGGTGAGCCAAAAGATTGCGGCAGCGGAGTCTGCCTGCTGGGGAAGCTGAAAAGGGTGAAGTGAACTGCGCCTGCCGGGGGGAGCCGGGTAGAGCTGAGGAAGTAAGCGTGACGAAAGAAGCCGGCCTGCAGGACGATAGGACAAAGATGTACAGAGCAGGATAGAGGGGAGCTTTCAGAACAAAGATGTACAGAGCAGGATGGACGTAGACAGTTCAGAACGAAGAGATACACCGCAGGATGGAGGGACACAGTTCAAGACGATGAACCCGTAGGGGGAGCGTGTGACCCCTTAAAAACAGCTTCTAAGTGATGTGCAAAAAAAACGTCTCCGGGGCCATTTCAAAATTGTTCCTTACGGAAGTCGCGAGATTTTGTGTAATTTTGCGCGACAAAAGAACGCAATTATGGATACGAACGACAAAAAACAAATCAGTCTGGAACTTAAGCCAGAAATCGCCAAGGGCTCATACTCGAATCTGGCCATAATCACCCACTCCCACAGCGAATTCATCATAGACTTCGCCACCATGCTCCCGGGACTGCCGAAACCCGAGATCTCGAACCGCCTGATTATGACCCCGGAGCACGCCAAAAGACTGCTCAGTGCCCTCTCCGACAATATCTCCAAGTACGAATCCCAGTTCGGCCCGATCTCTATGGGAGGCGAGTCTAAGGGCACATTCAACCTGAGTGACTTCATGAATCAGGGCGGGGCTAAATCATAGATTCAGGCGATGAAAGATAAACTCCTAAAGATAAAGACCTTAGTGTTCGACATAGATGGCGTTTTCACTGATGGTCTCATCCTCGCCACGTCCGACGGTGACATCCTTCGCCAGTTCGATTCCAAAGACAGTTTCGGAGTCAGGATGGCGGCTATGAACGGACTGCGTCCGGCGGTCATCACCGGCGGCAATTCCCCAAGCATACTCAAGCGATGCCAAGTCATCGGAGTAGCCGATGAGGACGTGTTCCTGCACTCTCGCGACAAGCTCGCCGATTTCCATAAATACATCGCAGCCCACGGCTATTCCCCGGACGAAGTGCTCTACTGCGGGGACGATCTTCCGGACATACCCGTGATGATGCACTGTTTCGGGGTGGCTCCTTCAGACGCAGTCGAAGAAGTGAAAAAAGCGGCCTCTTACGTCTCTCCCTTCGGCGGAGGGCGCGGCTTCGTGCGCAACACCGTCGAGATGGTGATGAAGGTCCAGGGAAAATGGAACTTCGACGTGGCTGCCTACCGGAGTCAGTTTTAGTAAGGAAGAAGAATCGGTTCAGAACACTTTATAGCGTCACTGTGACAATGGACCTTAAAGGCAAGAAGATAATCCTGGCAAGCAACTCCCCGAGGAGAAGGGAGATATTGTCTGGTCTTAATATTGATTTCACGATAGATACGGCTACTGACTTCGAGGAGAGGTTCAGTCCTGACACGCCCCATTCGCAGGTGCCTGCCCTGATGTCGGAAGGCAAGAATCTTCATTTCCACCGCCCGCTCGCGGAGGACGAGATCCTCATCACTTCGGACACTATGGTGCTCTGCGATTCACTCATATTGGGCAAGCCGCACAGCCGCGAAGAGGCCGTAAGGATGCTGCATTCCCTTTCGGGGCGCAGCCACGAGGTGAAGACGGCCGTGACCTTCCGCGACTGCCGGGGGATGAAGACTGTGACCGATACGACCGAGGTGGAATTCAAGCCGCTGAGCGAGGCCGAGATAGACTACTATCTCGACACTTTCAGGCCTTACGACAAGGCCGGGGCCTACGGCATACAGGAATGGATAGGCTATATCGGTATCACCGCCATCCGGGGCTCCTACTTCAATGTCATGGGTTTCCCCTCCCACATAGTCTACGCTCTTCTGAAGGAATTCACCGCCCGCTGACCGTAGGCGCCTGCCCCGCAACACCGCCTGCTGACCGCACCTGCCTCTTTGCAGAAGAGCCGAAAAAGGATTACATTTGTGAGTTTTGTAAAAATATAAGGAAAAATGGAACTTCCGGCAAAGTACAACCCGTCCGAAGTAGAGGACAAATGGTACGCCTATTGGCTTGAACACAAGCTCTTTCACTCCGAGCCCGACAGCAAGGAGCCTTACACCATAGTCATCCCGCCGCCTAACGTGACCGGCATCCTGCATATGGGACACGTCCTGAACAACACCCTGAACGACGTCCTCATCCGCAAAGCCCGTATGGACGGCAAGAACGCCTGCTGGGTCCCCGGCACCGACCACGCCTCCATCGCCACCGAAAACAAGGTGGTCCAGAAACTGAAAGGCCTGGGCATCAGCAAGGAAGACCTCACCCGCGAGGAGTTTCTCCAGTACGCCTGGGAGTGGAAGGAAGAGCACGGCGGCATCATCCTCGAGCAGCTCCGCAAGCTCGGAGCCTCCTGCGACTGGGACCGCACCCGCTTCACTATGGAGCCTGAGCTCAGCGAAGCCGTGATAAACACCTTCGTATATTTCTACAAGAAAGGCTGGATCTACCGCGGAGTCCGTATGGTGAACTGGGACCCGGAAGGCCACACCGCCCTCAGCGACGACGAAGTCATCCACCGCGACACCAAGAGCCACTTCTACCATATGCGCTACTTCATATCCGACGGTCAGGGCCATCCTACGGACCGGTATATCGTAGTAGCCACCACCCGTCCGGAGACCATTATGGCCGACGCCGCCGTCTGCGTGAACCCTAACGACGAGCGCCATCACCGGCTCAGAGGCAAGAAAGTGCTTATCCCTCTCATAAACAAAGAGATACCTATCATCGAAGATGACTACGTGGAGATGGATTTCGGCACGGGCTGCCTTAAAGTCACGCCCGCCCACGATATGCACGACTATGAGATCGGTCTGCGGCACAATCTCCCCGTCCTCGACATCATAGACGACCGCGGCCATCTGAACGAGAACGCGCAGATCCTCGTCGGCGAAGACCGTTTCGAGGCCCGCAAGAAGATAGTCGAGATGCTCAAGGCGGCCGGAAACATCGAAAAGATAGAGGATTACACCTCCCCGGTAGGATACAGCGAGCGCACCGACGCGGTCATCGAACCACGTCTGAGCGCCCAATGGTTCCTCAAGATGGACTGCCTCGCGCCCAAGGCCCTCGAGAACGTGCTCAGCGGCGCCATCAAGTTCATCCCCGAGAAATACGTGAACACCTACCGCCACTGGATGGAGAACGCGCACGACTGGTGCATCAGCCGCCAGCTCTGGTGGGGTCAGAGAATCCCCGCGTACTTCCTGCCGGACGGAAGCTTCGTAGTGGAATCCACCCCTGAAGAGGCCCTGAAGGCCGCTCAGGCGAAGGACCCGTCACTCAAGATGGAAGACCTGCATCAGGACGAGGACGTACTCGACACCTGGTTCTCCAGCTGGCTCTGGCCTATCTCCGTCTTCGACCCTCAGAAGCCGGGGCACCCCGAGCACAAGCCGAATGCCGACCTGGAGTACTACTATCCGACAAACGATCTCGTGACAGGCCCGGACATCATCTTCTTCTGGGTAGCCCGGATGATTATGGCGGGCGATGAGTTTATGGGGCAGGTGCCGTTCCGCAACGTCTATTTCACCGGCATCGTGCGCGACAAGCTCGGTCGCAAGATGAGCAAGACCCTCGGAAACTCCCCGGACCCGCTCGAGCTGATAAAGACCTACGGCGCAGACGCAGTGCGCATCGGAATGCTGCTCTGCTCCTCCGCCGGCAACGACATCTTCTACGACGAGAGCCAGATCGAGCAGGGCCGCAACTTCTGCAACAAGATATGGAACTCCTACCGGCTCGTCAGCGGCTGGAGAGTAGATGAGAGCGCAGAGCAGCCTCAGGCGGCCGCCATCGCTTCCGGCTGGTTCCGCGCCAAGCTCAGCAGCACCGTCGAGACAGTAGAAGACCATTACTCGAAGTTCAGAATCTCCGACGCCCTGATGACCATCTACAAGCTCTTTTGGGACGACTATTGCTCGTGGTACCTCGAGCTCGTAAAGCCCGCCTACGGAGCGGCCATCGACGGGAAGAGCTACGCGGACACTCTCGCATTCTTCGAGGACCTGCTCAAGCTCATACACCCTGTGATGCCGTTCATCACCGAGGAGCTCTGGCAGAGTATGGGCGAGCGCAAGAAAGGGGAGTCCATAATGTATCAGCCTACCCCGAAAGCGGAGGCCTATGAGAGCGCGACACTTTCCTCATTCGATATGGCCCGCGAAGCGGTCAATGGCGTCCGCGCCATCCGTCAGCAGAAGAACCTCTCCCCGCGCGAAAGCCTCGAGCTGAAGGTAAAGGGCGAGTTCCCTATGGAATACGCCCCGGTGATTTCCAAGCTCGCGAACACCTCTTCCGTCACCTGCGTCGAGTCGCTTTCCGAAGGCGGAGCGGGCGTGAGCTTCCTCGTCGGGACAGTCGAAATGTTCGTCCCTCTCACGGGACTCGTGAATGTCGAGGAGGAGATCGCGAAGATCACTTCCGAGCTCGAATACCAGAAGAAATTCCTCGAAGGAGTGCGCAGAAAGCTCTCGAACGAGTCCTTCACAGCCCACGCTCCGGCGAAAGTGGTAGCCCTCGAGCGTCAGAAGGAGGCAGATGCCCTCTCTAGAATCGAAACTTACGAATCGCAGCTTAAAGCATTGAATAATAATTAATGAAACAAAACTGTCTTATCTTGTAACTTTTTTGTTAATGCAGGATTTGACCTAAAATGCAGACAGATATGTTAGCTTATCCATTACTTTTCGGCAGTCTGGGCTTCTGGGAGATAGTCCTCATCGTCCTCGTCATTCTTCTTCTCTTCGGAGGCAAAAAGATTCCTGAGCTTATGCGCGGCCTGGGCAAGGGCGTGAAGAGTTTCAAGCAGGGGATGAACGAGGTCGAGAAGGAGATCCGCGACGTCGAGAAGCAGCTCGACCAGCCTGCACAGAAGAGCGGGGAGGACAGCTCCGCGAAGCCTCAGTAGTGACTTTCCGCCGGAGCGCGGCAAGGTCCTTTGCGCATAACGCGGAGTCCGCAGACGCGAAGCGGTAGCTTCCGGCTGAAACGCGGCGGGACCTTTTCATCCGAGCGGAGCAGAGAGTATCGTACAGTGTCCACTGAAGAACAGGCAGGAAAGGAGATGTCCTTCTGGGACCATCTCGAAGAACTGAGGGGAGCCATAATCCGCTCGGTTCTCGCCCTCGTGTGCGCCTTCGTCGTACTCTTCTTCTTCAAGAACTTCGTCTTCGACACGGTGGTCCTGGCCCCTGCCGGCTCCTCTTTCTGGTTCTACCGCCTTCTGGGGGTGAATATGGACCTGCAGCTCATCAATATCGATGTCACCGCCCAGTTCTTCACACACATAAAAGTCACTTTCATAGCGGCCTTCGTGCTGACCTTCCCCTTCATCTGCTACCAGCTGTGGCGCTTTGTCGCCCCGGCGCTGTATCGGGATGAGAAGAAGACCGTCAGGAGTGCCTTCGCCCTGGGCGCGGGCCTCTTTTACCTCGGAATCTGCACCGGCTACTTCCTCGTGGTGCCGCTGATGCTGCTTTTCTTTGACGGCTATCAGGTGAGCTCCACCATCACCAACACCTTCTCCCTGAGTTCCTACATATCGATTTTCAGCGGAATGGTGTTTATGATGGGCCTGCTCTTCGAGTTCCCTTCGGTCCTCGCCGTCCTGTCCCACTTCGGGATAGTCACGCGGGAGTTTATGAAGCGCTACCGCAGGCACGCCATAGTAGTGATAATCATCCTCGCCGCAGTCCTGACGCCTACAGGCGACCCGTTCACCCTTCTGGTAGTCTCGGTGCCGCTTTACCTGCTGTACGAATTCAGCATACTTATCTGCAAACCGGGAAATGATATCGATTAACGAACTGACTCTTTCCTTCGGGAACTTCAACCTTCTGGACCACATCAGCTTCCACATCAGCGAAAGCGACAAGATAGGTCTGGTGGGGAAGAACGGCGCCGGCAAGTCCACCATAATGAAGCTCATCTGCGGGGAGCTTTCCCCGACCTCAGGTCACGTGGACAAGCCCTCGCACCTGACCATAGGCTACCTGCCCCAGATTATGGAACATCACAGGGGGCGCACGGTTATGGAGGAGGCGATGACCGCCTTCGAAGCCACCAAGGGAGTGGAACGCGAGATAGATGAAGTGACTCTTCAGTTGTCCGAGAGAACTGATTATGATTCAGTCGAATATACCGAGCTTATCGCCCGTCTGAACGATCTGAACGACCATCTCTCGCTCAGTCACAGCGAGCCGCCGGAGGTGCAGGCCGAGAAGGTGCTGCTGGGTCTGGGCTTCAAGTCCGATGAGCTCGGGCGTCTGACCGAGACCTTCAGCCAGGGCTGGAATATGCGCATAGAACTGGCCAAGATTCTGCTCGGAACTCCCGACCTTCTCCTTCTGGACGAGCCCACGAACCATCTGGATATAGAGTCCATCGAATGGCTCGAAGACTATCTGAAGGCCTACCGGGGCTCCATTCTTCTGGTCAGCCACGATCGCAAGTTCCTCGATGGAGTGACGAACCGCACTGTGGAGATAGTCCTGGGGCATCTGAACGACTACAAGGTGCCTTACAGCCGGTATGTCACCCTCCGCGCCGAGCGTATGGCCCAGCAGACCGCAGCCTACGAGAACCAGCAGAAGATGATAGAGAAGACGGAGGATTTCATAAACCGCTTCCGCTACAAGCCCACGAAGTCAAATCAGGTGCAGTCCAGAATCAAGGCTCTGGAGAAAATCGAGCGCATAGAGATAGACGAGACGGACAGGAGAGAGATGAGCGTGAAGTTTCCGCCCGCGCAGCGCTCGGGAGATGTGGTCTATAAGGCTGAGAATCTGACAGTAGGCTATCCTCAGAAAGTGGTGTTCAGAGATGCGGACATAGAGATGAAGAGAGGGGAGAAGGTGGCCCTCATCGGGCGCAACGGCGAGGGCAAGACCACGCTTATGCGGGTGATTATGGGACAGCTGGAGCCCCTGAGCGGAACTTCCCGTCTCGGGCACAATGTGAACATCGGCTATTTCGCCCAGAATCAGGAGGATGTGCTGGACAAGAAAGAGACCGTCTTCGGCACTCTCGACCGCATAGCGACGGGGGATGTCCGCACGAAGCTCCGCGACATCCTCGCGGCCTTCCTTTTCAGGGGCGAGGACATAGACAAGAGGGTTTCCGTGCTCAGCGGCGGCGAGCGGGCGCGTCTGGGTATGGCCAAGCTGATGCTGGAAAGCCATAATCTGCTGGCGCTCGACGAGCCTACGAACCATATGGACATAAAGTCCAAGGACATACTGAAAAGCGCTCTCAAGGCCTTCGACGGGACTCTCGTCATCGTGTCCCACGACAGGGATTTCCTGGACGGTCTGGTGGACAAGCTCTATGAGTTCCGTGACGGTCGGGTGAGGGAGTATCTGGGCAGCGTAGGGGAGTTCCTGCAGTCGCGCAAACTGGAGAGCCTCAAGGAATTGGAAAGACGTTTCGGAGGGATTGGACGTCCGGAGGACGGCCGCTCAGATGGACGGATGCCCGATCGAGTCGGGCATGACGGTGTGAAGCAGGTCGGGCATGACGATGTGAAGCAGCTCGGGCGTGACAGTAGCGGAAATGGACGGATGCCCGATCGAGTCGGGCATGACGGTGTGAAGCAGGTCGGGCATGACGGTGTGAAGCAGGTCGGGCATGACGGTGTGAAGCAGCTCGGGCATGACGGATTGCAGCGGGAGGTCTCGAAAAGCTCTGCGCAGCTCTCGTTCGAGGAGATGAAAAACCGCTCGAAGGCTACGCGGAAGGTGCGCAACCGCATTTCGTATCTGGAGTGCGAGATTTCGAAGCTGGAGGCGCAGATGGCTGAGATTGAGCGGGTTCTGGCCGCTCCGGGGCCGGATGACGATATTATGGAGCTGACTCGCGATTACCTGGAAGCGAAGCGCGACCTGGACGCGAAGACGGACGAGTGGGCTACGCTGATGGACGAGCAGGGGGCTTGATTTTTGCAGGCTTTCCGCCTGTTTTTCCGGGGGACTGCGTGACCGATGACCGGGAAGAGTTCTGCCGGAGACAGGTCGCGTAAGGGGAGGGAGTTTTCAGTAATGATGGGGGGATAAGCAGGTATAGTTTTGTGAAGGTTTTTTGTGGGTTTATGTGTCAGTGAAGAAGGAGTGAGTGACTGACTGAATATCTTTGACTATGTTTATATTAGATGCGCATTGCGATTCACCTTCGCAGATGTATCGGCTGCGTGATTTCCATAAGGACAACGACCACGCTCAGGTGGATTTCCCGAAGCTCAGGGCCGGGGGGATCGGAGCCTCGGTCTTCGCTATGTACATTTTTCCGCAGCTCGAAGGAGCCGAGGCTACGGCCTACGCGCTGAAGCTGATGGCGGGCGTCTATGATCAGGTGGAGCGCGAGGGAGGCGACTTCCGCATCTGCTGCAACGCTTCGCAGCTTCGCGAGAACATCGCTTCGCGTCGCGTCTCGATACTTATGAGCCTCGAGAACGGCTCTCCGATCCAGCGTTCGCTGAGCCTGCTGCGACTTTTCCGCCGTATGGGGATAAGCAGCATCGTGCTTACGCACAATGCTGACAATGAGATCGGGGATGCTGCCGCGGGCAGCCGCCGCTGGGGCGGCCTGAGTCCTTTCGGGCGCGAAGTGGTATCGGAGATGAACCGGCTCGGTATGATAGTGGACGTTTCGCACGCCTCCGATGAGACGGCCTCCGACTGTCTGGACTGCTCGAAAGCTCCGATAATCGCTTCACACTCAAGCTGCCGCAGCATCAATCCGCTGCGGCGCAATATCTCTGACTCTCTGATGCGGCGCATCTCCGACGGGGGAGGTCTGGTCGGGATAAGTCTTTACCCATCCTTTCTTTCCGCCGAATTCGCGGCGCTGCTCGCCGCTGACGGGCTGGAGGACAGGGTGGATGCCATAGAGGAGGAGTTCAAGGCTGACCCTGCGGATCCGGGCAGGATTGCCGCCTGGCACGCGGCCCAGGATTCGCTGCTCACTCTGCCGCGGCCTTCGTACAAGGCAGTCGTGGACCATATCGAACACGCTGTGAATGTCGCGGGAATCGACCACGTGGGGATAGGCTCCGACTACGACGGGGTCTGCGTGCAGCCCGTCGGGCTCGAGAATGTCTCGAAGCTCCCGTGCATCTTCGAGGAGCTTCACTCGCGGGGTTATTCCTGGGACGACTGCGAAAAGGTCGCCGGCGGCAATTACCTGCGCGTGCTCAGCGAAGTGGAGAGCCTCGCGGAGCCTTCGATGTAGCGGCGGAGAAGGTCGAGGGCCGAGGCGGCGAAGCGCTGGATATTGCGCTTGCGGTCGTTGCGGTACCGGCGGCACTCTGTGACTGTACCTTCGGGGCCGCTCACTCCTATCCATACAGTGCCGGCCGGCTCGTGCTCATCTCCGTAGGCGTCTGCCCAGCCTGTGGTGGCTACGGAATAGGTGCTGCCGGTAAGACGGCGCACACCTTCGGCCATCGCGGCGGCTACGGCGGAGCTGACGATGCCTTCTGTGTCTATGGTTTCCCGCTTGACTCCGAGCACCTTGCACTTCACGTCGGCCGAATATGAGGTAACAGAGCCGAGATAGTATTCTGAGGCTCCCGGGATGGTGGTGATGAGATGGGAAATCTCGCCTCCGGTGCAGGATTCCGCTGCGCTCAGCGTATGCCCGCTCCCTCTCAGAAGCTTTCCTATGGCCGATTCGAGAGTGTCATCGCAGTCCGAATACACCAGCTCCCCGAGGAGCGCCTTGAGTTTTTCCGCCTCAGCCTCAAGCCTTTCGTGCTCTCCAGTGAAGGAAGATAGCCTGAGCCTTACTCCGGTGAGCGGGTTAGGCAGATAGGCCAGGTGTATGCCCCGGGGGAGCGCGTCCTCCCACGGCGCGAGTTTCTCCGCGAGGGCGGATTCCGCCAGACCATAGGTCATAAGCGTGTGGTGGTGTATCTTACTGAGGCTGAAATGCTCGTGTATGTCCTCAAGCACATCCGGCAGTGCGGCTTCGGTCTCAAACGGGACTCCCGGCATAGAATAGAGGGCGGCCTTGTGGCCGAAACGGCTCCCGTCGAAATGGAAGGCCATTATCGGGGCCGTGCCCCTGCGGTTCAGTATGGGGTCGCACTTGTCCGGGACCATACTCTGGAGACGGTTGCTCTCGAGCATATCCAGGCCTCTGGAGTGCAGGATCCCGCGGTTCACCTCCGTCTGCGCCTCGAATTCCACCCATCCGCCGCTGCGGCTCAGGCTCAGCAGAGCGGGCTTTGTGATGTCGTCCTTGGTCGGCCCGAGGCCGCCTGTGCATATGACGATGTCGCAGTCAGATAGCTGAGCCGTCAGACCGCTTATTATCTCATCAGTGTCATCCGCTATGGAAAGCATTCTCTCCACCTTTATGCCCAGAGAGTCGAGGGCTGAGGCGATGCGTGCGGAATTGGTGTCGACTATCTGACCGATGAGGATTTCGTCACCGATCGTGCAGATACTTGCTTTAGTCATCGTGTATGGTTTAGAATTCTTCTCAGCAGGGACGGTCCTTCGTAAACAAGCCCTGTGTACAGCTGTATGAGGGAAGCGCCCGCCAGAAACATTGCCCGGGCCTGGGCCGGGCTCATTATGCCGCCGCAGCCGATGATGGGGAAGCGGCCGTCCGTGTACTCCCGGATGTGCTTGACGAGCGCGAGGCTCGACTCGAAGACTGGCTGTCCGCTGAGGCTTCCTCCGCTGATTCTCTGAGACTTGCGCGTGGTCGGCAGGAGGGCCGGACGGGCTTTCGGACTGTTGCCGGCGATGACCCCGTCCACGCCCGAGATGCGGCACCAGTCGATGATGGGGTCTATCTGAGCTAACGGGATGTCGGAGGCTACTTTAATCAGTATCGGCTTGTAAACTCCGTAGCAGGCTCTCAGGTCCAGGAGCGGGTCCACTATCTCCGCGAGCGAGGCGCTGTCCTGCACTGTGAGGACTCCGTTGATGTTAGGGGCGGAGATGTTTATGACGAAGATGTCCGCGAAATCGTAGGACATCGAGAACGAGCGGCGGTAGTCATCAATGATCTGTGAGTCTTTGGTGCTGCCAGGCGATGCTGTCAGGTTCAGGGCGACGATGCTGCCCCGGCGGCGGTTCTCCTGGAGGTTCTCTATGACTTTCATCACGCCGTGATTAGGTGCTCCGCAGCGGTGAATGATGGCTCTGGACTTGTTCAGACGGCTGATCCGCGGTCTGTCGAAGCCCTTTTCCGGGTCTGCTGTGATGGAACCCACTTCGACGAAGCCGAAGCCCAGATCGCTCAGGCAGCCGCAATACTTTCCGCTCCGGTCGATTCCGGCAGCAACGCCTATCGGATTCGGGAAATGGAGTCCGAAAAGCTCTGTGGAGAATTTCCGGCCGCTCCTTTTCAGGCCGGGCAGGCCGTAGCGGAGTCTGAGTATGCTGCGTCCCACGGGCCCTCGGTCAAGTAAGGAAAGAGATGACAGAGCCAGCTTTCCGGCCCGCTCGGCCCCCAGCAGTATCGTCAATGGACGGAAGAAAAACTTGTACAGCATAGCTCGGCAATTCCTTTTTGTGCTTATGCGGCCCTTTATCTGCTTTCTGCGGCCGCAACTGCAAATGTACTTATTATTCAGGAATCACTGAGTGATGATGGAGAAAATAACTGACGTGTAGAAGTACGACACTTCACTCAGTTACTCAAATTCCTGATATGTCCCGTCATCGTAGAATAGGACGACTTTTGCGATTTTTCGCTGAGCTACAGGATTTTGCACCCTGTTTGCCGAGCCGGTGATTCCGCCCGTGGGGGCTGTATTGCCCGACAGGTCGGCCTTCGGTCCGGAATTATCCGCTTCCTGACCGAAGGCGGGGGCGGAGTCCGGGGCAGGACTGGCTGTGAGGCCGCCTGATGACTCTGCTGCTCGAGTCAGGAAGCTTTCGCCGCGACTGTGTTCAGGCTCGAGCGGAGAGTCGGGCGCGAGGCTTCCGCCCTGCTCGGGTGTGAAAAGCTCCGCGGCAGGCGTGCGGTACATCCGGCCCTTGCCGGCGATGAGCCAGTCGATGCTGAGGTTGGGGTAGCGCCGGAGCACTCCGGAGAGAAAGTCGAAGCTCGGTTTGTTGCGTCCCGCGAGAATATGGGAGATGCTCGCGCGGGTTATGCCGAGGCTGTCGGCGAACTGCGCCTGGGTGATGTTCTCTGCGGAGAGGAACTGCTGGAGTCTTACTCCTGTCTTTTCATCGGCATTTGACATACTTAAATTTTCTAAATCGCAATGTACAAATGTAACTAAAACAAATGTAAAAACAAAGGGGATTTATGAATTTACAGATGTATTGAAAAGGGAAGAGTAATCCCTCTTTTGCTATAAATATATTTAGGTAACATAGTATAAACGGGTGATAATATGTGATATTAAAAAAGATAATTCTCTACCGTAGGCCCCAAAGGCGGATTTTTCATAAAAAGATAGCCCTCCCTATTATCCCTATGCTTTAGATATTTTCTTTTATGTGCTGATTTTTAATAATGTACAACTCTTGAAAATCTGTATTTGTTTTACTTATTTTACAACGAGTAACCTGTTTAGTATCTTGGAAAAAACCTGTTACTTTTGGTTTATATTTGCATTTGTTGACTAATGTGGAAGAGATGTTAATAGAGTAACTAAGTAAGGCTGAACAAATCAGTTGACAACGTGAGTTTAACGCCAAATTGTACAACTAACCCAGGAACGTATCTATAATCAGCT
>CAVDFQ010000034.1:0-17908 GCA_963608065.1 bacterium
GGCAATCTCTTCCCCGCCGGCAGCAAGAGACGCCCGATCAGGTCGGGCGTGACGATGAGCAAGACGCCCGATCACATCGGGCGTGACGATGAGCAAGACGCCCGAGCCGAGGGGCAGACTACACTGGCCCGCTTGTCAACCCATGCTTTTGCAGGTGAGCCGTTTTGGAAGAAAGGATAGGTGAGATGGGATGGATTGATGGATTGAAGGATTGAAGGATTGAAGGCAGGCAAAGTCAAGGTGGGCAGGCAAAGTCAAGGTGGGCAGGACAAAAAAAGGACGGCCGGAAAGGTCGTCCTTTATGTGTATAGGCGTAAGCCGGATTACTGCTCCTCCATAAGACGGAGGTGCTGCACGTAGATGGCTTTCTGCATAGCCACTCTTTTCTTTGCCGAAGGCTTCTCGAAATTCTTGCGTGCGCGAAGCTCGCGTACGGCACCGGTCTTTTCGAATTTTCTTTTGAACTTCTTAAGAGCTCTTTCGATATTCTCGCCTTCCTTAATAGGTACTATAATCATCTTAAATCACCCCCTTTTTCTTTAGCGGCTGCAAAGATAAGTATTTTTTCTTAATCTGAAAGTCTGGAGAATAAAAAATGTCAGAAGAGCGGGAATCCGGGTTCCGGAGGGTGGGACGTAGTATCCGATGCGCGGATTGCGACAGTGGCGGGAACGGGGAAAACATCGAATCGGGGTCTCCGGACTGGAGTTTGACATTTTTTTGAAAAATAGTCGCAGAAGAGGCTCTGGAGTTTGACATATAATATAAAAAATATCGCAGAAGAAGCTCTGGCCTCTTTTTGGGCAAATGGACTTGGGCCAGTATGGCGCAATTATGAACAAAAACGTCAGTATTTGTACTTTCGGAACATCCCTTTACGGGCAATCGCCTGTATATTTGTTCGCAGAAGAAGAGGGTCGCTCATCGTGCACCCGCTCCACGCCCGCACTGAAACACAAAACCGCATTATATGAAAAAGCATTTATTCATTCTCTGCCTTATGGCATCGGCCGCGCTCGCACAGTCCTGCTGCGGGACTGAAAACACAAGCGAACCGGTAGCGGAGACTTCCCTAGGCAAGATCAAGGGAGGACTCTCGGAAATCAACCCGGAGATAGCCGTCTATAAAGGCATTCCTTATGCCATTCAGCCTGTGGGAGAGAGAAGGTGGACCCGCCCGGAGCCCACTCCAAGGTGGGACAGCGTGATGGTCGCGCAGGAATTCGGCAATATTTCCATCCAGCCGGCCCACACCGACCCCGAGTCATTCTACACTAAGGAATTCTACTGGATGGGTGACCCTCAGATGGGCGAAGACTGTCTGTTTCTGAACATCTGGACTCCTGTGGATGCCGTAAACCATCCCGAGAAGAAACTCCCTGTGGCTATGTGGATTCACGGCGGAGCTTACATCAACGGCTGGGGCAACGAAGTCACTATGGACGGCGATGAATGGGCGAAACGCGGAGTGATTCTGGTCACTATAAACTACCGCCTCGGGACCCTCGGCTTTATGGCGAACCCTCTTCTGAACGCGGAGAACGCTTCCGGCACATCCGGCAACTGGGGAACCCTCGACCAGATCGCGGCCCTCAAATGGATAAAGCAGAACATCTCCGCTTTCGGCGGCGACCCTGACAATGTGGGCATCTTCGGACAGAGCGCCGGTGCCGCTAGTGTGAAGAACCTCATCAGCTCACCTCTTTCGAAGAGCCTGATAAGCAAGGCCATAATCCAGAGCGGTGGCGGCGTGGGCCGTTTCATCGGCAGCAGCACCATCGAGGACGTGGCGAAAAGGGGCGAAGATTTTATGAAGTTTACCGGATGCACAGATATGGAGCAGATGCGCGCCCTCACCCCTGAGCAGCTCAAGGATTCCGAGGACGGCTATAAGGCCAAGATTCACAGCTGGAGCCTCTTCAGCGCCGCCATAGACGGCTACGCCATCACGGCGGACTTCAATTCCCTGGCCCTTAACGGCGAGCTCGCAGACATACCTTATATGATAGGAAGCAATTCCGACGATATGGGCGATATGCGCAGCCAGACCACACGCTTCGCCGCCGTCCAGGATTCCCTCCACAGAAAGCCCGTATATGTCTATCAATTCGAAAGGCGGCTTCCGGGTGACGAGTCCGGGGCCTTCCATTCCGCGGAGCTATGGTACGTGTTCGGAACCCTCGCGAGAAGCTGGCGTCCGTTCACGGAGCAGGACTACGCCCTCAGCGCCAGAATGCTGGACTACTGGACGAACTTCTTCCGGACAGGCGACCCGAATGGCGAAGGCGAGAGCAAAGACAGCTGGAAGCCTTGCACGGGAGACTGGAATGACATAAAGACCCTGAACGTAGAATAGACCCATAGTCCCACATAACATCAGAGTTGAAATGACCCCGTGCTCTGAAAAAATAGAGCTGAAATGAACCCGTGCTCTGAATATCATCAGAGCCGGAATCACTACGGGTCCTACGGAAGAATTGATTATCAAATATATATGAAAAGAATTGTAACACTTGTATTGGCCGCTGCGCTCTGCGCTGCGGCTGCGCTCCCCGCCTCCGCTCAGCGCTGGGGAGTACGCACTCCGAACGACACTCTGCGCTCCGTGCGCTTCGTGGACGGTAATGTGATATTCAGCATTTATGCACCCAAGGCGCGGCAGGTCTCCATTGCCGGTGACGGCGACCTCATCCCTTACTTCGGCGAGAACGCTCCGGTGGTGGAGGAGCGGCAGGATGGAGTCTGGACCTTCACGATAAAGAATGCGCAGCCTGGCAACTACCGCTATCATTTCATAGTGGACGGCATCCGCGTTTACGATCCGAAGAATGAACTCGCGAGCGAGACCACCGCTATCGCGAAAGTCGGCGACGGCAGCGAGTACTTCGCGATGAAGGACGTGCCGCACGGAGCTGTGAGCCAGAGGTACTATTGGAGCGAAACTCTCGGCTGCTACAGGCGTATGCACGTCTGGACACCTGCAGGCTACGAGACTTCGAAGAAGAAACTGCCCGTGCTGTACCTCATCCACGGCGGCGGTGACACGGACAATTCCTGGCCGGGTGTGGGCGCGGCCGGCTTCATCCTCGACAACCTTCTCGCAGAGGGCAAGATGCGGCCGATGATCGTAGTTATGCCGAACGGGACTATAGAGAACGTGCCGAACGAGGTGCCTCCGTTCGCTCAGGATCTGCTCAAATCCATCATCCCCTTCGTCGAAAGCAACTATCCTGTCCTGACCGACAGCAGGCATCGCGCCATCGCGGGACTTTCTATGGGCGGAATGGAGACGATAGAGGCCGCCTTCACCCGTCCTGAGATGTTCTCATACGTCTGGGTGCTCAGCTCCGGTTTTATGCCGGGGCAAGATGCAGCCGAGGCTGAGCGTCTGAACGTCAAGCAGAACGCCGAGAAGTTCAACCGCAGTTTCGCCCAGTTTGTCATCACTCAGGGCGGTCAGGCGGACATCGCGTACCGGAACTGTCAGAACACTCTCAAGGAGCTCGACGCGGCCGGCGTGAAGTACGAGTATATGGAGAACTCGCAGGCAGGCCACTGCTGGAGTACCTGGCGCGCAGACCTCTACACTCTCGCGCAGCGCATTTTCAAATAGCATCGCGGCCGCAGCACTCTACGGCCAATACGAACGCGGCCGCTGCGCTATGCTCTGCGGCCAATATGAATCTCATTTACAGTTTAAAAAAGATATGAAAAAAGCATTTATCATTATTGCGGCAGCCTTAATGGCTGTCCCTCTCTCCGCGCAGGAGCTCACAAATTTCGCCTTCGGCGGACGCAAGGCAATCGTGTCTCCCGAGATCAGCCGGGACAGCGTGACATTCCGTCTCAAGGCGGATTATGCCACTCAGGTAACTATGTACGGGTCCTGGATGCCGGGCTACGGCGACCAGATCGCCCTCACAAGAGGCCCTGAGAACGTCTGGGAAGTGACCATCGCAGCTCCGTCCCCGGAAATCTACACCTACAATTTCTATGTGGACGGAACATCCGTGAGCGACCCTTCGAATGTCCTTATGCAGCGTGACGGCACCCGTTACCTGAGTATGCTTCTCATCGACGGCGAGCGTTCGCAGAACTACCGCGAGGCACAGCACAGGGGCACCGTCTCCCACATATGGTACGACAGCGCCCTGCTCGGGATAAACCGCCGTATGACCGTCTATACTCCTTACGGCTACGAGACTTCGAAGAAGACCAAATACCCTGTCCTCTATCTTCTCCACGGTGGCGGCGGCGACGAGGAAGCCTGGACATCGATGGGGCGCGCTGCCCAGATTCTCGACAACCTCATCGAGAAGGGCCTCGCAAAGCCGATGATCGTGGTGATGCCAAACGGCAACCCGGGCCAGCAGGCCGCCTGCACCTTCGCGCTTCCTGAGAAACCGTACAACTGGCAGGGCAACGATTATGTCACCAGCCTCGTAAAGGAGATCATTCCTTTCATAGAGAAGAACTACCGTGCCATCCCGAACAAGTCAGCCCGCGCCATCGCAGGCCTGTCAATGGGCGGCGGCCACACCACAAGCGCCACTATGCTCTTCCCGGGAGTGTTTGACTACATCTGCCCTATGTCCTGCGGAATGCGTGACGGCGAGAATGTGGACGCTCAGATGCAGCTCATCAAGAAGGCCGGCTACAAACTCTACTGGATCGGCTGCGGCACGGCGGATTTCGCCTGGCCGGGCACCGAGACTATGGTCAAGATTCTCGAGCGCAACGATATGGAATACACGCTCTTCGCTTCCGATGGCGGCCACGTGTGGTACAACTGGCGCTACTATCTGAACACATTCGCACAGCTGCTCTTCAAGTAGTCTTAGGCATTGATGAAATAGAGGATGACCCTTTTTTCTAGGGGTCATCCTCTTTTTTCTGTGCGGGACTTCACAGCGGTCGCTGAGTAGGGAGTGAAAACGGCGAAAAACGCTCCCTACTGGACGGGGCGGATGCACTGAAGGTAAAGATTGTCGAGATGAGGTGGTGCAATACCGACAAAAGAATCGTATATTTGCGTAGTTGTGACCGGAGGGACGGTGCAGGTCACTTCCCGGCGCAGGGAATTCCCGGAGCTGAGCTGAGGACAATTCCCCGGAAACCCCGGCACCTCCGGCACACCCCGGAACAACAGGACAGAAACCATCAACAGACGCTATCAAAAGAACTATATGAAACTCGAAGAAACCATCCAGCAGGCCATCAAGGAGGCTATGAAAGCCAAGGACACGGTGGCTATGAACGCGACACGCGCCATCAAAAGCGAAATACTCCTCTTCAAGACCGGTGAGGGAGGCAGCAAGGAAGTCACAGACGGGGACATCCTCAAGATGATTCAGAAACTCGTCAAGCAGCGCAGGGAGGCCGCAGAGCAATACGCCGCCGCCCATCGGCAGGAGCTTGCGGCCAATGAACTCTCGGAAGCGGCCGTTATGGAGAAGTTCCTCCCGAAGCAGCTCTCCGCAGAAGAGGTGAGGGACAGGATCAAGGAGATTGTCGCACAGACAGGAGCCACTTCCATCAAGGATATGGGAAAGGTTATGGCCGCGGCCAATAAGGCCCTCGCCGGACTTTCCGACGGACGCACCATCTCCGGCATCGTCAAGGAACTCCTCAGCTAGGAAACACCCCAGGTCATCAAGCGGCCATCCTCAGCCAGGATGAAAAGCTGCCAAGTTTTTAAGAGCCACTTAGCAAAAGAGACGGATTATTAGTACCTTTGAGGGCTTATTTTGCGGACCGGAAAGTCCGCTTCCAGTATTTGCATATGAAAGATTTTTTTAAGATGCTTCTGGCCGTAGTCTGCGGCCTGCTCATTACGGGATTCATCGTATTTTTCCTGTTCTCCAGTATGCTGGCGGCATTCTCGCTCGCCGGTTCTTCACAGACTCCGCTTCCGAAATCCGGAGTCCTGCTGATGGATATGTCGAAAGTCACCGTTGCGGAGCAGCGCAAAAGCGCCGACCCGATGGCGATGATACAGGGAAACTCCATACAGACAGTAGGCCTCTGGCAGACAGTGCAGGCCATAAATGCGGCTGCCTCCGACCCGGCGGTGAAATACATCTATCTCAAGTCTGACGGCCTGTCCTCGGATCTGGCCACATTGGAGGAGCTCCGCGCCTCCCTCGAAAAGTTCCGTCTGAGCGGCAAACCTGTCATCTCCTACATCGAGAACCCGACCACCGGAAGCTACTACCTCTCCACCGCGGCCGACAAGATCTATATGACCTCGCATCCGGGAGGCGCTCCTATGGTACTGGGCGTAGGCTCACAGCTGATTTTCCTCAAGGACATACTCGACCGTCTCGGCGTGAACGTCCAGCTTGTCCGCCACGGCAAATACAAGTCTGCCGGCGAGATGTTCGTCCGCAGCGAATCCAGCAAGGAGAACCTTGAGCAGAACCAGGCTATGGTGGACGCCATCTGGAAGAGTATCTCCGCCGGCATAACGGAAAGCCGGGAGATCACTTCCGAAGAGCTTGACGCCGCTCTCGAGAATCTGAAGCTCAATCTGCCGCAGGATTTCCTCGAACTGGGTTTCGTGGATGAACTCCTGACCGCCGAAGAACTCAGAGGCAAGCTCGCGGACCTCGCGGTGGTGGACGACTACAAGGACCTTAAGTTCATCGGCCTCGCCGATTACGTCTCGGCCAAGGTTCTTCCTGACTATAAGGCCAGCGAGCGAGTCGCCATCATCTATGCCGACGGCGAAATCGTGGACGGCTCCGCGAAGACAGAGGTCGCCGGGGACCGTTTCGCGGACATAATATCCAAGGTCCGCAAGGACGAAGGGATCAAAGCGGTCGTCCTCCGCGTGAACAGCCCGGGAGGCAGCGTGATAGCATCCGACAAGATAAAGAATGAACTCGACCTGCTCAAGGCCGAAAAGCCTCTCGTAGCATCCTACGGCGGCTATGCGGCTTCGGGAGGCTACTGGATTTCAGCGAATTGCGAGCATATCTTCTCGGATGCCGGAACCCTGACGGGTTCAATAGGCGTCTTCAGTATGATTCCGGATTTCAGCGGCACCGCCCGCAAACTCGCACACGTGAACGTCACCGCAGTCAAATCCCACAGCCACGCTGATATGTACTCGCTTATGCGTCCGTTCGACGCCCGTGAGCTTCAGGTCCAGCAGAAGATGGTGGACGACATCTACACCTCCTTCGTGTCCAATGTCTCCGGGGGCCGCGGTCTCGATCCCGACTATGTGGACTCCATCGCGCAGGGCCGCGTGTGGACTGGCTCCGAAGCCCTCGAAATCGGTCTCGTGGATGAGATAGGCACCCTCGAGGATGCCGTACATTATGCGGTATCCCTCGTCTCCGCTTCCGGTTCCGGGAGTCTCGACGGCTGGAGAGTGGATGAGTATCCGCGTCCGGTCAGCAGTATGGAGACGCTGCTCGAAATGATGGGCGCGGGCAGCAGCGAGGCTCACATATTCACAGGCACGCCGTTCGAGGGTGTCGCAAACGCGATGCAGAGTTTCGTCCGCAGCAGCCGCACCGGCAATTACGTCCTCGCCCGTATGCCTTATGCGATCGATTTTGAGTAAAGAAGGTAAGATGCCTCGGGAATGAGCTGAGGCAGAACGTCATACGATCAGGCCGGCTTTTTCAGCCGGCCTGATCATTTTCAGGACTAACGTGTCCTCAGAACTCACCAGTTCTCAGAACTCGCCGGGCAGCAGTGGGAAGTCCGGGTTCGGGGTATGGGCCTGTTCCATAATGCTTTTCAGGGTGGCGAGTATGTCGGGGCGCTGCGCGCTCAGATCACGCGTCTCACCGGGGTCGTCAGCGAGGTTGTAGAGCTCATATTTCGTCTCTTCGCTCCGGACATTGAGGCGTACAGCCTTCCAGTCTCCCTTCCTGACGGCCTGGCGTCCGCCAGATTCCTGGAATTCGAAATACAGATACTCGTGCTCCCTCTGGCCTTCCCGGCCTGCCAGCAGAGGGAGAAGGCTGATTCCGTCCATCCCGCCCGGCGAAACGCTGAGTCCTTCCGGAGAATCGCCGCTCCCGCCCGGAGAATCGTCCGTGATCCCTGCCAATTCCCGGAGGGTCGGCATCAGATCCCAGAATGTGCAGAGCAGGTCCGAGCTCTTTCCGCGCCCGGTGCGGCCGCTCCAGCTGACGATCATAGGCACACGTATCCCGCCTTCGTAAAGATCTCTCTTGTAGCCCCTCCAGGGACCGTTCGAGTCGAAAAAGTCCGGATCCGCCCCGCCTTCCCGGTGAGGGCCGTTGTCGGACGAGAAGATGATGAGAGTGTTGTCATAGACCCCGAGGGCCTTGAGTCGGGCGATTATCTCCCCGACATAGACATCGAGCCGGCTTACCATCGCTGCGAATGTCGCTCTCGGATACTCCTGGGAGCAATATCCTCCCGTGCGGAACCCCGGGCCTTCGTCCGTCCCGCTGTAGGGGGTCTCCGGGAATGCTCCGATGAAGCGCTGCAGGATACTGTCCTTCGGGGCGATGAGTTCGGCGTGGGGGATAGTGGTGGGATACCACAGGAAGAATGGCTGCCCCTCCTTTACCGAGTCATCGAGGAATTCGAGCGCTTTGCGGTGAATCAGGTCCGGGACATAAGTCCCCTCGCCGTAAGGGATGGAGTCAGTATTGTCCGGCAGGTCTATCCTTCGGGCATTGTGCCAGATGTGGTCTGCGTAGTAGCTGTGGGCAAGTTTCTGGCAGTTGAAGCCGTAGAACTCGTCGATGCCCTGGCGCGACGGCTCGCCGCTTGTTCCGATGTATCCGAGCCCCCATTTGCCGAAGGCGCCCGTCCGGTATCCCGCTTTCTTCATATCGCTGAAGATGGTGGCGATGCCTTCGGGAAGCGGATACTGCCCCTCGGGGGCGAGTTCGAGATTGCCCCGGATCGGGGTATGGCCGCTGTGCATACCCGTCAGCAGGCAGGAGCGCGACGGGGCGCTGACGGAAGTGCCTGAATAGCACTGCGTGAAGCGGATGCCATCGGCAGCAAGGCCGTCTATGTTAGGGGTGGAGAAGAGCTTCTGGCCGTAGCAGCTCAGGTCGCCCCAGCCGAGATCGTCAGCGAGGATGAAGACGATATTGGGCGGAGCCGGCGGAAGTCCCTTCGGGCTGCAGGCTCCTGAGGCGAGAGCGGCTCCCGCGAGCAGCAGTGGGTGCGGTGCGTGGTGTTTCATCGGCAGGCGTTTTCAAGCGTCTTTAATCAAGGATGAAAGATAGGAGAAGTTTGAGTTGCTCAGGTCATTCCCGAAAAACTCAGACTTTCGAAAGCTTCTGGAGCTCCCAGTCGGCCTTTATCTTGTCTATGATGGCGCAGACCACCTTGTAACTGAGGCTGGAGCGGGTGTACTCGGCCGGAGTGATGAAATTCACGCGGCCCTGCCGCTTGAGCTTCTGCGCCTGGCGTTTCTTCTTCTCGTTCTGCGGGTCATATACCGCCACGGAATGCCCGCCGAACATATTCACTATCTTCATACAGGGCACATCGGTCTCTCCGTCACCGAAATAAATCATATTCGGGAACGGGACTCTCTTTTTGTCATCCGCCATACTGCTGTTTACAAGCTTGTTGTCACGCGAGGAGAAGATGCCCTTGCTTATCTTGAAGAGGAACTGGGTCTTCGTAGTGTAGTCCACCGCGATGCCCGGCCACTCGGCTTCGCCCTTCGCGTCGTAGATGAACGAGCCTGCGAAGACGTGCTTGAATTCGCGGGCGATGGGGCAGCCCTCTATGATTTCCTTCAGCCCGGAGGAGTTTATGTAATGCTCGACCCGCACTCCCCGGGACTCGCCGTAGCGGTTCACCAGGCCGAACCACTCCTTCACCCCGTCGAAAAGCTGTATATCCTTGCCGAAACTCATAAAATCGCTTTTCCTGAGCGGGATTCCCTTCGCGCGGGCCTCATCGAACATAAGCTTCATATATGCGAGGACATTGCTCGCGTCCTGCCCGATGGCTATGCTATCGCTCATAGTCCAGAATTCGGCAGGGGTCTTTCCCACCGCCTGGATGAAGCCGAATTCCTGCATATTGCCCGGAGAAAGCGTGCCGTCGAAGTCGTAAATCAGCGCCACGATAGGTTTTCTTCTCATAATATTCGCCACTTATTTCCAAATTTTACCCCCTTCAAGGCTCAAACTGCCAATTACTGAGGACTTCCACAAATATAGCATAAAAAGATTTTGGGGTCGCTTCCCGATTCGATATTTTTGCGTCACGAAAAAATGAAAAACGTATGCTTCATTATCTGACAAAACTCGAGAACATCACCCGCCAGTGCTGGAACTCTCCGGGACTCTGCAACTATCAGGGTGAGCAGTTCACCTTCGGCGAAGTCGCCACAAGTGTTGAGAAATTCCATATCTTCTTCGAGAAGGCCGGTATCCGTAAAGGAGACAGGATAGCCATCTGCGCACGCAACTGCGCCCGCTGGGCCGTATCCTTCCTCGCCACGAACACCTACGAGGCCGTGGTCGTGCCTATTCTGGCCGACTTCACTCCGGAAAGCGTGATGAGCCTTATGGAGCATTCCGAGAGTATGATGCTCTTCACCGATCCGGATATGTGGGAGAAGCTCGATGCCGCGAAGATGCCTTCACTGCGTGCCGTAGTGAGCGTGAAGGATTTCAGCCTGCTCTACTGCACGGATGACAAGATAAAGGAGTCCTACGCGAATCTCCACGAGGAGTTCAAGGCCCGCTATCCTCTCGGTTTCTCAGGCGACAACGTGAAGTACCCTACCGACAACGACAAGGACCTCGCCGTCATAAACTACACCTCCGGAACCACCAGCGCCCCTAAGGGCGTTATGCTCCGCTACGAGAGCTTCTCGGCCACCATCGAATACGCACAGACCAATGTCAAGGCCAGGCCGAACACCACCATCGTCTCGATGCTTCCTATGGCCCATATGTACGGTCTCGCCTTCGAGTTCCTCTACCCGTATCTGAGCGGCGTGGCGGTCTATTACCTCGGCAAGACCCCGTCACCTTCGACTCTCATCAAGGCTATGCAGGATGTCAAGCCTTACCTTCTCATCACGGTACCGCTTGTAATGGAGAAGATCTACAAGTCTTCCATCAAGCCTGTGCTCGACAAGAAGTCTATGAAGATCCTTACCGCCATCCCGGGCATCAACAACATCATCTACAATAAAATCAGCGCCAAGATCAAGGAAACCTTCGGAGGCAACATCTACGAGTTCATTATGGGTGGAGCTCCGCTCAATCCCGAAGTCGAGAAGTGCTTCCGCAAGATCCACCTGCCATACTGCGTGGGTTACGGTATGACCGAGGCCTGTCCTCTGCTCGCATACTCCGACTATCATACCTTCGCTCCCGGCTCCTGCGGCCGTGCGGTGGACTGCGCCGAGGTGCGCATCGATTCCGAGGACCCTCTCCACATCGCCGGAGAAATCCAGGCCAAGGGTCTGAATATCTGTATGGGCTACTTCAACAATCCTGAAGCATCCGCCAACGCATTCACAGAGGACGGCTTCCTGCGCACGGGTGATCTCGGCGTTATGGACGAGAAAGGCAATATCTACATCAGGGGCCGCAGCAAGAGCATGATCCTCACCGCCAACGGTCAGAACGTTTATCCTGAGGAGGTCGAGGCCGTGGTGAACAGCCAGGACTATGTAGCCGAAAGCGTAGTGGTGGACCGCTCCTCGAAGCTCGTGGCGCTCGTCTATCTCGATGAGAAGGCGATGCAGGCTGCCGGACTCGATGCCGAAGCCGTCTCAGACGTCCCGGAGAACATCCGTGTCAGCGCGAACCGCCTGCTTCCGTCATACAGCCAGCTCACCAAGGTGGAGGTCATGACCGAGCCGTTCGCCAAGACTCCGAAGCTCAGCATCAAGCGCTTCCTTTATAAATAAGAAACTGACAATTCGTCAGTCAATGACGGATTGGAACACTATTTGACCTGAATCTGCGCGTCGTCCGAAGGGCGGCGCGCTTTTTTTAGCGGAAAAAGATTCATATAAAAGTTTAATGATATGTCAAACGGTAAAATAGGTGTTACCACCGAGAACATATTCCCGGTAATCAAGAAATTCCTTTATTCGGATCACGAAATCTTTCTGCGTGAGATAATTGCCAATGCGGTAGATGCCTGCCAGAAAATGAAGGCCATAGCTTCGGACGGCGAGTTCAAGGGCGAGACCGGTGAACTGAAGGTCCGCGTCGAGCTGGACGAGAAGGCCAAGACCCTCAAAATCATCGACAACGGCATCGGTATGACCGAAGAGGAAATCGACAAATACATAAACCAGATAGCCTTCTCATCGGCAGGGGAGTTTCTCGAGAAATATAAAGATCAGATAGGCAGCATAATAGGCCATTTCGGACTGGGCTTCTATTCCGCTTTTATGGTCAGCGACAAGGTGACGATAGAGACCCTGTCATACAAGGAAGGGGCCAAGGCGGTGAAGTGGACCTGCGACGGCTCTCCTGAATTCACTATGGAGGAGTGTGACAAATCCGACAGGGGCACGGTCATCACCCTCTATCTGGACGCTGACAGCGAGGAGTTCGCCTCCAAGGGTCGCATTCAGGGCCTGCTGTCGAAATACTGCAAGTTTATGCCTGTCCCTGTCATCTTCGGGAAGAAGACCGAGTGGAAGGACGGAAAGAACGTGGAGACGGATGAGGACAATGTCATAAACGACATCGACCCTATCTGGACCAAGGCCCCTTCCAGTCTGAAGGACGAGGATTACGATAAGTTCTACAAGGCCCTCTATCCTATGGAAGACGAGCCTATGTTCCATATCCATCTGAATGTGGACTATCCGTTCACCCTGACGGGAGTGCTCTACTTCCCTAAGATCAAGGAAAGGATGGCGGTGGACAAGCACAAGATCCAGCTCTACTGCAACCAGATGTTCGTCACGGACCACGTGGACAATATCGTGCCTGACTTCCTGACACTTCTGCACGGTGTCATCGATTCTCCGGACATCCCTCTGAACGTCAGCCGCAGCTATCTGCAGAGCGATGCGAACGTGAAGAAGATCAGCACCTACATCACCAAGAAAGTCGCCGACCGTCTGGAGGATATCTTCAATACCGGCCGTGCCGAGTACGAGAAGAAGTGGGACAATATCAAGCTCTTCATCGAGTACGGTATGCTCAGCGAGGAGAAGTTCGGTGAGCGCGGACTCAAATTCGCCCTTCTGAAAAACTGCGACGGCAAATATTTCAGTCTGGACGAGTACAAGACTGCCGTGGAGCCTCAGCAGACGGACAAGGACAAAAAGATCGTCTTCCTCTATGCCACAAAGCCTCAGGAGCAGTACAGCTTCATCGAGGGTGCGAAGGCCAAGGGCTACGATGTGCTTCTTATGGACTGCGAACTGGATTCGCACTTCGTGAATCTGCTTGAGCAGAAGATGGAGAACGTGCGTTTCGCCCGTGTGGATTCGGACAGCGTGGAGAACCTGATTCCTAAGGAGGAGAAGGCCTCTGCGGACCTTTCGGACGATGACAAGAAGGCTCTCGAGGAGCTATTCAAGGCCGTGCTCCCTAAGGAGAACGAGTATGTGGTGGAGGCTCAGAATCTCTCGGCGGATGAGGCTCCTGTCATCCTGACACAGAACGAGTTTATGCGCCGTTACCGTGAGATGAGCGCTCTGGGCGGCGGTATGAATTTCTACGGAACTCTTCCGGAGTCCTACAATGTCATAGTGAATATGGAGAATCCTCTCATAAAGAAGATCTGGGAGGAGCGCAATCCCGAAAGCACTCTGCTCAGGCAGGTGACTGACCTCGCCCTGCTTTCGAACAGTATGCTGAAGGGCAAGGCTCTCGCCGACTTCATCTCCAGAAGCGCGGAACTGCTGAAGGGAGGCGAAGCCGCCTCAGAAGATAAGTAAGTTTGTCGCGGAATCTCTGAAAAATCCCGGGCGTGTGGTTACACAAGCCCGGGATTTTCAGATTCGGAAAGTGTCTTCAGTCTTCAGTCTTTCTTCTCGTCCTCGTCGTCTTTCTTGAAAGGACCGCCGAAGTTTACGCTCTTGTCACCGAGCTCACTCTTTCCGAACTCATAGGTGTTCCCCGGAAGTACGGCATTCAGGATGATGCCCACGAGAGCCGCTATAGCGAGGCCGGAAAGCGAGGTGAAACCGATGGAGACGGCATCGTCAGCACCGTATTTGATTCCGATGGAGAGGGTCAGGATGAGTGCGGCGATGATGAGGTTGCGAGACTCGGTGAAGTCCACCTGATTCTCGACCACGTTCCTTACGCCCACTGACGAGATCATACCGTAGAGCACAAGGCTGACGCCGCCGATGGTAGCTGCCGGCATCACCGCGATGACCTCCGCGAACTTAGGGCAGAAGGAGAGGATGATGGCGAAGACGGCCGCCATACGGATGACTCTCGGGTCGAATACCCTGGTGATGTTCAGGACGCCCGTGTTTTCGCCGTAAGTCGTGTTGGCGGGAGCTCCGAACAGGGCCGCGATGCTCGTGGCAAGTCCGTCTCCCATAAGGGTGCGGTGCAGGCCCGGATCCTCAAGATAGTTAATGCCTGTGGTCGAGGAGATGGCGCAGACGTCGCCGATATGCTCGACCATAGTGGCCAGCGAAATAGGCAGAATCGCGATTATCGCCGCCACGATGAGACCCCAGTCAGGATTCTCGAAAACCGCAAACGCGGTGTTCTCATACTTGAACGGCAGACCGACCCAGGCGGCCTCCTTTACAGGAGTCCAATCCACGAGCCCGAAGATCGAGGCTACCAAGTACGAGCCGAGCACACCGAGCAGGATAGGGACGATCTTTATCATTCCCTTGCCCCAGATGTTGCAGACTATGATGATGGCTATCGCGAGGATGGCAATCCACCAGTTCTGGCAGCAGTTCTGTATGGCCGAGCCTGAAAGGCAGAGGCCGATGGCTATGATGATGGGACCTACGACCACCGGAGGGAAGAAGCGCATCACCTTTTTGGCTCCGTAGGCGGCGAAGAGGGCCGCGAGTATGAAGTACATAAGGCCGGCGAAGAACACTCCTATACAGGCGTAAGGGAGAGCCTGCCCAAGTGTCAGGCCGTTAGCCATACCCATCTGCGTGACAGCCGCATAGCCTCCGAGGAAGGCGAAAGACGAGCCGAGGAAAGCCGGGACTCTGAATTTGGTGCAGGCGTGGAAAATAAGGGTACCGATACCGGCAAAAAGCAGGGTGGCGGAAACCGAAAGACCGGTGATTACCGGGACCAGGATGGTGGCGCCGAACATCGCGAAAAGATGCTGCACGCCGAGGATGGTCATTTTGGCCTTGCCGAGAGTTCTGGCATCGTAGATGGCGAGTGGTGATTCTTGGGACATAAGTAAATGATATTAAAGGTTTATATATTCATCGACAAAGCCGGCCACACAGATGCAGAACATAAAAAATAACCCTCGCTACATCCTTTTCAAAGGGTGTCTGCGAGGGTCAAATACGTCTTGCCTATTATGTATCCGAATTATCATCGGGATACAAAGGTAGGGTTTTTATTTCAACTGCGCAAGATATGGACAGAAAAAACATTGCCGGAGCGCTGAATACTGAAGACAGCTCCTAGTCGCTGTCTTTCCATACTTTAAGATACTCCTGCAGAGCCCACATTTCATCCCGGTACTTCGCCGCGGCGCTGAAATCAAGCTCTGCAGCAGACTTTTTCATCCTCCTGCGGTCTTCCTCCACGAGCTTCTCCACCATCTCGCGGGTCATAGAGCGTATGACAGGGTCCTGAAGCACGGCGGCGAGGTCGGCTTTCACGTGCCCCTCACTGAAAGCGGACTGCCCGCCGCGCCTGGAGTCCAGACCGAGATCCACGGTGATCTTGCCCCTGCCGAGAGTCGAAGGATCCGGAATATAGGCGGGGTCTTCCCAGGACGTGGGGGCGCTGAGCCGTGAGTTGGCGCTTTCCTCCCTTCTCCCGGCCAGGGCGGAGACGAGGGCATTGTGCTTGGTCTGAACCGGGGTGGGGGTGATGTGATGCAGCTCGTTATACTCTATCTGCTTGGCCCTGCGGCGGTTGGTTTCACGTATGGTCTCTTCCATAGAGCCGGTGATCTTGTCCGCGTACATTATGACGAGTCCGTTCACATTGCGCGCAGCGCGCCCTGCCGTCTGGGTGAGAGCGCGCGCGGTACGCAGAAAACCTTCCTTGTCCGCATCCAGGATCGCGACGAGCGAGACTGTCGGGATGTCGAGTCCTTCGCGCAGAAGGTTCACTCCGATCAGCACGTCGAAGAGTCCGTTCTTGAAGTCTTCGATGATCTCCACGCGCTCGGAAGTGTCTATGTCAGAATGCATATAGCGGCTGCGCACGCCGATGCGCGCCATATAGCCGTCCAGGTCCTCCGCCATTTTTTTGGAGAGAGTGGTGACGAGCACACGCTCGTCCTCTCCTGCCCTTTTCCTGATTTCCTCCACGAGGTCGTCCACCTGATGCTCGATCGGTCTGGCTTCGACGGGCGGGTCCAGAAGGCCCGTAGGCCGCACTACCTGTTCCACCACCAGACCGTCCGACTTCTCCAGCTCATAATCTGCCGGAGTGGCGCTTACATAGACTTTCTGTCCGGTGATCTCCTCGAATTCCCCGAAGGTCAGAGGACGGTTGTCCTCTGCGGCGGGCAGGCGGAAGCCGTAGTCCACCAGTATGGATTTGCGGCTGTGGTCTCCTCCGTACATAGCTCGCACCTGGGGCAGTGTGACGTGACTCTCGTCTATGAAAGTGATGAAGTCGTCCGGGAAATAGTCTATCAGGCAGAAGGGCCTCTGGCCCGGCTTGCGTCCGTCGAAATAGCGGGAGTAATTCTCGATGCCGGAGCAGTATCCCATCTCCTTTATCATTTCCAGGTCGTATTCGACCCTCTGTTTCAGGCGTTTGGCTTCCAGCCCCTTGCCTATGCTCTCCAGATATTCCGTCTGCGTCACGAGGTCGTCCTGAATCCGGCTCACCGCCGCGATGCTGCGTTCCCGGGTGGTCACGAAATTGTTTGCCGGATAGACGGAGATCTCGTCTATCCGCTCTATGGTAGCCCCGGTAAGCGGTTCTATGATGCTGAGGCTGTCGACTTCATCTCCGAAGAACTCGATTCTGACCGCATCGTCGCCGCCCGCAGGGAAGACATCCACCGTGTCCCCCCGTACCCGGAACGTGCCCCTTTTGAAGTCGGTCTCCGTCCTGGAATAGAGGGCGTCCACCAGCTGGTACAGCAGCCGTGTCAGGCTGCGCTGCTCCCCGCGTCTGATGGTCACGGTCTGCTCGTGGAAGTCATCCGGGTTCCCGATGCCGTAGAGACAGGATACCGAGGAGATCACTATCACGTCCCTGCGGCCGCTCAGAAGGGCCCCGGCAGCGCTCAAGCGGAGTTTCTCTATCCTGTCGTTTATGCTCAGGTCTTTCTCTATGTAAGTGTCGGTCGAGGGGATGTAGGCTTCCGGCTGATAATAGTCGTAATAGGATACGAAATACTCCACCGCATTGGCCGGGAAAAAGGCCTTGAACTCTCCGTAGAGCTGTGCCGCGAGGGTCTTGTTGTGGCTCAGGATGAGCGCGGGCCGCTGCATCCGCTCGATGACGTTCGCCATCGTGAAGGTCTTGCCGGAGCCGGTCACGCCGAGGAGGGTGACGTCGCTGACGCCGCTGCGGAGCGCATCGCAGAGCTCCCGGATGGCTTCCGGCTGGTCCCCGGCCGGCTTATATGTGGAGTCAAGCCTGAATTTCATAATGTCCTGCTGTCGAAAACTGCGAATTTAGGAATTCTCCGCGAGATTCGCCTACTTCCTGCGCAAGAATAAAAAAGGTTGCAATTTGTTGCATCCTTACAAATAACTTTATTATTTAAGTTTCGCAAGTGATTTTAAGCCGCACTTTGTAGAGCCAGCATAGCTCTT
>CAVDFQ010000035.1:0-16356 GCA_963608065.1 bacterium
TTGCCGGTCGGGGCCGGCAATGACGGTTTCGTCACGCCCGACCTGATCGGGCGTCTTCTGATGCCGGCAATGACGGGGAAATATACGAGATTGGCCGGAAGGGGGGGGGGTCCCCCTTCCGGCCAATAGTATATTGGTCGCTTAAGCGACTAAAGCTGCGGACCGGCCTTCACGAGGGCCTTGCCGGCGCGGTTCGACTCGTACTTCTTGAAGTTCTTGATGAACCTTGCGGCGAGGTCCTTCGCCTTCTCCTCCCACTGGGACGCCTGAGCGTAAGTGTCGCGAGGATCGAGGATTGCAGGATCCACACCCTTCAGGGACGTAGGAACGGTGAAGTTGAAGTAAGGGATCTGCTTCGTAGGAGCCTCATCGATGGAGTGGTCGAGGATAGCGTCGATGATGCCGCGGGTGTCGCGGATGGAGATACGCTTGCCTGTGCCGTTCCAGCCGGTGTTCACGAGATAAGCCTTGGCGCCGCTCTTCTTCATCTTCTTCACGAGCTCCTCCGCATACTTCGTAGGATGCAGCTCGAGGAAGGCCTGGCCGAAGCAGGCGGAGAAGGTAGGAGTAGGCTCGGTGATGCCGCGCTCAGTGCCCGCGAGCTTGGCTGTGAAGCCGGAGAGGAAGTAGTACTTCGTCTGCTCAGGGGTGAGGATGGAAACTGGAGGGAGAACTCCGAAAGCATCGGCGGACAGGAAGATGACCTGCTTTGCGGCAGGGCCGTGAGAATCCGGACGTACGATGTTGTTTATGTGATAGATAGGGTAAGATACGCGGGTGTTCTCGGTGACACTCTTGTCGTTGAAGTCGATGACACCGGCGGCATCTACGGTAACGTTCTCGAGGAGAGCGTCGCGGCGGATGGCGTTGTAGATATCCGGTTCAGACTCCTTGTCGAGCTTGATGACCTTGGCGTAGCAGCCGCCCTCGAAATTGAAGACGCCCTTGTTGTCCCAGCCGTGCTCGTCGTCGCCGATCAGAAGGCGCTTAGGGTCAGTGGAAAGGGTGGTCTTGCCGGTGCCGGAGAGACCGAAGAAGATGGCCGTGTTCTCGCCGTTCATATCGGTGTTAGCTGAGCAGTGCATAGCTGCTATGCCCTTCAGAGGGAGGTAGTAGTTCATCATCGAGAACATACCCTTCTTCATCTCGCCGCCGTACCAGGTGTTCAGGATAACCTGCTCCTTGCTGGTGACGTTGAACGCTACGCAGGTGTCGCTGCGCAGACCCAGCTCAGCATAGTTCTCGACTTTTGCCTTCGATGCACAGTAAACTACGAAATCAGGCTCCTGGTCGAACTCGGCCTCGTTCTTAGGACGGATGAACATATTCGTGACGAAATGAGCCTGCCAGGCGACCTCCATAATGAAGCGGACCTTCATACGGGTATCCTTGTGCGTGCCGCAGAAGCCGTCCACCACGAAGAGTCTCTTTCCGGAGAGCTCCTTCTGAGCGATGCCCTTCACCTGCTTCCAGACCTTCTCGGACATCTCGTGGTTATCGTTAGGGTACTCAGGAGTATTCCACCATACGGTATCCTTCGAGTTCTTGTCCATCACGATGTACTTGTCCTTAGGAGAACGTCCAGTGAAAACACCTGTCATTACGTTGATGGCACCGAGCTCGGTCACCTGACCTTTCTCGAATCCTTCAAGCTCCGGTCTTGTCTCTTCATTGTAGAGAACTTCGTAGGTAGGGTTGTAAAGGACTTCCTTCACACTCTTGATCCCGTACTTGCTCAAATTGACTTTTGACATAATTATGTGTAATTAATAAGTTTATAAATAAATGTCGTTTTATAATCCCTCTGCGGCGCTGCGGGCTCTTGCTTGCGTGGGCCTCCGTGGGGCTTTCCGCGCGGGCGGGGGTCTGCCGCCATCATCTCTCTGTTACTCGGTCCGTTCCCTCTTTTCGTCGCCCTCGGTCTGTCACCCTGTTTGTCACTATCTTCCTCCTCCGACGCGGCCGTCACTCCTCCCTCAAACATCGTGCAAATATATGCTTTTTTCCTGATACCGGCAACGCTTTTTATATCAGTCGCACGATGCAAAACAATTTAATACCAAATAATTATGATACTCGGCCGGCTCCGCCGTCCGGCAATGACGGTTTCGTCACGCCCGACCTGATCGGGCGTCTCTTGCTGCCGCAGGGAAGAGATTGCCGGTCGGGGCCGGCAATGACGGGGAAGGGCAGGCCGACAATGACGGGGAAGGGCAGGCCGGCAATGACGGTTTCGTCAGGCCCGAATCTCATCGTCACGCCCGACCTGATCGGGCGTCTTCTGATGCCGGCAGGGAAGAGATTGCCGGTCGGGGCCGGCAATGACGGTTTCGTCAGGCCCGAATCTCATCGTCACGCCCGACCTGATCGGGCGTCTTCTGATGCCGGCAGGGAAGAGATTGCCGGTCGGGGCCGGCAATGACGGTTTCGTCAGGCCCGAATCTCATCGTCACGCCCGACCTGATCGGGCGTCTTCTGATGCGGCAGGGAAGAGATTGCCGGTCGGGGCCGGCAATGACGTGGAGGGCAGGCCGGCAATGACGGGGAAGTGTAGGGCGGAAATGGTGCGTCATTTTCCGAGGATTGCTATCTTTGCTTTCGCAAAGCTCGGGGGAAGAGGCAGCACCGCAGACGGTGAAAGAGGATTAGGGATTAAACAGCACAGACGCTGAAAAAGGATAGATAGCACGGAGAAGGAGGATTGATAATTAGACGGCACAGACGCTGAAAAAGGATAGATAGCACAGACTCGGAAGGAGGATTGGATATTAGACAGCAGGGACACTGAAAAAGCATTGGGAATATGACAGCATTGCAGACGCTGAAGAAGTACTGGGGATATGAGAGTTTCAGGCCGGCGCAGGAGGAGATAATCTCGACTGCGTTGGAGGGGAAGGATGTGCTGGCCGTGCTGCCGACCGGGGGCGGAAAGTCAGTCTGCTTTCAGGTCCCGGCGATGATGCGGGATGGGCTCGCTCTCGTGATAACTCCGCTCATCGCACTGATGAAGGACCAGGTGCAGAATCTGGAGGCGAGGGGCGTCAAGGCGCTCGCCGTCCACGCCGGGATGTCACGGCGCGAAGTGGATCTGGCGCTGAACAACGCCGCCTACGGCGATTTCAAGTTTCTGTATGTTTCGCCGGAAAGGCTCTCGAGCAGGCTATTCAATTCTTATCTGGATGTTCTGGACGTGAATTATATAGTAGTGGACGAAGCCCACTGCATTTCGCAGTGGGGTTATGATTTCAGGCCGGACTATCTCGCGATAGGAAAGCTGCGCGAGCGTCTGGACGCGAGCGTGATAGCTCTCACGGCCACCGCCACTCCCGAGGTCTGCGAGGACATAATGGAAAAGCTCGCCCGGCCGCGGCGGGCAGTGGCGGCAGCGCTGCAGAAAGCGGAAAGCGAGGAGAAGTCAGGCAGCGGGCGACAGACCGCTGCGGGGGTCGCCGAGACCGCAGCACATCGCCCCCCTGCTCCGCCCGCCGGGAACGGCTATGGCTTCACGCTGCTGAAAAGCGGATTCGAGAGGGAGAACCTCAACTATATTGTCCGCAAAGCGGACGACAAATATGCGCAGATGCTGAATATCTGCCGCGCGGTGCCGGGGACGGGCATCATCTATATGCGCAACCGCCGCAAATGTGAGGAGATTGCCGCGTTCCTGCGGGCGAGCGGCGAGAGCGCGTCCTTCTACCACGCGGGTCTGGACAGCCTCAGCCGGAGCGCAAGGCAGGCGGATTGGAAGAGCGGAGCGATTCGCATTATGGTGTGCACCAATGCCTTCGGTATGGGCATCGACAAGCCTGACGTACGCCTTGTACTGCATCTCGACCTGCCGGAAAGTCCCGAGGCGTACTTCCAGGAGGCGGGCCGCGCAGGCCGGGACGGGCTGAAGTCGTACGCCGTGCTGCTGTGGAACCGCATCGATGTGCAGCGGCTCGCGCAGATAGAGCGGGTCAGCTTCCCTTCGCTGGAGTACATCGCGGACGTCTATCAGAAGCTGCACATTTTCTTCGGGATCACCTACGAGACCGGCAAAGGAAGGGAGCTGCGATTCGACCTCGAGGAGTTCTGCCGGCATTTCGGCCTGAACAGGCCTAATGTGCATTATGCCGTGAAATATCTGGAGCGCGAGGGGCACATCTCCTTCAGCGAAGATGTGGACATCCCCACCAGGATAAAGATTGAAGCGGAGCGCAAGGACCTCTACGACATAGAGTTGCCGTCGGGAAAGATGGCCTCCGTGCTCGAAGCCCTGATGCGCGCATACCCCGGAATCTTCTCCTTCGCGGTGTCCATCGACGAGGAGCGGATCGCCGCGGCCTGCGGGTTGAACACGGGTATGCTGCGCGAGGAGCTCTACCGCCTCTCGCTGGAGCACCTGGTCCGCTACATTCCACAGACGCGGGCGGACGTCATCCGCCTGCACCACGACCGCATCCGCCCGGGCGACCTGCAGCTCAGTCCGAAGAAGTACGCGACGCTGCGGGAGAATTTCCACAGGCGCATCAGCGCAATGCGTGACTATGCGACCGAGCAGGACACCTGCCGCTCGCGCTACCTGCTCGCCTATTTCGGGCAGAGCGAGAGCTCCGACTGCGGGGGCTGCGATGTCTGCCGCAAACGAAAAACCGCCCGCAGGAGCACTGCGAAGCGGCTCAAAGAGCTTATAGGCGGCCTGAACGGCCAATACTCGCTCAGCGATCTGAAGGTGGCTTTCGCGGACCGCTTCGGAGAAGAGGATTGGCCGGAAGTGCTCCGGAGGATGATAGACTCCGGAGAAGTTCCGCCGTACAAAACATTGTAGGAGAGAGCGCTCCGAGGGTCGCACCGCGAAAACTCAGACGAGTGCTCCGCAGGCACCCGCTGAGAGGGCAACACACCCGGGTCGCCCCCCCCGCGTCAGTCGAGGTCCTTCACGAGCTTCACTTCCTCAGCGTCAGAGAGCTCGAGCAGAGCCTTGTAACCGGGTATCACAGAGGAAGTTCCCTTATGGATCGCGTTCTGGTCGGAGCTGATGCCGAGCACCCTTCCGTCCGGAGTGATCGCGCAGAAGTAGTCGTTGTAATTCTCCCTGCCGCTCTTCAGGACGGCGCTCGCCGTGAACTTGTAGTCGTAGTACGCCACCTCGTCCAGACGCTCGCCGAGTCTCTCCTGAATGGCCTCCAGACCTTTGAGAATCTCCTGGTCCTTGCGTATGGCCTTGGACTTGAGCTCGGCGTTCTTCGGCTTGCCCTCCTTCAGATAAGTCTCGTAGAACTTGCGGTTCTGCTCGATCTTGAGGTTGAAAATCTTGAACTTGCGCTCCAGCTCGGTGCGGAAAGTCGTGGAGTCCACAACCTCCATCGAATACACCTTGACCTTAGCCTCCCCGCCTACGGCCTGCTGAATCTTATCCGCAAGAGCCTGCTCCATAGGGTCAGCCTGCTTCGGGCCGCAGGAAAGCACCGCGCCGGCGAGCAGCGCCAGTGAAACAGTAAAAAAAAGTATCTTTTTCATAAAAAACTTCAGTAATTCTAAAAAAAACTACAGTCGATAAAACGGTGCCAAGTGACTCAAAAAAACTTCATTCCGGCAAAACTACCCCTAAGGCTTCATCCACCTGTCAAGCCAGTCGAAATAAGTGTCGTGCCAGCACAGGGCGTTCTGCGGCTGGAGGATCCAGTGGTTCTCGTCCGGGAAGATGACCAGCTTCGAAGGCACGCCCATCATCTGCGCACAGTTGAAGGCAGCGAGAGCCTGCGTATAAGGGATGCGGAAATCCATCCCGCCGTGAGTGCAGAGGATAGGAGTATGCCACTTCTGCACGTTCTTCAGAGGAGAATTGGCATAATGCCGCTGAGGCTCGATGTATCTGCTCCAAGGCGAACCGCTCAGATACCCGCGTCCCAGACCGCCGTTGTCCCACTCCGGGAACCACATCTCCTCGGTGGTATAGTAGAGCCCCGCCTCATCGAATATGCCCGCGTGAGCGATGAAGCAGTCATACATATCCTCGTGAATACCTGCGAGATAGTACACCGAATACCCGCCATAGGAAGCTCCCACTGCGGCCACTCCGCTCACATAAGGCTCAGCCTTTATCATCCTCGCCGCGCTCAGATAGTCCTGCATATTCAGACCGATGTAGTCACCCGAAATCTGCTCGCACCACTCCGGCCCGAAAGCCGTGGTCCCGCGACGGTTTGGCAGCACCACCACATAGCCCTGCGAAGCCATCAGATAGTAGTTCCAGCGGTACGACCAGCTCTGGCTGAGCGTACCCTGAGGACCGCCGAGACACATCTCTATGGCAGGATACTTGCGTCCCGGGTCGAACTCCGGCGGGAGGAGCACCCAGGTCAGCATCTGCTTCCCGTCCACCGTCTCCACGTAGCGCAGCTCGGTCCTGCACGGAGCGAGCGCATCGAGGATGTGTGAGTTCTCGAAAGAGACCTGCATATAATCCACATTGTCCCCCTCGAGCATCACGTCCACGATCTCGGTCGGCATCAGCATACTGCAGTAAGTCGTGTAGAGGTGCAGCGCGCCGCCGATCTCGGAAAGCGCGAAAGGCGAGCTGAAGTCAAACCACCAGGAGTCCTTCGTCAGCCTCCTGATGTTCCCGTCGAGGTCCGCCGCCCAGAGAGCCTGGAGGCCTTCGGCCAATGCGTTGAAGTACACTGTCCGCGAGTCTTCGCTCCATACCGGGCCGGCGGCGAAGTAAGGGAAGTCCTGCGTGAGTTCCCTTCTGCGCCCGAAGCTGAAGCCGTTTTCGCCCTCGTAATCTATCTCCTGCAGCATAAGCCGCGTTCTGTCAGCCTCATAGCCTTCACGCTCCATACTTATCCAGGCTATATGGCGGCCGTCCGGGCTCCAGACAGGGTCGGTGTCATAGCCGCCGCCCATCTCGATGCGCTTGCATTCGCCTGTAAGAAGGCAATATACATAGATCTCCGTGTCTGTGGAGAAGGCGTAGTCCTTGCCGACCTTCTTGCGGCAGCTGTAGGCGATGAAGCGGCCGTCCGGGCTCCAGCTCAGCTGCTCTATGCCCGAGAACGGCTCTGTCGGGAGCTCGTACAGCTCACCTCCGGTGCCGAGGATGTCCACGGAATTCTCCGGAGTCACTCTCGCTCCCGCAAACGGGGCCACGAAGCTCCTCGGGGTTTCTGTCACCCAATGGTCCCAATGCCTGTACATAAGGTCTTCTGCGATGTAGGCCCGGGCCTTGACGAGTCTCGGGTCCACGCTCTCCGCCGTCTTCACCGGGCCGGGAATGGAGCTTGTGTAGAGGATATTGGAGCCGTCAGGCGAGAGCTTGAACTCGCTTATGCCGGCAGGCACTTCGCTCATCTGCACGGCTTTGCCGAGCTTGTTCCCCTTCAGCGGCGCGCGGTAGATCTGGCCGCCCTTGAGGAAGAGGATGGAGTTTCCGTCCGGCGACCAGCGGGCGCAGCTGACGCTCTTTGCGAAGCGGGTGAGCTGAACCTTGTCGCTGCCGTCCGGGCGGCACATAAAGAGGTTCCTGCAGGAGCGGTTCTGCTCGAGGGAGCTGTAGCTCACGCCGTAGAGTATCCTCGTCCCGTCAGGAGAGAGCTGAGGGTCGGAAAGCCGGCCGAGGTTGAGCATTATTTCCGGAGTCAGCAATCCGCCTTCCACGCTGATGTCGGACGGGCCTATGTAGCCCGCGCCTTCATTTTCATTTCTGCAAGCCATAAGAGCAAGTGCGCATCCCAGCACACAGATGATTGTTTTTTTCTTCATATATTTTAAATAATTGCACTTTTTCTTAAACGCTGCCGCCGCGGGCATCGCCCCTTTCTCCGGAAGAGCATTCTTCTAACTTATTTTACTATAATCCCTTATCTCCTCTCCGACCCCTGCGGCGAGCAGGGCATTGCGCTCCAGGGTGAGCGTAGAGTCCCTTTCCAGCACCATCTCGGCATAGCTGCGCGCCTGCGCGAGCATCCCCCCGTCGGAGGCGAGCGAAGCTATCTTCAGGCTGACCGGCAGACCGCTCTGCATAGTGCCGTCCAGGTCGCCCGGCCCCCTCATCTTCATATCCTCCTCGGCGATTTCGAAGCCGTTCTCGGTTTCGCACATCAGGTCCAGCCGCTTTCTCGACTCCTTCGAGACCTTATCGTCCCTCACCAGGATACAGAAGGACTTCTCCGCTCCCCTGCCGACACGCCCGCGCAGCTGATGCAACTGGCTGAGCCCGAAGCGCTGAGCGCTCTCGATGACCATCAGCGAAGCGTTCGGCACGTCCACGCCCACCTCGATCACCGTCGTGGAGACCAGAATCTGCGCGCGTCCCGCGGCGAATGCGGACATATTGAGATTCTTCTCTTCGGCGCTCTGCTGTCCGTGGACTATCGCGACCTTGTACTGCGGCAGCGGGAATGCCCTGACTATGTCTTCGTAGCCCTGCTGGAGGTTCTTAAGATCCATCTTCTCGCTCTCGAAAATCAGCGGGTACACTACGAAGACCTGGCGGCCCTTGGCGATCTGCTCGCGCATAAACTTATGCAGCGCCGCCCGGCGGTTCTGACCTATCTGTATGGTCTGCACAGGTTTGCGCCCGGGCGGCATCTCATCGATCACCGACACGTCGAGGTCGCCGTAGAGCGTCATCGCGAGCGTCCGCGGAATCGGCGTCGCAGTCATCACCAGCACGTGCGGCGGCAGCCTGTCCTCTCCCGATGCGGCCGGCACTGCGGCCAATACTTCCTCCCGCTTCGGGCCTTTGGCCCAGAGTCTCGAGCGCTGGTCCACTCCGAAACGGTGCTGCTCATCTATGACGGCGAGGCCCAGACGGCGGAAGCGGACATCATCCTCTATGAGGGCGTGCGTGCCTATGATTATCCCTATCCCCCCGTCCTCGAGGCCGGCGTGGATCTCGCGGCGCTGCTTCGCCGTGCTGCTTCCCGTCAGCAGGGCGCAGCGCACCCCGGTAGGGGCAAGATACCTGCTGACATTGGCAAAGTGCTGCTGCGCAAGCACTTCCGTAGGAGCCATAATGCAGGCCTGATAGCCGTTCCCCACGGCTATCAGGCAGCTCAATACGGCCACCATAGTCTTCCCCGAGCCCACGTCTCCCTGCAGGAGCCGGTTCATCTGGTGGCCGCTCATCATATCGGAGCGGATTTCCTTGATGACCTTCTTCTGGGCCCCCGTAAGCGGGTAAGGCAGAGCGCTGTAGCAGGCATTGAAGGCCTCCCCCACCCTCGGCATCACGATGCCGTTCTCGGAGCGGCTGTGTATGTATTTCTGTTTCAGCAGCGAAAGCTGCAGGAAGAAGAGTTCCTCGAATTTCAGGCGGTAGCGGGCCTTGGAGAGGGCGTCACCGTCGGCGGGGAAATGTATGTTGCGCAGGGCGAAGCGCAGGGGCACGAGCTCCTTTTCTTTCAACACATATTCGGGCAGTGTCTCCTTCACTTCGGGCAGGGCCCTGGAGAGGGCCTCGCCCACGAGTCGGGTCATCACCTTGTTCGTGATGCCGGAAGTCTTGAGCTTTTCCGTGCTGGCATAGACTCCCGTCAGTGTTCCACCCGGGAGTGACGTCGCGCCGGTCCCTGGGAGTGACGTCGCGCCGGTCCCCGAGCCTGCCGAGGGGCCGGTTACGCTCTCTGAGCCCACGGGCAGAGGATCTACCTCTGGATGCACTATGCTGAAACGGCCGTTGTAGCTCTGCGGGCGGCCGAAAAAGATGAACGTGCCGCCGGAGCGGTAGCGGGAGAAACTCCACTTGATGCCTTTGAAGAAGACCATTTCCATCCGCCCGCTGCTGTCCGCCACGGTCAGGGTAAGACGCTTGACGGCATTGAAACGTATGGTGCGGGCCCCGGTGCGGGCGTCGGGCGGAAAATGGTTCGTCTCTCCTTCGGGACCGATGCGGTAAAAGAGTGTGTTCTGCGGGCCGTAGAGACTGACGCTGACGATGCGGGCGACGACCTGGACCTGAGCTTCGCAGGAGTCGAGCTCCGCGATGGGGCATACGCGGCTGCGGTCAGTATATCTGAACGGGTAGAAATGCAGCAAGTCATCGAAGGTGCTGAGACTCAGCTCCTTCTTCAGCAGCTCCGCCCTCTTGGGCCCCACGCCCGGCAGAAACTGAATGTCATCATTGAGGCACCCCATAACCTGTCTTTATTCTTCACTATGCTCCGGCACTGCTCTTTCTTTATTGCGCGTCGGCACTGCTCTTTTTTCATTGTGCTTCGGCACCGAGCTTTTTCTTCACTGTGCTCCAGCACTGCTCTTTCTTCATTGCGCACCGGCACTGCTCTTTTGTCACTATGCTGCTCAGAAGACTTGTTGCCCTCGCCGGGACATCCTCTTTCCACCCGGAAGCGCCGCTGCGGACTCATCGCTCCCCCGCCTTCCCTTCGCCCTTGCAAACTTACATATTTTTTTGCGATTTCGCGCCCATCGGAAGACTGCACCGCTCCACATTCGTTACTCTCTATACGCTGCTGGCCACAGAACAGGTTACGCTGCTGGGCACAGAACGGGTTACGCCACAGGGCACAGGGCGCAGAACGGGTCCGTGCATCAAGAGGCGGAAATAACGTTTTAAACCGGCATCTCGATGTCCCAAAGTACATCGAAAAGACCAAATAACGTTTTAGGTCGGCATCTCGATGCACCTCTCCTACCTCTTCACCCCCCCCCCACCACCGCTCCAACCTCCGCCGTCGCGACGATGCCGGCGATAGACGGGTTCGCCGGCCACAGTCTCGCCGGCTTGACCGCTTTTTCTTCTATCGGCCAAACGGAGAATCGGAAGAAATGTCGTATCTTTGCTTATACCCAATCGCCAAAAAGTTACCTATTACAGCGTATGGCTCGATAACAATAAGGCTCTCTTTTTTTATTGCTTGGTTAAATGTAAGCGTTCACTTCTCCAACCCACTGATTCTCAATGGGGGATTCCGTAGTTTCGTTACCTTTCGTTGATTTTGTGGCTTACAGCCCGCAGTAACAAGGCAGAAGGCCGCCCGTTCACTCCCCGCGCCGTAGCGACTTAAAGGCTTTCGTAAGATAATACACGAAGAACCGCGAAAAACAATCTATCCGAGGGTCTCATACTTCCAGCCGTCAACAGTGCGGGTCTGCGAAGAGAAGTTGATTCCGAGCTTTATTATCTGCTTGCCGGAGGCGAGGAACGGCCTGGCATAGCCCTTTTCCTCTATCTGTGCCAAAGCAATCTCCGGTGACTGGTCCATCTTCAGTTCTATGATGTACACATACTTGTCCGTATCGATGCTTATGTCTATCCTGCCGTTCGAAGTGCTGTACTCCGTCTTGACATAGAGACCCATCATCCTGAACATTATATACATCGTGTTCTGGAAATACAGCTCAAGCTTGCCCTGTATCTCGTAGGTATTGCCCGCAAGAAACGCCGTGAGACGATCCATAAAAGCTTGAACATCACCGCGTTCAATATCCTCTATGAAGTTATACACCGAGAACTCGCTGTCTATCAGGGCCGGCGCATAAAGCTGACTGAGCGAATTGAGAAATCCACTCCTGACCTCCTCGTTAGGATAGTCGAGAGTATAGGTGCGGAAGCGCTCATTATAGCCCGTTATCGTCAAGTAACCCGTCTGATACATCAGAGTTATCGGATGTGGACTCACATAGTTCGTCCCGGTCAAAGTCTCGGTTGCGACCTTGTCCCTCGAAATACTCTCGAGATTGTAGCCCCCTTTCTTGAGGTAACGCACCAGAAAGGTCGGCGTGCCCGTCTCGAACCAGTACATACGGAAACGCTTCCTGTCAAAAGTATTCAGCAGACTGAACGGATTATAAGTCCCGGGAGCATCCTCACAGAAATGATACCCGTCATACATCGTCTTCAACTTCCAGTAACACTCTTCCTTGTTCAAATCATTCGCCGCAGCGAGATCTTCCACGCTCCCGTCGAAATTCGCCTTGAGTTCAGCTTCCGACACTCCGCAGATGTCCGAATACCGCAAGTCCATAGAGATGTCCTTAAGGTTATTCAGCCCGCTGAAGATGCTCATCTTGCCAAGCTTGGTAACTCCCGTAAGGAAAGCGAAACGAATGTACTCGTCCCTGCCTTTTATGACGCTGTAGAAGCCCTGTAACTCGCGTCGGAAAACATCCGCAAGTTCATCATTATCAATATTATCTATGACAGGCTTCTCGTACTCGTCTACAAGTATGACCACCTTGTTGCCAGTCTTTTTGTACGCGGCATCGATTACGGCGATGAAGCGCGCTTCCGAAGTTGAGTATTCGTTAGCCACTTCGAACACCTCTTCCCACTTCCGCAGATGCTGATTAAGTTTCTCCCTCAGGTCCTCGATGCTGTTGTACTTGCTTCCCGTAAAGTCCAGATGCAGGACAGGATGCTCAGTCCAGTTCTTCTCAAGAGACTCCATCGCGAGACCCTTGAAAAGTTCCTTCTTTCCGCTGAAATACGCCTCCATCGTGGAAACCAGAAGGCTCTTCCCGAACCGTCGCGGACGACTCAGGAAATAATATTGACCCGTAGTAGCAAGATTATAAACCAACGCCGTCTTGTCAACATAGACAAACCCGCCAGTTCTAATCTTTTCAAAACTCTGTATCCCGATAGGGTATAACATACAACCGCTTTTTAAAAATCCATCTGAACCTCGCAATCGCCGTGCGTTTCTCTACGCCAAGGCCCGCTCTGCAAAAATAATAAAATCCACAAATAAATCGCCCTCAATAGCAAACGGATAATATCCTTCAGAAAGATATTGTCGGAAAAGCGGAAGCGGATGAAGCACTCCATCTATCCGCGCCTTCCCCGCAAGGATTTCGTCAAGAGAATATTTTGATGTGGCAATACCGTGAAAAAGTGACAGATATTCTCTGAATGACAACTTAAAGGCTTTCGTCAGATAATACCCGAAGAACCGCGAAAAACTTTGTTTCCTATAAGAAATAAACTTCACTCGCAGAAAATTTTGTTCCCCATAAGAAATAAGATTATATTTGCAGAAAATTTTGTTCCCTATGGATGTGATATCAAGACCCGATTATGCTGCGAAGGTGGATTCCTGGCTCGGGAAAGAGCAGATTATTGTCCTCACAGGACAGCGGCGCGTAGGAAAAAGTTATGTTCTGAAAGACTTCATCGCACGGCACGCAAAAGACCACGATGCCAACATGATATTTGTGGACAAGGAGAAGAAGGCGTTTGACCTCATCAGGACCCACGAAGACCTCAACTCTTTCATAGACAGCCGCTTCGATGGCTCCAAGCATAATTATATCCTGATCGATGAAGTTCAGGACATCAAAGAATGGGAAAGGACTGTACGAAGCTACAGAACAGAAGGGAATGTCGATATTATCGTGACCGGCAGCAATTCCTCCACCCTGTCCTCTGATCTGTCGACTCTGATCGGAGGGCGTTGTGAGGAAATCCGCATTCATTCATTGACCTACAGGGAATTTCTAATTTTCCATAACCTGACGGACTGTGACGAGTCGCTCACGTCGTACTTAGACTATGGTGGGCTTCCCGGACTCCGCAAGGTCGGAATCACAGATGACGAACACTGCTGGGAATACATAGGCGGCGTTCTGAATACGGTGGTGCTGAAAGATGTGATCGAAAGGCACGACATAAGGAATGTACCGTTCCTGAACAAGTTCCTGCATTTCCTCGCGGACAATGTCGGGAAACTCAATTCTTCCACAGGAATATCGAAGACGATGAAAACGCTCGGACAAAATGTATCGACAAAAGCCATACTGGATTATCTTGATTACTTTTCCGAGGCATATGTTCTGGACAGAATCCCACGCTATGACATTCACGGCAACCGCGTTTTCGAGTCAAACGACAAGGTCTATTTCGAGGACCTCGGGCTGCGGAACTTTCTCGCCGGGGGAAAGCGGGAACAGGACATCGAGAAAGTTATGGAAAATGTTGTATATAAACATCTTATAAATGAAGGATACACCGTAAACGTCGGTCAGCTGAGAGTCGGAGAGATAGATTTCGTCTGCACGAAGCCCGGACGTCGGGTATATGTCCAAGTGGCATACCTCCTCGCGAACGATGACACGAGAGAGCGCGAGTTCGGCAATCTCGCCCTGATTCAGGACAATTACCCCAAATACGTGATTTCGATGACTCCTCTCGTCCGCCGCAACGACCACAACGGCATAACCCATCTCGGCCTGCGGGAATTTCTGGTAAACGGGCTATAGCCTCCGCCTGCACTAAAACACTAATACACCTCCCGCAAAAATAAACGGGGCCAAACGACCCCGCCGCGCCCCGCAGTTACTGATTGAAACTCTCCGCCACAGCCCTGCACATATCCAGGTCCAGCGCCTCGGGGTCGTAGTCCCTGTCCCAGCCTGCCCAGTCAAGATGCGCCCGCTCTTCGGCCGAGAGCCTCTTTCCGGCCTTGCGCTTCGCCAGAATCGCGAGCAGCTCCTCATAGCCCCAGACGCCCCCGCAGTCATCAGGCGGGCATTCCCGCTTCCCGCCGACGAAAACAATCTCGCGCGCCTCACCGTCCGCATACTCGCCCACAGCCGACAGGCGCACCTCGTGTTCCCAGCCATCCCCGAAATCATACTCGAACACCACGCTCCGCCCCTTCACGGACAGCAGATCCGCTATCGAGTAATCCTCCTGATTCAGATTCTCGCAGCCCCATTCGTAATCCGCCTCTCCGGACGATTCCCGCTGATAATACGGCATATAACAACTGTTCCCCTTGATGAACTGATTAAGATGTCCGCCGTCCCAGCCCATCAGCGCCAGGATCAGATCGCCCAGATGACGGAGGGAAATATTGGATGGGACTTCCACCTTGCGCCAAATCGCAGGCTTGAGGTAGCGCAGCGTGATGCGGAGCGTGTACTTGAGCACCCGCTCCGACGGCAGGTAGTGCGGATAACGCTCGCAGGTGTACCCCGGTTTGCGCGACGCTCCGCCCTTCGCGCCTCTACTGCCTCCGCCGGAGCTCCCGCTTTTCGCGGCCTGCCGGCCAATGCTTTCCTTCACCAGTTGCTCGACTTTCGCTCTGCCCAGCCCCGTCAATTCCATCAGGGCCTGTAAGAGATCTTCCGGTATCTGTGGCATAATGATATATTTTATGGTTAATTCCCTCGTAAGCGTTCACTCCTCCAACCCACTGATTCTCAATGGGGGATTCCGTAATTTCGTTTAACTGTCGTTGATTTTGTGGCTTACAGCCCGCAGTAACAAGGCAGAAGGCCGGGAAATTTCCACCTGAAGTCCCAATGCATGGATGATTCGATAAAACGTGCTGACACTGGGAGTCATTGTCCCGTTTTCAATCTTAGAGATATAGCTCTTGGTCGTGCCAATCCGGCTTGCCAATTCTGCCTGGGTCACCTTCTCTTCCTTGCGGGCATCTCGAAGGATTTGACCGGAATAGAAAGCATACGCCTGTTCCTCAGCAGCGGCACGCTCGGGGGTTCCCGGTGCGCCGAATTCTGCATCAAGAACTACATCATAGTCCCTGATCTGGTTGTCATTTATGTGTTCTTCCATAATACTCCTCCTTTATCCGTTTTGCTTTCTCGATTTCACTTTGCGGCGTCTTCTGCGTCTTTTTCTGAAAACCATTGAACAAGACCACCAAATTTCCTTTGTCAAATATGAAGAAGGTCCTGAAGATATTTCCTTCGACTTCGGTCCTCAACTCATAAACACCATCTTCAATATACTTGACAAACTTGGCCGGCAACCTGTCAACGCTCTTCAATAACAGAAGCCCATAGTTTATCTTCTTCCTCTGTTCAGGCGACAAGGTCTTCATAAAAGCCTCGAAGTAGCCGCCATATGTAATCACCTTCCTCATACGCAACAAAGAAACCAAAAGTTTCTGTATTCTGCAACTTTTTCGCTATTCCTCCATATTACCTCCTTTCCTATGCCAACGATAGACAGGCTTTCCGATTTCAAGGAGCATCTGCTCCAGGGTGTGGGTGCGGGAGATGATGTTCCAGTCGATGAGGCCAGGACGTGTCACTACGGCCTTTAGGCCGAGGCCACCCAGAAGGCGGGACAGATACTTGAAAGGCAGGACGCGGCTTCCGTTCTCCGCGTGGGCAAGGGCCCCGCAGTCATCTTTGAGTCCCCATGGAAGTCGACCCCCGCAGCTGGATGGAGGATGTTCTGCTCCGGATAACGGCCTGCGGGAATGACCGCGCAGCCTTGCGCGAACTTCTGCCCGACAGGTGGGAGAAGGAATCAAAGTGAAATCAACATCATCGAACTTTGCCGAACTTGCTCCAACTCTGAAAAGTTCAGACGAACTGTAAGGGTCTCCGCATTGACGTCAGGCATAAAGAAGGCCGGGAGAGCACCCGGCTATTCTT
>CAVDFQ010000036.1:0-15991 GCA_963608065.1 bacterium
CCGTCATTGCCGGCCCCGACCGGCAATCTCTTTCCTGCGGCAGCAAAGGACGCCCGATCAGGGGGAAGGCTACACCGGTATGTATTCCCGCTTGTCAACCCACGCTTTTGCAGGTGAGCCGTTTTTCCGTCACCGTTATTCCTCGCCCGTATCGCGTCTGAGGATGAGGCCGGTGTAGCTGTCCTTTTCTTCGAGGTGTTCGATAAAGGTTTCGATGAGGGAAGTGCCGCTTTTTCTCGGGACGAGGAAGAAGTCTTCCACTTCGGCCGGGACCAGGACAGTCTCTCCGGCGCGCAGGATGCAGCGTGAGAGGAGGGCGTCTTCGAAGCCGATGCTGCAGGCGGGACGGGACGCGGATGCGTCAGGAGTAGCGGAGCCGGAATGCGGGGTGCTGCTGCAGGCGGGACGGGAAGCGGATGCGTCAGTGTCGCGGTAGCGGATCTCGGCTTCGCCGGCGATGCAGCTGTAGATGATGAAGCTGCCTGAGTCTCCCGAGTGGATGTGCAGGACGTTGCGGAGATCTATCCTATTTACTGTGAACTCTCTGCATCTTCCCAGAGGGGTGATGTCCCGCGAGACGGAAGGAGTGTGGAACGTCATCTGAGGCTCGCGGTATGCCTTGAGGTCGATGAAGTCGAGGGCTTCCTCCAGATTCAGAGAAGGGTCGAACTCGACCTCGTCAGGTGCGCACCCCCAGTCGCAGAGGCAGAAGTCCAGAGGCGAGGACTGCGCCACTTCCAGCATCACGACATTATCCGCGCAGTGAACGGTGCCCGGCTTTATGAGATAGCCCTTGCCCTTTTCCGGGCGGAAGGTGTTCAGGAGAGTGTCAGCGCTTGAGTCCGCACAAGCTCCGTAAAAGTCGGCTGCGGAGGTGTCAGACTTGAATCCCAGGCTGATGCGGGAATTCTCTCCGGCCTCCAGAATGTACCAGAACTTGGTCTTGCCGAGGTGGTCGTAACGCTGCTGCGCGATGCCGTCGTCCGGATGGACCATAAGGGGTGTGCGCCGCCCGGCATCGATGAATCTTATGCAGAGCGGAAACTGCCGGCCGAAGAATTCGAAGACATTCTCCCCGACTATGCGGTCCAGATACATATCCATCAGCTCGCCTATGGTGTTGCCCGCGAGCCAGCCCTCGAGCACCTGGGAGTCGCGGTATCCCAGGTCTGCTATCTCCAGACTCTCGGCGATGGTGGCGGCGGCGGCGTGCTTCGGAAGGGGTTTTTCGTTGCCTTGCAGGTCGCTGATTATAAAGCTCTTGTCGAATCTTGCCTCCAGATTTCTGCCGCCCCAGGAGAAAACCTCGGCGATGGGGAGGAATTTGAGCGGGTAGAGTTTCTTTTCTTCTTCTTCTGCCATAGTGTCGTGATAAAGCGCAACATTTCCCGGAGGCTTCTGTCGCCTGATGGGGAAAGAGCCTTGCATTTGCGTACGCAAAATTAAAAAAATAATCCTTATCTTCGTAGAAATTGACTCCGCCGCCTCGCGCCTGCGAGCTGCGGAGGAAGAGAATTTATTTTAAAACAGCTTCTAGTTATGAAGGGAGTTTATATTTTTCTTGCCGACGGCTTCGAGGATATCGAGGCCCTCGCTACCGTGGATGTCCTCCGCAGGGGAGGCGTCGACATCAAGACGGTGTCCATTTCGGAAGAGCCGTTCGTCACTTCCTCACACGGAGTGACCGTGGGTGCGGATATGACCTATGACGAGCTTCTGGACGATGCCGGGAACGGTCATCCGTCGGAGAAGGACTTCTTCATTTTCCCGGGCGGTATGCCGGGAAGCCGGGCTCTGGCCGAGTGCAAGCCGCTGATCGCGCTTATGAAGGAGCACTATGAGCTGGGTGGCGGCGTAGCGGCCATCTGTGCCGCTCCGGGTCTGGTGCTGAGTCAGCTGGGAGCTGCGCTCCAGGGGCACGAGGTCACCTGTTTCGACGGCTTCGAGAAGGCTCTGGAAGAAAACGGCGCGGTATTCATACCGAAAGCTGCGCTGCATTCGGGCAGGATAGTGACAGGGCGTTCTTCCGGTCACACCATCGCTTTCGCTATGGAGATTCTCCGCACCGTCAAGGGCGAGGAGGCCATCCCCGAGGTGGAATGGGGAATGATGCTTAAGACCATATAGAGAGCGGGCTTTCCCATTTTTCTTTTTTCCGATGACAGAAGAAAACGGATTATGGCTGACTCTGTAAGACTTGACAAATTCGTATGGGCGATACGCCTGTACAAGACACGGAGCGAGGCTACTGAAGCCTGCAACGGAAACAAGGTCCAGCTGAACGGCAATTCGGCGAAGGCCCACAAGATGGTGAAAATCGGAGATGTCATCTCCGTGCGCAAGGGTCCTGCGCTGCTCAGCTACAAGGTCCTGCAGCTCGCGGAGCAGAGGATGGGCGCACAGCTGGTGCCGAATTTCGCCGAGAATCTGACTCCGGGCAGCGAGCTGGACAAATTGCACGCTCCGCACGAGAGTTTCTTCATCAGACGCGACAGGGGGGCCGGACGGCCTACGAAAAAGGACAGGCGCGAAATGGACGCTCTCCGGGGAGAGCTGGATGCGAATCTGTTCAGCCCGCACTCTCCGGCCGGGGTCACCGTCAGGGACGGTGATGACTGGGGTGGGGACGGTGATGACGGAGACTGGGACGGTGATGGCAGGGACTGGGACTGGTACGAGGATGACGGGGATGGTGAGGGCAGGGACCGGGACGAGGATGACGGGGATGGTGAGGGCAGGGACCGGGACGAGGATCGCGGGGACCGTGAGATCAGGCTTCCCGATTTCTCGTTTGATGAGCAAGATTGAAAAAAATCCCGGGCGTGTGCTTACAGACGCTCGGGATTTTTCAGAACAGAGTCGGGTGGTTCTCGTCGAGTACGGCGAGAATCCGCTCCATTATGGCCTGACGGAACATAGCCGACTTGCGCTTCACCTTGAACTGCTTGCAGTATTCGTCTATAGCAGCCAACTCTCTGTCATTCAGATAGATGACGTGTCGGTGCGTACGTCTGAGCGAGGCCTGCTGTTTCTTTAGGTACTCCGGATCGACGTGTGAGGGGGTCTTCTTTTTGCGCTTCACGGTGGTCAAAGGATTGGAACACTGACAAATATAGTGATTCTCAGCGTAAGAAAGAAATAATCGCGGAAGAAAGTGCCGGGAAGCCTCAGGCGGCCCGGCGCGAACGTCTCCGGCGCTGCCGCTGCGTGACAGGCACGAACGTTCCCGGCGTGACAGACACTAACGTCTCCGGCGTGACCGCTGCGTGCAACCCTCCCGCTCAGATGGAAAGCTGCGGCCAGCTGCCGTCCCGGGCGAAGGCGGTCCAGGCGCTGAGCATCTCCGAGCTGATCCTCTCATACTCCTCCCGGTGCATCCCCCGGAGCATCCGGGCATCCTTCCAGTCTTCATAATCCCCGAGAAGGAAAGGCAGCTCTATGCAGTGGCAGGCTCCCATTACGCTCCCTGCCGGATGCCAGCGAATGATGTGCGAACGGGCCTGCACTCCGAGAGCGCCAAGACGCGAGACATATTCATTCATCCCGTCCAGAAATATCTTGTGAGTCAGTCTCTTCACCACCGGAGCACTGAGCGCTCTCTCGACAGAGGGCCAGCGCGAAAACAGCTTGTCGAAAACCCCGAGCGCATAGGGCGAAGCGTCCTGTGCCCCGCAGGTAGCGAAGATGCGCAGACCCCGGCAGGACTCGGGACAGAGCATATTGTCCGCAAGCACGGGCATAAAAGTCAGCGACTTGCGCATACCCGCGATCTTGCTTTGCGCCGCGAGGATATCTTCCATAGAAGCCTGCCCGGCGTTCTTTCCGAGCGCCTTGAGGAAAGCGTCCAGCACCTTGTCAGCCTCCCGGGGCGTGATGGAAATGCCCAGCGGAGCGCTCTGAAGAATGGCTCGGCGGAAAAGGGGAGCGTCCGCGTGCGCTTCCGCCGAAGGAAGCGAACAGGCGGCATACTCCTCTCCGGCCCCGGAAGTGGCTATGAGCGAAGCGACCGCGTGCGCACCGGCCGACTGGGCGAAGAGAGTGACATTGGCGGGGTCCCCGCCGAAATGACGGATATTGCGGCTCACCCAGCCGAGCGCGCAGTGCAGGTCCTTCAGACCGAGGTTTACCGAGGCGGCCTCCGGCCAATGCAGCCATCCCTCGGCGCCGAGTCTGTAGGAGACTTTTACGACAGTGACTGCCCCTGTGCGCACGAGTCTTTCCGCGCCGTATCGCGGATCTTCGCTGCCGCCGGAGAGGTACGAGCCGCCGTGGATCCAGACCATTACGGGATGAGCGGTGCTCTCGTCCGCAGGAGTATAGATGCTGAGGCACAGCTCGCCTTCAGCCATCCTCAGCCCGGGCACCTTCCCTATCAGGGCATCCAGACGGGAGGAGACCTGAGGGCAGAGCGTGCCGTAGTCCAGTGCGCTTATCTCCCTTTCGGGACAGGGGGTGTCAGCGGCCTGCGGCGGAGCGAAACGCCCGTAGTGCGCATAGACGAGCCCTCTGAATACTCTCACGCCTTTCTCACTCCTCCCCGTGACTTTCCCGAAAGGAGTCTGTATGCTTATTCTTTCCATATCCCGCCTTGCATCGCAGCGATGTATCAATACGCCATATTCCAGAGGGCTCTCTGTGCCGAGCCGCTCTTCGCGACATCCATCTTGCCGAAGTTCCAGGTGAGAGAAAGGACGATTCTGCGGCCGAGGACATTGGTGTAGGAATTCTGGGCGTAGTCATCCTGGACGACACGTTCCAGGGAGCGGGCGCTGTCGAGCAGGTCCAGGACGTCAAGAGAGATGTTGAAAGACTTGATGCTCTTCCCGACACTGAGGTCCCAGCGGGCATAGTCATCGTCATAACCGGAACCGTAGCCTCTCTGAATCACATATGAGAAATCAGAGGAGAACTCGAAGTCGTGAGGCGAAGTGTAGGATGGCGACACTTCCAGAGATGTCTCCCAGTAATCCGTGTCCGCCTGGGAGTCCAGAGAGTATCGTGACCGGGAGTGATCGACACTCGGGCCGAAATCCATCGAGAAGCTATCCAGTTTCAGAGACATATTGAGGTTCAGGCTTGTCCTGAGGCTTCGGGTCGAACTTTCCCTGAAACCGCTGGCTCCGGAATAGAAGCGGTCTCCTGAGGCGTCGCCCCAGAAATCAGCCATAAAAGCGGAGTAGTCGAAGGAGTCCAGATCGATCCCCCCCAGAGTACCTTTACTCTGATAGCTGACAGATCGTCCGGCCGCGACCCCTCCGGAGAGGTAGAGTTGCAGCTTGCCGTCCTTGGTCAGCGGCGAGAATAGGCTGAAGTCAGCGCTGCTGCTGTAGGAAGGCTTCCGTGTGTTCACCGGGACGGAGTATCTGATGCTGTTGTCATCAAACCAGATGGCGGACACCTGCGAATTGGACGACCAGTCCCCGAAGATCCACCCGGTGAGCCTGACCTTTCCCAGAGTGACCCCATAGGTAGTGGTCACGGACTCGGTAGTGGACGGCTTGAGGTAGATGTTGCCGGCCGTGATTCTTGTCGGGTTGACTATATTGAAAGTCGGCACTATGCTGGCGGAAGAAGGTCTTGCCGTATTGCTGTACAGTCTGAGACTGGCGGTGTTCTTGAGGCCGGTATATCTCAAGTTCACGAAAGGAGACCAGGTCGTCTGCCACTGGTCCACGCCGGTCCGGGTGTCCAGACCGAAAGAACGGGCATAATTCTCGTTCTTATAGAGTCTGACCTGCCCTCCGAACTGAAGATTCGCCTTGCCTTTATTGTATTGGGTCAGAATCCGTCCCTCGTTGGAGAAGTAATAGTTGTCGGACACGGAGGAAAAGTAGTCATTGGCCGACCCGTCGGCGTCGGCCGCGTCGCTCTTTGACCTCCTCACGCTGTAGCGCGAGCTCAGGTTTGTGGACACCGCCCAGTTCTTGCCGAACGGCTCCACATAGCTGACAGATGCGTTGACGTTGCTGTAGCTGCCGTCCTTGTCGTAACGCAGGTCGCGCTTGTCCTGTGCGCCGCTTCCGGCAAATGTCGTGGTGGATTTCTCGATGGAATTCCCGTCGGTCGAACTCAAAGTGTAATCGACATCAAGGGTCAGCGCCCTCCTGTCCTTCCCGAGTTTCTTGACTCCGGCATTAAGTTTTCCTCCCGTCGTCACTCCGCTCTTTCCGGTAAATGCGAATGACTCCGAACGGTTCTTCTCCTCGTCTGCAGAATCGGAGCGGGTGTTTTCATCGGTGGTGAGGGAGTAGTCGTACCAGGTGAGATAGGGAGTGAAAGATAGCGTAGTCTTCTTCCTGTCCTTTTTTTTGAACTCGGTCCTGAGTGTGAATTTGTCCAGAGAGCCGTTCTCGAAACTCTCCGCCGTATCGAAGAGATCGTCTTCTCCCTCCTTGAAAGTCGTGCGGTCAGTCCTGGTGTGCAGGTCCACGCTCTCGGACGCATAGACCACTGATGCGTTCGTCTCAAAGCCCTTCACGACATCGGAATTCAGATTCGCCCCGACCTGCCATCTGTTATGTATGCCATCGTAGGGCAATGTCGGGATTTCACTTTCGCTCCCGCTTGAGAAGATGGCCATTACGGATCTCGGAGCGACAAAGTTGTAGCCGTTTGCGATGGAGGTCAGCTGATTCCGCTTGCCATAAACCGAGACCATAGCGGAGCCGTTGAAAAGAAGGTCCTTTTTTTCCTTGAAGCCGTTCTCATCCTGCCCGTAGGCCGTGGTGCCGCCCGAGAGCTTGGCATTGCCGAACCATCCGCTCTTGTATTCCTCTTTCAGCTCCACGTCCATCACTTTTTCCTTGTCCCCCTTTATGCCGGTGAACTCCGCGGTTTCGCTCTCCTTGTCTATGACCTTGACCTTGTCCACGATTCTCGCGGGGAGATTGTCGAGGGTCGCCTTGTTGTCACCGAGGAAAAATGTCCTTCCGCCGACGGTTATCTTGCTCACCGCCTTGCCGTCAACTTTGACCGTTCCGTCCTCGCCGACCTCCACGCCGGGCATCTTTTTCAGCAGGTCAGCCAGATTGTCATCGGACATCACCCTGAAAGATGATGCGTTGTAGATAACCGTGTCTCCCTTTATCTCCATCGGAGTGCCGACAGCCGAGACCTGCGCGGCTTTCAACATCTTCTCGTCAGGCTGCATCAGGATGACCTTGGCGTCGTAGTTCTCGGAGCGTACATATATTTTCTTATAGACCGGCTTGTAGCCGAGGTATTCGATGCAGAGCAGGTGGTCGCCCTTCGTCACGCCCTTAAGCGTCGCCCTGCCCAAGGTGTCCGTTAGGGAGAAACTGGTGATTATCGTGTCCTTGGGATGCCTCAGATAGGCCGATGCGAAAGCTATGGGGGCATCAGTAAGGGAGTCCCTGACCTCCGCGGTCACCTGAAAGGATGTGCGTCCGAACATCTCGGAGGACATAACTATCTGAGCGTCAAGCCTTGTCCCGAATGAAACAGCTGCCGTCAGCAGCAGAGCGACAAGAATCCTTTTCATCATATATGTATATATTGCCCCGCGAAGTTAAAAAAAATTAAGAAATTATTGTCTTTAATTATTAACTATCTATAGCCCTATCGGCATCTGATACCACGAGGCTCCCGCTACGGCGAGCAGTATCACGAAAGCGGTGACGCAGAGCAGCCAGAGCACGAAGATTATCAGCCCCGGATGCCATTTCGGCGACTTCAGATCGAAGGTCAGCATAATGCCGGCATAGAGCATACCGATGAACGGCAGACTATAGACCGCCGTGGCGAGTATTTTTATCCAGGTGTACTCCACTATCACAGCGAACCGGGGCTGCGCGCAGAACTGCTCCACGATAAGGGAGAAGATGCTGTCGTAGCCGAAGATCTGATGACCGAACACAAACAGGCCGCCTGCGAAAAGTCCGGCAAAGCCTATCGTGAAAAGAATTATGCCCACGACGACCTGAAGCACCCTGGTGACTCCGTTCCAGGATTCGGACCTGGCGATGCGCCCGGCCCGCTTACCCAGGCCGTCGGCCGCCTGCGAGACGGAACGCCTTATCCCTTCCAGACTGCCGTCCTCTCCCTTCGACTCCCATTTCTGACGTACGGTTCTGGCCGCTGGGGTGCAGAGAGCGAGGATCAGGTAGAGAGCCGGGACTGTCAGAATGGTCGGCATCCCGAGCGCATCGTGGTGACTTTCGGCCCCTATGATATAGAAAGGAACGAACAGAAGGAGGAAAAACAGACGCACGAAAGGAATCTGTATGTCCAGATATCTGGCTATGCCGCTGCATACGCCGAGAATCTTCCTGTTCTCCAGGTCGCGGTAGAGTCTTTTCTTCTTTTGCTGCGCCGCCGCCGGAGGAGGTTCCGGACTGTCGTTGTCGATGGATTCCGGGCGCCCCAGAACGGCTATGACAGCTTCGACATCGGCGCAGGAGATGACTCCCGCATTTCCGCAGGCACGCTCGCCCAGAAGCTCCGCCATACGTTCTTCTATGCCTTCGAGGACCTCTTCGCTCTCGCCGGCATAGTGCACCGCGAGCTCGTCCAGATAATCCTTTGCGCTCTGCGCGGCCGCAGCATCCATACAGAAGGCGTATCCGCCGATGCTGACGTTTTCTACTTTTTTCATGGCTGACTAGATTTGAATGGTATCTGATGGTTTCTGTCTGAGTGTGCGGATGCTTTCCGTGAGTTCATTCCAGGCGGCGTCCATCTCTGCGAGCTGGGAGCGGCCCTTGTCTGTGATGACATAGTATTTGCGTGGAGGCCCCTGTGTGGATTCCTCCCAGCGGTAGGAGAGCAGCCCCTGGTTCTTCTGCCGTATGAGCAGGGGATAGAGCGTACCTTCCACCACTATCAGATTTGCTGCCTTGAGTTCCTCTATGATGGAGGAAGCGTAGGCCTCCTTGCGGTTCAATATGCTGAGAATGCAGTATTCCAGCACTCCTTTCCTCATCTGGGAACGGACGTTTTCCACATTATATTCCATAGCTGCACATTATTTCGATCCGGAGTATTTGGCCATATTCCCTGCGGTCACGGCCTCGCCGTTCATCTCGCATTTCTGTGCGGGGGAGACGGCTTTAGGCACCGCTATCCAGAGTATGAGGTAGATCCAGAAACCGGCGCTCCACGCGATGAGGGCGACGAGCATAGCGATACGGACCAGAACCACATCCACGTCGAAATAAACCGCAAGCCCCGAGCATACGCCCGCGATGGTCTTGTTGTCGATGTCGCGGTAGATTTTCTTGACGCTTTTACGCCCCTCATCCGGGGAGCCGCTGCTCTCCGCACTCCCGTCGGGCATACCGAGCTGGGCGATGATCTTCTCGACCGTCTGCAGACTGACCACGCGTCCTCCCGCGGTCTCCGCCGTGAAGAGTTCCGCGATGCGGTCTTCCAGATCCGCCATTATCTCCGCATTCTGTGCGGCGGTGGTGTCCTTTAGGCGGGAGCGGAAGTGCGTGAGGTACTCATCCAGCCTCGTGTAAGCATCCTCATCGAGGGAAAAGTTCCTGTTTCCCACACAGGTTTCGATTACTCTTTTCATTTCTCAAAATATTTGACGCTGCAAAGATATGGATTTTTCTCAATACCTTGCAATACAAAATACCTAAATTCCCAAAAAAATCTTCACAAAACTTTACCGACTTATTTTTTCTTCCTTACTGAAAAATGTCTATATTTGCGCGGCTTTTGCGCAGAGGAGGTTTCACGGCGCAGAAACCGAAGGGGACGCAAGGGGATTTCCCGGAGAGTCCCGCACATATCAGGATATACTGACACACGGGGTATTAGCTCAGTTGGTAGAGCGTTAGGTTCGCAATCTAAAGGTCAGGGGTTCGATCCCCCTATGCTCCACAAAACGAACATTCACACAATTCTTATGTCAGAAATATCTCTGTTTCAGGAAGCTCGCGCTTCCTATCAGCCTAAACTCCCCCTGTCTCTCAAAGGCGGAATAAAGGTTGTGGAAGGCAAGCCTACCGAGTCGGTCGGTGACCGGGATGAAATCAAAGCTCTTTTCCCAAATACTTACGGTTTACCGGTAGTCACATTCGAGGCTGCCGGGTGCTGCGGATGCTGCGCCAAGTCTGAACCCTTCAATGTCGGCGTCATACTTTCCGGCGGTCAGGCTCCCGGCGGGCATAATGTGATTTCGGGCATATTCGACGGCATCAAGGCTCTGAATCCTGAGAATAAGCTTTACGGCTTCCTTATGGGTCCGGGCGGACTGGTGGACCATAAATATATGGAAATCACTTCCGAAATTATGGACGCCTACCGCAATACGGGCGGTTTCGACATCATCGGCTCCGGCCGCACGAAACTCGAGGAGACCGGGCAGTTCGAGAAGGGCATCGTGATTCTGCGCGAGCTCGGCATCAAGGCACTCGTAATCATCGGCGGCGACGATTCGAACACCAACGCCTGCGTCCTCGCAGAGTATTACGCCGCGAAGAAGTACGGCGTGCAGGTCATCGGCTGCCCGAAGACCATCGACGGAGACCTCAAGAACAGCCGTATCGAGACCTCTTTCGGTTTCGATACGGCCACCAAGACTTATTCCGAGCTCATAGGCAATATCGAGCGCGACTGCAATTCCGCACGCAAATACTGGCATTTCATCAAGCTGATGGGCCGCAGCGCTTCGCACATCGCTCTCGAGTGCGCACTCCAGACCCATCCTAACGTCTGCCTCGTCTCCGAGGAGATCGAGGCCCGTGAGAAGAGCCTCGGCGACATCGTACAGTACATCGCGGACATCGTGGCCGCACGTGCGGAGCGTGGCGACAATTTCGGTACGGTCCTCATCCCTGAAGGCCTCATCGAGTTCATCCCGGCCATAAAGAAGCTCATCGCCGAGCTGAACGACGTCCTGGCGGCCGACGAGGCGAAGAGCGTGGCCCGCGAGGACCAGATAGAATACGTGAAGAAGCACCTCAGCGCGGCCAATCTCGCCACTTTCAGCAGCCTGCCTGCGGATGTAGCGAGCCAGCTCGCTCTGGACCGCGATCCTCACGGCAATGTCCAGGTGTCCCTCATCGAGACCGAGAAGCTTCTCTCCGATATGGTGGGCGCGAGACTCTCGCAGATGAAGAAGGAAGGCCGCTACTGCGGCAAATTCTCCGCCCAGCACCATTTCTTCGGCTATGAGGGCCGGTGCGCCGCACCGTCCAATTTCGACGCGGACTACTGCTACTCCCTGGGTTACAACGCTTCACGCCTGATCCTCACCGGCAAGACCGGCTATATGTCCATCATACGCAACACCACCGCTCCGGCTTCCGAGTGGATCGCCGGCGGCGTGCCTATCACGATGATGATGAACCTCGAGAAGAGGGCTGGCAAGATGAAGCCGGTTATCCGCAAGGCTCTCGTGGAGCTGGACGGCAAGCCGTTCCGCTTCTTCGCGCAGCACCGCGAGGAGTGGGCGAAGAACACCGCCTATGTCTATCCGGGCGCCATCCAGTACTGGGGACCTTCCGAGGTCTGCGACCGCACCACCTGCACCCTCGCTCTGGAGCAGGGCAGATAACAGAAAGAATATCTTTACGGAATATGACGGGACGGATGCGGAATTCGTCCCGTTTTTCGTAATTTTGTCCGATTATGCGCAGATGCCGCCACATATCAGCTCTGGCAGTCGTCCTGATATTGGCCGGCTGCGCCGGCCCGCGCCATCTCAGCGAGGGACAGTATCTGCTGCGCGAGAGCAAGGTCACGGTGACGGGCTCCTCTGCTCTGACGTCCTCCGAGTTCAGCGACTACGTCAAGCAGCATCCCAAGTTTCTGCGCAAGGTCATCTACGATCCGGCGGCGGTGCAGCCTTCCATCGAAGCTATCGGGCGGCATCTGGAGTATCTGGGCTATTACGGCTCGCGGGTGGGCAGCGATATAAGTGTGCGCAGGGGCAAGGTCTCTGTCTCATATGTAGTCACCCCCGGCAGGCGCGTGCGCATAGACAGCATACGCTTCAGTCTGCCTCCGAGACCGGAATTCACCGCAGATTTTTTCTCCGACACTGCAAATCTGCTCGTGCGCCGGGGGGACTTTCTCTCGGAGGCGGCGCTGGAGCGGGAAATCGAGCGCGGGGCGGCGCATTTCAGGAAGATGGGCTACTACAGCCTCACGAAGAACAATTATGTCTTCGAGGCTGACACGCTGAGCGTTCCGGGGTCGGTTATACTGGAGATGAGGATAAACGAGTTCTCGCGAAACGAGAGCGCCGCCGCGGCCGTCCCTCTGCGCAAGTTCTACATAGACAGAGTGTCCATCTCCTATCCGAGCCGGGTTTTTCTGAGGAAGAATCTGCTTCAGAAACTCTTGCTGGTACGGCCGGGAGATGTCTATAACGAGGAGAGACTCAGCGCTACCTATTCCCGGCTCTCCTCTCTGAGGATGTTCAACAGCGTGTCCATAGGGACTACGCCTACCGGGGAGAATATGGTCAGCTGCGACATACGTCTGCAGCAGTCGAAACTTCAGGGTTTCAAGGCCAATCTCGAAGCTTCCACGAACTCGAACGCCCTGATGGGCATCTCTCCGCAGCTGACCGTCTATCACAAGAACATATTCGGCGGCGGGGAGAGGCTGAATCTGGCTTTTATGGGCAATTTCCAGTTTATGCCGGACCGGTCCACGCGGGCAAACGAGTTCGGAGTCAGCACAAGCCTTACTTTCCCGAAGTTCCTCGGGATTCCCTACAATGACCGGGATGTGAATCTTCCTGATACCGAACTGAAGGCCTCCTACAACTATCAGGGCCGGCCGGAATATACGCGAAGCGTAGTCTCGACCTCGCTGGGCTACAGCGGGACGGTGGCGGGGAAGAAATTCTCCTACCAGTTCTATCCGCTTCAGCTCAATATGGTCCGCATCTACAACATCGCCGATGATTTCGCGAATTCGATGGACTATAATCCGGTCATACGCTACTCTTTCCAGGACCATTTCGACGTGGGTACGGGAGGGACCATCTATTACAGCTCGGCCGCCTCTTCCGAATCCCGTCCTTTCCACTATGTCCGGCTTTCCGTGGATATGGCGGGCAACACCGTCAGTCTTTTCAAGCCTCTGATGCGTACTGACGAGAACGGCAAGGGCCTCATATTCAATGCTCCCTACTCCCAGTATGTCCGGGGCGAGCTGATTCTGGGCAAGACCTGGCGCTGGGGGGACGCTTTTTCGCACGCTCTGGCCACCCGTTTCGTGGCGGGAGCCGGCGTGGCCTACGGGAATTCCTCCGTGCTGCCGTTCGAGCAGCAGTTCTACTGCGGCGGCGCGAGCAGTATGCGCGGCTGGCAGGCCCGCTCGCTCGGCCCGGGGACTGCATTCCCCGATGAGATCTTCATCATTCCGAGCCAGACCGGAGATGTGAAGTTCGAGGCGAACATCGAGTACCGTTTTCCCCTGGTGTGGAAAGTCGCCGGAGCGCTCTTTCTGGATGCGGGCAATGTCTGGAACACCTATGACGGTTTCGGCAAGCTTTCCGAGAGCATAGCTATGGACTGGGGGCTGGGAGTGCGTCTGGATATGAACCTGATAGTGCTGCGCGTGGATATGGGATTCAAGCTTCACGACCCGTCTCACTTCTATCTGGACGAGTACGACCAGGGAGCCTACCGCCCCGCCTGGATACCTCCTTCCGGATGGATCTCGCGCGATGGCTTCTCCGTCCATTTCGGCGTAGGATACCCTTTTTAAGTAATCAGTTCTGTAGCGATGGAAAACATATCGAATAGCGAGATAAAGAGTGTGAAGGCCCTGGCTGCTAAGAAGTTCCGGGACGAGACCGGGCTTTTTGCCGTGGTGGGGGAGAAGATGGTCTCCGAGGCCCTGGCCTCGGATTTCGAGGTGGTCAGGCTTTACAGGATGGAGCAGGTAGGGGAGAGCGCGATGGGAAGGATGTCGGGACTCAGCTCTGCACCTCCCGTATTGGCCGTAGTGCGACAGCGGGCCGAAAGGCCGCTGGAAGTGCGTAACGGCCTCTATCTTCTGCTCGACGGGATACGCGACCCGGGCAATCTGGGCACTATTCTGCGCCTTGCTGACTGGTTCGGTGTGAATGCCGTGCTCGCCGGAGGGGAGAGCGTGGAGCTTTATAACCCCAAGGTCGTGCAGGCCACGATGGGTGCGGTGTTCCGCGTGCAGTACCATATCGGCGAGAGCTGCAGCTTCGCGCGGCGCATTCTGGATGCGGGCGGCTGTGTTTACGGGACGGTCCTCTCGGGCGGGGAGAATATCTATGGGTGCGAACTTCAGACGGGCATCGATCGCCCGGTGGCGATAGCGGTCGGGAACGAGTCGACAGGCATAAGCGACGGGCTGCTCGCTCTGCTCAGCGGGAGGCTTTTCATCCCGCCTTATCCGCCTCAGGGCAGCGGCTGCGAGAGTCTGAATGCGGCTACGGCCACCTCCATAGCTCTGGCCGAATTTCGAAGGAGAATACTCTGATCTGACATTATGATAATCTACCAACTTCTACCGCGTCTTCTCGGCAAAGGCAAGTTCTCCCGTCTGGACGGCGTTTTTTTTGACTATCTCAAGAGCTTGAGCGTTACGCATCTGTGGCTGACGGGGATACCCCGCCACGCGAGCGGGGAGCCTTTCGTGAAGGGAGATCCGGGCTGTCCGTACTCGGTCTGCGACTACTACGACACGAACCCTTACCTCGCGGATGAGCCGGAAAACAGGATGGAGGAGTTCCGCGCGGTTATCGCCCGCGCCCACGAAAGGGGCCTTCGCGTGCTCATAGACTTCGTCCCTAACCACGTGGCCGTGAACTATTCCGATTCCCGTGGAGGGATACCGGTCCTGGACCGCTGTGACTACGACTGGACCGATACCCGCAAGATCGATTATTCGGCCGAAGAGACAACCCGCAAGATGCTGGACATCATTCTCTTCTGGGCCTCGATGGGAGTGGACGGCTTCCGCTGCGATATGGTGGAGCTGGTCAGCACCGGAGTGTTCCGCCGGATTATCGGGGGTGCCAGGCGGCAGTATAAGGACCTGATATTCATAGGGGAGGCCTACGATAAGGGGAATTACCGCGCCTATATCGGGGAGGCGGGCTTCGATTATCTTTACGACAAGTCCGGGATGTATGACATTCTGCGCGCCCTGAGCGCGGAGGAGGGGACCGCACGTGCCCTGACCTGGAACTGGCAGTCTCTCGGGGATCTGCAGCCCCGGATGCTGAATTTTCTCGAGAACCACGATGAGCAGAGGCTGGCTTCGTCCGCATTTGCCGGGTCGGCTGCCGCAGGGATGGCTTCTCTTGCCGTCTCGGCTCTTTTCAGCGGCAGTCCGTTTATGCTCTACTTCGGTCAGGAGGCGGGCGAGGCGGCACGGGAGAGCGGAAACTGCCGCACGAGCATTTTCGATCTGACGAAGCCCGCTACGGTGGGACGTCTCGCGGAGGGTCTCGACGCCGTGCGCCGGGGCGTGGAGTCAGACCCCTCGCGTCTGCTGCTGCCCGCCGAGAGGGAGACGCTCGCGCGCTACCGGGCCGTGTTGAGCCTCGCCTGCGCGGCCGCTGACGCGTCCAATTATGATCTATGCTACTGCAGCGAGGGTCTTCCCGGCTTCGATGCGGACCGTCATTTCGCGTTCCTGCGTACCTCGGCTCAGGGTACCTGGCTCGTAGTCTGCAATTTCTCGCGCAGCGATGCCGAGATTCCGGTCTGTATCCCGGCGATGGCAGTGGAGCATCGCGGTCTCGCGGGGCGCTGCAGTCCCTCGGAGGGCCGCATTATGGTCAAGCTCCCGGTCAAGTCACGGGACTTCGCGGTGGTGAGACTGTATTGAGGCTTCCGCCGGAGGCAGAAGCCTCTCTTCCCTTGCGCCAGCAAAAGACGCCCGATCACGTCGGGCGTGACGAAAACCGTCATTGCCGGCTGACCTCACGTCATTGCCGGCCCCGACCGGCAATCTCCTTCCTGCCGTCAGCAAAAGACGCCCGATCACGTCGGGCGTGACGAAGAGCAAGACGCCCGAT
>CAVDFQ010000037.1:0-15329 GCA_963608065.1 bacterium
CCTGTGGCCTCAGATTACCCTTTTTCTCTTTTTCTTAACTGTCAAAGACGGGAAGATAGGCATTTTTCTCAAATGCGCAAATCAAACGTCAAAGACTTTTGCCACTCTTCTGTGATTATCCGGACCGTACTGCTGCGGCTGTCTATACTGATGCGGACATCTTCGAGGTCTTCCGCGCTCCAGTCGTAGCCCAGGCTGTCCAGATATACTCCCAGAGGGAAGAGGACCCGGCTTCCGGAGAGGAACTCCACATCTATCTCCAGGTCGGAGGACAACTGCCGGGGCAGGCGAAGGCGAAAGCTGCCGCCCCCGAGCGGCGAAGGGGAGTGGCAGAATACTCCCTGCAGACTCTCGCCATACCTGTCATAGCCGGCAGTCGTGCTTCTGACCTGTACCCTTCCGACTCCGCCCGGGCCGGAAGGATCGATGCATATATCCATAACGCAGAAATACTTATGCAGCACCACCGTGTCCGTCACTGCGGCGCGGCGCGCATCGATCCGGGACTTGTACACCCGGAGCTCCGGGCAGTCCTCGGATAGAGGAATAATCCAGGAACCATCGGGGCCCGGTTCCGCTCCCTGCACCACGCAGCATCTGAGCATCTCTGCGGGTATCCGGAACGACTTTCCATCCAGATCCTCAACCCACTCTTCCCTCAGAAAGCCGCCGGGGGCCTCCAGCATAATATGCACCCGTCCCGAGAAAGACAGCGGGACCAGACTCAGAGTGCAGGGGCAGGAGCTTCTGTCTTCCAATACCGTACAGGAACACAGGCAGAGGAAGACAAGAAACGGAAACAGGGCCCTTTTCGGTTCCTTCACAGTCAAAGCAACTCTATATTAATCTTTCCCGATTTCTAAAAAACATAGATCAGCGAAAGGAGCACCTCGTTGGGGCGGACGAAAGTCCGCTCACCGGACCCGCTCACTTTTCCGCAGACGGGGCAGTCATAGGCGGTGAAGCGGTCCGTCCCCGCCCAGAGGGAAGCGCCCACTTCCAGATTGAAGTGCTTGTGCAGCATATAAGTGTAGCCCGCACCCAAGCCTCCGCCGTAGCGTTCTCCCTCCTCTGTCCTGAGGGAACGGATGCCTCCTTCATTGTATTCCTGGGCCTGAAGTTTCGCCGAGAGCCACCATCCGGAGTGGATGTGCCACGGCCAGAAGCGTGTTCCGAGCGAGACAGAGCGCTGACGCAGCTGCATCTGCTGCTCTCCGCCGCCCTTTGTGAACGAGAAAGGGTTGTATCTGGCCCCGGCATTCAGGGTCCAGCGTCTATTTAGACCCACGGAAGCTTCGAGATTCAGAGTCCCGAGTCTGGCATAGTCCAGGATATTTGTCGAAAGGGAGATTTCCTGGGCTCCCGCAATGCCCGGCGGGAATGCCGCCAGGCACAGGAGCAAAATGATGAAGCGTTTCATAGCAGTTCAGTTCTTTCGTATATGAGTGATGTTATGTATGGTGTGCGTGTCACTGTCTCCGGTAGCGGTCGAAGGCTTCCTCTATGATGGAGTCGTATTCCGGATAGAGGCTGCGGAGCTTCTCCTGCAAGCTGTCGCGGTCTTTCACTTCCTTGGTGAGAGCCTTGAATATCATAGCACGGTTCATCCCCCTCTCGTCGAGGTACATCAGAATCTGAGGATAGAACCAGTGCGTGGTCCCCCGGGCGAACGACTCATCCCCGTACCTGTCCCTGTACATCATATTCTCCATATAGTAGCCCCACATCTCACCCACTTCACAGTAGCCGGCATTGTCGCCGTCACCGCTGCCGTAGGTCTGCTCCGAGGAGAGGTAGGAAGATAAGATGTAGGCGATGAACTTGTCCCAGTAAGTCTTCCCCACCTGGGTGAAATGGCTGGCGTGGGCCAGCTCGTGGCAGGTGCTCGCGAAGATGGAGCGGTAATCCTCCACTCCCTTGAGACCCAGAGTGATGTCCGGGAGGAAGACTTTCAGAAGCTCCTTATAGACCCCCAGATACCGGCTCAGAAGAGAGCCCACCGCCCCGTCGGAGATGAAAGCGCCCTGCTGCAGCATAGGGGCGCTGCTGTTCTCGATGTCCTGGAACAGCCAGAAGCGGGTGTTTACGGGCGGAGCCTTGATGGTCATACCTTCCGTGGAGCATCTGCTTATGTATTCGTACGCGGCATTGTTCACCACAGCCCTGCAGAAGAGCTTGCGCTCAGACTCGGAGGTGATGTTCAGATCCACGCCTTCGGGGGAGTTCTTTCCCATAGTGGAGGTGGAGGCCGGGACCAGAAGGAGGTTGAAGCCTATGGCGAAACCCAGGGAGTTCTTGAAGACCAGACGGTAACGTATCTTGCTGCTGTAGGACTTGTTTATCAGGTAATAGCCGTCCTCGTCGGTATAGGTGTGGGAGAACTTCACGAAAGAGTTGCAGGATACACGTACTCCCGCCAAGCCCACAGGCTCTCCGCCTCCGAAGTCGGGATCGCTTATGGTGATCCTCCCCTGGGGCTTGGAACTTTCTCCCCTGAGCGGAGGCAGGTAGAGGTCCGAATTGCCGGTGAGACGGTAGGCCTCCTGTTCCACAAGCGTCCAGTCTATGTCATCAGAGCGGGTAGTCTTATCGTTCTCGGCGATATAGCATCTGTCCAGAACCTCATAGACAATCCCTTCCGGGTATTCGAACTCGGGAGAGACGACAGCATATTGCCAGGTTATCTCGCCCTCCGACAGGGTAGGGTCGTGGTAGTAGTCTCCGTCCCTTACGATCTCGTAATCGAGAGGATGGTCCATCAGCACGAGTCCGGCATCCACCAGGGCGTCATACTGGTCCTCGTCCCGGGGGAGGAAGCGGACATAGATGTCCGTAGCACGGATATCGGTGCGTCCCGCCATGTCCGGATAGAGGGAACGCACGGCGGCCTCGACATTGCTTACCGAATAGGGGTCTTCGAGCTTGTCGCCGAGTACTATCATCTCGTGCGATACCCGGTCCGCACCGTCATCATCTTCTGTGGAGGAAGAAGGAATCCGCGCTGTCGGGTCACAGGCGATAGCGGGCAGCGCCAGGATAAGTGTCAATAAAAATCTTCTCATAGTTTCAAGTTTTTCTCGTTGCAAAGGTACGTGGAAGATAGCATTGGCGCTTCTGCGGAAGTAAAAAAAAAGAAAAAACGCAGTTTCCTGCGTTTCTGAAAGGGATTCCTGCCGGGGGATGAGGGATATTTTTCCGAAAAAATCAGAAAACCGTGACGGTCCTCTTCTCGACGGCGGACATAAGTGCGTTCGCGAGACGGCTCACTCCGAAACGGAAGAGGTCCCTGCTGATCCATTCCCTGCCGAGGACGGAGGCCACTATGGCGTAGTAGCTTACCGCGTCCGAAGCCGAGGATATGCCTCCTGCCGCCTTGAAGCCCACCTTGCGGCCGGTCTTCTCGTAGAACTTCCCGATGCAGCGGCACATAACGTAGGCCGCCATAGGGGTAGCGTTCACGCTGACTTTGCCGGTGGATGTCTTGATGAAGTCCGCGCCCTCTTCCATCGCCAGGAATGAGGCCCGGGCTATGGCCTCGGGGCTCACCAGGACTCCTGTCTCCAGGATGACTTTCAGGATGACGGTCCTGGAATTGGCCGCTGCGGCCTTGTCTATGGCTGCGCGGATCTGACGGATCTCGCGGCGGGCAGTCTCGTAGTCCTGCGCGAGGAATGCATTGAGCGGGAGCACGATGTCTATCTCGTCCGCTCCGTTCTCGACTGCGAGCTCGCACTCGCGTATCTTGACTTCGAGAAAGCTCTGGGAGTCAGGGAAGCAGCCTGCGACGGCCGTCACGTGCAGCTGCTCGCTCTCGCGGGCTGCGGCTACGGTCGAGGCGAAGTTCGGGAACACGCAGACGGACGCGGGCAGCGGATACTGGGGGTAATCCCTGGCGAGCGAGTTCACCTTGTGCACAAGTCTGGTTACGGAGTCCACGGTGTCGCTGCAGTGGAGCGTGGTGACGTCCATAAGGCTGAAACAGTCTTTGAGGACGGCGTCGGAGGCCAGATCAGCCGAGTTTGCGGCCAGAAGGTCCAGACGTCTTCCTATATCCTCCGCGTCGGGAGCATAAGAGTATTTGTCAAGTAAATCGCACATAGTTTATCATCTTTTATAGGAGCGGACTATCCGGCCCGCATCCTGAACTTTTATGGTATCGCCTTCCCCCTCAGGGACTTCCCTCAGCACCGGAGAGATCTTCCGCAGAGGAACGCCATCCGGTATCGAAGAGACTGCGGGGACAGTATCTCTGTCGCCCTCTGCAATGCGTCCCGCGAGGTGGAAGGTATAGTCGTGGGAAAAGAGCCTCAGAAGGCTGTCGATGGTCATCTCAGACATAGTCCTGAATTCCGGAGCCAGACTCTTCGCCCGCTCGAGCATCTGCCGGATCTCCCGGACGCGGCCTGCGGACTTGTCCAGTTCCTTGCTACGGGCCTTGAGCCGGGCGGCCGATTTCTTGAGGATGCGGCTGAAACGCTCGGGGTCATTCAGATAGTACTCCACGCTGGCCCTGAAGTCTTCGGCGGTGTAGCCGTAGGATTCCAGAACGCTCTCATAGAAGTCGGTAGTGTCCACCTGCAGACGGTACTCCGACTTCGAGTCAGCCCAGCGGTCCGCCAGATACAGCTCCTCGTAGATGCGCGAGAGCTTGCCGCGCGGTATGACCCTCTCGTCTCCGCCCCGACAGGAGAGCAGAAGGGAGGTGGCCACGGCCAATGCGAGGATATGTACCGCCGGAGTCTTCATTATCTGAGGACTGCGCCGTATTCGCCGGTGAAAGTGGCGAGAAGCTTGGATACCGTCTTCTCGACCTCTGCATCGGTAAGGGTATGATCCCGGTCCTGAAGGATGAAGCCCATCGCATACTGTTTCTTCCCGGCCGGAATCTTGTCTCCGCGATAGACATCGAAAAGGGTCACGCTCTTCAGAAGCTTCTTCGCCGCGCGTTTGGCGCTTGCGAGAAGATCCGCGTACTGCACGCTCTCGTCCAGAAGCAGCGCGAGGTCCCGGCGCACTTCCGGATATTTAGGCAGCTCGGTGAATGTCACCTTGTCACGCTTGACCAATTCGAACAGCGTGTTCCAGTTTATCTCGGCCGCGAAGACAGGCTGTCTTACGCCGAAGCGGCGGGCAAATGAAGGAGCTATGGTTCCGATGACCGCAAGCTGTCGCGGCTGCTGTCCTGGCAGGCTGTATGTGATGCCCTCAGAGAAGATGTCGGCAGGGGCGGCTGCGCGGACAAGCTGGTTTATGTCCGCACCGTAGCGGCGCAGCAGAAGCTCCAGATAGCCCTTGAGCCTGAAGAAATCGCCCTTGCCCGGCTCCTGCCTCCAGGATTTGTCCGGGGTCCCGCTCAGGAAGAGAGAGAAGCAGGGATGCTCCTCATAGCCGGCGAGAGTGGTTCCGTCCACCTCGGGGAGACGGCTGTAAACCGAGCCGTACTCGAAAGAGAGGATGGAATTGATCTGACGGTTCGCATTGTACGCAACGACTTCCAGCCCTCCCGGTATGAGACTCTGTCTGAGGACATTGAGATCCTGGCTGAGCGGATTCACTATCCTCACGCACTTCTGCTCCGGGAAGGTCTCCAGGTCGCGGTAGTAGTCGCCCCTTGTCAGGGAATTGTTCATTATCTCGGTGAAGCCGTTCGCGGCGAGGAAGTTGGAGATGGCGTTGCGGATCGCTTCCGGCTCCGGGGAAGGGGTGGCGTTGACGGAGATGTGCATATTGGACGGAAGGTCCACATTGTTATATCCGTAGATGCGGAGAATCTCCTCCACCACGTCGCACTCGCGATAGACATCCACCATATAGGACGGAGCGGCCACGAGCGCGCCGCCTTCCCGCTTCTCTATGAATTCGTAGCCGAGCCAGGTAAGGATGTCCTCGATGGTCTTCTCGCCTATGTGCTTGCCTATGAAGTTCTGGATCCGGGCATAGTCGAGCTCTATGCGCTTGCGCTCGACTCTCTCGGGATAGGATTCCCGGATTTTACCCACGATCTCGCCGCCGGCGACTTCCCGGATGAGCAGAGCCGCCCTGCGGAGCGCGTACGGAGCGAGAGCGGGATCCACGCCTCTTTCGTAGCGGAAGGAGGCGTCGGTCTGGAGCTGCTGGCGCTTGGATGTCTTGCGGATGGAGCCGGGGTCGAAATACGCGCTCTCCAGGAACACGTTCCGGGTCGTGGAGCTCACGCCCGAGTCCGAGCCGCCGAAGATGCCGGCGATGCACATTGCGCCTTCAGTGTCGGAAATCACCATATCGCTCGCATCGAGCTTGCGCTGCACCCCGTCGAGGGTCGTTATCATCTCGCCTTCGGCGGCGCGGCGCACGATCACGCGGCCGCCGCGGATCTTGTCTGCATCGAAGGTATGCAGAGGCTGGCCGAGCTCGAAGAGGATGAAATTGGCCACGTCCACTATATTGTCGATAGGTCTGGAGCCTATGGCGGAGAGTTTCTTCTGAAGCCACTGCGGCGAAGGACCCACTTTCACGTCCCTGATGGTGAGGCCGCAGTAGCGCGGCGCCCCGCTCGGGTCGAGCACGTCCACCGGGATCCCCTCGCCCTCGCCCTCGCGGAATGCGGACACGTCCGGATAGCGGAGCGAGCAAGGGATATCGTGGAGTCTGAGATATGCGTAGAGATCCCGGGCCACGCCGATATGCGAGGCGGCATCCACTCTGTTCGCGGTGATCTCGTACTCGATTACGGCCTCGCTCTGAAGGTGCAGATACTCGCTTGCCGGAGTGCCTGTAACAGCCTCGGGCTCAAGCACCATTATGCCGGAGTGGTCGCCGTCCAGGCCGAGTTCATCGCAGGCGCAGATCATCCCGAAGGACTCGACTCCGCGTATCTTCGACTTCTTTATCTTGAAATCGCCGGGAAGGACCGTGCCCAGCTGCGCGAAGAGCACTTTCTGTCCGGCGGCTACATTAGGTGCGCCACAGACGACGGTGAGGAGCTCGCCTGTGCCGGCATCCACCTTCGTGATATGCAGATGGTCGGAATCCGGATGCGGAACGCACTCGGTGACCTGCGCCACGACTACTCCTTTGAGGCCGCCGGGAATCTCTTCCTGCTCCTGCACTGAATCCACTTCGATACCGATGGAGGTGATGGCCTCGGCCACCTGCTGCGGCGTAAGGTCGAACTCAAGATAATCTTTGAGCCAGTTATAAGATAGCTTCATATATGATATGTTTATTTCTTCAAATCCTCCGTCGAGAAGAGAGAGTCCACGAACTCCTTCTTGTCGAACGGCTTGAGGTCGTCGATCCCCTCTCCGATGCCGATGAACTTCACGGGCACCTTGAAGCGGTCGACCACACCGATGACCACTCCGCCCTTTGCCGAGCCGTCGAGCTTCGTGATGGCCATAGAAGTGATGTCCGTCGCACGGGCGAACTCCTTGGCCTGCTGGAACGCGTTCTGTCCGGTCGTCGCATCGAGCACGAGCATAACCTCGTGCGGCGCGTCAGGGATGACCTTGCGCATCACGTTGCGGATTTTCGTGAGCTCGTTCATCAGGTCGATACGGTTATGCAGACGGCCCGCCGTGTCGATCAGAGCCACATCCGCCCCACGGGCCACAGCCGCCTTCACAGTGTCGAAAGCGACCGAAGCGGGATCCGACCCCATCTCCTGACGGACGATGTCCACTCCGGCGCGATCAGCCCAGATCTGCAGCTGCTCCACCGCCGCCGCACGGAAAGTGTCGGCAGCTCCGAGAATGACTCTTTTGCCCTGACTCTTAAGGCTTGCAGCCAATTTTCCTATAGTGGTCGTCTTCCCCACTCCGTTCACGCCCACGACCATAATCACATAAGGCTTATGGGAGAAGTCGAACGGTGCGTCCTGTCCGCTCCCGTCCACGTCGAGCAGAGCTGAAATCTCCTCGCGGAGCATCTGTACGAGCTCGTCAAAAGACATATACTTGTCCTTCTCCACCCTTTCCTGAAGCCTGTCGATAACCTCGAGGCTCGTGTCCACGCCCATATCGGAGCTCATCAGAGCCTCTTCCATCGCGTCGAGCACATCGTCATCCACCTTGGACTTGCCCACGACAGCCCTGGAGAGCTTCTGGAAAAAGCTTTCTCTGGTCTTCTTTACTCCCTTGTCAAATATACCCATACGCAAGTCAGATATAACTTGCAAATATAGTCATAATAACATTCGGAACGCATAAAAAAAGGGGCTGACTTTTTAAGGTCAGCCCCTTTTCCCATATCTGAGCATTACTTCTTCTCGAAGAATTCCTTTGCCTTGGCCTCTTCCACAAGCTGCTCGTTGAAAACATAAGCGCCTGTCTTAGGGGACCTCTCAAGACGAATGCATCTGACCATACTCTTAGCACCGGTCTTTGCTGCGAATGTAGCGACGGCTTTCTTTGCCATAGTTTATCCTCCCAGATTATTTGATTTCACGATGAACCGTGACTTTCTTGAGGAAAGGATTGTACTTTCTGCGCTCAAGGCGGTCAGGTGTGTTTTTCTTGTTCTTGGTAGTGATGTATCTGGACATTCCCGGTACACCGCTCTCTCTCTGCTCTGTGCATTCAAGGATGACCTGCACCCTGTTTCCTTTAGATTTCTTTGCCATAATGCCGTAAATTAAACAAGGTTAACATATCCTTTCTTCTGAGCCTCCCTGATGGTAGCCTCGAGACCATTCTTCTCGATGATCCTCATACCCTTGCAGGAAACCTTCAGTGTGATGAACCTCTTCTCCTCTTCTGACCAGAACTTCTTCGTCCTGAGATTGAGGGAGAAGTCGCGCTTGGTGCGCAGCTTGGAATGAGCGACGTTGTTGCCCTTCATTCTCTTTCTTCCCGTAACTTGACAAACCTTTGCCATATCTTTTTATTTTTATTGATTCTTAATTATTTACGCGGGTGCAAATATCGTTCAATATTTTCGTTTATGCAAACTTTCAGAGTACTTTGAAGAATCTGCCCCAGCGTATGCTGTGCGGGAACTTACGGTCCCGGTCCGTAGAGAGCCATATCAGGGCCGGACTTCCGACCACGTGATCTTCAGGAACAAAGCCCCAGTACCTGGAGTCGAGGGAATTGTGCCTGTTGTCTCCCATCATAAAGTAGTAGTTCTGTCCGAATGTGTAGCTGTCCGTCTTCTGTCCATCGATGAAGATGTCCCCGTCCTTCACTTCGAGCGCGTGTCCTTCATAGACAGAGATGATCCTCTCGTAAAGAGGAAGATTCTCCGGTGTCAGAGAGACGCTCGCGCCCTTTTCCGGTATCCACAGCGGACCGTAGAAATCTCTGGTCCAGCGATACTTCGCGCTGTGCGGGAAAAGGCTCAGGTCCAAATCCTCATCGCGGAGCGGGACATAGTCGATATTCGCGCTCACGCTCACTACCGAAGGGACTTTACGGATCTGCTCAAGCATATCGGAGGTGAGAGTCATCATCGGATAGCCGGGCAGGTCCTGACGATAATAAAGCTCGCCCAGGTTGAGCCCCATCCTGTCGATGACCTTCGAGTTTATCTTCTGCCCCGATGTCTTCACTTCGTAAGAATACTGCACGCCCGGATAGACTGTCTGCGGCTCCGAGTCTATGTACACAAGCCCATCCTTGACGAGCAGGGTATCGCCCGGCACTGCCACGCATCTTTTCACGTAGTGGTCCTTCTTGTCCACAGGGCGGACGATTATGGGACCCAGCCGGTCTTCCACAAGCGCTCTGCCGCTGCGGCGTACGAGTTCGTGATAATCCTCGGAAGGAGCCTGGGTGAGCACCGTGTCCCCGTTCGGGAACCCGAACACCACGATATCGCCCCTTTCCACCTCGCGCAGGCCCTTGAGCCGGCGATAGTCATTCCGGATCAGAGTCGAGTAGGACTCGTGGCCGAAGATGCGGTTATGCACGAACGGTACCGAAAGCGGAGTCTGCGGAATCCTCGGACCGTATGTGAGTTTGCTTACGAAGAGATGGTCCCCGGTATAGAGGGTACTCTCCATTGACGAAGAAGGAATCTTGAACGCCTGGAAAAAGAAGATGTTTATGAAAGTCACCACTATGACGGCGAAGATGATGGCATCCAGCCAGTCGAGCAGCGCGTTTCTCTTTTCTCCTTCCTTGTATTTCTTCTGCCAGAAGAGCCACTTGACCTTCTTCGTTATGAAGAGGTCGAAGATGACCACGAGGCCGAAGAGCCACCAGTAGTTTCCGAGCCAGATGACCCAAAGCAGATAGAGCAGCGCCCAGAAGAGGAAGCCGGTCCATTTGTTATGGTAAAATTCCTTCCAGCCCACTTTTTTTCAAAGAACTATTTTACGGAATTTATGATCGCCTCGAACGCCTGAGGATTATTCATAGCGAGGTCGGCAAGCACTTTACGGTTCAGACCGATGTTCTGCTTGGCAAGTCTGCCCATAAATTGAGAATAAGTGATGCCGTACTGACGGGCGGCAGCGTTTATTCTCTGGATCCAGAGAGCGCGGAAATTGCGCTTCTTGGCTCTACGGTCACGGTATGCGTAGGTGAGACCTTTTTCGTAGGTGTTCTTCGCAACCGTCCATACATTTCTTCTGGACAGGAAGTTGCCGCGGGTTCTCTTGAGAATCTTCTTGCGGCGTGCCCTTGAAGCAACTGAATTAACTGATCTTGGCATAATTTGATGTTTTTATGGAGGCAGTGGCCATCAGCGTGACACTTCTCTCTACTGCTCATCCAAGTTTAACTATAAAAAAGTGTGTTTAGAGAACGAGCATTTCCTTTACCCTGCCGTAGTCCACCTTCTCGAGGAGGGAGAAGTGATCGAGATTCCTCTTCTGCTTCTTCGTCTTCTTGGTGAGAATGTGGCTATGGTAAGCGTGCTTTCTCTTGATTTTGCCCGAGCCGGTAAGCGCGAAGCGCTTTTTGGCACCGGCGATCGTCTTTAGCTTTGCCATTGTTTTGTTTTTTAATGAGTTAATAATATTTCATTCTCCTTGAGAATTACTTCTTCTTGATCGGAGCGAGCATCATAGTCATCCTCTTGCCCTCGAGGACAGGCATATTCTCGGCTCTGCCGTACTCTTCCAGATCCACCGCGAAGCGGAGCAGCTGCTTCTCCCCCTGGCTTGCGAACTGTATGGAGCGCCCCCTGAAAAATATGGAAGCTTTCACCTTGCAGCCCTCCTGAAGGAAGCCCTGTGCGTGCTTGAGCTTGAACTGGAAGTCGTGTTCATCGGTGTTCGGACCGAATCTTATTTCCTTTATGACTATCTTCGTGGAGTTCTGCTTCATCTCCTTCGCCTTCTTTCTCTGCTGGTACAGATACTTCTGATAGTCCAGGATCTTGCATACGGGAGGGTCCGCCTTGGCGCTTATCTCCACCAGATCGAGACCTAATTCATCGGCGAGGGCCAATGCCTTAGATGTAGAGCATATCCCCGGCTCGGGGATGTTATCTCCGACGAGGCGCACCTGAGGGGCCTTGATCTCGCCGTTGATATTCAACTCATTCTCATCCTTCTTCCTGTTGCCGAAGGCTGAGCGATTGCCTGGTTTGAGTCCGTTCGGACGTGGCCCCATAGGCTTCGGGGCCGGTTTGAAAGGTGCTGCGATAAACTTTTCCTCCTATTATTAAATGCACATAAACTAAGACAACTCTTCGGCCACTACGGCTTTCAAGTAGTCCACGAATCCGGCCAGTGTCATCGCACCCTTGTCGACACCTTCGTGTCTGACGGATACGGTTCCATCAGCCATTTCCTTTTCACCCACAATGGCCAGCACCGGAACTCTGAGGAGCGCTGTCTCGCGGATGCGCTTGCCGAGAGTCTCGTTGCGGCTGTCAATGGAGACGCGAATATCGGAATTATTCAGCAAACTGCAAACTTTTTCTGCATATTCCGTATATTTTTCACTGATAGGCAACACTTTAACCTGATCTGGCGCGAGCCACAGAGGCAGATGCCCTGCCGTGTGCTCCAGAAGCACTGCGGTAAATCTTTCGATGGAGCCGAACGGTGCCCGATGTATCATCACCGGACGCTTCTTCGAGCCGTCAGCATCGGTGTATTCGAGCTGGAAGCGCTCCGGGAGGTTGTAGTCCACCTGAATGGTGCCCAGCTGCCACTTTCTTCCGATGGCATCCTTCACCATAAAGTCGAGCTTCGGGCCGTAGAACGCGGCCTCGCCATACTCCACTACAGTGCTGAGGCCCTTATTCTTCGCGGCCTCGATGATGCCGCTCTCCGCCTTCTCCCAGTTCTCGTCGCTTCCGATATACTTCTCCTTGTGCTGCGGGTCACGCAGGGAGACCTGGGCGAGGAAGTTGTCGAAATGCAGGGTCTTGAACACGTAGAGAATGAGGTCGATCACCTTCTCGAACTCCTCCTGGAGCTGCTCGGGGCGGCAGAAGAGATGCGCGTCGTCCTGTGTGAATCCGCGTACTCTGGTCAGTCCGTGGAGCTCTCCGCTCTGCTCGTAACGGTACACGGTGCCGAACTCAGCGAAGCGCAGAGGAAGATCCTTGTATGAGCGCGGGGATGAGCGGAAGATCTCGCAGTGGTGAGGGCAGTTCATAGGCTTGAGCATATACTCCTCGCCCTCCTGCGGAGTGTGGATAGGCTGGAACGAATCCTTGCCGTACTTTGCGTAATGGCCCGAAGTCACATAGAGTTCCTTGGAGCCGATATGAGGGGTGACCACCGGCAGATAGCCGTAGGATGCCTGCTTCTTGCGCAGGAAGTTCTCCATCGTCTGTCTCATCACGGCGCCGCGAGGCAGCCACAGAGGCAGTCCGAGACCTACTCTGGAAGAGAAGGTGAAAAGCTCCATCTCCCTGCCGAGCTTGCGGTGGTCGCGCTTTTTCGCTTCCTCCATCACCACGATATACTCGTCCAGAAGGGACTTCTTAGGGAAGGATATGCCGTAGATGCGGGTAAGCTGCCCGCGCTTCTCGTCGCCTCTCCAGTATGCGCCGGCGATGGCCGTAAGCTTCACGGCCTTGATCGGGGCGGTGCTCATAAGATGAGGTCCGCGGCAGAGGTCGGTGAAAGCGCCGTTCGTGTAGTATGTTATGGTGCCGTCCTGCAGCTCGCTGATGAGCTCGCACTTGTACTGGTCGCCCTTTTCGGTGAAGTGCTTCATAGCCTCGTCCTTGGAGACGTCTATGCGCCTGAACTCCTCCCCTGTGCGGGCGAGCTCGAGCATCTTCTTCTCGATCTTCGGGAGATCGGCATCCGTAATCTGGTTTCCGCAGAGATCCACGTCATAGTAGAATCCGTTCTCGATAGCGGGTCCTATGCCGAACTTGACTCCCGGATAAAGCGCCTCAAGTGCCTCCGCGAGAAGATGCGAGGACGAATGCCAGAATACTCTCTTGCCCTCTTCGTCCTCCCATTTCAGGAGATTCACTGAAGAGTCCTCCTCTATGGGGTGCAGAAGGTCGAATGTGGTCGCTTTGCCCGCAGTGTGGTCGCCGGCCGGTTTAACAGATACCGCCAGCACCTCGGCTGCAAGTCTGGGGCTGATGCTCCGGGCTATCTCATAGCCGGTCACGCCCTTTTCAAATGCTCTGACGCTGCCGTCAGGAAAGGTAATGTTGATCATAACTTAATAAATTAATGGGACTAACCAGTATTTACAAACCAAGTACTTGAACTTGGCTAGCCATATTATTAGTCAAGGCGCAAAGGTACTAATTATTTTGTATCTTTGCCCAGTTTAAAAGAACGAATGATGACTGAACACTTTTCGAAGAAGCTGTGGGACAGCGCGGGCAAGGCGGGGGCCGTTCTGGGTGCCGTCAGCATCGCGTATCTGGTGATCACGACACTTATGGCAGGCAAGAGCGGAGCCGTCGGAGGCTTCGGAGGCGCACTTCTGACGCTGGTGCTCTGGGGCGTGAAGCTCTTCGCCTGCATCTACCTGATGAAATACTTTATGCTCCGCTACTGCGCGGGCAAAAGCGAGGCGACGAGCCGCGAGACTTTCCGCTTCGGGCGCACGACCGCATTCCTGTCTGCGCTGCTCTACTCCGCCTTCGTGCTGGCGTTCTACACTCTGATAGCCCCGGACGCTCTCGCGTCCAATCTCGAGACGGTCATCCGCTCCTATTCCTCGATGCTGGACTCGAATTCCCTGAGCCAGCTCGAACAGATGCAGAACAACCTTCCGAGGTGGATGTTCTTCTCGAATCTCATCTACTGTTACCTTTTCGGGACTGTAGTTTCCTTCTTCCTTTCCAGAAGCATCCCTTCCGGCGATCCATTTGACAATCCGAACCGATAGTATGCCCGACGTTTCCATCATAATCCCTCTCTTCAATGAAGAAGAATCTCTCGGGGAGCTCATAGACCGCATCGGAAAGGTAATGGCGGCTCAGAAGCTGTCTTATGAAGTGCTTATGGTGGATGACGGGAGCACCGATTCCTCCTGGGAGGTGATACGGAGGCTCGCCGCAGCGGATCCCCGGATAAAGGGGCTCAGCTTCAGGCGCAACTACGGCAAGTCCGCCGCCCTCTACTGCGGTTTCGCAAGGGCCGCGGGCGATGTGGTCTTCACGATGGACGCGGACCTGCAGGATCGCCCGGAAGAGCTCCCGGAGATGTACGCGATGATAAAGGAAGGCGGATATGACGTGGTCTCCGGCTGGAAACAGCATCGCAAGGACAATCCTATCACGAAGAATCTGCCCTCGAAACTCTATAACGCCACGGCGCGCCTCATCACAGGGATCAGGCTGCACGATATGAACTGCGGTCTGAAGGCGTACCGCAATGAGGTGGTGAAGAACATAGAGGTTTACGGGGAGATGCACCGCTACATTCCTTATCTGGCGAAGAATGCCGGATTCGGCAAGATAGGCGAGAAGAAGGTCGTGCACGAGCGGCGCAAGTTCGGAAAGAGCAAGTTCGGGATGAGCCGTTTCGTGAACGGTTTTCTGGACCTTCTGTCGCTGTGGTTCCTCAGCACCTTCGGCAAGAAGCCGATGCATTTCTTCGGATTCTCGGGGCTCCTTATGTTCCTCGTCGGCTTCGTGATGACCATATGGATTATCGCAGGGAAGCTCATCCATCAGGCAAACGGCCTGAAATTCAGGGCCGTAACTGACCAGCCGCTATTCTATCTCTCTCTGGTCGCAGTACTTCTGGGCGTGATGCTCTTCCTCGCCGGCTTCATCTGCGAACTCATCTCCCGCAGCTCCTACGAGCGCAATCACTACAACATCAAATCCGAACTCTAAGCCGCCCTCAAGACGGCGGACTGGGAATCCGGTAGGGAGTGAAAATGGCTGAAAACGCTCCCTACCGGATGGGGCAGGACTAGAAAGGAAGTTCCCTGTGGCCCGACCTGATCGCGATCGTCACGCCCGAC
>CAVDFQ010000038.1:0-14851 GCA_963608065.1 bacterium
AAGAGCTATGCTGGCTCTACAAAGTGCGGCTTAAAATCACTTGCGAAACTTAAATAATCTATATTCTTCTCAATACCTTCTTGGGATGCCCGATCAGGTCGGGCATGACGATGAGGTGGGGTGCAAGATGCCCGATCACGTCGGGCATGACGAAAACCGTCATTGCCGGCTTGTTCTCCCCGTCATTGCCGGCCCTGACCGGCAATCTTGCTCTCCCCGTCATTGCCGGCCCTGACCGGCAATCCCGCTGCAAATATACCACAATATTTTAAAATTTGAACAAAATAGTAAAAAGTTCGATTCTTTTACGGCTCCCAATCGGGCCGCTCGGGACAGACAAGCTCCGAGGCCGTATTGGACGGCGGAGCCGGCCGAGGAAGATGATTGCGGCTTGGAGTCTGCCTGCCGGGGACGACCTCGAAATGCCCGGGCAGGACCCCGGGAGAGATAGTTTGTCCATAATATAGGGGCTTTTCGTGGATGAAATGCCCGAGAGTGGAAGTTTGTCCATAAAAACGGGGCTTTTCGTGGACAAAATGCTTGGGAGTGATAGTTTGTCCATGAAAATGTGCCTTTTCGTGGACGAAATCCTCCGGTGGAATGGCGGGAAACAAAAAAGGGCGGCTGCAAGATGCAGTCACCCTTATATAATATGTAATAGCCTTTATGCCGTGGCCGCCTCGACCTTCTTGAGCATCGAGAACATTATGCCGCCGGCGATTACGCAGAGAGCGAGCAGGATGGCCCAGTTAGCCCAGAGCGGAACGGCTTTCCAGAGAAGTCCCGGAACGGAGCTGAGGTAGTTTCCGACAGCTGTCGCGGCGAACCACAGACCCATCATAAGTCCTTTGTACTTAGGAGGAGCGACCTTCGAGACGAAGGAGATACCCATAGGGGAGAGCAGGAGCTCCGCAAATGTGAGCACGAGGTAGGTGCTGATGAGATACATCGGCACTACCGGATCAGGAGAAACAGTGCCTCCGAGCTCTGCCGGAGATGGCTGCCCCACGGAACCGAAGATCATAATGAGGTAGCCCAGAGCCGCCACGAACATTCCGAGACCGATTTTCTTAGGCGCGGACGGTTCCATACCGTTCGGATGCTTCGCGGTCTTCCTGTTCGCGAGGGCGGCGAAGATGGCCATCGAGACAGGCGTGAGGAACACTACATAGAACGGGTTGAACTGCTGGAAGAGCTGCGGCTGGATGTCCAGGACCTCAGGCATTCCTCTGTAGATGGCGTAAGCGCCGCCCCAGAGTGCGAGAGTGACGGCCCCGCAGATGACCTTGCCGCTGCTCTTTTCGGACTGGAATGCTCCGAAGAGAGTGTAGATGGAAACCGCCATAAGGGCGAGAATCCAGATATTGAAGCCGAATCTGGTCACGCCTGTCGCTGTGGACTGGGTATAGTCACGGGCGAACCAGGTGAGCGACTGTCCGTTCTGATGGAAGGCCATCCAGAAGAAGATAACCACTGCGAACACGAGGCAGAGAGCCACGACGCGCTCCTTGGTCTGCTTAGGAGTGAGCTCCTCGACCTGGACATTGGCCGCCTTGGCCTGCTTGGCATTTACGTCAGCGTGCTTGAACCAGCCGCGGCAGGCGAAGTAGATCGCGATGGAGACTATCAGGGAGACGCAGGCTACCGCGAAACCCATATTGTATGCGGAGGAGAGATGCTCGATGTAGTAGGCGGAGAAGTCTCCGAGGGCCATCTGCTTCACGTCGGCTCCCGGCATACCTGCCACGAAAGAAGCGAGCTTGTCGCTGTTCTCGGCGGAGATGGTGCCGTTGAGGAACTGGTGGGCGAGCGCCGGGATGTCAGCCTTGTAGATGAGCCCGGCCTTGGCGAGGAACTTGTTCGTGATGGCGGTAGCTGCGGACGGAGCGAACATCGCACCGATGTTTATGGCCATATAGAAGAGACTGAACGCCGAGTCGCGTTTAGAAGAGTAGCGCGGGTCATCGTAGAGGTTTCCCACCATCACCTGGAGGTTGCCCTTGAAGAGACCGGTTCCTATGGCGATGAGCAGGAGCGCTCCGAGCATCATCGTGACTCCCAGAGTGTTAGCTGCTGTAGGCACTGCCAGGAGCAGATAGCCGAGGAACATTACGCTGATACCGGTGACTACGCACTTGCCGTAGCCGATCTTGTCGGCAAGCCATCCACCCACGACGGGCATAAAATAGACGGCTGCCAGGAAAATAGAGTAGACTTGACTTGCCGCCGCCTGCTCCCAGCCGAATTTGGCCTGAAGGAAGAGCATGAAGATGGCAAGCATAGTGTAGTATCCGAACCGCTCTCCGGTATTTGCGAGAGCCAGTGCGAACAGACCTTTTGGTTGACCTTTAAACATAATATGATAGTTGATAATTTGTGGCGTAATGAGACAAAGTTAATAAAAATTATGGATAAATACCCCTTTTCTCTTAAAAAATGATATATCTATGAAATTATCATCAAAAAAGATATGTTTATGAAATTTACATCCCAATTATTGTTTTTATCAGGGCAGAGAGCTATATTTGGCCCCGTTTAAGTGGTGTTATTATCTAACGATTATAAAAATGAACGCAAAACAGATTCTCTTTGCGGTCTCTGCAGGTCTTATGACCTTGGCCGCTTGTCACAAGGAAGTCATTCCTTCCGTTTCCATCATTGAAGACAGCGCGGTTGTTTCCGCTGATGAAAACACTCTGACAGTCAGCTTTGAAAGCAATGTCGATCTTTCCCCTGTGTCAGATGCCGACTGGGTTGAGGCGAAAGTGGAAAACGGGGCCCTCTTCATCGATGTGGAGGAAAACTACGGTGCGGAGCGTGTCGCGACTGTCAGTCTCGAGTACAATTCTGAAGTGGAAGCTACTTTCACATTGACCCAGTCTGCCGGTGCAACTGATGAAATAGCCGAAGTCGAAGTCTTCTATTATGGTCATGTGGACCAGTACGGTGAAGGCACCCAGAACTGGCTCATGACATTCTTGGACAAGAACTATATGGCTTCAAGCGAAGAAGAAACCTTTGACAAGATGTGTACTTATACATTCGACCTTATGGCATCCGGTGAGTTCACATTCGTAAGCGGCAAATTCCCTGTCGGTACATTCACGCTGAGTCCTGACTCTGAGATCGGTGCCATATACAGCGTCAACTCCCACATTCTCGACGCCACCACCTGGTCATATATATATTTTGACTCTGCCACAGTAACAATCGAGTCCACAGATGTCGCCGATGAGTATATCTTCTATGTGAAGGGTGTAACTGAAAAGACGGCCGGTTCAGGGGCAGAAAACTTCAAATTCACTTTCAAGGCGGTCTGCGGTGACAATGAAGACTACGCTCTCAGAAAGTACGACACGAGAGTAGCCTCCGACATCAAGAGGGATTATGACATCACGTTCGCGGAAGGCATTGCTTATTGCTATATGTACGATGATGACGTCAACTTCCTGGACCTCACTTTGTCAAAGGGCGATCCCGCGATGGGCGATAATCCTGCGGAAGGCGACTTTACTTACGCAAATCTCTATCTTTATGTTCCCGCGACAGGGGATGACTATTCAGGAACTTATGATCTGGATCCGGATCTGACTTGCGCTCCGTTCACGATCGAATACAATCCGAGATACTGGCTGTTCTTCGGTGCCTACACTGATCCGAACGATGAGAGCTATATCAGGCCGCTCCATCACTCCCGACTGTATCCTTCATCAGGCAGTATGACTCTTACAAAGCAGTCTGACGGTACATACAAGGTGGAAGGCTCATTCAAGGATGACTATACGGATGACTATCCGGACGGAAAGCACACCGTAACGTTCCACGGAGAGTTCAGCATCCTCGCCGACGAATGATTCTGCCCGTTTTTTAAGAGTCGCTTAACCTGCCGATTGCCGGCACCATAGCAAAAGAGGTGCAGCATTCTCGGCAGAAGCGGCTGCATTTATAATAATGGAACAATAGCAGACAATAGCAAATCACCGCCATAAAAGGAATAATTATTACGATAAATCCCCTTTTCTCTTAAAAAATGGTATATTTGTGGACGGATGGAACAAAGGCCGTCCGCCTTTTTTGACGATGATGAACAGAATTTTTATTATCTCCGCATTGCTGCTCACGGCTGCCGGCGCGCAGCTCCGCTCACAGGATAAGTCCACGGTGACAATGACTTACGCCCTGCCGCAGACAAGCCTCAGTTTCGAGGTGGAGGCGGTGAAGGAGAGCTTCTTCGCCGGACCATACGCCAGATATGCCGAGAAATACCTCGGCATAAAGGCCGCCGATAAAAACAGCGTCACTTTCAGGATAAGCTCCGTGAAGATGACCCCTTATATCGAAGCCGACCCTGCTCACCGCTATACTCAGACCCTGCCGAAAAGCGTAGAGGGGACTCTGCTCCAGTTCAGCACCCAGGGCCTGATTTCTGTGTCCGGAGGCGGCTTCGGCCGCGAGAACGCCTGGAGATTCCCGGGCGAGGCGAGCGACGATTTCGCCGTGCGGGGGATAAGCGCGAACTACACCGCCGAGGAGGCCACCCTGTATCAGGGGGCCAAGGGGAGCAATTATGTTCAGGTCGCCGTCTCCCAGAATATGGTAGTGGCGAAGACCGTCGAGCAGAAGGCCAAGGAAGCCGCCGATATGATCCTCAAGCTTCGCACCACCCGCATACAGATCATTACGGGCGACACCGACGCGAACTACAGCGGCGAGTCTATGGGGGCCGCCATAGAAGAAATCTCCCGCCTGGAGAAGGAATATCTGAGCCTTTTCATCGGCTACAGCGTATCCGAGACCCAGAAGAAGAACTACGAATTCGTCCCGACGGATGACACCAGGGAGCACGTCTTCGTGGCTTTCCGCCTGTCCGACACCGCCGGGCTCCTTCCCTCCGACGATGTCTCAGGCAAGCCTTTCTTCGTGGACATAGTTTCCGAAGGTACGGAAGCCGCCCCGGGAGATAACGCCAGAGCGAAGGGGACCGTAATCTACTACAGGACACCTGCCATCTGCTCCGTGAAGCTTTCTGACGGCTCCGCCATCCTTCTGGAGACACGCGTCCCGATCTGCCAGTTCGGAAACATAAATACTTACATCATAAAATAACACAGCTATGTCCGTTCCAATGACTATTTTAGACCAGAAGCCGGAAGTCGTTTTCCATAACTTCTATGGCATCACGCGCATCCCCCGTCCTTCGAAGCACGAGGAAAAGATAAGAGCCTATCTGCTCGAATGGGGCAAGAACCGGGGCGTGGAGACATTTACAGACGATACCGGAAATGTGATAATGAGAGTCCCGGCCACACCGGGCTACGAAAACCGCAAGGGAGTCATCCTTCAGGGCCATATGGATATGGTTCCCCAGAAAAATGCCGACACCGTGCATAATTTCGAGACGGACCCGATAGAGACCTGGATAGACGGCGAATGGCTCAGGGCCAGGGGGACCACTCTCGGAGCAGACAACGGCCTGGGAGTCGCGATGGCTCTCGCCGTGCTCGAGAGTCCGGAGGTGAAGCACGGCCCTATCGAGGTCCTTGTCACCTACGACGAGGAGACCGGAATGACCGGCGCGCGTGCCCTCAAGCCGGGTGTGCTGAAGGGAGACATACTCATAAATCTCGACTCCGAGACTGAGGGCGAGCTTTTCATCGGCTGCGCGGGCGGTCTCGACGCCACTGCGAAGGCGACATACGAGCCTCAGGACGCTCCGAAGGAAGGCTACAGGCGCTATGAGCTGGCAGCCAAGGGCTTCCAGGGCGGACACTCCGGAATGGACATCGTGCTCTGCCGGGCCAATGCGAACAAGGCCGCCGCGCGCGTGCTGCTTCCGCTCCTGCGCGATCTGGGAGTAAAACTCGCAGAATTCGAGGGAGGTACGCTGCGCAACGCCATCCCTCGCGAGGCATTCGCGACTCTCTACGTGCCGGAGGGCAAAATCGCCGAGGCCGAGAAGAGTGTCGCTGAAGTGGCCGCGGAAATCAAGAACGAGTACGCCGCCACCGACCCTCAGGCAGAATTCATATTCAAGCCTTGCAGCGGCTGCTGCTGCGAAGGGGAGTGCAAGTGCGTTCCTGACGAGGACGCTCTGAGATTCGTAAGGGCCGTCCTCGCCTGCCCGAACGGAGTGGACAGGATGAGCGACGCTATGCCGGGACTGGTCGAGACTTCGAACAATATGGCGATGGTGCGCATCGGCAAGGGCGAATTCAGCGTCAAGTCCTTGATGCGCAGCTCTGTGGACACGGCCAAAGACTACCTCGCCCTGAAGCTGGAATCCGTATTCAAGCTTGCGGGCGCCGAGGTCGAGTTCAGCGGCGGCTATTCCGGCTGGGCTCCGAACGCCGCTTCCCCTATCCTGCACGTAATGGTCGAGGCCTACCGCGAGCTCTTCGGCAAGGAGCCTAAGGTTACGGCCATCCACGCCGGTCTGGAGTGCGGAATCCTCAGCGGCGCATATCCGCACTGGGATATGGTTTCTGTGGGACCTACCCTCCTGAGCCCTCATTCCCCGGACGAGAGGGCGCACATCCCTTCAGTCCAGAAGGTATGGGACTTCCTCCAGAAGGTTCTCGTGAATATTCCTGAAAAATAATATATCAGCATAGTATGAAGAAACAGTTTATCATAACGGCTGCTGCGCTTTTGAGCCTTTCCGCAGCCGCACAGGCCCAGACCAAGGCCACAATCGACTACGATTTCCGGTTCGCCACAGTAAAGGAAAACCCTATCACCTCCGTAAAGAACCAGGCGAGCAGCGGTACCTGCTGGGCATATTCCACCCTCAGTTTCGTCGAGTCGGAGATCATACGTCTGAACGGCATAAAGGACGAGGCGGCATATCCGGACCTTTCCGAGTTCTTCGTGGTAAGCCATTCGTATTCTGACAGGGCCGACAAATATGTAAGGCTCGACGGCAACCTCACCTTCGCCGCCGGAAGCGAGGCTGACGATGTGCTCCACGTCATCCGCGACTACGGTATCGTGCCTCAGGACGAGATGACCGGAATGAACTACGGTTATGACCTTCCTGCCCAGAGCGAGCTGGACGCTGTCCTGAAGGCCTACATCCAGGCAGTGGCCAAGGTCCCGAACCGTAACAGGCTCTCCACCGCGTGGAAGAGAGGTTTCCAGGCCATCCTCGACGAGTACCTCGGAGCATATCCGGAGAAGTTCACCGTGAACGGAGTGGAGTACACCCCGCAGTCCTACAGGGATGCGCTCAAGTTCAATCCTGACGATTATGTGACCCTCACTTCCTTCACCCATCATCCTTTCTATACCAGCTTCGCCATCGAGATCTGCGACAACTGGCGCTGGGATTCCGCCTACAATGTGCCTATCGACGAGTTTATGGAAGTGCTCGACAATGCTATCGAGAAGGGCTACACCGCAGCCTGGGGCACAGACTGCAGCGAGGCCGGCTTCACCCGCAACGGTCTGGGCCTGCTTCTTGACACCAAGGCTATGGCTGCCGCCGGCTCCGATCAGGAACGCTGGGTAGGCAAGTCCGAGAACGAGAAGCCTGAGCCTGTCGCTCCTATCGAGCTGGAAGGCACTCAGGAGTTCCGTCAGCAGGGCTTCGACGAGAAGACCACCACCGATGACCACGGTATGCACATCTACGGCATCGCCAAGGACCAGAACGGGAAGAAGTTCTATATGGTGAAGAATTCCTGGGGAGTGACCGGCAAATACGACGGCATCTGGTACATCTCCGAGAATTTCGTAAGGGGAAAGAGTTTGACCATCGTGGTCCACAAGGACGCTCTCCCTAAGCCTATCGCCAAGAAACTCGGCATCAGATAATGTCTTTAGTCAAGCATATTCCTAATGCTGTCACCTCCTGCAACCTGCTCTGCGGCGTTCTGGGGGTGATAGCCTCTTTTCGGGGACGTCCGGATCTGGCCTTCTCGCTGATGGTCGCGGCATCTGTCTTCGACTTCTGCGACGGTCTTGCGGCCCGTGCCCTCAAGGCATATTCGGATATCGGCAAGGAACTGGATTCGCTCTGCGATATGGTGAGCTTCGGGGTGCTGCCTTCAGTGATGATGTGCAACCGGCTCTACGCCGCAGGCTATGGTGACTCCTTCATCAGTTTCACGCCTGTGGTTCTCGCCGTCTGCTCGGGGCTGCGACTTGCCAAATTCAATGTAGATGAGCGTCAGCACAGCAGTTTCCTGGGTCTTGCGACTCCGGCTGCGGCTCTGATCTGCGCCTCGCTCTGCGCCTTCGCCTTCGAGTGCCCGGATTCGCTCATCGCCCGGCTCTCCGGCGGTATGCTCTTCCTTCCGCTGCTTTCGCTTCTGCTTTCTGCACTGCTGGTCAGCGAGATACCTATGTTCGCGATGAAGATGGGGACAGGCGGCGACACTCCGGCTTATGTCCGCGTGGAGAGGCTGCTTTTCCTCGCAGCTGCTCTGCTTTCGCTGCTCTGCGCCCTGATTTTCGGCCTCCACTGGTCCTTTGTCATCCTCGCCGCATTCACTTCCTACGTGCTCATCAACATCCTCGCCTGGCCGCTGGCGCATCGCGCCGGCTGATCTTCCGAGTGTAAGTGACGAGTAAAGACGCGACAGGGCGGCCGGGGAAACGGCCGCCCTGTCGTAGAGAGAGAGGGGGTGAGAGTTACTGCTTATCTCCCGCGGTAAGCCTTGAGTCCGGCTTCGAGAACCTTCATAGCCTTCTCGAGCTCGGGAACTTCGAGCACGTAGGCGATGCGGATCTGCTTCAGGCCCTCGCCCGGAGTGCAGTAGAAGGAAGCCGCCGGGGTCACCATCACAGTCTGCTTATCGAGCCTGAAATCGGTCAGCATCCAGCGGGCGAAATCCTCCGCGCTGTCCACCGGAAGCTCGGCTATGGTATAGAACGCGCCTCCCGGGACAGGAGAGAATACGCCCTCCATCCTGTTCAGTGCGGCGAGAGTGAAATCGCGCCTGCGGATATACTCCTCCCGGGTGCTGTCGAAATAGGACTGAGGCGCATCGATGGCCCCGAGAGTCACGACCTGCCCGAGCACCGGAGGACAGAGACGGGCCTGGGCGAGCTTGGTGATGGCGGCGATGACTTCGGCGTTATGCGAAACCGTGCAGCCGATGCGCGCACCGCAGAGATTGTAGCGCTTCGAGACCGAATCCACCATAATCACGTTCTGTTCGAGCCCCGGGATGTTCAGAGCCGAGAAATGCGGCTCATCGCAGTAGCAGAACTCCCTGTACACCTCGTCCGAGATCAGGAAAAGGTCTTTCCTGCGGCAGAATTCGCCTATGCGCAGCATATCCTCGCGGGAATAGACCACGCCGGTCGGGTTCCCCGGATTGCAGAGCAGCACGGCTCTGGTGCGCGGAGTGCACACGGCCTCGAAAGCCTCGATGGACGGAACCTTGAAGCCGTCGCGTATGTCGGTGTGGACAGGCTTCACGATGATCCCGTTCTGGAAGGCGAAAGAAAAATAGTTCGTATAGTAAGGCTCTATCACGATGACCTCGTCGCCCGCGTCACAGCAGGTCTGCACCGCGAAATCCACCGCCTCGCTGCCGGCCGTGTTCACCAGAATCTCGTCCGTAGTGATCTCCACCCCGATCTTCCTGTAGTACTTCTCCACCAGGGCGCGGCGCAGCTCGAGAGTGCCGGCCGAGTCCGAATACGGGAGATATTCCATACTGAAATTTCTGAGTGCATCCACCGCCGACCGCGGAGACTTTATGTCAGGAGCTCCGATGTTCAGGTGATAGACCTTGACCCCCTCGCGTTTCGCGGCATTGGCGAACGGAGTGAGCTTGCGTATGGCAGAAGCCGGAATCTGAACGGCTTTGTTCGATAGATGTGGCATAAGAACTAACTGTGTTTTATGTGGTTAAGCGAATAAAAAATAAATCTCCAATCACTTTTTGGGATTTGCCTCACAAATATATGCTCTTTTTTCGTAATTTTGTAGGATTTGTAACGTGTATTCGCGCATAACCCGACAGCCGGGCCGCAGTTTCACGAAAGAAATCATCAGTTTTCAGGAGCGGTTCCCGCCGGAGCGGCCGGTGTTTTCGGGACTCTCCGCAGTGAAACAGAGAAAACAGGATGTATAGAATCAGCATTTCTCCGGAAGAGATAGAGAAATACGAGCTCGCGGCTTTCCCGGGAGAGATTCAGGTCATAGACAGTGAAGACGCTGCCTTCCGCTCCGCAGTTTCCTTTCTGCGGCGCCAGAAGGTGCTGGGCTTCGACACCGAGACCCGTCCCGTCTTCTCGCCTGACCAGCCCCGCCACAGCGTAGCCCTCCTGCAGCTCTCCGGTCCCGGAAAGGCCTTCCTCTTCCGTGTGCAGAAGCTCGGACTCCCGCAGAGCCTGCGCGATGTCCTCTCCGACGGCGACATCCTCAAGATAGGCGCTGCCGTGGGCGACGATGTCCGCGGACTGCAGAAGGTACAGGATTTCGAGGCCCGAGGCTTCGTGGACCTGCAGAAGATAGTCTGGCAGTACGGCATACGCGACAAGAGCGTGAAGAAAATGAGCGCCATCATCCTCGGCGTGCGCATATCCAAGACCCAGCAGCTCTCGAACTGGGAGGCCGAGACCCTTTCCGAGCCGCAGTGCCGCTATGCCGCGACCGACGCGTGGGTGTGCCGCGAGATGTACTTCCGCCTCAAGCGCGCGAAGCAGCATCCGCTGAGCCCGGAGGAGCGCAACCCTCAGCAGAAGGCCGTTCCGGCCGCTGACGCGTCCGCTCCTTCCGACTCCACCCCGAAACCTTCCCGCCGCAAACGCCGCAGAGGGGGACGGCGTCACCGCAAGAAGGCGGCCCTGCTATCTGCCGGGCAGAAAGCAGACCTCCGGACTTCCGCTCAGAAAGCAGCTCCGGCCGCAGACGCGTCCGCCGCGTCCAATACGTCAGCTCCTTCCGACTCCTCCCGTGGGAGAACTTCCCGCCGCAGACGTCACAGAGGAGGACGGCGCAGGCACAGAGGTCGCCGCAAGAGAGCGGAATCATCGAAAACATCTTCTGACAATGATCGGAATATATCTTAAAAGGGGCAGGGACGAGTCCCTGAGGCGCTTTCACCCCTGGGTGTTCTCCGGAGCAGTGGCCTGGATAGCGGGCTCTCCCGCAGAGGGGGATCTCGTGGAAGTGTACTCCGCCGAGGGCGAATTCCTGGCTGTGGGACACTATCAGGTGGGCTCCATCGCGGTGAGGATACTCTCCTTTGACCGTTCGGCTCAGGATCCCGACTTTTTCGTCCGGATGATCTCCGCTGCTGCGGCCGTGCGCCGCGCAGCCTGCCTGCCTTCCGCCGAGACGGACTGTTTCAGACTGGTACACGGAGAAGGGGACGGTCTTCCGGGCCTCATAATAGACTGGTACGGAGGCGTATGCGTGATGCAGGCCCATTCCGTCGGTATGTTCAGGGCCAGAAAACAGATCTGTGCAGCCCTGCAGAGCATATTCGCTGACTCGCTCAAGGCTGTTTACGACAAGAGCTCTGGCACTGCCCCCTTCAAGGCCGGACTGGATCTTGTGGATGGCTATCTATATAAGGCAGAAGGCTTTACGGACGATGAACAGACAGTGAAGGAGAACGCTCACCGCTTCATAGTGGACTGGACAGGAGGCCAGAAGACAGGCTTCTTCCTCGACCAGAGGGAGAACCGCGCATTGGTCGGGCGCCTGAGCGCCGGCCGCAGAGTTCTGAATCTCTTCTGCTACACGGGCGGCTTCTCGGTTTACGCATTGGCCGCCGGGGCCGAACTGGTGGATTCCGTGGACAGCAGCGCGCGGGCGATGGATATGCTGGGCAGGAACGTGGAGCTGAACGGATTTGACGCTTCGCGTCACGAGGAACATTGCGCGGACGCGATAGAGTATCTGAAGAATTGTCCTAAAGGACGTTATGATCTGATCATCGTGGATCCGCCGGCTTTCGCCAAGCACCGGGGTGCGCTGCAGAACGCTCTGCGCGCCTACCGGAGGCTGAACGCCTGCGCGATAGACGCTGTGGCCCCGGGCGGGCTCGTGTTTACCTATTCCTGCTCGCAGGTGGTGGACAGGGACACTTTCGCGATGACGGTCTTCTCCGCCGCCGCTCAGACGGGCCGCAAGGTGCGCATACTGGACAGGCTGAACCAGCCGGCAGACCATTGCGTGAATATATATCATCCTGAGGGCGAGTATCTTAAGGGTCTGCTCCTCTATGTAGAATAAATCTTATGTACAGCATTAAACTCGAGCTCCCCCAGACTTGGAAGAGCAAACTGCAGAGCTTGGACGAGGGAGTGACGCATTTCGAGGCCTTTCTGGCCAATGACCGTCTGCAGACCGATGACGCGGAGATTGACATCTGCGTCGGACCTATGCCGCCCGAAACTACTGCCCAGGACGAGGCTATGGCAAATTATGTGGAGATCGTGGGCTTCGACGATGATGACCCGGAGGATATGGATCCGCTGACCGTGTGGCCGTTCCAGAACCGCAAGGCCTATGGCTTCGAGGCTCTCTGCGAGGATGATTCGCCTATGCGGGTGATGTGCGTGGAGATCCGCTCGGGCGTGCTGGTCGTGATGACTCTGATAGGCCGTACCGACAGGATTCTGGAGGATGTGGTGACGCTGGTGGAGAGGAAGTTGCGTGTGGGGAAAGCTGCCGCCGAAGGGGAGTCGGGCCCGGGAGAGTAAGGGCGGGCAGAGAGCTGCTTTTTTTAAGAGTTACGGATAATATTCGCGCTATGCCGGAGAAAGAAAAAATACGCGGTCTTTTCGATGATATCGCGCCTGATTACGATGCTTTCAACCATCTCTCCTCTTTCGGCTCCGACCGTCTCTGGCGCCGCCGGGCCGTGCGGCATATAGCTGACGAGAAAAGGCCTCTGAGAGTGCTGGATGTGGCTACGGGGACGGCTGATTTCGCGCTTTCCATAGCTTCGAAACTCTCCGCAGGCTCGAGCGTGGTCGGGGTGGACCTCTCTGAAAATATGCTGGAAGTCGGCCGTGCGAAAGTCGCGAAGGCGGGTTATGACTGTTGTGGGGAGGGGATTGGACGCGGGAGCGGCCGTGAAGAAATAAGTATCAAGCTTTTCCGCTCGGACGTGGAGGCTCTGCCTTTCGCTGACGGGAGTTTCGATCGGGTGAGCGTGGCTTTCGGTGTGCGCAATTTCGAGAATCTGGACCGTGGGTTGTCCGAGATGTGTCGGGTGCTGCGAAAGGGCGGTCGGCTTGTGATTCTGGAACTTTCCTACCCTGACAATGCTTTTCTGCTCGCTTGCTACAAGTTCTACGCTTTCACCCTGCTGCCCTCTCTGGGCAGGCTTCTGACAGGGAATCGGGCCGCATACCGCTACCTCCCGGCCTCTATTATGCATTTCCCGAAGCCGCCTCAGTTCATTCCGCGCCTGCTCTCGGCGGGCTTCACTTCCGTGCGCGAGCGAAGTTTCACTTTCGGGGTCTGCCGGATGTATGTGGCTGAGAGATAGAGGGGTGGGGCAGTATCAGAACCCAAATCCATCGCTGTCGTAATGGTCGTTGTCGCGGTACTTCTCCTGCCAGAGCCAGTCGTCTTTGACTCTGTCGGAGGCGGATCTGTGGTGTTTGCCGATGTGGTGACCAAGTAAACCGGCGCCGAATATAAGACCGGCAGCTGCCGCAGCTTTGTCAGCTTCGTCAGAGTCGCCGCTGCCTGTGTATACCACCGGCTGATCTGTCGGGTCATACGGCTTGCTGAACTCTTTTATAGATCCTATTATAATATAAATGATAGAGCCGATGTAAGCGATAATGCCGACAATGGTGAAAATCAAGAAAAACAGGCCTTTCGTGAGCCAGTACAAAAACCCGAATACAGCGACAAACGGGAGCAAATATATACTCGCATAGAAGATTAAGCCCAATGTCACGAAGATTAGCCACAGGAGATCTTTGAGGGTCTTGGACTTACTGGGCTTATCGGACTTACCGGTCTGAGCGGTCTGAGCGGGCTGAGTGGGCTGAGTGGGCTGAGCGAGCTGATCGGGTTTGACAATTTCGGACATAGGCGGGCGATATAAGTGAATCTGACTTCGTGGATTGGCTCAAATGTACGAAAGAATTATCGATAAGCCAAATAAAAAGGTAGATTCCGAGGGGCAAGCGTGGGGAGAAAAAAAGAAAATCGCCAAGTGCGTGATTTTTTACCACTTAGCGATTTTTCTGTGTGACTCCTACAGGATTCAAACCTGTAACCTCTTGATCCGTAGTCAAGTGCTCTATTCAGTTGAGCTAAGGAGCCGTCCGGGCCGAAACCCTTATATGTCTTACTCGGACTTGCCGGCGAACTTCTTCTCCTTGATTCTGGCTTTCTTACCGGAGAGCTTCCTGAGGTAGAAGATCCTCGCTCTGCGCACCTTGCCGACCTTGTTCAGCTCGATGCTGTCGATGAACGGTGACTCGTAAGGGAAAATCCTCTCGACGCCGATGCCGCCGGATACCTTACGGACAGTGAAAGTCCTGGTGAACGGGGTAGCTCCGCAAATCTGGATGACTACACCTCTGAAGTTCTGAAGTCTGAACTTGTCGCCTTCTTTAATCTTGTAGGTGACTGTAACGGTGTCACCCGCTTTGAACTTGGGATATGAAGCAGCTTTATTCTCTGAAAAGGACTGCTCCACAAGTTTCATTAAATCCATAACAAATACGGTCTTTTATCCGCAACATCACCGGACACTAACCTAAAAAAGGTGAGAGGTTGCTTTTGTGGACTGCAAAGGTAGATAATATTTTCAATCCGCCAAACTTTTTTATCATTTTTCTCTTCATCTGCCCGCTCCGCCGGAACCGGGAGTTTGACACATAATATTTGAAAAAAATATCGCAGAAGAGGCTCGGGCCT
>CAVDFQ010000039.1:0-13187 GCA_963608065.1 bacterium
ATCGCCGATGGTACTGCCCCACCAGGTGGGAGAGTAGGCAGCTGCCGTTCTTCGACAACCCGACTGACATACGTCAGCCGGGTTTTTTTGTCGAAGAACGGCAGCGACGCTTCGCGTCCATTCATCGGGGGACGTATCCCCCGAACCCCCTGTGTCGCTTCGCTCCGATGTGTTTTTGACATCCTCTTTTTTTGTTCCGGCCTCTTCGAAATACGTCATTGCCGGCCTGGCTCTCCACGTCATTGCCGGCCCCGACTGGCAATCTCTTCCCTGCCGGCAGCAAAAGACGCCCGATCGCGTCGGGCGTGACGAAAGCCGTCATTGCCGGCCTGCCCTTCCACGTCATTGCCGGCCTGACCGGCAATCTTTTCTCCGCCGGCAGCAAAAGACGCCCGATCAGGTCGGGCGTGACGATCGCGATCAGGTCGGGCGTGACGATCGCGATCAGGTCGGGCGTGACGAAAGCCGTCCTTACCGGCCCCCACCCACCCGGCTATTCTGTCCTTATGGAGTCGGCCGGATTAGCATTCGAAGCGTGCAGGGCCTGCATCACGACAGAGAGCACGGCTATCAGCAGGGACATCAGCGCAGTGGCGATGAAGATCAGCGGGCTGAGCCCGATACGGTAGTCGAAGCCTTCCAGATAGCGGTTCATAAGGAAGTACGAGAGCGGCACGGCGAACACGAACGAGACGAGCAGAGGGGCGCAGAACTTTCTCAGGAGCATAGCGAGAATCTCTCCCACGGTGCTTCCCAGAATACGGCGCACTCCTATCTCCTTGCGGCGCTGCCGGATGAAGAACAGGGACATCCCGATGAAGCCCAGGATGGAGATGAGCACGGCCAAGAAAGTGAACATCGTGATGAGTTTCATCGTGCTTCTCTCATCGGAGAATGACTCCTCCACGTCCTTTTCGAGTCCCCGGACCTTCCAGTCCAGCTCTTCGGAGGTGCCGTCCACTTTTCTCACCAGGGAGCAGAGCTTTCCGTAGGCGTCGCTCGAGCCGTCGGTCAGCACAAGATAGCTCGGATACCTGATCTTCTCAGTCGGAAGCAGGGTCATTTCGGCCGCCTTATAGGGGTCCAGCACGTTTATCATATGGTAGTCGGAGAAGATCCCTGCGACCTGAGTGGTCTTTCCGTCCTCCCAGACGATTTCCTTTCCGCCCTCTTCGAGACCGGCTTTCGCCGCGAGAGTCTTGTTCACATACTTCGCATCTGACCCGAGGTGATAGTCTTCCAGCACTTTCAGACCGGATAGCGCAAGGTAGGTGCTGTCGCATTTGAACAGGTAGATAGGGATATAGTCCATATCTCTGTTCTTTCTTGTATCCATATTTACTGATCGGCCGTCCGGCGCCGAACCTTCGAATGTCCCTATGGACCGTATGAACGGCTGTGCCTCCAGCTCGCTTCTTATGAGCTCATCTTCGTCAGGGGTGACGATATAGAGATTCTCGACATTGTGGCCGAGAGGGGCGTTTATCAGATGATTCAGCTGAAGATAGATGGTGAAGGAGGCTGTGAGCATAGTCACCGTGATGATGTTCTGGATGATGATGAAAATCTTGCTGAACACCATCTTCGAGCTCTGGCGGAACGAACCCTTCACTATGTCTATGGGCTTGAATTTAAGCAGGAGCAGGGTAGGGATGATGCCTGAGATGACTCCGGTGATGACTATGAACAGGATGCAGGCGCTGACAGTGCCGAAGGAAAGGTCGCTCAGCAGGTCTATCTTGCCGTCGAAAAGAGTCTCGAACCTGTCCTCGAAGCATAGGGCCAGGGCGAAACCGATGAGGAAGGACAGAAGGACCATAAGGGTAGATTCCGTTATGAGTTCCAGACTTATCCCCCGGCTGCCGCTTCCGAGCAGGCGGCGTGTGGCCACTTCCTTGGCCCTGAAACCGGTGTTGGCTGCGGTGAGGTTCACGTAATTGGTCACGGCAAAAAGCAGAATGGCCAGAACCGCCGCGAAAAGGACTTTCAGCAATCCGCTGTCTCCCGCCAGAATACCGCTGCCGTCGTTGAGCGGCGAGAACATAAGGGCGTCCAGAGGAATCAGCTCGAGTCTGATATCCCCTTTCTGAAAAAACTCCAGAGCAGGAATCTGCTCCTTGAGGAATTCCGTCATCTCCGCTTTCTTGTCTTCCGGCGAGGCCCCTGGGGCCATCATCAGGAAAGAGTAGGCGCTTCCCAAAGGACCCATCACGAAAGTGCTTCCGCTGAGGCGGTAGCCGAGAATCTGCGGGCTGCGTGCGCTGCTGGCTATAAGTTCGGTGGAGTTCAGCAAGACAGTCCTGTCGAGATCCTTTATGACTCCCGAGACGGTATAGACGAGGGTCGAATCATAAGGGTCACCCGTCCCGTCATTTATGGTGACATATCTGGTGCCGACTATGTTCAGCGGCTGTCCGAGAGGATTCCTGTCGGGGAAGAGTTTTCTTGCGAGCGACTCGGTTATGACGCATTTCTCAGGGCTGTCGAGGGCTGTGGACCTGTCTCCCGAGACGAACTTGAAGTCGAAGAATCTGAAGAAGGTGGAATCTGCCAGCATAACATTGCCCCGTCCCTCCTCTGCATCGCTGCCTCCTGAATGCCTGTCTTCGAACTTGATGCGGGCGGTATGCATATTCAGGCAGCAGACAGATTCTATCTCGGGAAACCGCTCCTGAAGTGCGTGTGTGGCATCCGGCCAGCTGAACAGGTCGCTGCCCGTAACCGAAAGCAACTGTATCCTGTCACGGTTCTGATGCCAGCGGTCTATGCTGAACTGCCGGTAGCTGTAGTCACCGAGCAGGATTACGAACATTAGCGAGACGGCAAGCCCGAAAGTGTTTATGAGGGCGTAAAGCGGATTGTTCTTGATGTAACGTAAAAAATACTTCATTCTCACAGTATCAATGGTCGGCGGTATCTCCCGCACTTTCGATGCCAGATGGGACTAAGGATTGTGAATCAGATAGTTATGCCTCTCTCGCGAGATGGGTGAGTGTAAAGATTTTTTACACCTGTGTAAAGAAAATTTACACGTCACTAGCTGCCCCCCCCCCTACAGCGGCAGGCCGTAACCGGTTTTTATCTCGTTCATCACGAAGGAGCTCTGGACGGAGCCGAGGCTCTCGATGGTGCCGAGGGTGTTTATGAGGAAGTCATTGTAATACTGCATATCGGGGGCATAAACTTTCAGCAGGTAGTCGAAATCTCCCGAGATATTGTAACATTCGGAGACCTCGGGGATGTCCTTTATCCTGGAGACGAAATCGTGGGCGATGTCCTTGCCCATCTTTCGCAGGCGGACGCTGCAGAAAACGAGAAAGCCCCTGCCGAGCTTGCCGGCATCGAGGATGGCCGTGTAGCCCCGGATATACCCTCCCGCTTCGAGACGGCGGAGCCTTTCGAATACCGGAGTCGGGGAAAGATGCACCTTGAGGGCAAGGTCCTTCACGGTTATGCGGGCGTTCCCCTGCAGGGCGCGAAGGATCTGAATGTCGGTTTTGTCAAGAGTTTCTGTCATAGCGGATTCTTCTGATAAAGCGGGGAATCGGGCAGCTGCGCTATTCGATTCCTCCACAATTGTCCGCAAATTTAGTATAATCCTCTTATTTTTCAAGGTCTTTTGTATGAAAAATCCACACAGTGTAACTTTGCGGACGGAAATCAATAAGAACAACAGATATGAGCACATCAAAACTCCATTTCGAGACTCTCCAGCTCCACGTGGGCCAGGAGCAGGCAGACCCTACGACCGATGCACGCGCAGTTCCCATTTATCAGACCACGAGCTATGTATTCCACAACTCGCAGCACGCTGCCGACCGCTTCGCCCTGCGCGAGCCGGGAAACATCTACGGGCGTCTGACTAACTCCACGCAGAGCGTGTTCGAGGACCGCGTAGCGGCACTCGAAGGGGGTGTGGCAGGACTGGCAGTGGCCTCAGGTGCAGCTGCCGTCACCTACGCCCTGCAGAACATAGTGGGACTCGGCGACCACATAGTGGCTGCGGACAATCTCTACGGCGGTTCCTATAACCTCATCACCCACACGCTGGCCGCGCAGGGCGTCACAAATACCATAGTGAAAGTCAACGACCTCGCCGCGCTGGAGGCAGCCATCAGACCGCAGACCAAGGCGGTATTTGCCGAGACCTTCGGCAACCCGAACTGCGAAGTGCTTGACATCGAGGGTGTAGCAGCGGTAGCGCACCGGCACGGCATTCCGCTCATAGTGGACAATACCTTCGGCACTCCGTATCTCATCCGGCCGATCGAGCACGGGGCTGACATAGTGGTGCATTCGGCCACGAAGTTCCTCGGCGGCCACGGCACGAGCCTCGGGGGAATCATCGTGGACGGAGGCACTTTCGACTGGAAGGCCGAGGCGGACAAGTTCCCTACTCTGGCCAAGCCCGATCCGAACTATCACGGCACCGTCTTCGCCGATGCCGCCGGGCCGGCCGCATACGTCACGCGCATCCGTGCCGTCATCCTGCGGGATACCGGGGCAGCCATTTCGCCTTTCAACGCCTTCCTCCTGCTGCAGGGTGTCGAGACGCTCAGCCTGCGTGTAGAGCGTCACGTGGAGAATGCCCTGAAAGTGGTGGAGTTCCTTGCGAATCATCCTAAGGTGCTGAAAGTGAATCACCCTTCACTCGAAAGCCATCCCGACCACCAGCTGTATCGGAAGTACTTCCCTTGCGGTGGAGGCAGCATATTCACTTTCGAGATGAAAGGCGGAGTGCAGGAGGCCTGGAAATTCATCGACTCCCTGAAGATCTTCTCCCTGCTGGCCAATGTCGCCGATGTGAAGAGTCTGGTGATCCATCCTTACACCACCACCCATTCTCAGCTTTCGCCCGAGGAGCTCGAGCAGCAGCACATCACCCCGTCGACCATCCGTCTCTCCATCGGCACCGAGCATATCGACGACATAATCGCCGATCTTCAGCAGGCGTTCGATGCCATCTGACCCTCCGTGTGTCGGCGTGATTTCTTATAATCCCTTATAGGAGAAGCTGTAGAAGTCGGCGGCGGAGCCCGGGGTGCCGGCGCAGAAGAGTCCGAGGATGATGCCGGTGAAGCCGCCGGTGCCCTCTGTGCTGATGTATTTGGTGTTCATCCCACCGATCCTGTGGAAGTCTTTGCCGTCAGAAGACCAGGAGAAGCTGTAGCTGCTTTCGCTTCCCTCCACCTTGAGGAAGATGCGCCCCTTGTCCACTTTATACTCCTCAGTGTGAGAGAGTTCTCCCAGGCGGACCCTGAACGCGAGCAGCCCGTCGCTCCGGAGATAGACATCGTAGTGCGCGTCCGCGTCCATATACACCGAAAGTCCCGCTTCCGTGTCCGCTTTCCTCGAGACTTCCAGCGAAGTGACCGCTTCGAAGGAGATGTCTTCCTGCCTCCGGCCAATGAAAGTAGGTGATACCGTCCTCTCGTCCAGGCTCTGTCCGGCCGTCAGACGAAGGGAGGAGCCTGTAAATGAATAATTCTCGAGGAAAGGATTGCGGATGTGGACCCATTCGGGACCGAAGGTGTCGGAGGCGAAATCGAGAACGGGAGCGGACGCTGCGGCGGCCTGCTGAGGCAGCGTAGGCACGTTCATTTCGATGTGGATGGCCCCGTCTTCGACTACCGGCCAGGCGCCGTCCTCCCACTGTACCGGTGTCATAAACGTCTCGCGGCCGAGCAGATGGTAGTTTCCGCCCTGGGTTCTGAATCCCAGGCAGCACATCCACCAGCTGCCGTCGTGCGCCTGCACCAGGTCGCCGTGCCCCAGACCCTGGATGATGCTGGACTGTGAGCGGAGATTGCAATGGGTCAGCACGGGATTGGCCGGGTCGGCCTCGTAAGGTCCTTCGATGCTGCGGCTGCGCGCTATCGTGATGCTGTGCGCGTACTCGGTGCCGCCCTCCGCGATGAGCAGGTAGAACCAGCCGTCCTTGAAGTAGAGGTGCGGGCCTTCCGGGTAGCGTCCGCCGGTGCCCTGCCAGATCCGCTTGACTTCGCTGAGCTTTTCGCCGGTCATAGGGTCTATCTCGAATAGGACGATCCAGTTGTCGCAAGTCCCCGTGTACCAGCACTTTCCTTCGTGGAAGAAGAGTGAGGGGTCGATGCCGCCCTGGTCCACCAGGACAGGGTCAGACCACTCGCCGGCGGGGTCTTCCGTATGCACGATGAAGTTCCCCCGGCCGCTGCAGTTCGTGGTGATCATATAGAAGATGCCGTCGTGGTGGCGGATCGTCGGAGCGTAGATGCCTCCCCACGCGAGCGCTCCGTCCAGCTCAAGCTGCTCCCTGCGCGTGAGTACGTTGCCGATCTGCGTCCAGTTCACGAGGTCGCGGCTGTGGAATACCGGCACGCCGGGGAAATACTGGAAGGAGCTGTTCACGAGATAGTAGTCCTGTCCGACCGCGCAGATGCTCGGGTCGGGGTGGAAACCCTGGATGACCGGGTTCGTGTAGCCGAAGCTGCGGGGATGCGCGCTGCGGACTTCGTCGGGTGCCTCTGTGCGGCTCTCGTGGGATGTCTCCGTGCGGACTTCGTCGGGGGTCGTGCCGAGAACCGCCTCGGGTGCTGTGCCGTGGCCTGCGGCTGCTGCCGCGCCTGCCAGGATGAGTGCAAGTGTCGTAAGGTTCATATCGTGTCAGTTTATGTCTGTCAGAGTCAGTGTGCCGCCTTCTACGCGGAAGAGTATCTCGCGCTTTCCGAATCTCAGGCCGTAGATTCTCTGCGGGTCACTCCGGTATCGCGGCCGGGGGTCTTCCGCGAGGATTTCTTTCAGGGCCTGCAGGTCTTCGGGGCTGAACAGGTCTTCGAGCCGCGAGGCTGTCTGCTCCGGGACTATGACTTCCAGCCTCTGCCAGGAGCTGTCGTCGGTGAAGCCGCTGCGCACTCCGGGATGAGAATCGGCGTATTCTATGTAGGGCTTGATGTCGTAGATGGGGGTCCCGTCGGCGAGGTCGGCCCCGAGGACGGTGATGACGCCTCTTCGCGGGTCTATGGAGTGGAGCTTTACCGAGCTGAGGCCCAGAGGGTTAGGGCGGAAGGGGGAGCGGGAGGCGAAGACTCCTACCCGGGTGTTGCCGCCGAGTCTCGGGGGTCTTACCGTGAGATGGCCCGGCTTGCATTCCCTGTTCAGGCTGAAGCCCCAGATGAGCCAGATGTAGTCGAAGCCCTCCAGCCCGCGGAGCGCTTCGGGGGAGTTCCACTCTTTCTCCAGCACGATCTCTCCCTTGAGGTTTTCGGCTATGCCGGCCTGGCGGGGCAGGCCGAATTTCCCCTCCACCGGGGAGCGGAAGCGGGCTATCGGACGGATTTCCGTAGTCTGTGGGGCGGGGGAGAGAGGAGAGTCGTTCATATATCTTATGCGTACCTGCCGCAGAGGCCGCCGCAGGATTGGACGGCTTGCCGGGGACGCCTGGTATTCAGCGGTTGCCGATGAGGTTGAGGAACTCGTTGCGGGTGCGGGCGTCCTTGAGGAATGCGCCGCTGAACGCGGAGGTGATGGTCGTGGCGTTCGATTTCTGCACGCCACGCAGCTGCATACAGCAGTGGGTGGCTTCGATGACGACCGCGACGCCGAGAGGGTGGATGGCCTCCTCGATGCAGTCGCGGATCTCCACGGTCAGGCGTTCCTGGACCTGCAGGCGGCGGGCGTAGGTCTCGACTATGCGGGCTATCTTGCTCAGGCCGGTGATGGTGCCGTCCGGAATGTACGCCACGTGCGCTTTGCCGATGAAGGGCAGCATATGATGCTCGCACATCGAGTAGAGTTCTATGTCCTTCACGAGGACCATCTGGCGGTATTTCTCCTCGAAGAGCGCGCTGCGGATGATCTCGCCGCCGTCCTGGCCGTAGCCTTGCGTGAGGAACTGCAGGGACTTCGCGACCCTCTCGGGGGTCTTGAGCAGGCCTTCGCGCTGCGGGTCTTCGCCCAGAAGGGCGAGTATCTCATAGACGTGGGAGGCTATCTTCTCCGTGATTTCGCTGTCGTATCTTTCTTCCTTTATGTATGCCATAGAAACTGTTCTGCCTTTTTGTGGTTATTCTTATGCGGACTCGGGCTCGAAGCCGCTTTGTCTCGGGGGGTTGTTCTGTCTCCGGGGTTGTTCTGTCTCCGGGGTTTGTTCTGTCTCCGGGGTTTGTTCTGTCTCCGGGGGAGCCGCCACCCGACGATTCTGCGTAAACAGTCGCAAAAATAAGCAATCTTCCTGAATATTACTCGCCCCGTGTCCGGGAATGTTGCCCGACTCGTGTCCGGGAATGTTGCTTGCCTTGTGCCCGGGGATGTTGCTCGCCTTGTGTCCGGGGATGTGCAGCGCCTGACCTTGCGCGTCACGGTTTTTCTTACATTGCAGAGAAAAAAAGTTCATTCTTATATTTTTTTCAATATATTTGCGCCCGAACGAGAACAAAGCGTTCGGACCATTTATAATATGTATTGGACATTAGAACTTGCCAGCAGCCTGGACGATGCTCCGTGGCCGGCAACCAAAGACGAACTTATAGACTATGCAAACCGCTCCGGCGCTCCGGAAGAGGTTATGGAAAATCTTCAGGAATTGGAGGATGACGGTGAAATCTACGAAAGCATAGAAGATATCTGGCCGGACTATCCGACCAAGGATGACTTTTTCTTCAACGAAGAAGAGTATTGATAAGGATGATTTCTTCTTCGACGGGAAGGAGTATTGATTTGAGAGTTTTATATTTCCCCCACTGTACCGCACACTGTCACTGACGTGTGTATCTGATTCTTACAAGACTGAACACCGCGGCGCCTTGAGCCCGCAAAGCGAGTTAGGTTATATCGCACCTGACTCGCTTTTTGTTTTTCGGGGTGGCTGCTCGGAGCCGGTGGCGGCGTTATAGGCTTCCAAGTTGCCGGGGAGGATGGTTTGTCCATAAAAAGGGGGCTTTTCGTGGACGAAATGCCTGGGGAGAGAGATTGCCGGTCGGAGCCGGCAATGACGTGGAGGTCGGGGCCGGCAATGACGGGGAGAGTCCGCCGCTATCCGCCGATATCGCTCAGCTGTTCTTTTACGAAACGTCTTATGTCGGCTTTCAGCGCTTCCGAATCTTCGGTGTCGAGAATCTCGATCTTGTCCGCAAGACCGAGGTAGAAGCGTCTCACGGCCCCGAAATCCTGAAGGCGGGTGTCGAGAATCCATTTGTTCGGGGATTCCTCATATAGTTCCTCTTTCGGCAGGTACTTGGCGCTGGAGTATTCTTCCAGAAGATAGTTGAGCGCTCCGACATCCATCCGCAGCTTGATGTGCTTGGGGGTTCCCTTGTACACCCAGCGGAAGACATCGGCCTTGCCGGGTGTAAGTTCTCTGCCGATGCGATTCTGGACACCGTCGACATCGATCGACTCGATCCGTGTCAGCCTGAATTCACGCATATCGTTCTTGTCAATGTCCCAGCAATAGACATTCTCGTTGTTATAGAAGAGGTTGACGGGGAGGACGTGCCGGTCCTGTCTCGTTCCGCTGTTTCCGCTGGCATAATTGCGGAAGATAAGCCGGTTCCTGTTGTTTATGGCATCCTGGATGAGAACGGCGAATCTGGCGGTCTTGCTGATGTCCATCAGCGACATCATCCGTATCCTTTTGTCGTGTTCTGACATCGGCAGCGTGCTGTGACCGTCCCGCTTGTATGCCACACCGCCGGAGCGTATCTTGCTGTTTTTGTATAGATACGCTATCTCGAATCCGGAAGGGGAGACCTTGATGCGGATTGCATCCTGGTCCTCGGTGACCTCGATCACGATGTTGTCCTGCAGTGTCTCGCTGAAGTACAGTTCTTTCTCGGTATTCAGGAAGAGAGCCAGATGATCGAGCGAATCAGCCTTCGGGATGCCGTGGCCAAGTAACTTGCTTCGGGTCATCTTCAGCGTATCGAAGTTTTCGGTCAGCCAGCGTATATCGGCCTTGAGGCCATAGTCCTCGCTGATGAGGGGATCGCCGGTCCTGTCATTGACGCCGATATAGACTTCTCCGCCGTCGGCGTTGAGAAATGCGCACACGGCTCCGAAAACCTGACCGCGTCCCTGGTAATCGATGTCCGCCACATTCTCGTTCTTTTTGTCATTGCGGAAAACGTAAGAGGACTTGAATTCCCTGTTGTGGTTCTCGCCCTTTCCGTATTTGCCGCGCACTTCGTTCTGTTTTTCGCGATATTGGTCGGCGACTCCGAGCAACCGGCAGACTTTTTTGCGGAGCTTATTCGCGGACAGCTTGAATTCATCTGCAAATGTGGAAGAAAGGTTGCCGGTGAGAATCAGCGAGACTACCTGATTTCCGATGCTCTCAAGCCCGTCCCTGTCTATCAGGGATGCAATGTCATAAATGGCCCCTTCCTTTCCGCTCAGAGACAGACAGTCTAGAATCTTTTTCTGCTCACCTGTGTGTGTCACGTCCCGGTTCCGATATGTGATTCTGCCCGTCTGGGCGTACTCTATGCAGCATTTCAGATAATCCGCTTTTTCTGCAGCCGCAGCGGTATCGTCTCTGATGAGGTATGAAAGGAACTGGGAGCATAAGGTCTGCCGGTATCTGTCCACGGAATCTTCAGAACCGGAGGCAGACAGTATGTCTGCAAATCTTCTTACCGGCATCTTCAGTCTTTCTTCATCGGACCTGTCATTCTCTACGGCCTTGGCTCTGGCGACAGCATCTCTGATGTCCAGCACATAGTCTTCGAGACACCTATTCTCGTCCCAGTCGAAGTCTATGGCATCGTAGCCGTATTTGGGCTCACGTATGTTTATGTAAAGGTCTTGCTTTACGGACTGCAGACAATCCACTTCCATAGTCAGTATGTCTCCGATATCGACGCCGTCGATCATATGCGATATGGCGCCATACCCACGGGGAGTCATCCAGTACATTCTCCGGTATCTGTCAGATGTTTTCAGCAGTTTAGCCTTGAATCTGGCGCCGTTGCGGTGGTCTTCCTTAGCCCTGCTTTTCGCAAATCTGCTGTAACTGTCTCTTATGGAGAACGATATGCCATCTTCATCGATCGAGGCTATGACCGCATCGGGGAAACAGTCACCGTCGCAGATGAAATCGTTGTCGATGAGGTCATGTGTGTACAGACCTATGACCAGCTCTTCATTCCGGACGGCTCCCTTAAGGCAATCGCGGCTTTCAAGAATCTCACAGATCAGCTGATTATGACCATCCTCACCCGGTATGACTTCACGGATTTTCAAGGTTACTGCATCGCCCACCCGGAATTCCTGTCCGGATTGCGCCCGGACAGCCCTCCCGCTTTCCTTCTGAATCATCAAGAAAGTATGGGCGAACGATTCGAGGCTCTCCGCATTCCGGGAGTCGCAGGGCTTCAGTTTTTCATCTCTGGTGTTGCGGGTCCTCACTTCTACGCTGCCATCGCACAGTCTGAATGCTACAGAACCCTGCTCTGCCACGGGAGAGGACAGGATCTTCAGGATTCCGTCTTCGATGACGACTTTGCCGGCCCCCGTGTATTCGTATCTCTGGCCGCTATCCGTGTCAAAAGTCATCTGGTTGCAGATCTTGAATGCGAGGAAATCCATCGAGCGATAATTCTCGACATCCGTCCATCCATAACCCAAATCTCTGATGTCGTAGGACATGATCCTGGCGGCGGTGCCTACGAAGTCGTATCTGCTGCTTATGCAGTGAGATGCGTAATCAAGAAAAGCGAGCAGGCAGGACCTCATCGCGCTCTGGCTCCTGGTCTCGAAAAGCAGTATGATGTTTGAGGCAAGCAGCTGTCCGAGAAGCGCCAGTCTGTCTTTTTCCTCGGATGTAAGATCTTCTTGACGGCCGCATAGGACATCGCAGGTGCCGGACAGCTCCTTTATGTGCCTGTCGAGGAATGAACTCAAAGACAGCTTGGTTATCGAGCCGTCGGTGCAGGCAGTATGGATGGCTGCTATCAGCTCCGGCGAAGGGGCCAGTTGTGACTTGGCGTAAAGCGATTCGAGATGGTGTGCAACTGTACTCATATCCTGTTCCAAGAGTGGTGTCCCTGCGAATATACGAAATCTCCGCAACCCTGTCAATATAATTCGTGGTAAAACTATGGTCGGGGCCGGCAATGACGAGGAAGAGCAAGATTGCCGGTCGGAGCCGGCAATGACGAGGAGACCAAGCCGGCAATGACGGTTTTCGTCACGCCCGACTTGATCGGGCGTCTTGCGCCCTTCTTTTCGTCACGCCCGACTTGATCGGGCGTCTTTGCTGCCGCAAGGACGAGATTGCCGGTCGGAGCCGGCAATGACGAGGAGGCCAAGCCGGCAATGACGGTTTTCGTCACGCCCGATGCGATCGGGCGTCTTTGCTGCCGCAAGGGCGACCCCGCCGAAGAAAAGAGGCTGTTTTCGCGGGATTAATTTTGACGTTTTTAATGGATTTAATATATTTGGGGGAAGCAAACGAAATCACATAACATATGTCAGTCGGTGTCAAGTACGCGGCTCTCAACATACCCGCCTCCCTCGTGGAGGAACTCAAGGTGTGGAAGATGGCCTTCTCGATGTCCTGCGGCAGGACGGTCTCCTACGCGGAGATGATCCGCAGCCTGCTGGACTCCGTCCCCCAGTCCGCCCCGGAGGTGTACGAGGCCCTGGAGAAGCTTCTGGAGATGAATCCTGAGCTGAAGGGGAAGGTGAAACGTTGATGGATGCCATACAGAGACAGTCCCTATGGAATTACCGAAGCAGATAGACAATATCCGTGAGCTGGTTGTCGACGACCTGAGAGACAGGCTGTCCGGCCATAGCCGCGTGTCCATTGCCGCCGCATCATTCTCCATCTATGCTTTCGAGGCGCTCAAGAAGGAGTTTGAGGGCATGGAGGAACTTCGGTTCATCTTCACTTCACCGACATTTGTAAAGGACGGCGGAGGAAAGGAGAAGCGAGAATACTACATCCCAAAACTCAACCGCGAGCGCAGCCTCTACGGCACCGAGTTCGAGATCCGTCTGCGCAACCAGCTATCCCAGAAAGCCATAGCCAGAGAATGTGCGGGCGGAGAAACGCATCGCGCGGCAGATGGAACTCAACTCCGAGGCCAGGGCTCTGAAACAGGAGGTGGCGCAGCTCAGCCGCCGGCTGAACGAAATGATAAAACAATAAAAGTATAACAAGATGATGGATAATAATTTGGAGCATATTGACAGGCTGTCCGCAGATG
>CAVDFQ010000040.1:0-12909 GCA_963608065.1 bacterium
CTTCTGCTGAGGATATGCTCGGTCTTGTGGAACGATGGAAGAACTCCGTCGTCACGCTTGACAATCTGGTCTATGAAGACGCCCGCAAAGAGTTCAGCCTCTCCGCGATGACCAGTTTCGGCGCTGACGGAGGAGAGGAGAGGCGGATTCAGGATTTCGAGCAGGTGCGAGGCTCAAGCTTCGAGTCCAATGCGTTCGTCGCCTCAATCAGGGAGCATATACGGACGAAGTCGGAGCTCGGTGAGGCGGCCTCTGCGAGGATAAGGGGGATTATGTAGTGAGGATGATGGCTGAAGCCCAGGCGGGCAATAGGCAATGAAATGTCCCACCAGCCTCCAAGAGGTCAGGGCCGGCAATGACGGTTTTCGTCATGCCCGACCCGATCGGGCATCCTTTGCTGTCGGCAGGGGAGATTGCCGGTCAGGCCGGCAATGACGTGATGAGGTCGGGGCCGGCAATGACGGTTTTCGTCATGCCCGACCCGATCGGGCATCCTTTGCTGTCGGCAGGGGAGATTGCCGGTCAGGCCGGCAATGACGTGATGAGGTCGGGGCCGGCAATGACGGTTTTCGTCATGCCCGACCCGATCGGGCATCCTTTGCTGTCGGCAGGGGAGATTGCCGGTCAGGCCGGCAATGACGTGGTGGTCAGGCCGGCAATGACGTGATGAGGTCGGGGCCGGCAATGACGTGATGAGGTCAGGCCGGCAATGACGTGGTGGGTAAGCCGGCAATGGAAATCCATTCCGCTTCGCCGCCCCAGATAGAGAGGAACTTGAGAAGGTCATCCTTGCTTATCACGACGCTGGCGGTATTCTCACAGGGGTGGAAGCTCACTTTCTCCGCCTTGAGGAGGTCATCGTCCAGATAATATTTCACGCGGTGGCCATTGTCGAAAAGCTCCTTCGGATCTGCATCGGTAAGGTTCATATCGTTGATCAGACCGAAAGCGCAGACCGACCCCGGATGCACGCCGAGACAACGCATCATCCGCTCCGGCGAAGCGAACGACAATTTGCCCTCGTGCAGCTTATGCTCCAGGGCGTGTATGTCGAACTCCTTGTGGCAGTCCATACTGACCAGATAGTGCCTGTTCCCCTTGTGGTTGCGCAGAAAGAGGTTCTTGCAGTGGATCACATCCCCCCGGATGTCCTTCCAATACCGAAGTCCGTCCGCAACGGTGCATAACTCCGGGTGCTCATAAAGGTCATAAGCTATCCCGTTAGCTTCCAGGAAGTCCAGCACCTTCTTCCTCAATGCTTGTCTTTCTTCTATGTCCATAACTGAGTCCTGTGAAAATAAATCGCTTATCCGAGTACTACATCGAGCACCATCATCAACACAAATCCTACGGCGAAGCCGACCGTCCCGATATTCGAGTGCTGACCCTCGGAGGCTTCCGGGATGAGTTCCTCGACTACGACATACATCATCGCTCCGGCGGCGAAGGCGAGGAAATACGGCAGGACCGGAATCATCGCGGAAGCGAGAAGCAGGACCGCCACCGCTCCTATCGGCTCCACCACCCCGCTCAGCGCTCCGATGAGAAACGACTTGCGCCGCGAGTTCCCCGCCGAGCGCATAGGCATAGAGATGATAGCCCCTTCGGGGATATTCTGTATGGCTATGCCGATTGCGGTAGCCATAGCGGCAGCCGGGGCAATGCTTATGCCGTCGTTCAACGCCCCGGCTATGACGACCCCCACAGCCATACCTTCCGGAATGTTGTGGATGGTGACCGCGAGAGCAAGCATCGCCGTCCTGGAAATGCGGGACTTAAGCCCTTCCGGCTTATCGTCACCGATGTGCAGGTGCGGCGTGAGGAAATCTATCGCAAGAAGGAAACACACACCGAGACCGAACCCGACTGCCGCCGGGATGACTGAACTCGCGCCCTCCCCGGAGGACATCTCCATACAGGGGATGAGCAGCGACCAGACGGCTGCAGCGACCATCACGCCGGAGGCGAAGCCCGGAAGCGCTTTCTGAAAAAGCGGGGGCATCTCCTTTTTCAGAAAGAATACGAATGCCGAGCCGATGAGCGTGCCGGCAAAAGGTATGAGAAGCGTGATCAGGGTCGATGTGTCCATAATCATCCCGAGGACCTCGTGTCCGTGTGTCATAATACGTTCTTTTATGTAATGGGCAAAAATAATGCTTTTTCCGAGATTGCCTTGCAGCGGATAGAAGAAAAGGGACGCGACCGCTCCGGTCGCGTCCCTTCGGTCATAGTGGGTCCACTGCGGTCTATTTCCTATAACCGCATTTCGGGCATACGCCCTCATCGTCCAGAGCGATGCCGCAGAGCGGACAGCGGTCGATGCGCCCGTACTCGGTCTCGAACTTGGCGGAGGCTGTGTTGTCGCCGCTGCGGAAGGTCAGCTTCACGATGTTCAGCTTGTCCTTGAGCAGGCTGTGGACAATCTTTATCATACCCTCCACCGTCATAGTCTCCTTGGTGACCACAAGGCGGCATTCCGGATAGGCGGTCGCGAGTTCGCTCCGGAAGGCAGGGCCTTTCATCCGGTTCTGAGGGTGTCCGCCCCGGATGCCCTGCTGCTCATAGACTGAGAGCACCGCCGGAAGCAGCGGGTCATCCTCGCGCAGAATGAGCGCGTGGTCGAAGTTCTTGAGAACCTCCCAGGCGATCTTCTTGATTTCGTTGCAAGGGAATACCATATTTACTCCATCGTTGACGGTGTCTTCCACCTCGATGGTCAGCGTGCCGGTGTGGCCGTGAAGATACTGCGCTTCTCCTTTGAAGTTCAGGAAGCGGTGCGCATACTGCAGCTCGATTGTCGTGATGCTTCTCATAACTGTGTGTTTTAAGTGGGTTTAAGAATTATTGTAAGTGTTTAAGAGTGAGTTATTTGTGGATAGTTGTTATCTGAACCTGCACTTTCTCGATGTCCTCCTCGGGGATACTCTGGCGCCTCAGGTACTCGCGCACCACTTCGGAAAGCCCCGGAGCCTCGAAATCAGAGACCTGCTCGGCGGAGAATATGTGGTGGTGCTCCCTCGTCGTGATGTCGTAATACCCCTTTCCCGTCTCCGGGTGGAAGAACAGCGAGAGCACGCCGGCGCGGCAGAAAGACTCGAGTACGCGGTACACGGTCGAGGTGGCCATATCCAGACCCTTTTCTCTGAGCTCGTGCTCAATCTCCTCCAGCGTAGCGTGGCGCAGCCGAGTCATCGTCTCGTAAATCATCCGTCGCTGCGGGGTCAGTTTCAATCCTGCGTGCTTGATGTTCTCAATGCTTTCCATATCTCCGTTTTTCTTTCACGATGCAAAGTAAATGCAAATAATCCTCATTTGCAAATATTTTGCAACAAAAATAATCGGCAAGGTCTTCCCGACTGATAATCAGCCGTGGGTGATGGAACCGGGATAATCTGGAAAACTATGATTTACTTGACTTTAGCTTGCCGCTGCGGCATACTTGGGGATATATTTACTTGACTTTCGCTTGTCTCCGGTGCGGCACTGCAGAGTATGTGAGCCCTTCCGCCGCATCTTTTCCGTCCGGGGTGACGAAGACGGCCGTGAACATCCACTTGACCAGCCGTGTCTCGGGGGTGGAGAAACGCCCGACCGGCAATTTCAGCAGCACCCTGTTCCACCCCTTGTCCAGATGGACCTGAAGGGGAGTGCGGGCCGTGCAGTTCTCGTTGCCCAGGGCGGTCTCGGAAGAAACCTGACCGGGAGTGCCGGTCCAGACCGGCGGCAACAACTCCTCTCCGTTCAGCCAGATCCGGCTGCCCTTGAAATCCCAGCATCCCGCCGGTGGCGGCAGATCATTCTCCGAACGGCTGTAGTTCTGGAATTCGAGAAGCAGCCCCACATCCTGAGCTTCAGTCGAATACACCCAGGTGTAGGCGTAGGCGGTGCTGTTCTCCCGGGGCTTCTCGAACAGTGCCGGGACGAGCTCTCCCCAGACGTGACGCAGATATATTCCCGCGCCCGTGACGCGGCGGGTGCCATATTCCCTGCCCTCGAAAAAGTAAGTGTCCGAGAGCTCTTCCTCCGGAGGGAAGCGGCGTGACAGGTCTCCGCCGTTGGGGAAGGCGTCCGTGACCGACCATCGGACGTCAGTCTGTCTGACATAAGGGAACGGCTCTCCTGCAAACGTGTGCTCCTTGTGCCAGAGCATACGGCGCTCGAAATCAGCGAATTCCCTGAAGACGCGGCTCTCCTCCGGCGGAAGGATCACGCCGCCCCCGTCGAAATACTCGCTCCCGCCTCCTGTCCAGGACCGCTCCGCGAGTGCGAGCATATACGGGTAGAACGCGTTCTGAAGCAGAATGCTCTTCTCGTGTGGCAGCCTGCGGTCATTCCAGAAAGCCAGAATAGTGCCGGCGACGTCGCTCCCACCGATCTCCTCATCGCAAATCCGGCTGTCATACAGAGCCACCAGATCTCCGAACAGGTCGAAATGGTTCGCATAGTGGAAGCGGCAGTCTATGGCGGGGATGCCCTGCTGCGCCTTGCCCCGGTAGCTCCATAGCTGGGTCATATCGATCTCCCCCGGGGCAAAGGCATAGCCGGGATTCCACGCGACCACCTTCTTGCCCTTCGAGCGCACGAACGAGACCATCTCGGGGACAAAGTCCGGGTCGGAGAAATGCACTTCGTCCGTACCTATATGCAGATAAGGGACTTCCGCGAAAAGCTCGCAGGCTTCGGAAACCAGTTCCTTCAGAATCGCCTTCCCTCTGCCGCTCTGCATTCCGCAGCCGAAAGTCCTTTCGAAGGCCTCGCTGTGCCCCGGCATATCTATCTCCGGAATGAGCAGAACCTGATGCCGACGGCAGAAATCGAGTATGTCCCGAATCTGGTCCTGAGTGTAGAAGCATCCCGGATGACGAGTCATATTCTGAGGCGAATTCAGCTGCGGGTAGATTCTGCTTTCGAGTCTCCACGCCTGATTCTCAGTCAGATGCCAATGAAAAACATTTATCTTGAAGCGGGAAAGAAGCTCGATCTCGCGCTTGATCTCCTCCGGACTGATGTACGAGCGTCCCGCATCGTGCATAAAGCCCCGGATCCTGAACGCGGGCCAGTCCGTAATCTCGCAGCAGGGGAGTCTGAGGCCGCTTTCCGTCCGTACCGCCAGCTGCCGCAACGTCTGCACCGCCCAGAAGACCCCACGCTCGCTCAAAGCCTCTATGACGAGCGAGTCGCGCGAGACTCCCAGCCTGTACGCTTCCTCCTGACCCACAGGGACTTTGTCGAACTTTCCGACCCTTCTTACCACTACCTTCCTCCCTGCGGATCCTGAGCAGCTCACCCCTGATTCTTCAAGCCACTCGCGCACAGCTCCGCTCACCGAGGCATCCCCGCAAAGCGTCACCGCGCTTTCGCGAAAATACCCCTGCGTCCACGTAAGCTCCTGAGGCATAGGAAGCAGCGCCGGAGCCTGATCGTGCCCGACGCAGGCGGCTAAAGCCCATAGTGCCATCGAAAACAGCAGCGGAAGTCTCATATCATATCTCTCTGACAGCAGCAGCAGCGGAAATACCCCGGCCACGGCCAATCCCGTGGTCAGAGACAAATGTATGAAACTTCAGGGATTATTACAATAATGCGGCCCGGCCCGCCAAAAAGGTCTGAAGAAACTATAATATCGCACACATTCCTCCCATCCTGCCGCTTTTCGGCAGCGAGGGTCATTTTCTTTGCAGCTGAAAAAAAAGATAAACGACAATGGGAAAGACTTACATTCAGCTCATCAAGGCGGCGGCCGCCAAGGTCAGGGACAGCAAACTTCGGAAACTCGGGAGCGCGGAAAGCAGGGAGGCATTGGACGCCCTCGCGGGCGGCCTCAGAATGCGCAGCCGTGGCGAAGCGGTGATTTTCGCCGCGGTTTTCGACCGGAGCTGCACAGGGAACGGTTCCGATCTGGACGACCTCGCGCGCTACTTCGACTGCACGCAGCTGGACGTGATGGAGTACCTGCCCGCGATAGCTTCGCTGCAGGGCAGAGGTTTCATCATCCAGGACAATCCGGACGAGTCCCGGCGCGTGCGCAAATCGTACATCGTATCGAACTACGTGATGGATTGCATATTGGACGGCAGGATGCCGGACTCCCGTCCGGTGCAGATGCTCCGCAGGGACTTCGACCGCTACGATTTCTGCAAGACTGTCGGCTCTCAGCTGGAGGACAGGGACATAAGCTGCGAGGAACTGCTCCAGCAGACGCAGTCGATTGAGAATGAGCATCGTCAGATGGACTTCATAAAAGCGGTGATAGGTCAGGTGCCGGAGCTTGCACATCGCGTGCTCTTCTATGACTTCTGCCGGGACTTTCTGGAGGAAGAGGAGAAGATGTCGGACATCGACGATACGCTGAATGATATGTACGGAGCGTTCTCGCTGCGCTTCAGGGAAGGCTGCGCGCTGCGTAAGGGGACGCACCCTCTCTTCGTGGCGGGACTCGTGGAGCAGGCTTCGGACGAAGACCATATCCAGCTCAGCGAAAAAGGCAGGCAACTGCTTCTGGGGGACGACTACAAGGCCTATTGCGACAAATACGCGGGTCTCGACCGCTACAAGTTCGCCTCCTCGCTCACCGATTTCGTCCGGAGCCGCGAGTTCGACCCGGACAGCAAGAGTTCCGAAGTCCGCCTGTGGAGATACATCGATATGACAGAAAGGTCCAACGCCGCTCTGGGATGCGTTTCCCAGACCCGCAAAGTCCTGGATGACGGGCTCGACCGCGCCCTATTCTATTATCTCTGCGACGACTGCGCGAAATCGGGCAGCGGGCTAAGCATTCCCTTTGAGCTAGGAAGGCTCTACAACCTTCGCGTCAGAAGGACCTGTCTCAAGCAGCTTACCGGCGAGAGCCACATACTGCAGCGGACCGGTCTGGCGGAGCTGAGCACGAGGAGCAGCCTCTTCGGGGAGTGCACCCTTCTGTCCCTGACGGACAAGGGGAAGGCGCTCTTCTTCGAGGAGGACGCGGAGTTGTTCATCGACCGGGGCGAGGACAAATGCCGTATCAAGTCCGACAGCATCAGGCAGAAGCGCCTGTTCTTCCCCCGCGAGCAGCTCGGGCAGCTCTCCCTCGTGGAGAACGCGCTGCAGGAGAGCAACTACCGCAGTCTCGTCGCCCGCCTGGAGTCCAAGGGGCTGAGCAAGGGACTCGCCGTGCTGCTGTACGGCGCTCCCGGCACGGGCAAGACCGAGACCGTGATGCAGTGGGCGCGCAAGACCGGCCGCGACATCATCCACGTGGACATCAGTTCCTCGAAGAGTATGTGGTACGGCGAGAGCGAGAAGATCATAAAGAAGATCTTCTCCGACTACCGCAAGGCCTGCAGGGGAGCCGAAAAGAAGCCGATTCTGCTCTTCAACGAAGCGGACGCCATCTTCTCGTCCCGCCGCAGCATCGGAGGAGGCAGCGGCAGCATCGACCAGACCGAGAACACCATCCAGAACATCATCCTCGAGGAGATGGAGAAGCTGGAGGGCATACTGGTCGCCACGACCAATCTCGAGGGTAATCTGGACGCCGCGTTCGAGCGCCGCTTCCTCTTCAAGGTCCGCTACGAGAAGCCTTCGCTGCAGATCAAGGCGGAAATCTGGCGCGACAAGCTCCCGGGCCTTTCGCCGGAGCAGGCGCACAGCCTGGCGTCGAGCTACGACTTCAGCGGCGGCGAGATAGACAACATCGTGCGCAAGTCCACGATGGAGGAGGTCATCAGCGGCGAGTCTCCCTCCTTCGCCCTCATCATCTCCCTCTGCGAGCACGAACGTCTCTGCGCCGGCGGGGGAGCGCGGATCGGGTTCTAGCGGGCGGCCGGCGCAGCCGTCCAATGCTGGCTCCGGGTGCAAACATCCACGTCATTGCCGGCAGCGACCTCTTTGTCATTGCCGGCCCCGACCGGCAATCTCTTCCCTGCCGGCAGCACGAGACGCCCGATCAGGTCGGGCGTGACGAAACCGTCATTACCGGCCCCGACCTCTTTGTCATTGCCGGCCTGCCCTCCACGTCATTGCCGGCCTACTCTCCACGTCATTGCCGGCCTGCCCTCCACGTCATTGCCGGCCCCGACCTCTTTGTCATTGCCGGCCCCGACCTCTTTGTCATTGCCGGCCCCGACCGGCAATCTCGTCTCTGCGGCAGCAAAAGACGCCCGATCACGTCGGGCGTGACGAAGAGAAGGTCGGGCGTGACGAAGAGAAGGTCGGGCGTGACGAAACCGTCATTGCCGGCCCCGACCGGCAATCTCGTCTCTGCGGCAGCAAAAGACGCCCGATCACGTCGGGCGTGACGAAGAGAAGGTCGGGCGTGACGAAGAGAAGGTCGGGCGTGACGAAACCGTCATTGCCGGCCCCGACCGGCAATCTCGTCTCTGCGGCAGCAAAAGACGCCCGATCAGGTCGGGCGTGACGAAACCGTCATTGCCGGCAGCGACCTCCCCGTCATTGCCGGCACCGACCGGCAATCTCGTGGCCACAGACAAAACTATGATAATACATGGCTTCTTATAACAGTGTAGAAATGATATGCCCGCTCGTCAGCCTCTCAGGATGCGCTTCCGATAATGGGGGTTTTCGAAGGAAATATTGTCGGGAATGACAATAAAGTCTATCTTTGCTCTCTGATATGTTAGGAACGATAGTAAATACCTGCACCATAATCGTCGGCACGATAGTCGGCGCTGTGCTACACCGGGGCGTGAGCGAGAAGTATCGCCGCGTCCTCTATGACGGATTGGGTTTGGCCTCCATAGCCATAGGTCTGAATGCCGCGATCTCGCATATGCAGGAGAGTCAGTCTCCCGTACTTTTCATTCTGGCCATTGCGCTGGGAGGCGTGGTGGGGACAGCACTTGACTTGGACGGGCGTTTCCGTGCCCTGATTGGGCGTCGCGCCGCCAAGCGACGCCCCGGGGAATCTATGGAAGGAAAAGCTTCCGCTTCGCTTGCGGACGGGCTGATCACCGCGATGCTGCTCTACTGCGTCGGCCCCTTGTCTATGCTCGGTCCTGTGGTGAGCGCCATTCAGGGTGACAACACGCTGCTCTTCACGAACGCCACGCTGGATCTGGTTTCCGCCGTGGTCTTTGCCTCCACTTATGGCATCAGTATGCTGGTGGCGGCCCCTGTCCTCTTTCTGTGGCAGGGGATGTTCTACGCGGTGGCCTTGCTGTCGAGCCAGGCTGTAAGCGATGCGCTGATGAACGAGCTGCTCATCGTCGGCGGTCTGCTCATTATGGGCAGCGGTCTGTCGCTGCTGAATCTCAAGGACTGCAAGATACTGAACCTGCTGCCGTCCCTTCTGGTGCCTGTGCTGTGGTTCGCGCTGAAGGCGATCTTCTGAGACGGGACTGTCGGCGAGCGCCTGCTACACGGCCTCCGCCCCGTCCAGTAGGGAGCGGATTTCGTCGTTTTCACTCCCTACTGGATTCGTCACCTGCCTTTCACTGCTTTCTACGGCCTCCGCCCCATCCAGTAGGGAGCGTTTTCTGCCGTTTTCACTCCCTACTGGATTTCCGATATGCCTTTGCGGCCAGATATAGCGCTTGCCGATGCATCGAGATGTGCATTTTATAGGGAAACCGCACATCTCGATGCATTTTTGAGCGCCGAAATGTGCATTTTAAACGTTATCCGTACATTTAGATGCGCAGCGGAGCGTGGGATTGCCGGCGCGGGCAGCAATCCCACTAAATCCCGAGGTTTACTTCCTTCCCGAACGGAGTAAGCGAGAGGCCGGCCATCTTGAAGTGCTGCTTCGCGAAAGGTATGCCGATGATGGTGATGCCGAGCAGCAGCCCGAAGAATATGTGCATCAGACACGCCCAGAGCCCGCCGAACACTATCCAGAGGAGGTTGAGAGGCACCCGGATGCAGCCAGAGGGGGCATCTTCGGAGTCTCTCACCTCGGAGCCGAAAGGCCAGAGGCATAGAAGCCCGATCTTGAAGGTCTGAACGGCGAAAGGAATGCCGATGATGGTGATGGCCAGCGCAAGGCTGCCGGTAAAGTAGCCGACGGCCGCCTCAAGGCCGCCGAATATCCACCAGAGGATGTTTCCGAGAATCTTCATAATCATCTAAATAAGTCATTATTCGCAAAGATATGAACATCATATCATAAAATCAACGGCATTTTTTTGATTTCTGTAATACATAATTCAAAAATTACTTCCTATATTTGCAGTGGCGATTGTGTGACAGGCAGCTTGAGGAAACGGTGGGTGTTGGGTGATGGATGATGGATGTTGGATGTTGGATGTTGGGTGATGTATGATGTATGATGTATGATGTATGATGTATGATTATGGGACAGGCCGATAGAGTCAGGCAGGGAAGCCGGGCAAGACATAGCGGAAGCGGGAATGCCGCTGATACGGAGACGATTATGGATGATAAAAAGAAAGACGGACGTGGCGGAGCAGCCCCTCCGGGAGCGAAAAAAGACAAACGTGCAGGTGCCCGTTCGAAAGCGAAGCAAGACGGACGTGAAGAAATCCGTCCTGAGGCGAAGCAAGACGGACGTAAAGAAATCCGTCCTGAGGCGAAGAAGGACAGACGTGGCGGAGTCCGTCCGGGGGCGGGGAGGCCCACGGGCGATGGTCGCCTCTATACTTTCCGTGCATCGGGCGAGATGGCGGAAGTGATCGGACGCCAGAAAAACAAGACCGACTTCATCAAAGGCTGCATAAGTCGGGAGATTCGCCGCGCTGCGGGCGATACTGCAAGTCAGCAGGAAGCGGCAGCAGCCGTGGCACGGGCGGCCACCTCGGCCGGAGTCACCTCGTCACGCGCCGTCCCTGCGGCCACCTCGGCCGGAGCCACCTCATCCAGCGCCGTCCCTACGGCCACTTCGGCCAGCATCATACCGGCGGCCTCGGTAAGGGGACTGCGCCTCCCGTTCTTCGACCTCGGAATCCGGGCCGGTTTCCCCATCCCCCTCGACAACGACGAGAAAGCCCAGGACATCGAGCTCCTGCGCCTGCTCTGCCCGCACCCGGAGGCCAGTTACCTCATACGCGTGGCGGGGGATTCGATGATCGATGCCGGGATCGATGATGGAGACATCATCATAGTGGACAAGAGCCGCCGCAACCCCGCTCCGTCTGAGGTGGCCGTATGTGAGCTGAACGGAGAATACACACTGAAACGCTTCGAAAAGGACGGGGACGGCAGCGGTTGGCTCGTCCCGGCGAATCCTGACTATCCTCGAATCCGCATAAGCGAAGGCGACAGTTTCTCCGTCTGGGGGACGGTTTCCTACATCATTCATAAACCGCGACCCTGAACGCCCCGGAAGCGCTCCTCGGCACCATCCGTGGGCCTAAGTAACTTGGAAGCATCCTCCAGGCACCATCCAAAACCCTGACCCTGCCCCGGAAGCGCTCCTAGGCACAGACCCGAAACCCTGACCCTGCCCCGGAAGCACCCTCCTCCAGGCACCATCCGAAACTCCGATTATGTACGCTCTCGTGGACTGCAACAGCTTCTTCTGCTCGGTGGAAAAGGTATTCCATCCCGGACTTGAAGGCAAGCCAGTCGTCGTGCTCTCCTGCAACGACGGCATCATAGTCGCGCTCACCCCGGAGGCCAAGGCCATAGGACTTCACAGAGGCGACAGGGCCTTCGAGGTGCAAGACCTGATGCGCAGGCACGGAGTGGAAGTCTTCTCGACCAATATGACCCTCTATGTCGCAATGAGCAGACGGGTCACGAACATACTTCGCCAGAGCATCGCGCACGTGGAAAACTACAGCATCGACGAGAGCTTCTGCGACTTGACAGGCTACGGGCGGCATTGCGATGTGGTGGAGCTGATGCGCGGCGTCAGGGAAAAAATCCGTCTCTGGACGGACATCCCGGTCAGCATAGGGATAGCCCCGACCAAAACGCTCGCCAAAATGGGCAGCAAATATGCGAAGCAGTACCCAGGCTACCGCGGTGTATGTCTGATAGATACGGACATCAGAAGGCGCAGGGCCCTGGAACTCTTCGACCTCGCGGACATATGGGGGATTGGTCGCAAGACCTGCGCCTCACTGCTCCGCCTCGGAGTACGCACGCCGCTGGAGTTCGCAGACCGGAGCGGCTCGTGGGTGCGCGCGCATTTCAGCCTCCCGGCAGTCCGGACCTGGCTCGAACTGAACGGCACGCCCTGCATCGATACGGCCGAAGTGCTGAGAAATCAGACTGTCTGCACCTCGCGCAGCTTCGGCAAGATGGTCACCGACCTTGATTCTCTCTCGGCGAGCGTGGCGTCTTTCGCCGCCAGCTCGTCCAATAAGCTTCGCGCCCAGCGTTCGAGTGCCGCTCTCGTCACGGTCTTCATAGGGTCTAACCCTTTCCGCGAAGATCTCCGGCAGTACGGCGGGAGCGCCTCCGAGCCGCTCCCGAACCCCACGAGCGACACTCTGGAGATTACAGGGGCGGCTCTTAAGGCCCTGAAAAGCATATACAGGGAAGGAATATCGTACAAAAGGGCCGGAGTGGTCCTCAGCGGCATCGTCCCCGACGAGTCCGTCACACCAGACCTGTTTGACCCCGTGCGGAACCGTCCCGAGCGCTGCCTGCTGATGGAGGAAATGGACTCCATAAACCGCCGCTACGGTGTCAAGACCCTTTCCCTCGCGGCCGAAGGCCCCCCTCAGCAGGAATGGAAACCGAAATGCGAGCACCGCAGCGGCAACTACCTCACCGACATCGACGACCTCCTGACGATACGGATATAGCGACTTGACTGACCGGCCATCGGATTGCCGGTCGGGGCCGGCAATGACGTGTAGTTCGGGGCCGGCAATGACGTGTAGGGCGGGACAGGCAATGACGGTTGTCGTCACGCCCGACGTGATCGGGCGTCTTTTGCTGCCGTAGAGAAGAGATTGCCGGTCGGGGCCGGCAATGACGTGTAGAGCAGGCCGGCAATGA
>CAVDFQ010000041.1:0-10053 GCA_963608065.1 bacterium
TGATCGGGCGTCTCTTGCTGCCGGCGGGGAAGAGATTGCCGGTCGGGGCCGGCAATGACAAAAAAGGGGCCGGCAATGACGGGGAGGTCGGGGCCGGCAATGGCGGTTTTCGTCACGCCCGACGTGTTCGTTGTCACGCCCGACGTGATCGGGCGTCTTCTGCTCATCGTCACGCCCGACGTGATCGGGCGTCGCTTGATGCCGGCAGGGAAGAGATTGCCGGTCGGAGCCGGCAATGACAAAAAAGGGGCCGGCAATGACGGGAGGTAGGGGCCGGCAATGACAAAAAAGGGGCCGGCAATGACGGGAGGTCGGGGGCCGACAAGCGCGTAGGATTGTCAGTTTGTTGAATAAGGAGCTGTTTTAAGAGTTACTAAGTAATGATGGAAAAAGTTTTGGCGGAGTTTTCCGGGCGATTGCTATCTTTGCAGAATTGTGTCCAAAGTATGGAGAAAGATAGTTGTGGCTGCGGTCGCGCTCGTGGGGAGCGGGACGGCGGCTGTATGCGCGAGCCCCGGGGGTGTGGATTCTCTTGCTCGGTGCGTTGGACACGTTGAGTCTGAAGTGTTGTACGTGGGTCCGGAGTATGTGGATTCTCTGAAGGTACTACTGGCGCAGAGGGAGATGCCGGAAAAGCTGATCTATCTGCCGTATGCCCTTGCAGATCAGGCCGCTGATAATGACAGGGTGGGTCTTTGGGCCATTCCGGCTCTAGATGCACTCCGCTGGAAGGGCCTTTATCGGGCAGGATATGCATCATCAGGCACTCTCGAGAGGGGCCATAGCAGGGACGCAGTGCAGATGGACACTTCTGCAGGGGAACTTTCCAGGGCAGAAGCAGTGCCGGCGGGCACTCTCGAAGGAGCCGTTACGGGTAGCCGGAAAGTGAAAGCCGCGCCCGGCGCCGCCGACATCAATAATGGCTCTTGCTCTGTCACTGACGCTGATAATGGTAATGGCACCAACACTGTCGCTGGCTCAAGCTCAGGCACCGGCACCGACACCCCCACCCCCGACATCCGCACCGACATATGGATTTCCACAGCCATCGCGCTGGAGAGGCTGCAGGAGCTTCACGACCTGCTCGGGGACTGGGACCGCGCGATATTGGCCTACGCCCAGAGTCCCACTGCGGCGGCGGCCATAAAAGACAGCACCGCCCTCGCGGAAAGCAGAATTATCCGCAGCCTGCGCGAAGCTGAAAGCAGATTCGCACACTCCCCCGCCCCCGCGGCCTTCGAGGGGCTTGAGACTCTCGCCGCATTGCGCAGAGCGGAGCGGAACGCGCAGCTGCTCGCGGAAGGGGCCGCCCGCAAGGCGCGCAGCGAAAAGCTGCGCAGCCTTCAGGCGGCCAATGTGGACCGGATCACCTATACCATCCGGAAAGGGGATACATTGGGCGGGATAGCCGCCCGGCATAAAGTGAAAGTGGCGGATCTGAAACGCTGGAACGGGCTCAAAGGCGACTTTATACGCGAAGGGCGTAAACTGGTGATATACAGACATTGACGTATGAGCAGAAGCAAGATACTCCTTTTTATACTCTGCGTTTTCGCGCTCCTCGCCGCGCTCTGGTACGTTTTCCCGCAGAAGGGGCTGGAGGTAGGCGGCGTGAAGCTGCGCTTTCCCTGCTACGAGTCATATCTGTCTGAGTTTCAGGATACTGCCGCGACGGTAAATGTCGATTCCGTGCTTCTCGCCGTGCAGAAAAGTTACGAGATGCCGGAGGGCTCGCGCGACAGCCTGCGCTACTACTACGGCTACATAAACGGCAATCCGAACCGCATTTGCCTGCCGGAAGGCGACTACACTTTCTTCGACCCGCTTTTCGAGGAGGCAGGCAGCGCGGCGGACTCCGCACGCACGGTCAGGATTCTGCATTACGGCGATTCGCAGCTGGAGATGGACAGGATTTCCGCCGTATTGCGCGAAAAGCTGCAGCAGCGCTTCGGCGGCTCGGGTCCAGGGATGGTGCCTATGGTGCAGCGCATTCCGACGGTCTCGCTTTCGCAGAGCGCAAAAGGGAATCTCACGCGCTATGCGATGGTCGGCGACTCCCTTTCGCGCAGGGCCGAGCACAAGCGCTACGGGCCTCTGACTCAATTCGTTCAGGTCAGGGGCGACGGTACTTTCAGTTTTACGCGTACGAAAAACCGCTATGCGCAGGAAAGGGCCAGGTCCATTTCCAGGGTTTCCGTGCTGCTCGGGCAGAATTCGGAGGGATTCTCCGCCACTGTGCAATGCGACACGCTTTCTCCGATGCGCGTGCAGCAGGACTCCGCAAGCAGCGAAGTGTCGCTTCTGAGCTGGGACTTCCCTGCGGAAGTGCAGCGCGGAAGCATCCGCTTCGAAGGCGATGCGGAGATCTACGGCATAGCTCTGGACGACCGCCGGGGCGGCATCACGGTGGACAATGTGGCGCTGCGCGGCTCCGCCGGTTACATCTTCTCTTCCATTGACCGCAAAGTGATGAGGGAGAGTTTCTCTCTGACGGACACCCGCCTCATCATCCTCCAGTTCGGAGGCAACGCGGTGCCGGGGCTCAGTTCCCGCAAAGGCATCTCGGCCTATGTGCGCAAGATAGTGTCGCAGTTCGAGTATTTCCGGGAAGTCGCCCCGCAGGCCCTGCTGATGTTTATCGGGCCCGCAGATATGTGTACGAGCATTGACGGAGAGACTCTCACCTGGCCTCTGCTGCCGGATCTGTGCGACTCGCTGAAAGTGAACTGCCTGAGGAACGGTGTCGCGTATTGGGACACTTTCTCCGTGATGGGCGGAGCGGGTTCGATGAAGAAATGGGCCGAGCACAGTCCGCCGCTCGGAGGGCCGGATCTCATACATTTCACCCACAGGGGGGCTGTCGAGATCGGCAATGCCCTTTCCTCGGCGATGCTGCTGTACCACGATTTCTATCTGCTCCGCCGGGAGCTCTCGGATGAGAGGGTGGCGGAATATATGGAGCAGCTGCGAGGGGAAGAAAGTGTGAGAGGTGAAGAAGGAGTGAGAGGTGAAGAAAGTGTCAGAAGTGAAGAAACTATGAGAGGTGAAAGTGTGAGAGGTGAAAGTGTGAGAGGTGAAACTGTGAGTGCTGAGGGAGTAAAAGAGGTAGAGAAAGGGGAGGAGGGCACAATATGAAGACAAGACCCGGAAACAGAATCCTGACAGGAGTTCTGATGCTGCCGGCGGCTCTGCTGCCGCCGAGTTCCGCCCTGTGGAGGGCGGAGGCGCAGACTCTGCGCAAGAGCATTGCGAAGACGGAGTGCGTGCGGCAGGACAGGAACCGGATACTCTTTCCGGGCGGGGACTCCGTTTTCGCGGCCTTATACTCGAAGATGGACTCGGTCCTCTTTCTGGGCTCGGGGCACCTCAACATAGTGCACATAGGAGGCTCGCACGTGCAGGCAGGGACATTCACGGGACGCCTCAGGGAGAATCTGCTCGGTCTCCGGCCCGGTCTGGACGGCGGCCGCGGCCTGCTCTTTCCCTTCAGCGCCGCGCACACGAACAGCCCCGGCAGCTTCACCACAAACTACAGCGGCTACTGGAGAGTCAGCAAAAACACTTCCAAGACACCGGACAGCCGCCTGGGACTCACCGGAATGGCCATCTCGACCGGCGAAGACAGGGCGTTCATACAGGTGACCGCAATCCCGCGTGACCCCAAGCCCGGACAGGCGCAGTTCAGCTTCGACAGCGTCCGCGTGCTCGGCTACAGCAGCGCGGAGCGCGAGCCCCTGCTTCTGCTGAGCGAGGCAGATACCCTAAGAGGACGCAAAGCGTCCAATGACTCCTGCTGGTTTTTCCCTCTTCCTGCCTTTACTGATTCGCTCAAGCTGATCACCCGGGGGAAGGGCGAATTCACCCTCACGGGGCTGCTTCTGGAGAGTTCCCGTCCGGGGATCACCGTGTCCGAAATCGGAGTCAACGGCGCTTCCCTGGCCTCCTACGCCAGATGCCCCGACCTGGAACGCGACCTCGCGCTGCTGCGGCCCGATCTGGTGATACTCGGAATCGGAATCAACGACGCCTCGGGGCCGGGCTTCTCTGAAGACGGATTCACAGCCGGATATAAGCTGCTGATAGACAGGATACACTCGGCATCGCCCGGCTGCGCGGTGCTGCTGCTCAGCAACAACGATTCCTGCCGCCGCATCCGAGGCCAGGGCTATGTCACGAATCCCAACGGGGCCGTGGCCGAAAGGGCTTTCCTGCGCATCGGAAAAGAATGCGGAGCGGGAGTATGGGATCTTTTCGACATTATGGGAGGACTCGGCTCCATAAAGAAATGGGAGGCCGCCTCACTGGCGCAGCGGGACAAGATACACCTCACCGAGGCGGGGTATGAAGTGCTGGGAGACCTGCTTTTCAACGCCCTTATGGACAGATACGAGACACATCTTATGAATACCGGTTTGTGATGGGCATCAAAGACGTAGCGGCAGACTTTTTCGGGAACCTGTTCTCATTCGATCAGGCTCATCCGCTGCTTTTCACGCAGTTCCACTTCTGGGCCTTCTTCGCGGCGGTCCTGGCATTCCTCTGCATATTCCGCAATAAAATCCTGCTGCGCAATGCCTTCCTCTTCTTCGTAAGCCTCTTTTTCTACTATAAGACCAGCGGACTCTTTCTGATACTCTTCGCTTTCGTGATAGTGTTCAACTACGCCGCAGCCCTGGTCCTCTCCTCCGTCGAGGGGAAGGGAGCAAGGAGGACGATAGTCATTCTGAGCGTAGTCACGGACCTCTCGCTGCTATGCTACTACAAATACGCGTATTTCATCACGGATGTGGTGAACAACCTCTTCGGGACGGAGTTCGTGGTCCGGGACCTGTTCGCGCAGGTAGGGAACGCATTGGCCGGCTCGCCGGCCTTCAGTGTGGACTCCATCTTCCTGCCGGTAGGCATCTCGTTTTTCATCTTCCAGGCTGTCAGCTATGTGGTGGACGTCTCGCGACGCACGATCGTGCCTATACGCAACTTCCTGGATTTCGGCTTCTACCTGAGCTTTTTCCCTCAGCTGGTCGCCGGGCCTATCGTGCGTGCGAAAGAGTTTATGCCTCAGCTGCACAAGCCGTTCTTCATCGGACGCAGGCAGTTCGGCATCGCGGTGTTCTGGATTCTGAACGGTCTGGCGAAGAAGCTGATACTCAGCGACTATCTGGCTGTGAACTTCTGCGACCGCGTCTTCGAGAACCCGCTGCTGTACACCGGCTTCGAGAATCTCACGGCGCTTTTCTGCTACTCGCTTCAGGTCTATGCGGACTTCTCGGGCTACACTGACATTGCGACGGGAGTCGCTATGCTGATGGGCTTCTATCTGCCGAAGAATTTCAACTCGCCCTACAAGGCACGCAACCCTGTGGAATTCTGGAAAAGGTGGCACATTTCGCTCTCGAAATGGCTGCAGGACTACCTCTACATCCCTCTCGGAGGCAACCGCAACGGCACTTTCGGCTCTTATGCGATCATACTCGGCATCGCCTTCCTCGCTTCGGCTCTTGCGGGGAGCTGGTGGGTGTTCGCTACGGTGGCAGTGATCTCGGCGGTGCTCGCGCTGCTGATATTCTTCTGCGGGAAGTACCGCAAGGAGCTGATAGCGGACATAAACCGTATGGACACGATGCTGCTCGGAGGACTGTGGCACGGGGCGAGCTGGAACTTTATGATATGGGGCGGGCTGAACGGTGTGGGGATGCTCATATACCGCTTCTGGAAAAGCTGCAACCTTTACATAAGGACGCTTGTCATCGGAACGGTCTGTCTGGCTTTCTACCTTCTGAAGCTGCGCTTCGGGGCCGCCGTGTTCAATATGTTCTTCGTCTGGACTCTGATAATCTTCGCCGGGGCTCTCGTGCGGATGCTGTATCACCTGCTGCGTTTCAGGCCGTCATTCGCCTGGCTTGAGACTATATGGGCGGTGGCTATGACCTTCATTTTCATCACTTTCACCCGCCTGTTTTTCCGCAGCGGCTCGAATCTGGACCCCGCCGAGGCCAACGAGCAGGCGTGGACCACGGCCAAGAATATGGTGGAGCGCATAGGAGGAGAGTGGGACCTGTCGCTGATTCCGCAGATGGTGTCCCGGCACCTCGGGGTGCTGCTCGTGTTCGCGGCCGGGATGCTGATACACTGGCTGCCGGAGCGGCTCAAGCGGCGCTATCGGCTCCGCTTCGCGTGTCTGCCGCTGCCGCTTATGGTTCTGGCCTGCGTCCTGGCGGTCTTCGTGATCTGTCAGTTCGTCACCTCCGACCTGCAGACCTTCATTTATTTCCAGTTCTGAGAAACTGCGATTGCCGGTTCTGGGATGCTGCGTGCAGAAGCGCCGGAACAGTCCCGGGTCTCACTTCGAGACTTCCGGAGCCGGGGCTGATTTCGAGAAGTTCACAAGCAGCACTCCCCCGAAGACCGCGAGGGCTGCAATGATTTTCGGCAGGGTGATGGTGTCCATCCCTATTATGATGCTGATGGTGATGGCGAAGAGCGGCTGTAGGTAGGAGTACATACTGACGAGCGTCGGACGTATGCACTTCTGTCCCACCGGGATGAGGTAGTAGGCCAGAAAGGTGGCGCACACTATGAGGTAGGCAAGTTCCAGAGCGAAGCTTGCGCTGACCGCAGTGAAGTCGAAGGCGAGGATCTCGCGGGCCGAGAACGGCAGCGACATCAGGAAAGCGAAAAGGAATATCCATTTCATAAAGGTGACGACCGAGTAGCGCGAGATCAGAGGGCGGAAGATGCCCAGATAGAGCGCGAAGCCCAGACCGTTCAGCAGCGCGAGCACATATCCCCAGACCGAAGAAGTCTCGGGGCCGGAAGATGAGGTCTTGCTCGTGAGAATCAGGAAGACTATGCCGATGAAACTGAGCAGTACGCCGGACACTTTCTTGCCGGTGATAGGTTCTTTGAGGGCTATGGCCGCTATGAACATAGTGAAGATAGGCGTGACGGAGCACACCACGGACCAGCCCATCGGGGTGATGATGGGACTTGCGGTCAGGAATGTCATCTGGGTGAGGAAGAAACCCAGCAGGGAGGCCAGCAGGATCTGCGGGAAATCGCGGCGTGCGACCTTCTCGGCGGGGCGCAGCAGCGAGATTATCCAGAAAATGGATCCTGCGCCCAGGGCGCGCAGACAGAATATGGCTATCGGAGAGAGAAGATGACCGGCAGTCAGGTCCTTCGTGGTGATGATGTTGATACCGAAGATCGAATACGCCGTGAAACAGGCGAGGTGTCCGAGTAATACTTGTCTATTCTTCATAATTCTCAGGCCTTTTACTCCCCCCCCGCTCCTTTCTGTGCGGGAGCTCTTCCGAAAAGGCCGGCAAATATAGTCATATGTTCGGATAAATCGCCGAAAAAAACGGACAATTAAAATTTGTGACTTTTCTGTAAAAAACTCCCTTTTGTGCAGACACCCATTCCCCGCGATTGGACGCTGCAGCGGCCGCGCAGAGAAGTCAGGAGAAACTCGCGGGCTGCCGCTAATGGATGAGTTTTTCGCGCGCGAGCAGGGCGTTGTAGCGGTCGAGCACTTCGCCGCAGATGTCCTCCCAGCTGCGCACGAGGCTGCGTGAGGCTTGCACGCCGATGCGGTGCACTCTTTCGGGCGAGGCGATGAGCGTGCGGAGCAGCCCGGCGAAACTGTCCTCATCGTTCTCCGTCAGGAAACCGTTCTCGCCGTCGCGGATAATGGTCGAGGCCGTCGCGCCGCGCATCATCACGGCAGGGGTGTTCAGCGCCGCCGCCTCGCGCACCACCAGAGGGGCGTTGTCGTAGAGCGACGGGAAGAGGAAGAGGTCGGCCGCGGCGTAGTATTTCACGATTTTGTCTCTCTCTGTGATGCTGCCCACGAAGCTCACCTGCCGCTCGAGTCCCTTTTCGCTCACGAGTTTCTTCATTTCTTCCGCCGCATAGCCGGTGCCGACGAAGAACATCCGGAAACGCACGTCCTTTATCTTTTCGAGGCCGTCGATGATGAAACGGGTGTTCTTCTCCCAGATGTGCTGGCCCACGAAAAGCAGCACGAACTCGTCCGCGGCGATTCCCAGCTCTCTGCGCGCGTCGGCAAAAAACTCCTCGGGGCGGTCGGCAACGAGGTCGCTGCCGTTCTCGACTACCTGAATATCACCCTTGTAGCCGTACTCGCGAAGCACCTCATTCACCGACTCCTGCGGCACCCAGACCTCGTCCGCACGCTCGTAGAATCCCACTATCTTCTTCACTATCTCGTCCACTGCGAATTTCGAAGGGATCACCCTCGCGAAGTCGTCACGGTACTTCGAGTGGAAGGTCGCGACCATCGGAATGTGCTGTATATGAGCGATATGCTCCGCGCACCAGCCCGAAGCGAAGGGGCAATGCGCGTGCACAATCTTGAATTTCCTATTCAATATGTTCGTCAGGAAAACCGGGTCGATCTCCGCGATACCGGTCACGTAAGGTTTGCGGAAAGGAACGGGAACCGACAGATACTGAAGCACTTCGTAGTCTTCGTGATACTCAGCCCCGTAGTTTCGCGGCGTTATGACGCAGACGCCGCCGACCTTCTTCTGAAGCCAATAGGCGTAGTTCTGCATACAAACCGACACTCCGTCCATCACTGGAGGGAAACAGTCGCAAAAGAGTCCGATGTTAGTCTGTATAGTCATAGTATTCAAGTATTTAGGATTTCCCCTTTATCTGAATTCTGAAGCCTTCGTCCAGCAGCGGCCGCACCATCGAGCGCATCTGCTCCTCGCTGAAGCACTGAAGTCCCTCCTCGGGTGCCGGGCGGTCCAGCGTATAGACCATAATCTCGCGTGGCCGGAGGTCGCGGACTATGTCCATCCAGCCGTTCAGGCACTCGGGAGAGGAAGAGTCGAAGTAGCTGCATTTCAGGAACATAGTCTGAAGCACGAAGTCACCTTCGAAACGCCGCAGAGCCTCGATGACCCTCGCGAGCCGATAGGGCGGAGCCGGCCGGTCGATGAGGGCGACGAGCTCGTCCGTCGGTGCATCGATCTTCATAATGGGATTGTCCACCTTGCGCAGAGCCTGGAAAACCTCTTCGACGTGCACGCGCGTGGCGTTCGAGAGCACGGAAACTTTCGCCTGCGGGCAATAGCGGTCGCGCAGCGCGAGCGTATCGTCGATAATCTGCGGAAAATCAGGGTTCAGCGTCGGCTCCCCGTCTCCGGAAAATGTGATGCTGTCTATGTGTCCGCCTCCGGCGTCCAATCCCGCCAGCTTCCGCTCCAATGCCTCCCGCACCTGCGGCGCGCTCGGCAGACGCCTGTCCTGCAGCCCGTCACGGTTCCATCCGCACTCGCAATAGATGCAGTCGAAAGTGCATATCTTGCCGTTCTCCGGCAGGAGATTGATGCCCAGAGAAGAGCCGAGCCTGCGGCTATGGACGGGTCCGAACACTACTTGTTCTCGTAACATAAAGTAAGCTTCTGTATGAACTTCCGGGGCAAAAATAGTAAAACTCTCACAAAGTACGAAAGAAGCATTTACTGTATGAACTTCCGGAGCAGATAAAACTCTCACATATTGCGAAAGAAGCTGCGCCTTCCGGGAAGAAAAATGCACATATCTTCACTCCGATGCTTGGAAATTCAGAATTTCCGCTTATCTTTGCAGTCCATTCGGGGTATTAGCTCAGTTGGTAGAGCGTTTGAATGGCATTCAAAAGGTCAGGAGTTCGATTCTCCTATGCTCCACGGTTTACGCTGAAAATCAGCGAATTAAGTGACTTACGCATAAATTTACGCATATAATTGGCGAAGTTTATGCGTAATTTCTTTTAGTATATCCCGATTACCCCAAGTAGCCTGAAACGGGAGGGAACAGGATTTCCATATTGTTCCATCCCTCTCACTGCCGACTTTTTGCAGTCAGGCTGAATATCTTTGCGACCAAATAGAGAAAACCGCAATGAAACTTAACGAATGGGATATTGACCATATATTATGCTCCAAATATGAGCGCAACGCCAAAGCCGTCAGATTATCTCCCCAGCCCAAAGGGCCTTGAAGAAGTCGGTAACATAGTAGAGGTCGACATCGCCGC
>CAVDFQ010000042.1:0-9784 GCA_963608065.1 bacterium
TTATGGTGTGGAACCTCATCTGCCGCAAGATAACTATTTTTTCTGATATTTCAAACAATTTGCTTATATGCCGATGCAGTAATCACAAAAGACTACCTGTTCTGACATAGACTGAAAAACGGCCTCTCTCAATCGTCAGGTATAATGATTATTAATGTGGATCTTCATCATCTCGATACCGATCATCGTAGTCGGCTAACGCTTCTTTACAGACATAGAAAGTCGGAATAATCATTATCTTTGCGGGCGCTTTCGGAGCGCCCGCCCCGGGGAGGGAGTGCGGCCGCAGGAAGCGGAAAGGTTAGTTTGTGTATTATGGACGAGGAAAGGATGTCGGTCAGGAACTGGCCGGCACTTATAGGATTGGCCTGTGCGGCCTTTATATTCAACACGTCGGAGTTCGTGCCCATCGGGCTGCTGACCGATATCGGGGAGGACTTTTCGCGCACGGAAGCTCAGACGGGGATGCTGATTTCCGTCTATGCGTGGATGGTGATGCTGCTCTCGCTGCCTCTGACGATGCTCTTCTCGCATATGGAGATGCGCCGTCTGCTGCTCTCGGTCATCGCGTTTTTCACTCTGTTCCAGGGACTTTCATTTCTTTCCGTCTCTTACGGGATGCTGATGGGAGCGCGCATCTGCGTGGCCTGCACCCACGCCCTGTTCTGGTCGATTATTCCGCCGATTGCGGTGCGGACGGTGCCTCACAGCCACAGCGCCCTCGCGCTCAGCGTGGTGGTGACGGGAACATCGGTCGCGGTGATTATGGGTATGCCGCTGGGACGTGCGGTCGGGCTGCTCGTGGGGTGGAGGATGACCTTTCTCTGCGTCGGGCTTTTCGCGCTGGCCACTCTTCTTTTCGTGTTCTTCACCCTGCCGCCGCTGCCTGCGGGCAAGGGAGTGAGCATCAAGGGGCTGCCTTCGCTGCTGCGGAACAGGATCCTGCTCGGGATCTACCTCTTCACCCTGCTGTTTGCCACTGGCTATTATACCGCTTACAGCTACGTGGAGCCGTTTCTGGGTCAGATCTGCGGTATGTCCGAGGGGATGATCACCGCGACGCTTATGATTTTCGGAGGAGCCGGGCTGATCGGAAGTTACGCCTTCTCGGCGTTCTACTCCCGCTGCCGCGAGAGCTTCGTCACTCTGGCGATGGGCGGGCTGATCGCCGCGCTCGCGTTTATGCTGCCCGTCTCGCACAGCCACATTCTGACCATAGCGTTCTACGCGGTCTGGGGGATCTCGGTGACTGCGTACAATATAGCGATGCAGTCCGAGGTGATCTCGGCTTCGTCGGAGGATGAATCGGCGGTGGCGATGTCCATCTACTCGGGCATCTTCAATCTGGGCATCGGCACGGGCGCACTCTCCGGCGGGGCCGTCACCACGCATCTGTCCCTGTCCTGCGTCGGCTTCGCAGGAGCGCTCATCGCCCTCGCCGGCATCCTTTACTGGCTCCTGCGGCTGAAGAGGCTGATGGTGAGGTAATCACAAGTGATTATCGGGCCGGCTAATACAGCTGCGCGAGAGACCCGGTCAGCTGGCCGAGGACCTCGAGGTAAGGCGATCCGTCCACGAGCGTGAGACGATAGACGGTGTCATCGACGCGGTAGTACTCCACGCCGCCGAGCACGATGATGTCATAATCGTCAGGCAGCTGGTCGATGAGCGCTCCGGCCGGAGGAACGATGACCTCGTACCTGCCTCTGCTGTTTACCGTATAGAAAACTCCGTCCTCATAGTAGTACTCGGTGTCAATGCCCGCGTAACTCTGGACGAGATTCAACGCATCCGCAATCTCATATGCTGACAATGCCCGGGACGAATTCAGTGCGAGCCGGGAGTTCTGCTGAGCGATCAGGGCGTTGTTCTGCGCTATGATGCGGTTCTGCTGCAGAATGGTGCGGTAGTTCGATTCCAGACGGGAGATGTCACGGTAGACATCGTGATAGTATGCGAAGCGTACAGAGGCGAGGGTCAGGTCATTAAGCGTCATATCGATGATCACTCCGAACGGCGGACGGCATACTCTGTAATAGGAACCGTAAGATGTGTAATAGACGTCATCACAGTAGTAGTATCTGCGTCCCCAGTGCTTCATCTGCCGATAGGACGGCGGAAGCGCCTTCACCCTGTAGCCGAAGTAATGGAACTCAGGGCGGTAGAAATGACCGATGCGGTCATATGTCATAAAGTCACGGTCTCTCGGAGGAATCCTGTAGAGGTCGCGCCGGTCGTCCATACGCATCTGGCCGTGGCTGTGGGAATTCAACGCCGGCTGGAGAGGCTCGCTGCCGCGATTCTGACTGCCCTGTACTCCCGTGCGGCGGCTGTCACGTGTGTCGTTGCTGCCGCCGAGTCCCTTGCCGGTAACGCTGAGGTTCCTGCGGACTACATTTCCGCTTCTGTCCTCCTGAGGCTCATCGTCGCCGGAAGAGATCTGTGTAAGACCTGTACGGTTCGAGGATGTCGCGGAACGGGCTGTGGAGGAAGTGGATTTCCCCTCGGAAGAGGAGGAGCCTTTTTCGCGGACTGAGCGCACGACCTTGCCGCCGGAGGTGGTGGAGCTGCCGCTCCCGGATACGGTGCCTGTCGTGGAAGTGCCTGTCGTGGAAGTGCTGCGCCTTACTGTGGTTGTGCTCCTGGTGCTGTCACCGCTGCGATTCACCTGCGTGGTGCTTGACTTCGTGGAAGAAGTGGTGCTGCGCTTCACCTGCGTGGTGCCGGATTTCGAGTCATCGCTCTTCGTGCTGCGGTTCACCCTGGTGGTGCTGTCCGTCGAGCCACCGCCGCTGCGGCGCACCTGGGCCGAAGACTCGGCCGGGGCCGCCACGAGGGTCGCCGCTACGAGGGCCATCGCTACCTTTCTGAAAATAAACCGTTTCATAATTCTAAAAATAAAACTATACCAACTCCCTTTATTACTTATACAGATAATACTTCCTGGACAGAGCCCTGAAAGCCTGCACATCCTTGTTCCAGTAGTCGATGATGTCCGAGACCTTGAAGTTCTGACCGAAGGTATTTCTGATATGATCCGTGCCGCAGACTATGTCGTGGGTCCGGTTCGCCTTCCCCTCATAAGGATTATGCTCCGGATAGAGTTCGTGGACAGCCTGCATCACATAGAAATTCAGAAGCGTGAGCGGAGCCGCATCGTAGTCGGTAAAGTAGTACTGTACCCCGTGCAGCAGCTTGCCCTGATCTGCCCCGAAGAAAGGCTTGTAATGGATGGTCCTGAAAGCCACACCAGGGATGGCGTAGCTGTCGAGGGTCTCCTTCAGCTTCTGCGCATCCACCCATTCGGCGCCGAAGACCTCGAACGGCAGGGTGTAACCCACGCCTATGTTCAGATAGAAAGAAGAGAAATCGCCCACGATCCCGGCGCAAGGATAGCCTATGGCGTTCTGTCCGTGAGGCACCTGAGGGGACGGCAGCACCCAAGGCAGGCCGGTCTCGGCATAAGTCATAGACCGCTTCCAGCCCTCCATCGGGACTACAGTGAGGGAGCATTTCAGAGGCTCCAGATCTCCCTTCTCTCCGCAGTTCAGCCCCTCCTCGTTCAGAAGAAGCGCAAGCTCGCCTACAGTAAGACCATAAACGTAAGGAATCTTGAACTCGCCGATGTAGGAATGGAATCCGGGCTCCACATAGCAGCCCTCCACCTTGAGACCGTTCAGAGGATTCGGGCGGTCGAGCACCATAACCTCCACACCGTTCTGAGCGCAGGCGCGCATCATAAGCCCGAGAGCGCTTATGAAGGTATAGGAACGGGCCCCCACATCCTGTATGTCATAGACCACCACGTCCAGGCCCTCCAGCATCTCCGGAGTCGGAGAGCGGTGCTTGCCGTAGATGGAATAGACTGTCAGCCCCGTGGTCTCGTCTATGGTGTCGTCTGCGTGTCCGCCTGCATAGATGTCACCGCGCACACCGTGCTCCGGAGCGAAAAGCCGCACGAGATTCACGCCCGGAGCATTGAACAGAATGTCGATGGTGGAATGCAGCCCGCTGTCCACTCCGCTCGGATTGGTGAGCAGTCCGACCCGCTTGCCTTCGAGTCCCCGGAAATTCCTTTCGCGGAGCACTTCTATGCCCGGCTTCACCGCCGGTTGAGCAGCGGCCGTAAAGGCCAATATCGCAGCTGCCAGAGTAAGGATAATCTTTTTCATCATTTTCTACCGTATTCAGGATCTATTTTTCTGTCAGCGAGGAAGGTGACGCATACCGTGGCTATGCAGCACACTATCACCATCCAGAAGAAATTCTTATAGCCGAGGAACTCCTGCAGATAGCCCGCGAACATACCCGGGATCATCATACTCAGAGCCATGAAGCAGGTGCAGAACGCGTAGTGCGAAGTCTTGAACTCGCCCTCGGAGAAATACATCATATAGAGCATATAGGCGGTGAAGCCGAAACCGTAGCCAAACTGCTCGATGGCTATGCAGATGCTGATGAGCGCGAAGCTCTCAGGCTGCGCGACCGCCAGATACACGAAGCTCAGACAAGGCAGAGTCATAAAGGCGGCCATTATCCAGATGGACTTTTTAAGTCCAATCCTGGACGCGAGCAGGCCTCCGAGTATGCCGCCGAGCAGCAGGAAGATCACACCGAGCGTCCCATAGGCGATGCCGACCTGAGCAGTCTGCATCCCCAGTCCGCCCGCTTCGCGGGAAGCCACCAGGAACGGAGTGCACATCTTGATGAGGAAGGCCTCCGGAAGACGGTAGCAGAGCATAAAGACGATGGCGAGAATCACGCCCGGCTTCTTGCAGAAGGTTACGATGGTACGCGCGAACTCCGAGAATATGGACTTGACGTCAGCTGTTCCTCCCCTTGAGACATCGGCCTCCGGAACAGGAATGGCATAAGTGTGATACAGGGTCAGAAGGGTCAGAAGCACGGCCGAGCCGCCGATGGTGAGCTGCCAGGCGAGAGGGATGTTCCCGGTCTTGACTTCCAGAAGTCCCGCCACAGCCACTATGACACCGTTACCGAACACGTTCGCAAGCCTGTAGAATGTGCTTCGCACTCCCACGAACGCGGCCTGGCTGCTCTGGCTCTGCGCCAGCATATAGAAGCCGTCCGCCGCTATGTCGTGAGTGGCCGAGGCGAAGGCTGCGAAGACAAACAGTATCAGGGTGAAGGTAAAAAGGCTCATAGGAGTCTGTCCCGTGGCTATCAGCTCAGCCGAAGGCCGCGGCATCGTAAGCGCGAGGGAGAGGAAGGCTACGGACATTATGAGCTGCATCGAGAGGATCCACCAGCGCTTGGTCTTCAGGATGTCCACGAAGGGGCTCCAGAAGAATTTGATAGTCCAGGGGAGATAGAGCAGGGAGGTGAAGAGCGCCATCTGGCTGTTGGGCACGCCGAGACGTGCGAACATCAGCACCGAGACATTGTTCACCAGAAAATAGGGAACTCCCTCCACAAAGTAGAGCGTGGGGATCCAGAGCCAGGGGTTACGTTTTGTGTATGTGGCCATTATGTGTTTTATTAAGAATGTCTTACTTCAAGTATGCTTCCCGGATAATAGTGCGCGAGAATCTGTTCATAGGTGTATCCCCGGTAGGACATCACCGCCGCGCCGATCTGGCACAGGCCCACTCCGTGGCCCCAGCCGCGGCCTTTCAGCACCACGGTATCCCCCTCCCAATGCACGTCAAAAGCTGAGCTCTTCAGATGGCTGTCAGAAAGCCAGCGTCTGATTATCAGCTCCTTGCCTATGGTCATCGTCCGCTTCTCGCCCTCGATTCTGAGAGTGCGCAGACGCCCGGACCCTCCCCTTTCGAGAGGTACAAGATCCTTTATGAGGCCGAAGTCGAAACCGCTGCGGCGCTTCACCAGCTCAGACAGCTCCTCCCTGCCGTAACGGACTTCCCATTCGTAGAAATCCTTGGTTTCCAGGTCATAATCGTTCAGGACCTGCGAGAGTATGGCATCATCGTCCGTATGGCAGAACACATCGCCGCCCGGCTGCTCGTCCGGAGTGTCGGGGATGGCCTGAAGATAAGGATAGTCCCTGTCTTCCCAGCAGGTGTCGAAGGTCTCCATAACGCCGCCGCAGCATTTCGAGAAACGGGCGTCGCAGATCTCTCCGCCGAAAGTCAGAACCTGGCCCCAGGTCTCGTCTATGGCCTTGCGAACGGTTTCTCCCACAGCCATGGAAAGGCCCTGGTAGCGCTGGCAGTGGTCATCCGCACACACGTCGAAGTGCGTATGGTCATCGTGGTCGAACCAGGTGATATATGTATCCTCATTTATGAGCGGCGCGGAAGCGGGATGCTTGCGGTGCTCCAGCTGGCTCATCACCCAGGAACGCGAGATGACCGCGTGCGCCTTGAGGAACTCCAGAGTGGCGGAAGACTTCATCTCGGAGGAGATTACGCTCAGAAGGTAATCCTCCACTCCTATGGAATTTATGGCCGTCACCTTGTCACCCTCCACGATGAAGCGGAGAGACCCCGCGAAGGTCTGGTTCACCTTCCGCTGCCAGTGGAAATCCACTCCTATGACCACGTCATACAGAATGAACGAAGGCTCGGCGAAAAGGGTCGACATAGTGACCGCGTCGAAACACAGCTCGTCGTAGAGGACGCCGTTATAGTCTATCTTTCCGTCCCTGAAACTGACGCTCTGCGGGCCCGCTCCGTCGGAAATGATTTCGAAACGGATGGTCGGGGCGGACATTATCCCCACCTGGATCACAGGCTGGGTACGTGTAAGTCTTGACTTTATCATATTTTCTACTTTTGGTTTCAATTCCACTTCTTCCAGCATTTCAGTCAGCAGTTCCGGACTCATCTTCCGGAAATCCGAGGACAGCGGAGCTATGAAGAAGCCCGCGATGTCCGCGCAGCCGAAACTCATCGTGACCCGCTGCTCGCCTTCCGCGAGATAGTGATGCGACCATAGCCTGTCGCGCAGGACCACGAAGCTGCGGTACTCGCCTTCGGCGCAATAGCTGAAGAGATTGAACCTCGGTTCGCTCTCCCCCGGCTCGACGGGAGCCGTGTCCAGAAGGCGGTAGAAGAGCTTGGCGACAGATTTCGAAGTCTCTCCGCGCAGCACGAAGACTCCGCGGATATACCCCGTGAAGTGATATAGCTCAGCGTCCCGCACGGAAGTGACATAGTCCAGTCCCGGGGCTCCCCTGTCCTGTAGCTTGGAGAGACTGTCGTTTACGGCATTCTCCAGCGGCATAAGGCCGCGCGGACAAGCCTGGAAGTGAAGATGGTCGGGTGCCGAGGCTCCGCAGTGGGGGCCGTTATAGAAGAAGGTATAGCCCGGATAGGCGGCCGCCAGATCCAGCATATCCACATAGTGATGCCAGATGGACTGCGGCTCGTGACGTTTCGACGCTATCACGAGATGCTGCGGGAATATGGGGTAGGGATTTACCTGGATATTGTAACCCCGGTCCTTGCGCCCGTCGAAACTGAGCCGCATCTGAAGCGGCGGTTCGTTCTCGGGACAGAGGAAACAGGGACGCGCCTTGATGGCGGCAGGGTCTATGGATGCCGTCGTGGAGACTATCCGCGCCGGATTATGCTGCAGCGTCACCTTGAGGCCACATACATCCAGATTCCTGACCTGTACGGACTTGAGGTCCCGGAAAGCCGAGGATACTGCCGGCCAGATGGACAGCTGGTCGTTTATGAATTTCTGCAATGCGATTTCGTCTCCGGTCATAATAGCATATAGTGTGTGGTCCCGGCAGAAAGACTCCTCCTTCCGTAGCGGGAGCCTCTGTCACAAAAGAGCCTCCAGAGCGCCGCGCACCCTGAGAAACTCGCTCTCAAAGTTAGGAGTAAAAAGCGAATCGGACAAACATTTTTCTATTTCCGCGAAGCTCCAGTATCGTCCTTCCGAGACTTCCTTGCCGTCCGGTTTAGGCGCGTAGGAACCGACTGCCGCGAAGACATTCACGAATTCGCGTTCGCGCGGGGACTCCCACACATAGCTGAGCAGACTCACCGGAGCGAAGTCCTGCAGGCCCAGCTCCTCCGCCGACTCACGATAGAGAGCTTCCATAACCGTCTCGCCATAAGTTATATGGCCGCCTACGGCCGTATCCCAGAGTCCCGGGAGGAAGTCCTTTTCCATCGAGCGTTTCTGAAGATAGAGGCTGCCGTCGCGGCGCAGAAGGTGAAGGTGCACGACCGGGTGCAGAGGGCGCGCGGGACTGTGGCAATAGCTTCTGAGGGCGCAGGCAGTCACCTGTCCTGAAGCATCGCAGAGCGGAAGTATTTCTTCGGCGGCGTGGCTTGCGAGAGCATCCCTTGCGGGTACGAACGGCACTGAACCGGAAGGATAGAAAAGCTCGACCATCGTCTAAGAGAGCGGATAATTCAGGATTTCGAGTTCCTCAGGAGTATAGAGCAGCGAGTCGATGAACTCCGGCGCCACGTGCGCGAGCAGCAGGAATCCCCCCAGCGCCAGAGCGAGCACCGCAGCGGCCGCCAGCAGGACCTTGAGGCCTCCGGCCAATCCTTTTCTCCCCTTCCGCGTCTTGCGCTCCGTTTTCCTATCCGGGGTCTTATCCGCAGACTTTTCCTCCGCTGTTTCCTCAGCCTCCTTCGCCTCCACCGGGGTCTTTACCTCTGTCCGCGTCAGCTCCACAGGGCTCTTTGCCTCTGCTGTTTCCTCAGCCCGCCTATCTTCCTCAGGTCTTTTCACCGCCTCAGAAGTCCTGCCCCCGCCCTGAATCTCCACTTCCTCTGCCTCTGCGGCCTCCGGCGACGTCCCCGCATTGCCCGAAAGGGCCTCTGTCTCTGAGAGCATTCCGCTGAGCCTCCCCACCGCCTCGCTGAGCTGCGCACGCGACTCGGTGTGGTTTTTCATCGAGACGGCCCGCAGACCGAATCCATCCGGATAGATGTCCAGGTCGGCATCCGGAACGAAGAAGAAATTATTCTCCCTGGTAGCACGCAGACGGCCCAGGCCGGGCATCACTATCACCTTCTTTTCCTTGAGGACGGATTTCATCTCATCCAGAAAACGGGCTATTATAAGGGATGCCTCCTCGAAAGACAGACCGTTCGAGCCGGCGTAAAAATCCACGAGCAGATGGTCTTTCTCGGGACGCTGATAGAATGAAAGCTTGCGGTACGGAGGATTCACGGTATAGCCCCTGTCGGAAAAGGAGGCGGGCACTTCCTCAGCGACGAAAGTTCCCAATCCCGGGAGCGACAGCTCATCGTGGTCGAGAATCAGTTCTCCCACCATCTTCGATAAAAGGTCTATATCCATACCATCATTCTGTTTACGTGACTACGGCGAGTCCGGCAGCCTTCATAACTACCCGGCTCTTACACTTGCCGGACTGGTGCTGCTCCGGACTGGTGCTACTCCGGACTGGAGCGCCCTTCGCGTCACCGCAACTCCGGGCCGGAACCGCCCTTCGCGTCACAAAGATAAAAACTCTCCACTTAATTACGTAACTCCTTCGTCATAACTTGGAACTTTTTTCATCACCGCCGCTGCGCCCCGGCAAAAAAACTCAAAAAAAATTTGCATAACCGAGAATTTGGAGTACCTTTGCACTCCCGTAAGGAAAACACTCCTCCTTAGCTCAGTTGGTTAGAGCACCTGACTGTTAATCAGGGGGTCCTGGGTTCAAGTCCCCGAGGGGGAGCCAAAGAGGTTGACCATTTTCGGTCAACCTCTTTCGTCTAAAGCACTTTAGTCTCGACCACTTTCCACGAAAAGGCCAGTTTTTAGGTTACCTGGACAAAAAGTAGGATGATTTGACAGCTATTTTTGCCGGGTGGACAAAAAG
>CAVDFQ010000043.1:0-8226 GCA_963608065.1 bacterium
CTTTTTGTCCACCCGGCAAAAATAGCTGTCAAATCATCCTACTTTTTGTCCAGGTAACCGGCAATGACGGTTTTCGTCATGCCCGACCTGATCGGGCATCTCATACTGCCGCAGGGAAGAGATTGCCGGTCGGTGCCGGCAATGACGTGGAGAGCCGGCCGGCAATGACGGTTTTCGTCATGCCCGACCTGATCGGGCATCTCATGCTTCCGGCAATGACACGGGAGTTTGCAGATGAGCCCCGACAAGCTTCAAGATAGTAGCGGATTTGCAGATTATCGTTATAATCTGTAATTTCGCGCCCGTTTCCGGAGCCTCCGCGCAAACACCGGGACAAACACCGGGACAAACACCGGTCAGCCGTCGCGCAAACACGCGTAAGCCGATGTGGCGGATCCGGCAGAAATTTGTTAAGAGACTTGTATATATGACCACGACACTGATTGTCATAGTTTTTCTGGTGGGTTATGTGCTGATAGCCATAGAAAGCTACACCAAAATCAACAAATCCGCCATCGCCCTTCTGATGAGCGTGATATGCTGGACTATTTACAACGTCACCTACGGAGCCACTCCGGAGTTCACCACAAGTTTCGGCGAGACCTGTGAGACCCTCTTCTTCCTGATGGGAGCCATGGCCATCGTCGAGGTCGTCGATACTAACGGCGGCTTCAACTTCGTAAAGGACAGGCTCAGGACGAAGAGCAAGCGCACGCTTCTGTGGAGGCTGATTTTCATCACTTTCTTCCTGTCCGCGGTCCTGGACAATCTCACCACCTCCATAGTGATGATTATGGTGCTGAACAAACTCATCGACGGTAAGACTGACCGCCTGCTGATGTCCTCGATGGTGATCCTTGCGGCAAACAGCGGCGGCGCCTTTTCGCCTATCGGAGACGTCACCACCATTATGCTCTGGGTCAAGGGCAATATCTCCTCTTTCGGAATCATCAAGGCCATCATCCTGCCTTCCATAGTGTCCGTACTGGTTCCCGGTCTGCTCATCAGCTCCCGGCTCAAGGGCGAGGTGCTTGCTCCGGCCGAAAAGCCTGAAAACGCGAATGGTACTGTCCTGATTTCCAAGAAGGAACGCGGCATAGTGTTTTTCATCGGTGTAGGCGGCCTCATCTTCGTGCCTGTCTTCCGTCTCCTTACCGACCTGCCTCCGTTTATGGGCATTATGATGGTTCTGGGCTCTCTCTGGGTAGTCACTGAGCTTATCTTCAAGCAGAAGCGCCTGAAAAAGATAGCGGCGGACACCCTGCCGGACATCGCGAGACTTCTGCACAAGGTGGACCTCAGCACCATCTTCTTTTTCCTCGGAATCCTGACCACAGTCGCAGCCCTTTCGCAGACGGGCGTGCTCAAGACTTTCGGAGAGAGGCTGGACACAGCCTTCGACGGCAATCCTTACATAGTGACCGGCATCATAGGCATCCTGTCTTCCGTAGTGGACAATGTCCCTCTCGTGGCGAGTTGTATGGGTATGTATGACCTGGTTCCTGCCGGAATGGAAGACACTCTGCTCTATGGGGTGGACGGTTCGTTCTGGAGCCTTCTGTCCTACTGCGCCGGAGTCGGCGGAAGCATCCTCATCATCGGTTCCGCTGCGGGGGTCGTGGTGATGGGGCTTCAGAAGATATCCTTCGGCTGGTATCTGAAGAACATTTCCTGGATGGCTCTGCTCGGCTATTTTTCCGGCATCGCAGTTTATTGGCTCCAGAGCCTGGTATTCTGATAAGGTTTCCCCCCTCACCGCCTTCTACAGCGCGAGGTATTCCCTGACCGCAGTCCGGTACTCGATGAGCCTGTCGCAGCGCTCTGAAGAGTCCGTGCGCAGAACGCTCTCCGCTTCGAGCAGCTCCTGCAGAGGAACGAGCCCCGCGGCATAATTCGACAGGGCCGCCTCATAAAGCCGGCGAGAAGTCATCAGGGCCTGCTCGGACAGCTGCCACCGGTCGTAGGCCGAAGTCAGGTCCAGCCAGAGCCTGTCCAGCTGAAGGCGCAGCTGCCGCTGCAGATAATCCCTCTCATTCTCAGCCTTCTGTGCCTGAGTCTCAAGTCTTTGCGCTTTGCGCAGAGTCTTGCCCCATCCCGACAGCGGAATCTGCACCGTCGCGAAAGCGAGCGCGTTCGTCTTCCCGTCGTCATTCAGATCGAAATAGCCACCCGCAACCCCTACGGAGACCTGCGGCAGAGCCTCTCCCACCGCCATCTTCTTCTCCAGCCGCTTCGCCTTCACGTTCAGCGCAAGCAGCTGAACCTCATCCATCCCCATCAGCACCGTCTCCGGGTCCCGCCAATAGCTTTCGGGAACCAGGGGCAGCGCCACTCCGGCATCGAGGCGGACATCGTCCGGATGCGGCCTCTCCTGCGAAGCCCCTGCCCTGGTCACGCTGTAGTCCATCCCTATGGCATTCAGCAGATTCATCTTCACGAGCCTGACTCCGCTTTCGAGTTTTCTGCGGCCTGCGGCCAATTCGTTTTTCTTCAGTTCCAGCTGCAGCGCAGCTGTCTCCGCCGACAGACCGGCGGAGACGGCGGAAGAGAGATTGGTACAGAGAGTGTCCAGAACAGACTGCTGAAAATCCAGCGTGTGCAGTTTCTCTTCCAGCGAGAACACCTGCCACCAGAGGTCCTCCACCTCGCTGACGGTCTTACGCTTCTGAATGTCGAGGCTCAGCAGAGCCGCCTCCCGTCCCACGGCGGCAAGACGGTTCCCGTTCACGATACGGCCCCCGGCAAATACCGGCTGGATGGCCTGCACGGCTGTCAGATATCCGTCCCCCAGACCTGAAAATGAGGTGTTTATGCCGTACATCGTGGCCATAGTCTCCACCAGACCTTTCGCATTCTCGCCCAGAATATCCTCGGCGGACATCTCCACTAAAGGCTTGTGAGCCTTGTATCCCGCCGCTATCGCGGTGACACTCGGGAAAAACTCCCAGAGGGCCTCGCGTTTCTGAAAGGAGGCGGCACTTACGTCCAGACGGGCATTGCGCATATGGACATTGTCCGCGATGGCGCGGGCACGGCAGTCTTCGAGGCTCAGGGTGATGACGGCCGAAGAGTCTTCCGGAGCGGAGAGGTCCGCAGCAGACCCCCCCCGGCCCGGGGCCGCGAATGATGCCTTCAGCGATTCTTCGCCCCAGGTCCGCTCGAGGTCCGGGGCCGGCTGCCCCGGGGCAGCGAAAGAAGAGAGCGCGAGCAGCGCAATCATATATGTTTTTTTAATCATCGTCTTTTTCTTTAATTGTTATCGGACATCAGGGCCGGCGATGCCGCAGGGGAGGGATTGGACGCGTCAGCGTCAGTGTCAGCGTCCGCAGCTGTCTTCGAGTCGGAGCCTCTGAAGATAAGCCAGTAGGACACCGGCATTATGAGAGTTATGAGCACCATCGAGAGCAGAGTGCCGAAGCAGATCACCACTCCCATCGGCATCCAGAGCAGGTCAGCGCTGATGACCATAGGCAGCACGCCGAGAGCGGTCGTGCAGGAAGTCAGGAAGATAGGTCTCATACGGCGCTTGCCGGCCTCCTCTGCGGCTTCCTTCACCGGGACGCCATGCTCGAAGCGAAGCTCCTCTGCATACTCGAACATTATGATGCCGTTCCTGATTATGATGCCCACCAGACTGATGAGTCCGAGAACGGCGGTCATCGAGAAGTCCAGACCGAAGATCCAGAGTCCGAGGAAAGCGCCGAAAAGGCAGATGGAAGAGAGGATTATGGTCAGGACGGCGAGGGATACCTTCTTGAAATGGAAGACCAGGAAGAAGAAGAGTATCATCACCGCAGCGAAGAACGAGAGGGCTATTTCCGGGCCCACCTGACCGTTTATGCTGTCCAGGCCGCCGAGCGAAATATCCACATCCTCGGGTACATCCAGAGTCTTGAGGAAGCGGCGGACTTCGCGCATAGGAACAGGCTGGCTCTGGCCGTACTTGAGGTCGGCTCCCACCGCTATGCAGGTCCTGCCGTCCACGCGGCACAGCCGCTCCGGCTCCCACTGCGGGGTCATATCCGCCACCTGACGCACCGGAACCGAGAGCCCCGGCAGCGAAGACGGCACGAGGGTATTCGCGAGAGCCTCGTAAGGGCTGTCCCCGGTCAGAGTGGAAGTGTAGAGATTTACCGGTATCTCCTCGTCCCCCTCGCGTATGGAAGAAATGCGGATGCCCTCCAGAGTTCCGGCCAGGGAGAGATTCATCAGCGAACGGTTCACGCCCACACGGGACGCCTCCTCCTCTTTCAGCTCGAGCGAGATGCCCGGCAGGTACCAGTCCGCGTCGGAGTGCACCCACTTCAGGCTCGGGACTGTCTCCATAAAGCTCTTTATCTGCTCAGCCACAGGGAGGAGAGCCTCATAGTCATCCCCGCTCACCAGGACTTCCACCGGGGAGGCGGAGACCTGATAGGCCATCTGCTTGAAATGTATCTGAGCCTCGGGGAAGTAAAACTCGTAATAGTCCTCGCATTCGGCGAGGAAGGACTCCGTAGCCTTCTCGGAAGTGGTGTTCACCACGAGCTGGGCTATGTTCCTGCCCGGAAGGATCGGGGCGTAGGTGGCGTGGAAGCGCGGGGTCCCGGTGCCGATGAATTCGGTCACGGAGACTATGCGCTCATCCCGCCTCAGCATCCTCGAAAGCGAATCCGACACTGCCTGCGTCTGCTGCAGGTCCGCCGAAGGGTCCAGATAGACCTCCACCACGAATTGCGGACGCGAAGCCATAGGCATCAGCTGCACATTTATACGCGTGAACATCAGAAGCCCCAGACCTATCGCGCAGAAGCCTCCCAGGATGGTAAGCATAGGATGGCGGAAGCACCCCTCCTGCAGCCATTCGTAGCCGTTCTGCATCCCGGAGAACATCTTCTGCTGCATTCTCGTCAGGAAGCCCTTGCCGGTGGAACGCGCACTGCCGATGTATCTCACCTCGAAAGAAGGGACCACCAGAATGGCGTAGGCCAGTGATGTCATCAGCGAAAAGGCGATGACGAAGGGGAAGGTGTCCACGAAGTCTCCCAGATAGCCGGAAATGATGTTGCGGATAGGGAAGAACATCAGCGAGATGGCGAGCGTGGCCATAAACATGGGCATAAAGAGCTCCTGGGCGCTTGCGGCGGCAGCTTCAAGCCGCGGCATCCCCCTGCCCAGCTTGTCCATATACCCGTCCATAGTGATGACAGAGTCATCCACTATCATTCCCAGCACCACTATGAGCGCCGCCAGAGAAACCGTGTTCAGACAGATCCCGGAAGCGTACATCAGGGCCAGGGCGACGGCGGTGCAGACCGGCACGCCCGAGCCGGCGATAAGCGCGGAGCGCATAGGGAAAAGCAGCAGCATCACGGCGATAACCACGAGCATCGAAATCACCAGGTCCCTCAGGAAAGACCACACGGACGTGCCCACGACCTTGGGCTGGTCGGTTATGCGCGAGATGCTGATACTGTCCGGGGCTCCGGAGGTAAACTCTTCGAGAACCCTGTCCACATCCCTTCCGAACGCCACGATATTGTTGTCGGGACGCATTTCCACGGAGAGTATCACCGCCGTGTGTCCGTTGTAGCTGATAAAGGATTCCGGGTCCTTGTAGCGTCTTTCCACAGAAGCTATGTCCCCGAGCCTGAGCGTCCTGTCGTCCGGAGTGTGCAGCACTATCTTGTCGGCGAGTTCACGCTCGTCCGAGACCACCTTCGGAACGTGCACCGGCGAGACAGTCCCGAAGCTCGAGAACGAGCCTCCGGGGGTCTGCAGAGTGGAAGTCTGATAGTCCAGCGCGAGACTTCCCGGCGAAAGCCCGTAGGCCGACAGGCGGTCCGCGTCCAGAGTCACTGCGATCTCCTCGCTCTGCGTCCCGAGCACCTTGACGCTGGCGAGCTGCGGCAGAAGCCGTAGCCTGTCCGAGAGGGCGTCCGCATAGTCCTTCATCTCGCTCCACCCCTTGTCCTGCGACTCCAGCGCTATCAGCAGCGTGCTCACCGCGCTGAAATCATCCATCACCACCACCGCGAGCACTCCCGGCGGCAGACTCTGTCTGAAGGCGTTTATCTTCAGCTTTATCTTCGACCAGACCTCGTCCTTGTTCCCGCTGTCCGTGAAATCCACATAGATATAGCACATCCCGTCCTTCGAGACCACCTTGGTGTCCCTGCGGCTGACTTCCGAAAAGGTGAAGAGAAGACTCTCCAGAGGCTTTCCGACCTCTTCCTCTACCTGATGCACGTCAGCTCCGGGATACACCGCCGCCACAAGCCCCTGCTTCAGCTCGAAAGTCGGGAACTCATCCTTGTCCATATCCGACAGCCCGTAGATTCCCAGCACGATGAGCATACCGAGAATCATATACACGATGCTCCTGTAGCGGATCGCCCCGCTCACCACTGAAGCTATCGCGCCTTTTCTGTCTTTAGCACTCATAACGCTTCCACTTTCATCCCGGAGGATATCTTCGACATCCCTGCGACCACAAGACGGTCTCCTTCGGCCAGCCCCCCGGAGATGATTACTCCCTCACCCGAGAATCCGCCTGTCGTGACCTGCGTCTTACGCACGCTGCCGCTCTCGTCGACCGTCCAGACATAGCGTCCGTCCGCGTCTGTGCGCACCGCCGAGGCCGGAATCACGATCTGCGGATCCACTGCATCCTCGAAAGCTATCTTTCCGACCATCCCCGGCAGCAGCCCCTCGACCTTCCCCTCCGGCAGCAGGATGCAGTCATAAGTGTGAGAGAGCGGCGAAGCCTCGACTCCCTTGCGCACGATCCGCACTCCGGTGACGGCGTTCCCGAGTGCCGGCACTGTCAGGACGGCCTTACGGCCAATCCCCATCTCACCCATCTCCGCTTCGGGCACCGCTATAACAAGCTCAAGAGAGGAAGCGTCCACAAGTCTGAGTATCGGTTTTTCCAGCACGACCCTCTCACCCTCAGCGAGATAGACCTCGCTCACCGTTCCCGCATACGGAGCTCTGATCGAGCAGTCCTGCACAGCCTTGAGGGCCTGATTGTACGCGGCCTGCGCCTGAGCGAGCCGCGTCTGCGCCTCGATGAGTTTCACTTCGCTCACGCTGCCGTTGTCCCTGACCGACTCCAGACGCTCGTTCGCGTCGCGAGCCTGCCTGAGCGTGGCCGCCGCAGCGTCCAATGCGTTTTCTGCGCTCTCGGCTTTTACTCTCGCTACTACCTGCCCACAGCTGACCTTGTCTCCCTGACGCACGTCTATCTGCTCGAGCGTCGCCGGAAGCGGGCTGGTGAGCACGATGGATTTCGCCGCATCCACCCGGGCGACGTAGGTCTTGCCCGAAATGCCGGTTTCGCTCTGCACGGTCTGAATGCGGACCTTCACGGCAGACTTTTCATAGCACCCCCGCTGCGCGGGATTCTGACAGGCGGCACCGACCGCCGCCGCGGCTATCAGAAGCATCACAGAATGACTGATTTTCATATCGTTGCCTTTTTGTAACTCTTAAATAATATCTTAACCAACTTTGTTTTCATCACTACTCGGTAACTCTTAAAAAACTTTACCGGCTTTTTTTCCCTTCATCATTACTCAGTTTTTGTCCCTTATGAGAAAATCCACCATCGCATCGAAGGTGGCTACGCTGCTTTCCGTTTCCTTGGTGATTACGAGCTGGCTTTCTATGCCCTTGAGCAGCATCAGTATCATATCCGCGAAGGCGTCCGGCTGCACGGCGTCTGCAAGGATATGGTTACGCTTCCCCATAAGGCAGATATCATAGAATTCCCGCCTCTCCCACTTGTCGAAATCCTCCCTGATGCCGCTGATGACCGCATCGGCTTCATCTTCAGTCCCCGAATACCGGTTCACTATGAATTGCGGATAGACCCGCATAGACAGCATCTGGTTTATCCTTTCTTTAAGATAGGTCCGTATCTGTGCTGCGGTCAGGTTCTCGTCGATGGTCAGCACCTTTTCGAGGCTTTCCTTTATCTGCGCGAATTCCCGCTCCACGATGTCCTTCAGCAGGGCCTGCTTGCCGTCATAATAGTAATAGATGGATGTTTTGGCCTTGCCGGTCTTGTGACAGATGCCCTCGAGAGTCGTCTTCTCGTAGCCGAACTTCCCGAACAATTCTCTCGCCGCCTCCAGGATTCTCTCCTTCGCGGCGCATTTCTTTACTGTACTCATATTCTCTTATAATCTATTCAAGTTTCGCAAGTAGATAAAAAAGAAAAAGCTAAGGTCGATTTCTTTGAGA
>CAVDFQ010000044.1:0-7881 GCA_963608065.1 bacterium
TACAAGAGCGGTTCAGAAACCGGCATAAGTAAATAACAAAGCCCCGTCACCGGGGCCGCCATCTCTGACGAAGACTTCAAGTGACGGGGCGATGAAGGGCAGAGAGGATCTATGCTCCGGGCTTCGCGGAGGCGAACATATCGCCGGACTTCTCGCCGGTGGCGGTATTGACGTAGAAGTACTTGAAGAACACCTTCGGCGCTCCTGCGCTGACCGCCCCGTGTACCGCCTCGTAGTCGGCCTTGATGTCGTAGTCCTCGGCGGCGATGGTCCTCGGGTCTCCGATCTGGACAGCCTTGCTGTAGGCACGGGTGATGCCGTTGCTCTGTGGCGCGGAAGCCTGGATGATGAGCTTGAGGTTCGTGGTCGTGGCCGGAATCTCGTCAAGGGTGAACTTGAACGCGGCGTCGGTCAGGGCGATGGTGCAGCTTGACGGAGCATCCACGCCCGAGAGGGTCGGAGGAGAGGTGACCAGAGACGGGCAGGAAACCTATAGTGAAAAGATAGCTCTCCGTGATGTCCGCATCTCCCCAGTCGGGCGAGAACGCCGGGGCGACTATCACGGTATTGCGGGACTTCTCTTTCGCTTCATCGGCCGGGCAGCTGGAGTTTTTTTAAGGCTTACTTACACGTCATTTAAGAATCATTCCGTATATTCGCCGGACACAAAGAAAACTTATGACACGCTCAGAAAAAGCATATGCTCTCTTCAAGGAAGGGTACAACTGCTGTCAGGCGGTGGTGCTTTCCTTCAGCGACTTCATCGCGGAGTGCGGAGGTCCCGGCGAGGAGCAGCTCAAGGCGCTGTGCTCCGGCTTCGGCGGCGGGATAGGCCGACTGCGCGAAGTCTGCGGCACCGTCTCCGGAATGACCATTCTCGCCGGCTTCATCTGTCCGGCTCCGCCGGAAGACAAGGCCGCCAAGGCGTCCAATTACGCCCTCGTACAGTCTTTCGCCGCGCGCTTCCGCGAGCAGACCGGCTCCATCGTCTGCCGGGAGCTTCTCGGTCTTCCGGTTCCGTCCCATACCTGGGAGCAGGCTGCGGGGGAGTCGGGCTCCGGGGGCGAAAAGCGGCTCCCGGTCGAGAGTCCGGTGCCGTCGGAGCGGACGGCGGAATACTACAGGAAGCGTCCCTGCGCGGAGCTCTGCGCTCTTGCGGCTTCGATAGTGGAGGAGTATCTTGTGGAAAACGGCAGACTGCAGCAGCTATTATAGAAACTTTACCAACCATCCTTACGTAATGGAATTCATCAGAACAGACATTGACGGACTTCTGATAGTCCGTCCGAAGGTCTTTGAGGATGCGCGCGGCTACTTTTTCGAGTCCTTCTCGCAGCGCGAGTTCGATGCGGCGGTGCCGGTGGGGAAGCGCTTCGTGCAGGATAACGAGTCCTTTTCCGCCTACGGCGTGGTACGGGGGCTGCATTTCCAGAAAGCACCGTATGCCCAGGGGAAACTGACGCGCTGCGTGAGGGGACGTGTCCTGGACGTGGCGGTGGACCTGAGGGAGGGGAGTGCGAGCTACGGACGCTACGTAGCCGTGGAACTCTCGGGGGAGAATCACCTCCAGCTCTGGATTCCCGCAGGATTCGCTCACGGCTTCTCGGTGCTTTCCGAGACGGCTCTCTTCCAGTACAAATGCGATGCTTTCTATAATCCTGAGGCAGAAGACGGCTATCATCCGCTGAGTCCTTCCCTCGGCATAGACTGGCAGATCCCGGCCCGGGATATGATACTCTCCGACAAAGACAGGGTCAGACGAAATTTTTGAAAAAAGTTTAAAAAACGCTTGGAGTATTCGAAGAATAGTCCTACCTTTGCAATCCCAAAACGGAGGACTCGTTAGCTCAGTCGGTAGAGCATCACACTTTTAATGTGGGGGTCTCGGGTTCGAGCCCCGAACGGGTCACAAGATTTGAACGGAGTTCTTTCGAAATATTGCTTCCTTAGCTCAGTTGGTAGAGCACCTGACTCTTAATCAGGGTGTCTAGGGTTCGAGCCCCTAAGGGAGCACAGAGAAGAGAGTGACCGGATAGTCTGCAGGACTTTCCGGTCACTCTCTTGCTTTTAGTAAGGATGAAAAAAGAGGGTGACTTTTGTCACCTTCTTTCTGTTTTGATTATCCTGCCGATACCTCACTTGAGCATCGGCCGTCCGGGCCGCAGGAAGCGGCATCCGGACCTCCTAGAAGTGGAAGGCCAGACCTATCCCGTGGCGGCTTGACTGCAGGCTCAGATATGGCTCAGGACGCAGCGGCGTGCGGTCGGCTATCGAAGCATTGTAGTGGCTCTCTATACTGCTCAGACGGTTTCTGCCTATAATCTTGAACGGGATACCGACTTCCAGACACACGGTACCGGCTGCGGCTATCATCAGACCGCCCATAATGCACATCGTGGAGCCTGTAGCGGAAGAGTCCGAATCTTCGTCCAGAGACGACAGAAGTCCTATGTAACCGGCGGTGAACAGGCCGAAACCGGCCGCTGTCACAGGGATACCTACTCTTATGAGCGTCCGTCCGGTCCTGTACTGGCGGCTTGCTCCTACATAGCTCTCCTCATAGATGTCCTGGCCGAAATACTCCAGAGCCTGGGAGTCGGAAATCCGATATCCTTCAGCGTTGTAGAAAACACCGTCTTCGAGAGTGATGCGCCCGGAAACCTTCTGGGCGGAAAGTGTGGACTGGGCTGCGGCGAAGCAGAGCAGCACCAGCGCAAGTTCGTAAATGTGTTTCATAATCGTTTTTTTAGGCGGAAACTGCCCGTTTCCGACAATTGCGGCCCCAAAGATACTACAATCCGGAAGACCTCACAAGCTTCAGGCCTGTCTTTTCTCTATGCGGGAGACTATGTTGATGAGCAGGGCGCCGAGCACTCCGGCGGCGAGGGAAGCCATAAGCACGGCCACCTTGCCCATATCGCGCAGCTGCTGCATAACTTCCGGACTCTGGTCAGAAAAGGAGAGCGTGTCCACGAAGATGGACATAGTGAAACCTATACCGCCCAGACAGGCCACTGCGACGAGCATCTTGCGGCTCGCGTTCGAAGGCATCTGTCCCACGCCCAGTTTGAGGGCGAGGAAACTCGCCAATGAGATTCCCAGCGGCTTCCCGATGACAAGTCCCAGGAAAATCCCGAGTCCCACACCGCCCGTGACGGCATCGAATGAGAAAATCCTCAGGTAGGACGGGTCAGCTATCTCCACTCCGGCATTCGCCAGCGCGAAAAGCGGCATAATGACGAAATTCACTATCGGAGACAGCTTATGTTCCAGCCTCGCGCTCATAGAGACGCTGCCGCGCGACACTCTCTCTATCTTGCGCAGATAGTGCCTCTGTCTTCCGTTCGGGAAAGGCCCGTCCTCACATTCGGAAATCCTCCTGTAGCAGCGGCGGCTCTTTTCCCGGAAATAGGACTCGGAATAGCGCGGTGCCATAGGCACCAGGAAGGCCATCACCACGCCGGACATCGTGGCGTGGATGCCGGAATAGTAGAAAAGAGTCCAGATGGCGAGCGCGGGGACCAGATAGAAAAAACCCCGTTTCTCACCGAGCCTGTTCGCGACGACCCCGAAGAGTATCAGCAGCAGGGCCACGCAGAGCAGCCCCGGATCGATTTGCCCGCCGTAGAAAAACGCTACCACCAGAATGGCGATCAGGTCGTCGGCAATCGCCAGCGCCGTGAGAAAGACCTTCAGCGAAAGCGGAACCTTGTCGCCCAGAATCGAGAGTATGCCCACCGCAAAGGCGATGTCGGTCGCCGTCGGAATGCCCCAGCCGGAGGCGGAAGCCGTGCCCGCATTCACGCAGCAGAATATGGCGGCCGGCGCCAGGACGCCGCCCAATGCCGCAATGACCGGCATCATCGCTTTCTTCGGGCAGCAAAGCTCTCCGGTCTTCATCTCCCTGCGGATTTCCAGACCCACGGTGAAAAAGAACACCGTCATCAGTATGTCGTTGATGAAGCTCTCCACCGTCATATCCCTCGGGAACAGCACCCTCTCCCCGCCGGGGGCCCTGAAACTGAGGGAGAAGTCCGTCTCGAGGACACTGTGATAGAAGTCTTTCGTGAAAGGCAGGTTCGCCAGAAGCATCGCGATGAATACGCAGATTATCAGCACCGCCCCCTGTGCCCAGGGACGTTTGAAAAACTCGTTGTAGAAGACTCCCTGATTGCGGACGGTCTTTTGCCAGGTATAAGTAGGTGTGATTTTCATTCAGAAGGTCCGGAAAAAAGCCGGCAGGAATACAGCTCCCTGCCGGCCTCTGCAAGATTTACTATTCTTGAAGCTTATTTCGTGATGACCTTTGCCATCTCGAGAACCTTGTTCGAGTAGCCCCACTCGTTGTCGTACCAGGCGCAGACCTTCACGAAAGTCTTGTCGAGCTGGATACCTGCCTTCTCATCGAAGATGGAAGTGTGGCTGTCGTTACGGAAGTCGGTGGAAACCACGCACTCGTCCGTGTAACCGAGAACACCCTTGAGTTCGCCCTCGGAAGCCTCTTTCATAGCTGCGCAGATCTCCTCGTAGGAAGCCTCCTTGGCGAGTTCGCAGGTGAGGTCAACGAAAGAAACGTCGGATGTAGGGACGCGGAGGCTCATACCTGTGAGCTTGCCGTTCAGCTGAGGGAGAACCTTACCTACAGCCTTGGCAGCGCCCGTGGATGAAGGGATGATGTTCTCGAGGATGCCGCGGCCGCCTCTCCAGTCCTTCTTCGAAGGGCCGTCCACTGTCTTCTGTGTGGCTGTAGCGGCGTGTACGGTAGTCATAAGGCCGCGTACGATGCCGAACTTGTCATTCAGGACCTTGGAGATAGGTGCGAGACAGTTGGTGGTGCAGGAAGCGTTCGAGATGATGTCCTGTCCGGCGTAGGTCTCGTGGTTCACACCGTAAACGAACATAGGAGTGGAGTCCTTGGAAGGGGCGGACATTATGACTTTCTTGGCGCCGGCCTGGATGTGCTTGCGGGCTGTCTCGTCTGTGAGGAAGAAACCTGTGGACTCGACTACGACCTCAGCGCCGACTTCGTTCCACTTGAGGTTCGCAGGATCCATCTCGGCTGTGATGCGGATGTGCTTTCCGTTTACCACGAGCTTGCCGTCCTCGACTTTCACCTCACCCTTGAAAGGACCGTGGACAGAATCGTATTTGAGCATATAAGCGAGATACTCAGGATCGAGAAGGTCATTGATGCCCACTACCTCGATGTCTTTGGAGAAGTTCTCCACAGCTGCGCGGAATACCATACGGCCGATGCGGCCGAATCCGTTAATACCAAGTTTTACCATTTTATCAATTGTTTTATTAAGTTAAACGTTTTCTTCCCCTTCAGGCCGCCCGAAGCGGTAGCTCCGGGTCAGTTAGGCTTATCATTCAAGCGATTATCTTCCCTGCAAAAGCGGTGCAAATTTATTAAAAATTTTAGACATTTTCATATCTTTGCGGTAGAATATCGATTTAGAGATGAATATACTTGTCACAAACGATGACGGATATCGCGCCGAAGGCATCAAGGCGCTTGTCAGAATAATGCGCCAATATGGCAGTGTCACTGTCGTCGCGCCGAAATACCACCAGTCGGGGATGGGAATGTCAGTCACTATGGGACTGAGGCCCATCGCCGTAAAAAGGCTCCCGGACCGGGACGGTGTGCGCCGGTACTATGTGGACGCCACTCCCGCGAGCTGCGTGAAATACGCGCTGGACGAGATCTTTACCGAGCAGCGGCCCGACATAGTGGTCTGCGGCATAAACCACGGCTCGAACGCCGCCACTGCCGCCTGCTACTCAGGCACATTGGGCGCAGCCCAGGAAGCCGCGATGAACTCTCTGCCGGGCATCGGAGTCTCGCTGGACAATATGCACCACGATGCTGACTTCAGCGCGGTGGAAAAGCTCTTCCCGCAGATTTTCGAGCGGCTCCTCTCCGACGGGGCCCGGAAGTACGGGCTTTTCTACAACGTGAATTTTCCGAACCTGCCTGCGGAGCGGATAAAGGGCGTGCGCGTCGGCCACCAGGGGATGGGACACTGGGAAAAGGAATTCAGACGCTGGGACGAGGATTTCTGCAACCGTCTGGGCATCAAGGCGGAAGCCTACAGTCTCGTAAATCTCGAGGCCAAGGCCGAGGACGGCGAGGAGATGTATGTGATGGTGGGGGACTTCATCGATGATCCGCGCAATACTCCTGGGGCGGACCACCATCTGATGGCGGAGGGCTATATCAGCCTGACAGCCCATCAGCTGCTGAGCTGCGACAAGGCCGAGTGCCGCCGTCTGCGCGAAGCGGGCTTTGACACCGATTTCCGATGAAATACTATATCATAGCGGGCGAGGCCTCGGGCGACCTTCACGGGTCAAATCTGATGAAGGGACTCTGCGCGGAGGACCCGGAGGCTGACATCCGGTTCTGGGGCGGCGGCCTGATGGCGGCCGTGGGCGGGACTCTCGTGAAGGATTACGCCGAAGGGGCGGTGATGGGAGTCACGGATGTGCTGCTCAAGGCCCGTAAACTCCTGAAGAATATAGAGTTTTGCAAAAAGGACATAGCCGCCTGGCAGCCCGATGTCGTCATTCTCATCGACTATCCGGGTTTCAATCTGAAGATAGCCGAGTTCGCGCACGGCCGCGGTCTCAAGGTCTTCTGGTACATCGCGCCGAAGACCTGGGCGTCGCGCGAGGGACGCAACCGCAAGCTCAGGCAGTGGGTGGACCGCCTGTACATTATCTTCCCGTTCGAGGTTCCGTACTTCGCCTTCGCAGGGCTGAAATTCACCTATGTGGGTAATCCATTGGTCGACGCAGTCGACGGGTATCCTTACTCTCCCGTGTCTTCCTCTGCGGGAGGGTATGTCGCGCTGCTTCCCGGCTCACGCAAGGGGGAGATCAGGCGTATGATGCCGGTATGTATGAAGGTCGCGGACAGGCTCGGGCGCAAGGTGATCGTCGCGGGAGCGCCTTCGCGCACGATGGAGGATTACAGAAAGTACATAGGCTCGCGCGAGAACGTGGAGGTGGTGTTCGGACGCACCTACGATGTGCTGCGCTATGCCGATGCGGCGATAATAAATTCCGGGACGGCTTCGCTGGAGGCCGCGCTTATCGGGACTCCGCAGGTGGTATGCTGGTCCACGAGTGTGGTGAGCGCTGTCATCATAGGAGTGTTCCTGCAGGTTCTGAGGCGCGTGAAGTTTATTTCTCTGGGGAATCTGATTCTGGGCCGGGGTGCCTGGAAGGAGCTGATTCAGTTCGATTTCACTGCGGACAAGGTCTATGCTGAGGTCAGCAGACTTCTTTCCGACGCTCAGTACCGTTCCCGTATGCTTTCTGACTATGCGGAGATAAGGGAGCGTCTCGGCGGGGAGGGCGCCTCCCGCGCAGTCGCCCGCGCGATGATTTCGGAGCTGAGAAGCCCAGGGGGCAAAATCTAGCACCCCACCTCATCGTCATGCCCGACCTGATCGGGCATCTCATGCTTCCGCAGGGAAGAGATTGCCGGTCGGTGCCGGCAATGACGGTTTTCGTCATGCCCGACCTGATCGGGCATCTCATGCTGCCGCAGGGAAGAGATTGCCGGTCGGTGCCGGCAATGACGGTTTTCGTCATGCCCGACCTGATCGGGCATCTCATGCTGCCGCAGGGAAGAGATTGCCGGTCGGTGCCGGCAATGACGGTTTTCGTCATGCCCGACCTGATCGGGCATCTCATGCTGCCGCAGGGAAGAGATTGCCGGTCGGTGCCGGCAATGACGGTTTTCGTCATGCCCGACCTGATCGGGCATCTCATGCTGCCGCAGGGAAGAGATTGCCGGTCGGTGCCGGCAATGAGGCGGGTTGGACATTTAGTAGGATAAAATCTTTGTAATGGATTGAAATTCTTATC
>CAVDFQ010000045.1:0-5569 GCA_963608065.1 bacterium
ATCTGCCCTGCCGGCAGCGTGAGATGCCCGATCACGTCGGGCATGACGAAAACCGATCAGGTCGGGCATGACGAAAACCGATCAGGTCGGGCATGACAAAAACCGTCATTGCCGGCTCCTTTTTTTTCGTCATTGCCGGCCCCGACCGGCAATCTGCCCTGCCGGCAGCGTGAGATGCCCGATCACGTCGGGCATGACGAAAACCGATCAGGTCGGGCATGACGATGAGATTCGGGCGTGACGATGGGGTGCAAGACGCCCGATTAGTGGAAGGCTACAATGGTATGTAATCCCGCTTGTCAACCTACGCTTTTGCAGGTGAGGCGAAAAACGCTCCCTACTGGATGGATGGGCGGGCCGCAAAGCGGGCGGTCAGAGGCGGTCGTCGATGCGGCTGCGGTCAAGCAGGCCTTTTACGTCGTAGATTACGCCTTCAGAAGGGGCGCGGAGGAGCTGACGGATGTCGGTGAGCGGGACGGGATTGCCGGTCGGGGCCGGCAATGACGGGGAGCAAGCCGGCAATGACGTGGAGGGCGGGGATTGCCGGTCAAGCCGGCAATGACGTGGAGAGCAAGCCGGCAATGACGGGGAGGGCGGGGATTGCCGGTCAAGCCGGCAATGACGTGGGGAGGACGGGGAGGAGAAAACACGGTATTGGTCGTGTGCGACCGCGAGGATGACGGCGTCGAAACGTCCGCGGAGGTCTTCGAGAGGGGAATTGTCGAGCTGCACGCCGTATTCGCGCCGCGCTTTCGCGGCATCCGCCCAAGGGTCGTGGACAGTGAGACGGGACGTATAGTCCGACAGCGAATGGCAGATGTCGATGACGCGGGTGTTGCGCGTGTCGGGGCAATTCTCCTTGAAGGTGAATCCGAGTATAAGGATGCTGGAGTCCTTGACCTTCACGCCCTTAAGGTTCATTGCGCGTATCACGCGGCTCGCGACGTAGTCTCCCATCCCGTCGTTCAGACGTCTCGCGGAGCTCATCACGCGCGGCAGGACTCCATAGACCTGGGCCTTCTGTATCAGGTAGTAAGGGTCCACGCTGATGCAGTGTCCGCCCACCAGACCCGGAGACATCGGGATGAAGTTCCATTTAGTCGAGGCCGCCTCGATGACGTCGCGCGTGTCTATGCCCATAGCGTTGAAGATCTTAGCGAGCTCGTTCATAAACGCGATGTTCACGTCGCGCTGCGAATTCTCGATTATCTTCGAGGCTTCGGCGACGCGGATGGACGGAGCCCGGTGCGTTCCGGCCGTTATGACTGAGCGGTACACGGCATCTACCGTCTCGGCGGTCTCAGGGGTGGAGCCGGAGGTGACTTTCATTATCTTCTCGACGGTGTGGAGGGTGTCGCCGGGGTTTATGCGCTCGGGGGAATAGCCGGCGAAGAAGTCTGCGTTCAGCCTCAGGCCGCTGACTCTTTCGACCACCGGGAGGCATTCCTCTTCGGTCACGCCGGGGTAGACCGTGGACTCATAGACCACGATGTCGCCTCGGGAGATGACGTGGCCGACAGTCTCGCTGGCGCTCAGAAGCGGGCGGAGGTCGGGACGGTTGTTCGCGTCCACGGGGGTCGGCACGGCGACGATGTAGAAATTGGCATCTGCGATGCCCTCGGGATCAGCGGTGCAGTGCAGTCCGTACACTTCGATGGCTTCGCGAAGGAGGTCGCTTTCCACTTCGAGGGTGGAGTCGCGTCCCGCCAATATCGCCTCGACGCGGGAGGCGTTCGTATCGTAGCCCACCGTGGGGTAGCGGGTCGAAAATAGTCGTGCGAGCGGAAGACCCACGTATCCGAGTCCGATGACCGCTATTTTTATGTCTTTCATTTTCGTGTTGTTATATGCCGTGTATGTGTATGTGTCGTGCGAGTTCGGCTGCGTCCGTTCTCGGGGTGCGAGTTCGCTGTGTCCTTTCGGCTGCGTCCGTCCCCGGGGTGCGAGTTCGCTGTGCGGGGGTCTGCCGCTCAGAGTGAAAGAGAAGTCTCCACCTCTTCTCGCACACCTCTCACTCTCTCGCCTCACCTTCTCGCGCTGAAGCGGCTGAAGAACCTCTGCGGAATCTCCATCGCTATGATGATGCCGAGCACGATTGCGAGAGCGGCTTTGACGGCGGAGAAACCGGTGTGGAAGGAAAGGAGGAATTGGGCGGAGACCATATAATAGGTGAACCAGAAGATGCCTGCGCCGGGCACGAGCGGAAAGATGCCGCAGAGTACATACACTGTGCTCGGGCACTTCGCGCGCACTGCCGTAAAACGCGACAGGATGCAGATCACGACGGTCGAGAGTACGATGGAGAACGCTATGCCGGCCGAGCACCAGCGGATCAGCGCGAGGTACAGTCCCCAGCCTATCGCTCCGATGAGGCCCGTGCGGAGGTATTCGCGTCGCGGCGCTCCGAAAAGGTCGGCGAACGCGGCGGTGCCGACAAATGCCGCAAGCATCTGGCATAGCAGTCCGGCGGTCTGCGCGCTTGTGCTCATCCCCTCCAGGGTGATCAGCCCGCCGAAAACCCTGCCGTCCAGCAGGAAGCTGATGCTCACGCCGAGTGCTATGCAGATAAATCCGAGCATCGCGTCCGTCAGACGCGTAAGTCCGGAGATGTAGTCTGAGTTCGCGAGGTCGCGCACGCCGTTCACGAACGCCACTCCGGGAATCAGCGGCATCACCGCACCGATTATCATATTCGCGAGACTGTCGCCGAAGCCGAGTCTGTACGAGACGAGACACAGCGCCGTGGCGAGGGCGGCATTGCAGATACCCGCGAGAATCTTCGAGAAGTAGCGCGAGCTCACCCCGAGCGCGAAGACGTAGAGAAGCGCGCCCACGCAGAAGGCAGCCGCGCAGTCCATCAGACTCCCCCCGAACACGGCCGCGAAGCCCGCAGCTCCGAACGCTGAGCCGGCGATCTGCTCCCACGCCGCCTTGCCCTTGCGGTCGCGGATCGCGACCAATCTGGCCCCCGCCTCTTCGAGGCTGCATCTGTCCGCGGCAATATCGTAACTGAGGTCATTAACTTCCACTATCTTGGAGAGCTGGATGCCCCGGATGGGGATGAATTCCACATTGGCATAGCGGCCGAGGGACCCCGTGGTGAAGATGCCGTTGCTGATGACGAAGAAATGGCCGGAATCTACGCCGAAGTGTGATGCGATGCGCTGCATCGTCTCCTCCACCCTCGTGATCTCGGCCCCGTTCTCAAGCAGAATGTGTCCCGCGAGGGACGCGACATCCAAAACTTGAGAAATTTCGTGCTTTTTTTCTTCCATAACGCAAAAATAAAAAAACTTTCACTATATTTGTCGGAGAAGTCACGAATTGAAGTTTAACCACATCGCATTTACAGATGTACCGGATTTGAATAGAAAGAAATCACAAGGTAAAATCTTGTGACGTTTCATGTATAGTAAAAGTTATTTAGTGTTAAGGGAAATAGGCTCGCCGTGAGGCGCGCCTATTTTTTTCGGCCACGGGGAAGAGATTGCCGGTCAGGCCGGCAATGACGGGAAGGAAGGATTCGGGGTGAAATAAAACGTTATTTTCACCCCGAAGGCCTCAGAAAACACGTTCGGGGTGAAAAAAGGCCTCTATTTCACCCCGAACACCCGGACAGTCTCTCGCCGAAACGCGGCCGACGGACGGAAAAGAGAACGGAACTGCGGCTGGGCGGGCTCTGCTGGCGGCAGGGAAAGGGATTGCCGGGCAGGCCGGCAATGACGGTTTTCGTCACGCCCGACGTGATCGGGCGTCTCGTGCTGCCGCAGGGAAGGGATTGCCGGGCAGGCCGGCAATGACGGAGAGGTCAGGCCGGCAATGACGGGAAGGGTCACCACAGGGATGCCCGAGCAGGTCGGGCATGACGTAATGCGGACGGAAAGATTATTTGCCGCCGGGGGTGAGGTCGATGTCACCGGCCCAGTTGGGGTTTATGCTGATGGCGAGAGGGAGTTGCTTTGTGACGAGGGTCAGGTAAGCGCCGGCTATCTGATAATAATGGTTGCGCAGGGACACGAGGGTGCCGGAGGAAAGCTTCTCGGCGGTATTGACACCGTCGTCAGGGGTGACGGGGACCCCGTCGGCATCCACCTTCAATTTCATACGAAGCGGCACCACAGTCACCTTGTCACTGCCATCATCCGCGGTCTCCGTTATCCGCACGTAAAGAGTGGACGTGACAGGCAGCAGATTCGACTCATTTATGGACACATCTATACTGTCCGTCACAGCATCCACGCCATACACGCTTACCCAGTCAGAGGGACGGGACCACTTGTCCAGTATGTACCTCACGGACTCCTCTCCTGCCGAAGCGGTCTGATTACCATCAGGGGTCAGGAAATCGTCATAGCGGGAAGCCTTGCACTGCGTATTCACAGAATTGGAAAGAAGAGCCAGCTCTTTTACCTCAGGCGGGACTTTCCTCAGCGTCAGACCCACACCGGCCACACAGCGGTAGAGCCATCCGCCCAGAGCGTCAATGGCACCCGACTCATAGGAGAACACCACAGAGCCGGCTTCCTTGTCCCTCATATCGGCCCCATAACGGGGAGTACCGAAAAACAGCTCAGGAGTGGAGTACTGGGCCGCATCCGTGAGGCTCAGCGCCGCGTCTGTGAACGCACCGCTTTCCGTAAAGCTGAACAAGTCCCTCTCACCGCGCTGCCCGGCATAGGCGAAAGCCGTGGTACGGTACTCATACCCTTTCTCCATATTGACGACGCCGCTGGCGTAAGCATAGGGAAATCCTGCATAGAGATACGCCCCGGCGGGAATCTCACAGGGCAGGACCACCTTCTTGTCAAAGGCGAAGCCCGTCTCGTCATCGGCATAAGCGCCTTTGGCCCTCTTATAGACATTCACTTGAATATGGTCGGTGTACAGAGGCCGCACATTGGCGTAAGCCGGATTCTCCCCGGAGATGCGCAAATCGGCAGTCGCGGCAGACTGGACGATGAACGACACCGGCATCTCCCAGGTCCCGAGGTCCGGCTCTTCACTCTTCTGACATCCGCAGAAGAGCGCCAGGCAGAGAAGTCCTGCGGCAAGATAAGTGTATGGGTTTCCTTTCATTTCTGTTTCTTCTGTCATTGCACGCTCCACTGCGAAGTCACCGTCAAAGCCGATGCACCCGACAAGTCGGGCAGGGTAATCTGAAGCTTGAACGCGTCAAGGGCCGTTCCGAATTTACTGCCGGAATCATCTGCGAAAAAGCTCGCGAGTTTATCCGAATGGGATGCGTAAGAACCACCCATAGCCGAGACGATGCCATTCATTATGTCAACTTCCAGAGTATAGGTCCTCCCGGTCGTGCAGGTGGAATTGTACGTCAGTGCCCGGATAGGACAGTAGAGCAGCTGCACCCGCTCGTTGCCGCCCTGCGCTGCAAAAGACTGCACATCGCTTGTCATCGGAATCACTGCGACGGGATCCGTGGCAGCGGCAGACTCATAGAGGCGCAGCTGCGTCATCCTGTTCAGTTCGCTCCCGGCAGCAGTCGAAGCATTCTCTCCGAAGCCGATCAGGGTGAATGTATTCTGCGTGACGTTTGTACCGTCCGTGGAGC
>CAVDFQ010000046.1:0-5510 GCA_963608065.1 bacterium
GATAAGAATTTCAATCCATTACAAAGATTTTATCCTACTAAATGTCCAACCCGCCTGTTTTTATAATTGTACCTCATTGAAAAGCATCGATATCCCGTCGTCTGTGGCATCGTTGGACGTCTTTTGTTTTGCCGGCTGTTCCTCACTCTCGAGCATCGGAATCCCGGCGGGCGTCACTTCGTTGGACGACTTTTGTTTTTCCGGCTGTACCTCACTGAAAAGCATCGAAGTCCCGCCGGGCGTGACAGAGTTAGGAAAGGGTTGTTTTTATCACTGTGTTTCATTGACAAGCATCGAGATCCCATCAGCAGTCGCTTCGCTCGGAGAGTATTGTTTTGCTTTCTGCACCTCACTGGAGAGCATCGGGATCCCATCATCTTTGATTTCGCTGGGAGTTGGCTGTTTCTGGAACTGTAACTCATTGGCAAGCATCGAAATCCCGTCGGGCGTGACAGAGTTGGGACATTATTGTTTTTCCGACTGCAACTCATTGACGAGCATCAAAATCCCGTCGGGCGTGACGGAACTGGGATGGGGTTGTTTTTCCGGCTGTACCTCCTTGATAAGCATCGAGATGCCGTCATCTGTAACATCGCTCGGAGATTATTGTTTTGCTCACTGCACCTCACTCTCGAGCATCGGAATCCCGTCATCTGTGACATGGTTAGGAGAGTCTTGTTTTAATGATTGCACCTCATTGGCAAGCATCGAAATACCGTCGGGCGTGACTTCGTTAAGACAATATTGTTTTTATGGCTGCACCTCATTGACAAGCATCGAAATCCCATCGGGCGTGACAGAGTTATGCGGAGGCTGTTTTTCCGGCTGTACTTCCTTGACGAGCATCGGAATCCCGTCGGGCGTGACAGAGTTAGGATATGAGTGTTTTAAAGAATGCACCTCACTCTCGAGCATCGAATTACCGTTGTCCGTGACGAAAGTAGGGTATTGTTGTTTTTATGGCTGTAGCATTTTGTCAGAGATGCGTTGTCTGGCGACATCGGTCCCATCTGTCGAACCGGATGCTTTCTCCGGGACTAAAGCCGGCAGTGCAGAAGGATATCTGTATGTTCCGGAGGAGAGTGTGGAGCTGTATGACGGTGACAGCAGCTGGAGGGTCTGGACACATATCCGGAAGTTGAAGTAAACAGGGAGAACTTCAAATCTATATGTGTTGCAAAGAAGGCCACGCACATCGAGATGTGCATAAACGCGGCAAAGCGTACATCTCGATGTAAAAAAGCACACCGGGATGTGCACCTAAAAGGTTATTTGCACATCTCGATGTACGGAAGGACTTGCCGGAGCACCAGGATAGGAAATCGTGCTGCCCGGCGCGCGAATAAGCTGAAAGATAGCTCCTAATACGCCCGGGCGATGGCGATGAAGTCGTCAGCCTTGAGGGCGGCGCCGCCGATGAGGCCGCCGTCGATGTCAGGCTGGGAGAAGAGCTCCTTCGCGTTCGAAGGCTTGCAGCTGCCGCCGTAGAGGATGGTGGTGTCCTCCGCTACCTGTTGACCGAACTTGTCGGCGAGCACTTTGCGGATGCAGGCGTGAATCTCCTCGGCCTGGGCGGAAGTGGCGGTCTTGCCGGTGCCGATGGCCCATACAGGCTCGTAGGCGACCACTACGCTCTTCATATCCTCGGAGGTGAACTGATAGAGGACGTTCTGAATCTGAGCAGTGCAGACCTCGAAGTGCCTGCCGGCTTCGCGCTCTGCGAGATTCTCGCCTACGCAGAGGATGACCTTCAGGCCGTTTGCGAGAGCGAGCTTGACCTTCTCGACGAGCTTCTCGTCGGTCTCCCCGTAGTACTGACGGCGCTCGGAATGTCCGAGGATGGTGTATTCGCAGTTTACGGAAGCGAGCATGGCGGCGGAAACCTCACCGGTGTATGCGCCCTTCTCACGGTCTGCGCAGTTCTCAGCAGAAAGGCTTACTGCAGAACCCTTTACGACCTCAGCTACAGGATAGAGGTGGGTGAAAGGGACGGCGATGACAAGTTTCACGTCAGAGGGAACTTCCGCGCTGCGCGCCACTACTGCCTTTGCAAGTTCGATTCCTTCGGGAACTGTGGTGTTCATCTTCCAGTTACCCGCAACAATTTTCTTTCTCATAATCTTATCATTAAATACCTTTTTCCGGACGGGTGCGCGCAGAGGGGGGGGGCTTGCTCGCGGCCCCGGGGAATGCACGCTGCGTTTTCGCGGCGCAAATATACGGATAATTCCGCAAAAAAGGCGTACCTTTGCAGGCTGTAAATACAAAGACACCGATGAAGAATTTTGTAGAGGAACTGAAATGGAGGGGTATGATACACGACATTATGCCCGGCACGGAAGAAGAACTTATGAAAGGCCCGGCGGCCGCCTATGTGGGCATCGACCCTACGGGAGACTCGCTTCATATCGGGCACCTGGTCAGCATAATGATACTCAAGCATTTCCAGAGCTGCGGACATAAACCCTTCGCCCTCGTGGGAGGGGCCACCGGTATGATAGGCGACCCTTCGATGAAAAGCGCGGAGCGCAATCTTCTGGACGAGGAGACCCTCGCCCACAACGTATCCTGCATCAAAGCCCAGCTCTCCAAGTTCCTCGACTTCGGCTCCGATGCGCCGAACAAGGCCGAGCTGGTGAACAACTACGACTGGATGAAGGACTACACCTTCATCAATTTCACCCGCGACATCGGCAAGCTCATCACCGTGAACTATATGATGAGCAAGGACTCCGTCCGCAAGCGTCTGAGCCGCGACTCCAGCGAAGGGATGTCATTTACCGAATTCACCTACCAGCTGCTCCAGGGCTACGATTTCCTCTACCTCTACGAGCACAGGAACGTGAAGCTCCAGCTCGGCGGAGCCGACCAATGGGGCAATATCACCACCGGCACCGAACTCATCCGCCGCGTGCTCGGCAAGGAGGCCTACGCCCTCACCTGCCCGCTCATCACGAAGGCCGACGGCGGCAAATTCGGCAAGACCGAGAAAGGCAACATCTGGCTCGATGCGGAGCGCACCAGCCCTTACCAGTTCTACCAGTTCTGGCTGAACGTGAGCGACGAGGACGCGGAGCGCTACATAAAGATCTTCACTATGCTGGACAGGGAGACCATCGAAAGCGCCATAGCACAGCAGCGCGAGGACCCGGGCCGCAGAACCCTCCAGAAGCTTCTCGCGAAGGAGGTCACCATAATGGTACACGGACAGGCCGAGTATGAAAAGGCCCTGAGCGCTTCGCAGATGCTCTTCTCCGGCTGCACCTCGGATGCCCTCAAGGCCCTGGACGAGCGCACCTTCCTCGACGTGTTCGACGGAGTCCCTACCTTCGAAATAAGCCGCAGCGCCCTGCCTATGGGCATACTGGACGCACTCGCAGTGGAGACCGCAGTCTTCCCGTCCAAGGCCGAGGCACGCAAGATGCTGCTCGGAAACGGCGTGAGCATAAACAAGGAAAAGGTCACAGACGTGAACCGCCAGATCACCCCGGATGACATCATCGACGGCAAATACATCCTCGCACAGCGCGGAAAGAAGAACTATTATATAATCATAGTCAGATAGTTATGGATAAGCCGGCAAGCACGAGACAGCTCAAGGTCGCCCGCGAAATCCAGCGTGATCTGGCTGAGATTCTGCGCGGCAAAGGTATGGCCGCCTTCGGCGGCGCAATGGTGACGGTCAGCGAGGTACGTGTAAGCCCGGACCTCTCCCTCGCCAAGACCTACGTAAGCATCTTCCCTTCTGCGAAAGCCGAAGGGGTGATGCAGATTCTCTCCGACAATGTGAAGTCCATCAGAGGAGAACTCGGCCGCAAGGTGGCATCCCAGCTGCGCATAGTCCCGCAGATCGACTTCTATCTGGACAGCACTCTGGACTACGCGGAGCATATCGACGAACTTCTGAAGAAATAGGGTATGAATCTGCCGCTGTACTTCGCCCGCAGATACCTTTTCGCCCGAAAATCGCACAATGTGATAAACATCATCTCTGCGATAAGCGCGATAGGGATGGCCTTCGGCACAGCGGCCCTCATCATCATCCTCTCTGTCTATAACGGCTTCGACGCTCTGGTGTCCGACTCGCTCAGCGACCTGGACCCTGATTTTCTGCTCACGAGCCGCAGCGGCCGCGTATTCACCCCGAGTGACAGCCTGATGGCCCGACTGGAAGCGGACGGCCGTGTGCTGAGCGTAGAGAAAGTGCTCAAAGACAGGGTGTTCGCGACCTACGAAGGAGCTCAGAGCGTAGCGACTGCCAAGGGCGTGGAAGAGAGCACGGAGCAGACTTCACTCCTTCGGATCCACGTGATCTCCGGCAAGTACGCCCTGCGCAAGGGCGAAGTTCCGCAATGCGCGGTGGGCGCGGGACTCGCGCACGCATTGGGTGTAAACCCCAATTTCTTGAGTTCGCTGACCCTCTACTACCCCGCCCGCGACCGGAGCATCTCCGCAGCGAATCCGCTCGCTTCGGTCGAGTCCGTAAAGATGCGTCCGAGCTGCACTTTCACGGTCAGTCAGGATGTGGACAACTCTCTGATAATCCTGCCGATAGAAACTCTGCGTGGGCTTCTCGGGTACTCCGGCGAGCAGGTTTCGGGAGTGGAAATCCGTCTGATGGACGCCCTGAGCGGACGGCAGATCCGGCATTTCTCGAAAACTCTCGCGGAAGAGGCGGGAGAGGAACTCGAGGTGCTCGACCGCTACCGCCAGAATGAGAGTATCTATCGGATGATGAAATACGAGAAAGCCGCCATCTTCCTGATACTCATATTCATCATCATCATCATCGCATTCAATATCTTCGGCTGCCTGACTATGCTCATAATCGAGAAGGAGGGGGACATAGCCACGCTGCGCAGTATGGGAGCGCAGCAGAAGACGATCCGGAGCATCTTCACCGTAGAGGGCTGGCTGATTTCGCTTCTGGGTCTCGCAGCCGGGATTGTCATAGGAATAGCCTTCGTACTGCTCCAGCAGCGTTTCGGCCTCATCCGTATGCCTGGCGGCTTTATGGCCGGCGCATACCCTGTCATACTGAAACTCAGCGATGTGCTCATCACAGCGCTCGGCGTCACCGTCGTGGGTTACATCATCGCCAGAATCCCTTCGGGGAATATCAGGTGATAGTTACCTTAGCGCATCGAGATGTGCAAAAACGCGGTAAACTGCACATTTCGATGTACCGAAGGGCTCGCAGGGGAGAGATTGCCGGTCGGGGCCGGCAATGACGTGAGGTCAGCCGGCAATGACGTGAGGTCAGCCGGCAATGACGTGAGGCCAGGCCGGCAATGACGTGAGGTCAGCCGGCAATGACGTGAGGCCAGGCCGGCAATGACGTGAGGTCAGCCGGCAATGACGTGAGGCCAGGCCGGCAATGACGTGAGGTCAGCCGGCAATGACGTGAGGCCAGGCCGGCAATGACGTGAGGTCAGCCGGCAATGACGTGAGGCCAGGCCGGCAATGACGTGAGGTCAGCCGGCAATGACGGTTTTCGTCACGCCCGACGT
>CAVDFQ010000047.1:0-5470 GCA_963608065.1 bacterium
CCTTGGTCTTCTCGGCAATGTCGATATATGGCTTCATGGCCTGGTAGTCGGAGTGTTGAATCCGGCCAGCTCGCACAGATGCTTCAGATATCGGTTCATCAGCTGATTGGCCAGCACAGGCAGAGCGAGTCCGTTGGGATACTTGGGATTGTCGTATTTGGTAAGTATCTCCTTGGCGAACTTGTTCAGGTTGATGGGGAGCCGGTCGTAGGTTTTCATGGCCGTTATGTACATGGTGTCTCCCTCGATGTCCTTGCGTTTGAGATTGGCCATGTCGGAATATCGCAGGCTGGTGAAAGCGCAGAAGCAGAAGCAGTCGCGGGTCTTTTCCAGTCCGCCCTTCTACGTCATTGCCGGCCTGCCCTCCACGTCATTGCGGGCCCTACCCTCCACGTCATTGCCGGCCCCGACCGGCAATCTTCCTGCGACAACAAAAGATGCCCGATCAGGTCGGGCATGACGATAAAATGGGGTGCAAGACGCCCGATCAGGTCGGGCGTGACGGTGAGATGGGGTGCAAGACGCCCGATCACGTCGGGCGTGACGGTGAAGCCCGGCAGTTCCGAGGAGGAGGGATTCATTTCCATCCCAATAAATGAGGATTGATGGAGAGGTGGGCGCTTAGTATCTTTGCGGCGTTCGCGTGTGGAAACGGCGCGGACGGAGATAGGATAATAATTACTTTTATAAATATGAGGATATTGTCATATTTGATGGCGGCTGCCGTGGGGGTCACGGTGGCGGCCTGCGGTTCGGGGGCCGGCTCCGGGAACCGGCACAGTGAAGGGACTGAGGAGCAGCACGAGCACAGCGAGGCCGAAGCGAAGTGCGAGGAGCACTCCCACGGGGGTCATCAGCACAGCGAGGCCGAGGCAGCGTGCGAAGGACACGAACACGGCCACTCTCACGAGGCCACGGAGCACTCTCACAACCACGAAGCCCACTCTCACGAAGTCACGGAGCACTCTCACAACCACGAAGCCCACTCTCACGAAGTCACGGAGCACTCTCACAACCACGAAGCCCACTCTCACGAAGTCACGGAGCACTCTCACAACCACGAAGCCCACTCTCACGAAGTCACGGAGCACTCTCACAACCACGAAGCCCACGCGGAAGCCCAAAACTCCCACGAGGGCGAAATCGTCTTCTCGCAGCAGAAGCAGAAGACCTTCGGGGTCGTAGTGGAAAGCATTGAGCCCGAAGCATTCGCGGAAGTGGTGAAGGTCGGCGGACGCATCCTCCCGGCCCCGAGCGACGAGAGCGTCATCTCGGCCACCACCTCCGGCATCTTCCACTTCAGCGGCAAGACCATCGCGGAAGGGTCCTTCCTGACCGGCGGCACCGTCTTCGCGGTCATCAACACCCAGACAGCCGACGGCGGCGACCCGGTATCGAAAGCCCGCGCAGCCTACGAGACAGCCGAAAAAGAATTCCTTCGCGACACCCTGCTCCTGACGGACAATATCATATCACAGAGCCACTTCGACCGCAGCAAACTCGAATACGAGCAGGCCCGCGCAGCCTACGAAGCCCTGACCCGCAGCGGCTACGGCAAGGACGGACTTAACGTCAAAGCACCCACAGACGGCTACGTGACAGCACTTTACGCCAAGGAAGGCCAGTACGTCTCCACCGGCGAGACGCTCGCAGTCATCAGCCGAGGCGGCAAACTCAGCCTGCGCGCCGACCTCCCGCTGAAATACTACGACATCCTTCCCAAGCTGGCCACGGCCAATTTCGCCCTCCCGGGCGGTGAGGTAATTCGCCTGCACGAGCACGGCGGCCGCCTGATCGGCTTCAGCCGCACAGCCGATGCCGGAACACTGCCCGTCACATTCGAATTCGACAGCTGCGCCGCAGCCATCCCTGGAGCCTACGTGGACGTATGGCTCCGGACCGGCGAAAGCACCGGGGCCCTCACGGTCCCTGTGGAAGCCGTAGTGGAAAGCCAGGGGATATACAGCGTCTATGTACAGCACGAGGATGACGCCTTTATGCGAAGAGACATAGTCCCGGGAGGAAGCGACGGAGTCAAAGTCCGGATACTCAGCGGAATAAACCCGGGAGAAAAGGTAGTGGTGAAGGGCGCTATGCAGATAAAGCTCGCCTCCGTAGCCGCAGCCCCGGCAGGACACAACCACCAGCACTGACAGGAGGAGGAGAAGAAGGCCTATGCTTAACAGAATCATACGTTTCGCCCTCGACAACAGACCGGTAGTCCTCGCCTGCAGCGCACTGCTGATGGTCGGAGGCCTGTACTCGGCGAGCACCACCGACGTGGACGTCTTCCCGGACCTGAACGCCCCGACCGTAGTGGTGATGACAGAGGCCGAGGGGATGGCGGCCGAGGAAGTGGAAAGACTCGTCACCTTCCCGGTAGAGACAGCATTGAACGGCGCGACTTCCGTGCGTCGCGTCCGTTCGTCATCCACAAACGGCTTCTCGAACGTCTCAGTCGAATTCGACTGGGGCACAGACATCTACATCGCGCGTCAGATCGTATCGGAGAAGATCGCAATGCTCGCCGGAGAGCTTCCGGCAGGTGTCGGCACTCCGACCCTCGGACCGCAGTCCTCGATCCTGGGCGAGATGCTCATAATCGGTCTCACGGCAGACGAGACCTCGCTTGAGGACCTGCGCACCATCGCGGACTGGACCATACGTCCGCGACTTCTCTCCACAGGCGGAGTCGCCCAGGCGGCGGTTATGGGAGGAGACATCAAGGAATACCAGATCCTGCTGCGCACCCGCGCTATGAAGCATTACGGCGTCAGCCTGGACGAGGTGCTTGACGCAGTGGAAGAGATGAACCTGAACGCCTCCGGAGGCACGCTCTACGAATACGGGAACGAATACATAGTCCGCGGCATGCTCTCATCCTCCGACATCGCGCAGCTCGGTCAGTCTCTCGTGAAAGTGGCGCCCGACGGCACTCCGGTGCTGCTTGACGACGTGGCGAGAATCCGGACGGGCGGCAAGACTCCCCTGCTGGGCATAGCCTCCTACAACGGAAAGTCCGCAGTGGTGATGACCGTCACCAAACAGCCCAACGTCAGCACCATAGAGCTTACTGATAAAATCGAGACGGCCCTTTCCGACCTGAGCAAGACCCTGCCTTCCGACGTGGAGATACACACCGACATCTTCCGGCAGGCCGACTTCATCGAGAACTCCATAGACAATGTGAAGAAATCCCTGCTGGAGGGAGCCTTCTTCGTGGTCCTCGTGCTCTTCATCTTCCTTATGAACTGGAGGACCACGGTCATATCGCTCGTGTCCCTGCCTCTGTCCATCTGCATCACGCTCATAGTGCTGAAACTCTTCGGACTCACCGTGAACACTATGACTCTGGGAGGCATCGCGATAGCTATAGGCTCTCTTGTGGACGACTCCATAGTGGACGTGGAGAACGTGTTCAAACGCCTCAGACAGAACAGGAAACACAGACCGGAAGAGCGGCTGAGCACACTGGAGACAGTCTTCGAAGCCTCGAAGGAAGTCCGTATGCCTATGTTCAATTCCACGCTCATCATCGTGGCCTGCTTCCTGCCCCTCTTCTTCCTCTCGGGGATGGAGGGCCGGATGCTGATACCTCTGGGCATAGCCTTCGTAATCAGCCTCTTCGCCTCCACTCTCGTCGCACTGACCCTCACCCCGGTACTGTGCACCTACCTCCTGAAAGACCGCCACTTAGACGGGGACAGGGCGGACAAAGACCCGTGGGTGGTGGTGAAACTCAGAAAAGTTTACGGCAAGACATTGGACTGGTCCCTCGCTCACAAGGGCGCAGTGCTGGGCGGCACGGGCGTGCTGCTCGCCGTCGCGGTAGTGTATTTCTGCCTGCTCGGGCGGAGCTTCCTGCCGTCATTTAACGAAGGGTCCCTGACCATCGCGGTCAGCACAGTCCCGGGAATCTCGATCGAAGAGTCGGACAGGATTGGCCGGATGGCCGAGAATATCCTTCTGACGGTGCCGGAGATAAGCTGCGTGGGTCGCAGAACCGGCCGCGCAGAGCTCTCGGAGCACTCTTTCGGAGTGAACACCTCCGAGTTTGACTGTCCTTACACTCTGCGGAAACGCTCGAAAGCGGATATGCTCTCCGAGATCCGCAGCAAGCTCGCGGTGCTCCCCGGCGTGAACATCGAGATCGGCGGACCTATCGCGCACCGTATGGACGAGATGCTCTCGGGCACCAAGGCCAGCATCGCGATAAAGCTCTTCGGGACCGATCTGAACAGAATGTACTCGCTTGGCAATCAGATAAAAGCGGTCATCTCAGGGATAGACGGCATCACGGACCTGAACGTGGAACAGCAGGTCGAGAGGCCGGAGCTCGTCATCGAGCCTAACCGCACAAGTCTCGCGCAGCACGGCATCACTATGGCCGAATTCGGACGTGCAGTCTCCGTGCTCCTCGAAGGCAGGAGCGTCTCGCAGGTCTATGAGGGCAACCGCTCCTTCGACCTCACGCTGAAGGTCGAGGATGGCGAGAGAGCGTCCATAGAGTCACTGGGCGACATCCTGATAGCTGACGGCGTGCCGCTTTCGAGCGTCGCCACCATCCGCTCCTCATCGGGTCCGAACAGCATAAACCGCGAGAACGTCTCGCGCAAGCTGGTGATTTCCTGCAATGTGGAGAGCGGCGGTCTGAGCCGTGCGGTGAAGGAGATTCAGAAGAGAATCGATGCCGGAATCAGCCTGCCGGAGGGGTATCACATCGAGTACGGCGGACAGTTCGAGTCCGAGGAGAGGGCTTCGAAGACCATAGCTCTCATCTCCGTCTTCTCCATCATCATCATCTTCCTGCTGCTCTACGGCGAGTTCAAGGACAGCCGCCAGACCCTCGTGGTACTGCTCAACCTGCCGCTCGCGCTCATCGGAGGCGTCATCTGCATCGCCCTGACCGACGGAATGCTCAGCATCCCCGCCATCATCGGATTCATCTCCCTCTTCGGCATCGCGACCAGAAACGGTATGCTGCTGATAGACAGATACAACGTCCTCTACGGCGAGAGCTCCGACCTTCAGGGCAGCGTGCGCGCCGGGTCGCTGGATCGTCTGAACCCGATCCTTATGACAGCCATCACCTCCGCTCTCGCCCTGCTGCCGCTCGCACTCGGCGGAGACCTGCCGGGCAACGAGATCCAGTCCCCGATGGCGAAAGTCATCCTCGGCGGACTCGTGACTTCCACCGTCCTGAACGGCTACATCATCCCGATAATGTACATTTTCATCAGCAGAAAGAAATGAGAAAGCACATACTACTCAGCCTCTTAGCCCTCAGTCTCGGCGTATTCTGCTCCGCGCAGACCCTTTCCGAGGTGCTGCAGAGCGTGGAAAGCCGCAATGCGACTCTGCGCAGCGCGCAATGGCGGAAAGTCGCTGAAGAGGAAGATCTGACCGGAGGGACCCGTCCGGCCAATCCCGAAGTGGAATTCAACTATCTCCGGGGCGGCACGGATGCCCG
>CAVDFQ010000048.1:0-5056 GCA_963608065.1 bacterium
TATAACAAGATGATGGATAATAATTTGGAGCATATTGACAGGCTGTCCGCAGATGGGGTGCAGCTCAACCTTGATGCGCTCTACCGGATAGCGCCAAGCGTGTTTACAGAGGCGGCGGACCCGCAGACTGGCCGCGTGCGCCGCTCGGTGGACTTCGACGCGCTGCGGGAGCTGCTTGGCGACAATGCTTCTGACGACGGAGAGATGTATCAGTTCACCTGGGTAGGCAAGCGCGCTGCCCGTGCCGAGGCTGCACGTCCCACGGACAAGACCCTGCGCCCTGTGCCGGAGGATTCTGTGGACTGGGACAGCACGAAGAACATCTACATCGAGGGCGACAACCTCGAGGTGCTCAAGCTCCTGCAGCGCTCGTATATGGGTCGGGTGAAGATGATTTACATCGACCCGCCCTACAATACGGGCAATGACTTCGTCTATCACGATGATTTCCACCGCTCCGCCGCCGAGGAGGACTTGGAGGCCGGCAATGTGGACGAACTGGGCAACCGCTTCCGCCGCAACACCGACAGCAACGGCAAGTTCCACTCAGACTGGTGCTCTATGATTTACTCGCGCCTTCTCGTGGCGAGGAGCCTGCTGACCGAGGACGGGGTGATATTCATAAGTATCGATGACAATGAGGTGGAGAATCTTAGGAAGATTTGCGATGAGGTGTTTGGAGAGGGGAACTTTGTGGCTACGCTTGTTTGGGAAAGAGCTTATTCTCCTAAAAATGATGCACGTTTCGTTTCAAGCAGTCACGATTACATATTGATGTTTGCCAAAAATATAGACGATTTCACAATAGGAAGATTACCGCGCACAGAAGAAGCCAATTCAAGATATTCAAATCCCGACAATGATCCGCGTGGTGTATGGAAGCCAAGCGATATGTCAGTTAAGACATATAATGCTGATAGTGATTACCCGATAACGACCCCTTCGGGGCGTATAGTAGAGCCTCCAGCAGGGCGCTGCTGGAGTCTCTCGAAAAAAGCATTTTTCGAGAGACTCCAGGATAATAGAATTTGGTTCGGAGCAGATGGGAATAGTGTTCCTTGCATCAAGAGATTTCTTTCAGAATTGAAATTTGAGGGAATGGCTCCCACCTCCATACTGTTCTATAAAGAAGTAGGGCATAGCCAAGAAGGTGCAAAAGAAGTGGTGTCCTTATTTGGCGACAAAGGTGTTTTTGATGGTCCGAAACCTGTTCGTTTGCTGGAACGGCTTATCACATTGGCTAACCTCAATGATGATTCGATAGTTCTTGATTTCTTTTCAGGAAGTGCCTCTACTGCCCACGCTTTGATGAAGACTAATGCTGACAAAGAAAAGCATTGCAAGTTTATCATGGTACAGTTGCCAGAACAAGTCAGCGAAAAGAAGAAAGACCTCGGCTACAAGACCATCTGCGAAATCGGCAAGGAGCGCATCCGCCGTGCCGGGGCGAAGATAAAGGAGGAATTGGAGGCGAAGAGCCCGAGGGACGAAGGGCTGTTCGCCGGACAGGAAGAGTCGGCGGCGCAGACGCTTGACACGGGCTTTCGCGTCTTCCGTCTCGACGAGAGCAACTACGAGGACGTGACCCTTTCGCCAGGCGACTACGACCAGGCGCAACTCGACATCTTCGCCGACAACATCAAGGCGGACCGCAGCGAACTCGACCTGCTCTTCGGAGCGATGCTCGCCTGGGGCGTAACGCTCGACCTGCCTATGCGGACCGCCGTGGTGGACGGATGCAACGTCTACACGGTGAACGACGGCGACCTCGTGGCCTGCTTCAGCGAGAGGATAACTGACAATGTCGTCAAGGCGATGACTGCGCAGAGCCCTCTGCGCGTGCTCTTCCGCGACTCCTGTTTCGACGCCGACGACAAGAAGATCAACATCTACGAGCAGTTCAAGCAAGCCCTGGGCTGGAGCGACACCGAGGCTATGGGCAACATCAAAGTGATTTAAGCCGATGAAGATACAATACAAGCACCAGGCCTTCCAGCGTGAGGCGACATTGAGCGTGGCGGACGCTTTTCTGGGGCAGCCCAAGAGCGACGGCGCGAGCAATTTCAAGCTGGACCAGGGCAGGAACAAGAAGCTGTTCGACATCGATGGCTTTGCAAACAATCCCGTGGCGCTTTCCGCAGACAGCATCGTGGACAACATCCGCTCCATACAGATGGCTAAGGGCCTGCGGCCCATTGACGCCCTGGAGGGCGACGGCCTTACGCTGACCATAGAGATGGAGACGGGTACGGGCAAGACCTACACCTACATCAAGACGATGTACGAACTGAACCGCCGCTACGGCTGGAGCAAGTTCGTCATCGTGGTGCCGAGCATCGCCATCCGCGAGGGCGTGCAGAAGAGTTTCAGCAGTATGGCGGAGCATTTCGCCGCCGAATACGGCAAGCGTATGCAGTACTTCGTCTATAACTCCAAGCAGCTCTCAAAGATCGATGCCTTCGCCAGCGACAGCGGCCTGCACGTGATGATCATCAACACCCAGGCCTTCAATGCCTCGATGAACGAGGACAAGAGCCGGGGTGAAGGCCGCAGGGGCGATGCCGCGGCGCGCGTCATCTTTTCGCGCCGTGACGAGTTCGGCTCGCGCCGTCCCATCGACATCCTCGCCAAGACGCGCCCCATAATGATAGTCGACGAGCCGCAAAGCGTACTCGGCGCCGACAGGAACAACGCCACACGCAAGGGCATCCGCCTCTTCAACCCGCTCTTCACCCTCTTATACAGCGCCACCCACCGCAGGGACGACATACACAATTTGGTGTTCCGCCTCGATGCCATCGACGCCTACAACCGCAAGCTGGTGAAAAAGATCGAGGTGCGCGGCGTGCACCAGATAGGCAGCACCGCCACAAACGGGTATGTGTATCTCGACGAGATTATCATTTCCCAGGGCAGCCCTGTGGCACGCATCGGGTTCGACCGTAAGACGGCCTCGGACACAAGACAGGTGATGAAGGTGCTGCGCGAGGGGGACGACCTCGGCGCCGAGAGCGGCGGACTTCACGAGTATCAGGACAACTACCTCATAGAGCGCATCGACGGCCTTACGCACACCGTCCATTTTCTCAACGGGCTGACCCTTCACGAGGGAGATGTGACGGGCGCAGCCAATGACGACATCGTGCGCCGTCACCAGATACGCGAGACCATCAGGACGCATCTGGAGCGCGAGCGCCAGCTCTTTCCGCTGGGCATCAAGGTGCTGTCGCTTTTTTTCATCGACCACGTGGACAGTTACCGCTTTTACGACAAGGGCGACAGCCGGAAAGGGAAGTTTGCGAAAATGTTCGAAGAGGAATACGACAGGATGCTGCAGGAGTTTACGCCCACGTTCACTGATGTCAGGTACGTCAGTTTCCTGAGCGATCCGAAAAACTCTGCCGACAACATACACGACGGCTATTTCTCCATCGACAAGAAAGGCAACCGCATTGACTCCGGGTCCAATGAGGGAGAGGATGAGGAACGCGGTTTCGACCTCATTATGAAGGATAAGGAGAAACTGCTGAGCCGGGATTGTCCCGTGCGCTTCATCTTCTCGCACTCGGCGCTCAAAGAAGGCTGGGACAACCCCAACGTGTTCCAGATATGCACGCTGAAGGACACCGGCAACGAGATGAAGAAGCGTCAGGAGGTCGGTCGCGGTATGCGGCTCTGTGTCAATGACAAGGGCGAGCGCCAGGATGCCGACGTGCTGGGCGTCGAACACGTGCACGACGTGAATGTGCTTACCGTCATTGCCAGCGAAAGCTACGATGACTTCGCCCGAAAACTTCAGACTGAGATTGCCGAGGCGTGCGAGAGCCGCCCGGTTGTGGTCACCGCCGCCATGTTTGCCGAAAGGGAGACGCTTCTGGAGGACGGGGATCCGATCCGTGTGACCACCGGCAAGGCGGCGGAAATCATCGAGTCTCTCATTCGCGCAGGTTATATCAGTAAGGGCAAGCTCACGCAGAAGTATTTCGATGACAAGAAGGTCGGAACGCTCGATTTCGGCGAAGTGAACGACCTCAAGACCTTCGTGACGAAGGAGCTTGACCGGGTCTTCGATCCGGAGAAGTACAAGCCGGAGAACGGACGCAACAAGGCCGAGGCGCACTTCCGCGAGGAGAACTTCCGCAAGCAGGAGTGGATGGAGCTGTGGAAGCGCATCAATACGCGCACCTTCTACAATGTCAGTTTCGAGACGCCGGAACTCATCCGGAAGGCTGTCGCTCAGCTCGACGGCCATATGAACGTGACAGAAATACGCATAGTGGTCGAAAGCGGCGGCATGGACTCCATACGTGACCGCGAGCAGCTGGAGGCCGGCACTGCAATGTCCGCGAAGAAAGTGAAGACCGTACGCGTGAGCGAGGCGGTGGGGTCCGGCGTCACCTATGACCTTGTGGGTGAACTTGTGCAGAGCACGGGGCTTACGCGCCGCACCATCGTGGAGATACTGAAGGGGATAAGGCCGGCTACGTTCCACCAGTTCAAACTCAATCCGGAGGAGTTCATCGTGAAGGCGACGCGCATCATCAACGACTGTAAGGCCATATCGCTGATCCAGCACATCTGCTATCAGAAGAGTTCCGACACTTTCGACTCCGACATCTTTGCCGAGGCCTCGTTGCGCGGCACCATCGGAAAGGACGCCATCGCGAGCGCGAAGTCGCTCTATGATATGGTGGTGCTTGACAGCCAGGGAATTGAGAAGTCGTTTGCCGAGTCGCTGGAAGCCGAGGATGACGTGGTGGTGTACTCCAAACTGCCCAACGGCTTCTATATCAACACGCCTATGGGCAAGTATAATCCCGACTGGGCCATAGCCTTCCGGGAGGGCAGCGTGAAGCACGTCTACTTCGTGGCGGAGACCAAGGGCAATCCCATCGAGGCGTCACAGCTCCGAGGGGCGGAGGATGCGAAGATAGAGTGCGCCCGCCGCCACTTCGCCGCCATCAGCACCGGCGACGTGGTTTACAGCGTGGTGAAGACCTATCAGGACTTGTACAACGCAGTGACGAAATAGTATGCAAGGCAGATTCAAAGTCAT
>CAVDFQ010000049.1:0-4716 GCA_963608065.1 bacterium
GCCCGATCAGGTCGGGCGTGACGAAACCGTCATTGCCGGCCCCGACCGGCAATCTGCCCTGCCGGCATCAGAAGACGCACGATCAGGTCGGGCGTGACGAAAATCGTCATTGCCGGCCCCGACCGGCAATCTGCCCTGCCGGCATCAGAGGACGCCCGATCAGGTCGGGCGTGACGAAACCGATCAGGTCGGGCGTGACGATGAGATTCGGGCGTGACGAAACCGATCAGGGGACCGTGGGATGCCTCAGTCAGCGAAATCGAGCTCCTGCAGGAGAGAACCGGCGCCGCAGACCTTGTCCACGACAAAGAGCAGATATCTGATGTCCAGGCAGATATTGCGGCAGAACTCAGGGTCGAAGACCACATCGCTCATCGTGCCCTCCCAGACACGGTCGAAATTGATGCCGATAAGATTCCCCTCAGCGTCGATCACCGGAGAGCCGGAATTGCCCCCGGAAGTGTGGTTGTCAGCGATGAAGCAGACAGGAGTATCCTCATAGCCGCCGGCGGCATAGAGGTCGCGCAGACTCTGAGGGATATTGTAATCGTAGATCTCCGGATTGTCCTTCTCCATTATGCCGCGCACGGTCGAGACGTGCCTGTAACGTATCCCGTCCGAGGGCTCGTAGCCCCCGACCTTGCCGTAGGCAACTCGCAGAGTCAGATTAGCATCCGGATAGAAGGACTTCTGCGGCTCGAACTCCATCTGCCCCCGCATATACTCGCGGTACAGCGAGTGGATTTCCGCCGACAGACGGTTGTACTCGGGCAGCAGCACCTCATTGTAATGCTTTGTGAAAGCCTTCCGGAACTCGTAGGCCGGACTCTGAGCCACACCCTCGAGCCCGCCGCCGCACAGCTCCTCCGAGAAAATCTCGTCCGCCCAGGCCTCGACGCTGCCCAGACGCTCCAGAGACGCGAAATAGTACTCCGGCTTGAACTCATCGGCGACCCCCGTCGCGTAAGACTTCATAAGCGCGATGAAGGACTCCTTGTCGATGTCCCTGTTCCAATCCTTGAAGAAACTCCGCGCAGTCGCCTGCGCCGCAGCTTCATCCTTCGCAGAAGCGTAGGAGGTGGCGAATTGCGGCAGTTCCACTGCCAATGCCGACTCGGAGGTGTATTCGCGAGCGAAGTTGTACGGCTCGAGCAGGGAGTAGAGCGAATCGAGCTTCTCGAGCACACCTTCGTATTGGCCGCCTGCGGCCCAATCCCTGAATGCCTCTTCGTATGCTTCTTTGCTCGCGACCGTGTGCATTTTGCGGATGCCGCGCATCTCGCCCTGCCACTTCTTCCACGCGTTGGCTACGTTCGCGTTCTTCGAGGCGTACTGGATGCGCACTGCCGGCGAGGCGTTCATATACTTCTCCTGAATGTCGAGGCGAAGGGCCCTGAGAGCGATCTTCGCAGGGTCGGAAAGCTCTGATATATAGCGCACTGCGTCCGAGGTGATGTACTCCCTGGTGCTGCCCGGGAAGCCGTAGATGAAGGTGAAGTTGCCCTCGCTCACGCCGGCGCGGGAGATCTTGAAATGCCTCTTCGGGGTGAACGGGATGTTCTCTTCGCTGTAGGGGGCCGGCTCGTTGTCCTTGCCTGCATAGACGCGGAAGATGGAGAAGTCGCCGGTGTGGCGGGGCCACATCCAGTTGTCAGTGTCGCCGCCGAATTTGCCTATGGACGAAGGCGGGGCTCCGACGAGGCGAATATCCGTATATACCTTATAGACAAAGAGATAGTATTGGTTGCCGTAGTAGAGGCGCTCGACGGAGGCTTTCACGCCTTTGCGGCCCTGCACGGCTCTTTCGCGAATCTGCCTGATGGCCTGCTGAGGGTCCTCGGCGGAGGTCACCTCGTCCGTGACATCCTGCATATAGTCGAGGAAGCTTACGCTGAGTCCCGGATTGGGAAGTTCTTCCTCGCGCTTGAGTGCCCAGAAGCCGTCTTTCAGGTAGTCGTGCTCGACGCTGCTGTGCTTCTGGATGTAGCTGAAGCCGCAGTGGTGGTTCGTCAGGAGCAGGCCCTCGTCCGATACGAGTTCGCCGGTGCAGCCGCTGCCGAAGAGCACGACGGCGTCCTTGAGGGAGGCCCGGTTAATGCTGTAGATGTCTTCGGCGCTGAGTCTGAAGCCTTTTGACTGCATATCGCCGATGCGCTGACTGATGAGCGAGGGGAGCCACATCCCTTCGTCCGCGAATGCAGGGAGCGCTGTGAGCGCTGTGAGGATGATGGCGGAAAGTGTTCTTTTCATATATGGTCTTGTTTCTGTATTATTATCGGTGTATCGCGTGCGGTCGCCGGGTTATCCTCTCCGTTCCCCGAGCCAGTCGAGATCGGCCGCCGAGTTTGGCGAAGGGCGGTCCCCACGGCTCACCTGCAAACTTCCACGTCATTGCCGGCAGCTCAAGACGCCCGATCAGGTCGGGCGTGACGAGATCGTCATTGCCGGCCCCGACCTCCACGTCATTGCCGGCCCCGACCTCCACGTCATTGCCGGCCCCGACCGGCAATCTTCCTGCCGGCAGCGTGAGACGCCCGATCAGGTCGGGCGTGACGAAACCGTCATTGCCGGCCCCGACCTCCGCGTCATTGCCGGCCCCGACCGGCAATCTCAGGACCGCCCGCGCTCGCTTCGACTATCTCAGCGACCGCCGGGTGCGGGAACAAAAAAGGCGGCTAATCACTTAGTCACCTTTTCCGGGAGCCACTCATCAGGCTCGAACTGACGACCTGCGCGTTACGAATGCGCTGCTCTACCGACTGAGCTAAAGTGGCATTGGGGCTGCAAATATACACATATTTTGCTTAAGAACAAGTTTCTTCGCTTGCACTTGCGAAAAAAAGCAGGTACTTTTGCGGCTGCACGCGAGCTCAGCAATGACACGCTGAAAGCTTAGTGGCGGCACTGGAACTTAGCAAAGGCACGCGGAAACTTGACAGCCGCACGGGAGGTCATCAATGACAAGCTAAGCAGAAGGAAAGTGTAAGGTCCAAATGACAAGCAAGAGGTAAATGAGAACTGAGATCATAGTGATAGGAGCGGGGGCTTCCGGCCTTATGGCGGCTTACGGCGCGGCGAAGACGCTCTCGGACGCCGGGCACCCCGTGGAGGTGACTCTGCTGGAGAAGATGCCGCGCCCGGCGCGCAAAGTGATGATAACGGGCAAGGGCCGCTGCAATTTCACCAACGTGAAGCCCTGGAACGAGTTTTCGGAGCATATCCGCAGCAAACAGAATTTTCTGCGCCCGGCCTATCAGAACCTCACTCCGGCAGCTCTGTCCTCTTTTCTGAATGAAGCCGGTCTCGAGACTGTCATTGAAAGGGGAGACCGCGCTTACCCCGCTTCACACAGGGCCTCGGATGTGGTGGATGCCCTGGTAAGGATGGCGAGCGGCGTGGGCGTCAAGATATTGACCGACTCGGAGGTAATCTCCGTCTCACGCTCTGCGGCCTCCTCAGACTCCTCAGCCTCTTCAGGCTCTGCGAGTGCCTCAGCCTCTTCACGCTCTGCGAGTTCCTCAGACTCCTTCACCATTGAATGCGCCGACAGACAGAAACATTTCTGCCGCAGGCTCATAATCGCCACCGGAGGTCTGTCCTATCCCGGAACCGGCTCCACCGGGGACGGCTACGCCTGGGCCGAGGGCTTCGGCCATAGCCTCTCGCCGCTTTTCCCCTCCCTTACCGCCCTCGTCCCCAGAGGCTATAAGAGCGAGCCTTACATCTCACACAGCAAAGGCCACATCGACAGGAGCACTCCTCTTTCGGCTCTGGGTCAAGCGCTCTGCGGAGTACAGCTGAAAAATGTGGCATTGACCTCAATCATAGAGAACTGCGAGGCTGAGTCAGAGTTCGGGGACCTGGATTTTACGGACGGCGGCATCGAGGGACCTCTGGGTTTCCGCCTAAGCCGCAAATGCGTCAAATCCCTTATCAACGGCTCCCGGGTGAAGCTTCGTCTCGACCTCAAGCACGGTGTGCCGCCGGACGAGCTGCGTGCAAGGGTCTCGCAGCTGTGGCGGGAGATAAAGGACGACCCGCGCAGCAGGGGAGTGGGCGAGCGGGAGCTGTGCCGTATTCTGCTCGGCAAGCTTATGCCGCGCGAGCTGATACCCGGCTTCCTCGCTTCCTTCCCGGACATAATGAGTGTGGAGCGCAAGGCCGGGGTCAAGGACAGATTCGGCAAGTATTCCGTCGGGAAGGCCAGGATTTTCATACATCTGCAGCAGATTGCCGATGCGCTGAAGCGCTGGGACTTCGAGATTGCGGGTTTCGTGGGCTATGAACGGGCCGTGGTCACCTCGGGAGGCGTTAGGACTGACGAGCTTACCGCGAAGACTCTCGAGTCCAGGATAGTCCCTGGGCTGTATTTCTGCGGCGAACTCGTGGATATCGACGCCGACACGGGCGGCTATAACCTCCACTGCGCCTTCTCCACCGGTCTCCTCGCCGGACAGTCCGCCGCCAAATCGCTGCTGTAAGAAGCTCTCGGATACGGCCGCTGGGATTGCCGGTCGGGGCCGGCAATGACGATTTCGTCACGCCCGACCTGATCGGGCGTCTCACGCTGCCGGCAGGAAGATTGCCGGTCGGGGCCGGCAATGACGATTTCGTCACGCCCGACGTGATCGGGCGTCCTTTGCTCATCGTCACGCCCGACGTGATCGGGCGTCTCACGCTGCCGGCAGGAAGATTGCCGGTCGGGGCCGGCAATGA
>CAVDFQ010000050.1:0-4573 GCA_963608065.1 bacterium
TCCTTCTTCCCGCTGAAATACGCCTCCATCGTGGACACGAGAAGGCTCTTCCCGAAGCGGCGCGGACGGCTCAGGAAATAATATTGACCTGTGGAGACGAGGTTATAAATCAGCGCTGTCTTGTCGATATACGCAAAATCGCCCTTTCTGATCTTCTCAAAGCTTTGTATTCCAATCGGGTACAACATAGTAAACTCCTTTTACTCCATCCACGCAAAGATAATAAAAATGTGCGGAATAAAAATAACGGGAGAAGCAGGGATTGCACATAGAGCTGTTACTTGTTAAGAGTTACTCAGCACACGAGGGAGAAGCCTTTGCTTTCCATTCCTTTCTCCATCCCTTTCTCTTTCGGGGGAAAGTGCTATATTTGTGCGATGCACTGTACTATGACCGGAACTGTAGGGAAAAAGTTATTATTTTGCGCGGCCTCGTTACTTCTTATCGGGGCCGTACTTGCCGTATCGGTATCGGCCGCGCCGGCCCTGAGGGGCCGGTTCCTGAGGACGCAGCCTGACGGCAAGAGCTTCTATGTCAGCATCTCCGGAGACGAATTTACCAGACTTTCCGTCACGGATGACGGAAGGCCGGTGGTCAAGGATGCGGACGGCTGGTACTGCTACGCCGTGATCGGCGCGGACGGCAGAAGGAGCAGCAGCGGGGTGAGAGTCCCGGGGACGGCAGTTACCCGGGGAGGCGAAGAGGAGGGCAGGATTGGACGGACGGAAGTCCGTCCGGCAGAGAGCATAGTGCACGCCGTGAATCTGGCTGCGGAGCCTGCTCGCGCGGTGATGGACAGAATGCGCACGGCAGCGGCGGAACGGATGCGGAGCGGAAGCGTGCGGGAAGTGCGCGTCATCATTCTGCTCGCGGAGTTCTCCGACCTGAAATTCCGGTACAGCCGCAGTGATTTCGTGGATCTGGTAAACAAGGACGGATATAGCGTGAACGGGGCGAGCGGCTCGATAAGGGATTATTTCACCGACCAGTTCGGGGACGAATGCAGCTTCACCTTCGATGTGGGACCGGTGGTGAGCTTGAGCAAGGGCTACGCCTACTACGGCAAGAACGGGTCGAACGGGAACGACGCAAAAGCGCACGAGGCTGTCATCGAAGCTTGCCGCCTCTCGGATGCGGAAGTGGATTTCTCGCGCTACGACCTCGACGGGGACGGCTGCGTGGACCATATTTTCGTCTTCTACGCAGGGACGGACGAGGCGCGCGGGGCGGACGAAGACCACATCTGGTCGCACAGCTGGGCGATAAGGGACGGAGCAGGTCTGAGCGTGGTGCTGGACGGAGTCAGTCTGAACGCCTACTCGATGACCTCCGAGATAGCTTATTACTCCTCGCTCGACAAGTCCGCGCTCTCGCCTATCGGTTCTTTCTGTCACGAATTCGCTCATATGCTGGGACTTAAGGATATGTATGACACTGACTATGAGGACAGCGGCGGGAGGAGCAAGGGGTTCTGGAAGAGCATCAGCCTGATGGACAGCGGAAATTACAACAACGACGGACGCACTCCCCCGAATTTCACCGCTTTGGAGCTGGAGATGCTCCGTATCGGTGAGTGCCTGGACCTGAGCACGGGGGCCTTCAGTCTCACTGCAGGAGAAAAGATATATTGCAGATACGAGGGAGATTACCCGGGAGAGTTCTACCTCTTCGAATGCCGGAGCGCGGAAGGCTGGGACGAGTATATCGGAGGCAGCGGACTGCTCATCTGTCACGTGGACCGCTCAGAGAGGGATGCAGGGTATTCCACCCGCGAGGGGAAGGTCATCACTGCGGCGGAGCGCTTCGCGCTGAATGAGATAAACTGCCGCCCGGACCATATGTGCGCGGAGCTCGTGGGCACTAAGAGCAGCTGCAGCAGCGTAGGCGAAGTCTTCTGGCCTAACGGGAGCCGCAACATTTTCTCGGGGGGCACGAGCCCGGCGTTCTCTTTCTGGAGCGGGGCGAAGAGTGAGATTTCGCTCACGGACATCAGACGCAGCGGCAAGACGGTCAGCTTCAACGTCAGCGGTCCCGTCAGCATCAGCTCGGTAGAGGCCTTCCAGAATGCGGCGATAGTCTGCTGGGAAAGCTCGCGGGGTGAGGATGAAGAGTGCAATATCAGCTGGACGGGAGGAGGCAAAAGCTCGAGCGCAAGCGTAGAACCTTACGAAGAGGGCAGGTATGCATATATCATAGAGGGGCTTGAAGAAAAGACGGACTATACGGTCAGAGTCTATTTCGGAGGCGGCGAGAATGATGCCTCCACCAGGACTTTCACGACGAGAGCATATTACAGCAGCGGCTATCCTTTCATCTATCTGAGTTCCGGGGAGCGTGACAGCACAGGCCGCTTCGTGAAGGGGACCAAGATTCCGCTGCGGATCTACAATGCGAGAGATGTCGCAAGAGTGGACTGGTTTTTTGACGGCGAGGCGATAAGTGCCGAGAGGACAGGGTATTACACGCTGCCGGGCAGCGGAGTTCTGAAAGCCGTGGTGCATTATGGGGACGGAAGCTCGGACATAATATGTAAAACGGTGACTGTGAAATGAAAAAGGCATTCCTCATATTATTCTGCGCATCTCTTGCGCTCCAGGGCTGCGTCGGCGGCGGCAAGGTGGAGGCGGAGTTTCTGGAAAGCAGCGACATCTGCCTGAGAGTCAAGGGAACTACAGTCTTCACGTATGCCCCCCTGACCTGCCAGATGGCTTTCAACAGACGGAATTGCGAGTTCCGGGTGCATACGGATACTATGTCTGACTATTACTGTGTCACTCTGGACGCGATACCTTCCGCCGAGGGGCAGAAGGTGGACGGGAAACTGTGCTGGACGAGCACAAGCAGCATTATTCGCAGGGACTGCACGTTCCGCGTGGAAAAGGTCACGTCGGAGGGAGGCGCATATCTCTGGAGCAGAAAGGACAGGATAGGGGTCGTGGTTAAAATACTTGACTAATAATCAATAAGTTATATGAAAAAATCTTTACATCTAACGCTTATCCTCCTGCTGTCGGGTGCAGGAGTGATGAACCTCTCCGCACAGAATGACGGCGGAATCGACGCTGAACTTCTTTCTGTCATCAGCCGGTCCTATACCGGCTCCGCCGAGCAGAAAGCCATACGCAACGCCCTGAATGCCCAGTCTATGTCTCTTCTCGCCGAGAACAGCGAGAATCTGGCGATGATCGACACGCATTTCTCCCACGAGGTGAAGACACGTGGCATCACCGACCAGAAGTCATCCGGGAGGTGCTGGCTGTTTTCCGGCCTCAACGTGTTGCGTGCCAAGATGATAAGCACCCACGACCTGGGCGATTTCACTTTCTCGCAGAATTATGTCTTCTTCTATGACCAGCTCGAGAAGGCGAATCTTTTCCTGGAGTCCATCATCCGCACCCGCAGCCTGCCTATGAGCGACCGGACCGTGGACTGGCTGTTCTCTAATCCTCTGGGCGACGGAGGGCAGTTCACGGGGGTGTCCGATCTCGTGAGCAAATACGGTCTGGTTCCGGCCTCAGTTATGCCTGAGACGCTCTGCGCGAACAGCACTTCGAATATGTCCACCCAGCTGCGGACTCTCCTGCGTCAGGACGGTCTGGCCCTGAGGGCTGCCGGCAAGAAGGCTGATCTGGGCGCTGTGAAGACGGATATGCTCAAGGATGTGTACCGCATTCTCTGCCTCTGTCTGGGCGAGCCGCCGACTGAGTTCGAGTGGAGCAGATACGACTCGAAGAACGAGTTCGTGAGCCGCAAGACCTACACTCCGAAGTCATTCTACGAGGAGTTCGTGGGAGCCGACCTTACTGGCGGCTATGTGATGCTGATGAACGATCCGTCCCGCGAGTACGGCAAGGTCTATGAGATAGAGTACGACCGTCACGTTTTCGACGGGCATAACTGGCTGTATGTGAATCTCCCTATCGAGAGGATCAAGGAGGTGGCCATCGCTTCCATAAAGGATGATACGGCTATGTATTTCTCCTGCGACGTCGCCAAGTTCCTGAACCGCAGCAAGGGTGTGGCGGATCCGGACAATTACGATTACGAGTCTCTGCTCGGCGTGCGCTTCACTATGGACAAGAAGGAGAGGATACTCACGCACGCGAGCGGTTCTTCGCACGCTATGACGCTGAAGGCCGTGGATCTCGACTCAGAAGGCAAGCCGGTGAAGTGGATGGTGGAGAACAGCTGGGGGGCCTCCTCCGGCTACAAGGGCAACATCATTATGACCGACCGCTGGTTCGACGAGTATATGTTCCGCGTGGTCGCCGAGAAGAAGTACGTTCCCGCCGACATCCTGAAGATGCTCGAGCAGACCCCGATCAAGCTCCCGGCCTGGGACCCGATGTTCCAGCCTGAGCAGTAGCGGAGCCTGCCCGCCTGGAGGCAGAAGCCTCTCTCCACGTCATTGCCGGCCCCGACCACACGTCATTGCCGGCCCCGACCGGCAATCTCTCCCTTGCGTCAGCAAAAGACGCCCGATCACGTCGGGCGTGACGAAGAGCAAGACGCCCGATCACGTCGGGCGTGACGAAAACCGTCATTGCCGGCTGACCTCACGTCATTGCCGGCC
>CAVDFQ010000051.1:0-4521 GCA_963608065.1 bacterium
GCCCGTCACTTCGATGACTATGACGGTACTATAAAGTGATCTGCCCAAAATGAATCGTATGATGAAACACATAGCATATCTGTCTGTCCTGTCTCTCACGCTCTCAGCTCTGTCATCGTGCGTGGAAGACAGGATAGAAAGGGACGATGCAGCGGACGGCAAAGTCACCATCGCGCTCTCCGGTCCCGCGCCCTCTGTCATCACCACTCGTGCCGGGACAGACTCGGAGACCATAGAGAATGTGGCCGTGTTCGTGTTCGGGGCGGACGGAGTCAAAAACAGCGGCTTCGCCCAGACATCTTCCGGGAACATCAGCTACATCGATGTCTATCTGGACCAGACGAAGGACTACTCGGTGTATGCGGTCTGCAACTGTCCCGACCCGGAGGCACTGGTCTCTGCGGTCACTTCCCTGGACGATCTGAAGGCCCGCACGCTGACCGTCAGTACGGCTGACGGAGCTTATCCCGGACATTACGTGATGTCAGGGCACACGACCGTCGCAGCCATAAAGGCATCCATAGCTTCCGGCAATACCGCGAAGATTCCTCTCTACCGCCTTGCCGCCCATCTGGACTTCACCATAAAGGTCAGTACCGGCGATGAGACAGGTGACGGCGGAGAATTCAAACTCGCTGACATCTATATCTGCAATGTCCCGAAGGGGAGTTATCTGCTCAGAAGCAGCGAGGACGAGAGCGGTGCCGAAATCATCGGCAGCTGCACCTCTGACTATACCTACAATGCGGATGCGGCCCTTATGCGCGCGAACTATTTCCGTTCCTATAAGCTCTCCACACAGGAAGAGAGCAGCGGGGCGATAACGGCGGAGTTCGACCTCTTCGAGAACCGGCGCGGAAGCATACCTGACACAGATGCAAACTGGCCGGAACTCAACGGCCTGCAGTCGCACGAGAAGTACACATACTACAAACAGCTCTATAAAAGGAACCGCGCGATAGACTATCCTGACTATATAAACCAAATCACCATCGGCAAGGATGTCTCTAACGAGACCCTTGAGGAGGATGCGAGGGTGAGGGCCGGACAGTTCTACAATGCCACTTACCTGCGTATCGACGGTGTGTACCAGCGTACGAACGGCGCCACTTACGAGACTTCCTATTATGTCTATCTGGGCTGCGACAATTACAGGGATTACAATATCCGCCGCAATTACCGGTACAACCACGAGATAATCATCAAGGCGCAGGATGATTACGAACACCGCGTCACGGGCGACCTGCTGGACGGACTGTCGGTGTACGCTTCTCTGGAAGGTCTGGACGCACATTGCAACTCGGTGAAGGCCCTGATGTATGCTCCCGAGGACTGGACCGTGTCGGTGAAAGACCCGGACAATACCCCGTGGCTGGAAGTGTCGAAGTCGGCCATCTATAAGCCGAGGCTGCTCGGACAGAGCGTCACGGGCGACGAGGCCGCCTTCTCCATCTCGGGCACGCGCGGGCTGAACTACTTCTACATTCATACGGACGACTACATCCCGGACATCGACACTCCGGAGCAGAACGCCGGAGTACCGACGCGCACGGGGACCATCGTGTGCAGGTGCAAGAACGTGACCAAGGAACTCACTGTGGAGCAGCTGCCCGCGCAGCTGGTCATCCTCGACATCAAATTCGACCTGATCACCTTCGGAGCGGTGCGCGACACATTCTTCATCGAGCGCAAGCTGGAGGAGAAATATATGCCGTGGGGATTCTACCACTACTGGAGCTTCGAGACGGACAATATGATTTCCACCGGCACGTGGGACGGTCTGTCGAACACGCGCAGACTCTACAATGTGGGACTCTACGGCCAGAAGAAAAAGAACGGAGACCAGCTCATCGACCCGGCCTATCCGTCAGGGCTGCTCTACGAACACGCCCTCGGCTATATCGTGCAGAAGAACCGCGACCGCAACGGCAACGGCAAGATCGACTACGATGAGATAATGTGGTATTGGCCAGCCACCAAGGAGCTGAAGCAGATCTACGCGTCGAAAGCCTACCTTGATTTCGAGGGCAGCGAGACGCAGTTCCACGCCTCCACGCCATCGAGCTCAGACCCTGACGGCGTCACCCCGGGTCTGTCCTACAGCGTCAAGATGAGCGACGGCAAGACCCACATCGTGCTGCGCGACCGTATGTACAACGTTCTGGCCTGTCGCCGCAAGAACGCCTGGCGGGGATCGGGCGATGAGAACGCGGGCGGCGGCGTGGTCATAGACCCTGACTGGGACGACGGCGACGAGGTGATCATTCCTAAGTAGCAAATACACACAGTGAAGCCTGATATGAATATTCTGATGAGATACGGCAGAGCCAATCTTGTGCTGATGCTGACATTCCTTCTGGCGGGCTGCGCAGCCTCCAGGGAGGAGACAGGGAAGGAACAGGCGGGCTGCTCCTTCGAAGTGCGCACGCGCGGGACGACTGACACCGCGCCTGACGACGCGGTGCAATACACGCAGCTCTATGTGGTGGAACGGCTGCAGGAACACGCTGCCGACCACCTGCACTGCGCCATCGACAGGCGCTACAAGCTGACAGGAGGAACGTATGCCCTCACCGACCTCTACGGCCAGTGGTATAAGTTCGCCTTTGTCTGCGTGCCTCAGTGGACTGACGGAGGCGGCGCGGGCCTTCTGACGGAGGAGACTCCGGTGGACAGGACCTGCGACTACAATAAGCTGATGATCGATTTCAGCCCGGTGCTGACATACCAGAAGAACCTTGTCAACATCGCCCGGACAGCAGATCTGAACATTTACCGTCAGGTGATAGACCGCTGGATAGATCCGGATGCCACCAACGTTGAGGATGTGGAACTGAAAAGACTTACGGGCGAGCTGCAGATCGATATGGGCATTCCGGCCGATCAGTTTGAATATGACGTGAAGTCCATCAGGCTCACGCTGCAGGCCCCCGCCGAGAAGGTGTATGTGCGCGACGGCTCTATCGATGAGGTGACGACAGTCGCCGGCACGGCGGACATAGTCTACACGCTCGATTTCTCCTCTCTGAGTGACGGGGCGTACGAGACTGCTATGGCCTCGCGTCAGATATTCCGTCTCTGTCTCCTGCCTGATGTGCTGAGCGGCAGCATCTCCGTTACCTTCAAGGGTACGACCTCCTCCCTGACCCTTCCGATCGGTACGGGCACGGATGAAACGAGAGTGGAGGTGCGCAAGAACCGCGTTACCACGGTACTCTATAACGGAATGCAGCAGAACGAGTTCGAGGTGCGCTATGCCGGCTTTGCCGCCGGGGGAGACTCTCAGGTGGACGTGGACGATGACCAGTGGAACGGCTGGTGAGCAATCAAGATGATTATGAAGAATTATAGTATAAATAAGTGCCCTGCGGGCAGCCGCCTGTGGATTATGGCCTGCATCGGCCTGTTGCTGCCTTTCGGCTGCACCGAGGATCCGGCCGGGCCGGATAGGGATGCCCTGACAGGGGAGCCGGTGGTAGTGGACTTTACGCTGAGCGAGACTTCCACACGCAGCGTCAGTCACGAGGCTCTGCCTGCTCACGAGCGTATCAAGTCGCTCACATATCTTCTCTATGACAGTGAAGGTTCCCTCTTGAAGCATCGCGAGATTCCGGGCATAAGCGATATGGGCCAAGGTGACTGGCCTATGAAGCGCTCGACGATGACTTGGGCTCAGCGCGAGGCCCTGAAAGACACTCTCGTGCAGGGACGAAGCTACACTGCGGTGTTTGTGGCCAATGCCGACAAGTCGCTCTTCGGCGGCGAAGAAGTGCTGCATTTCGCGGAGACGGTGGATGGAGAAGAGACTTCCGTGGCTCTGGACGAGGTGTATCTGTCTTTGCCCGCGACGACTGCCTTCGGTGACGGTAATATGTTCTACCTCTGCGTGAAGCAGATTACCCCGGACGCTTACGACCGGGACAATCACTGCGACTGTCCGGTTACGCTGCAGCGTATCGTGTGCCGCACGGACTTTTTCTCGGATGACTATCCGGACTGGGACACGGATTTTACAAAGGGGAAGATACGGGATTTTACCGACAGCAAAGTGTATGGGGTGCTGATGACGATTGAGGATGGCAACAAGATGCCCCTTGGACTCAGCGACTATCTGGAGGACTTTATCAGCAAGTTCTATTCGTTCGCGACATCTAAAGGATATTGGGTGAATTCCGGCTTTACGGATTGGTACAACAGCTTTAAGACTGCGGTGAACGGACTGGACTACAGCACTTTCATCACCAATATGCCGGAGACGGACAAGGAGTCAGTCCGGACACTTCTCTACAACGACTGCCGGGAGAGACTGAAAAGTCTTTGGCTTCCGTGGAAGGGGCTGCAGGCGAAGGTAGCGTACAGTTCCCGTGCCGACCGCTTCTATGTGAGCGGCTTGGCAGCCAAGGTGGGCGATGCCGCTGCCGCTGCGGCGGAGTCTCCGTTCCTCGATGTAATCCAGAAAGAAACTGGCTCCACGGACGGTACAAACGTCACGCAGAATACATTCACCCTGATCGGCTTCGG
>CAVDFQ010000052.1:0-4179 GCA_963608065.1 bacterium
AGACCAAAGCGGCCTCTAACTTCGCCACAGACAAGAAGTTCTACTCTTACGCATACTTTCTTCAGAAGGGCTCTACGGGCTGGTCGACTAACTATTCCTCCGCGACAAGCTATATCTCCGGCTCTCTGATAGAGTATGTAACGGAAAAAACCGCGTGGAAGAACGCGACCACCACGTATTACTGGCCTAAAGAAGGCGAATTGACCTTCTTTGCCTGGACAGACTACACCTCCGCTCCGACAGTTACCGACTGCACCATCAGCTGCGATAAAACCAAAGGTATCAACACCACCGGTTATGATGTCACCAAGAATCAGAACAAGGACCTTATGGTAGCCGACATCGCCGCTGACCAGAAACAGAACACGACACAGCACGACGGCTGGGAAAAGGGCGTTCCTACAGTCTTCAAGCACGTGCTTTCAAATCTTGTATTCACCGTCAGAACAGACGAGACTGAGTCCAGTAACACCTATCCTGACGGAATGTTCAAGCTTCAGAGCGTCAAATTAAAAAATGTCAACACCAAGGGAGACTACACCCAGGGCTCCCCGACAGCCGGCGCCACTCCTTGGAGCAATCAGGCTACGACCGCTGACCTCTCGACCTACTCCGGAACAGAAGTATCAGTAAACTCTACCGCCCAGACTCTCACTCCTGCGACGAATGACTACTACATCGTGCTTCCTCAGACATTCTCTGACACTACGCCTGTCATCGAGATAGTATACACCATCACCACCAACTATACCGGTACTGAAGTTACAGAGACCGTCACGGCCACAGAGGCCCTCAAGGATATCTACACGGCCAACTGGGAAAACGGCAAGAAATATACCCTTACCATCATCCTCGGTGTAGAAGAGATCCTCTGGGATCCTGATGTGACAGACTGGACTGATGGCACCGCAGGAGGAATCACCATATAGAGCACACCGTCCCGCCGCACAAAAGCGCGAGTCCGGGCCGGGGGCATATCATAGAAACAACAAACAACTAAAAATCAAATAATGATGAAAAGAATTCTACTCATCGCAGTCCCGGCGCTCGCAGCGCTCGCCGCCTGCACCAAGACCGAGGTCACTCCGCAGCAGAGTGCCCCTCAGCAGATCAGCTTCACTCCGCTGAGCAGCAAACCTTCCACAAAGGCCCTGATCGACGGAACTACCTACTCTACCTCCGATCCGACCTTCGGCTCTCTCGCATACTATGTCCCGAGCGGTAATTGGAATACCAAAATGTCTGATACCGACACGAAGCTCTACATCCCTACCAGCGAGATAAGCTATAACTCCACCAATTCTGTCTGGACCACCGCGAAGCCATATTACTGGCCTAAGTCCGGTAGCCTTACCTTCTTCGCATACAGCCCATATAATTATCAGGAAACCGGTTCAACCACAACTCCGATTACTGTCACAGCCGGCACGGACAACGATGGTATCGTTATCACGGGCTACGACGTCGATGCTCACCAGGATACCGACCTTATGGTAGCGGATGTCACGAAGAGCAAGGATAAGACTGAAAATGGGACTAACGGAAGCTACACCGGCGTTCCGATCGTCTTCCAGCATAAACTCGCGCAGATTGTAGGCATCAACCTCGAGACCGTCAAGACCAGTTCTACCGGTACCCTCGAAGTGTACGACTACGCCAATTCTCACGATGGCACCTCCGGCAAAGAATACCAGGCAGGCGATGTAGTTTTCAAGCTCAAAAACGTATCTGTCAAGCAGCTCAACACTGTCGGCAAATACACCTATTCTTCCACTAACACTTCTTCTCCTACTTCCGTTTGGTCTGATCATGCTACGACGAAGGACTATGTCTGGTATAACTATACATCGGACAACTCAGGTAATCCGGAGCAGTTCACTGACAACAAAGAGTTCACCCTTACATTCAATAACAAGCACACGTCCAACGCGAACTCTTATCTTCTCGTCCTTCCTCAGCCTCTTACCGAAAGATCAGCTACCATAACTCTTGACAAGCCATACCTGCATCTTGAGTATCAGGTGCTTACCTACACAGATGCTACAAACTATGCTACAGAGAATGTGGAGGAGAATGTGGATCTCTACATTATCCACGGCGGCATCTCCAGCTCTTCTACAACCGGCATTGAGATAGCGCAGAACAAGAAGATCACCTACACCATCCGGATCAATCTTGAGACCCGTCAGATTTACTGGGCTCCGAGCGTAGTGGATTGGGAGACTGAATCCCACACCTACGTCATCAAGTAATTTCACTTCAGAACTCATAGCCCGGAGGAGGGTGATACTTCCTCCGGGTACCAGAAAAGAATTATTATGTATATCAGGCATTTCGGCATAGCATTACTTGCGGCGGCAGCACTGCTTCCGCTCACCGGGGCTTGCACCAAGGTCGAGAGCGTGCAGGCGGAAAGCCGGATTGGCCTGGCATATAATGTCGCCCTTGAGCAGCCGAGCACCAGGGCGGCTACCGCCTACAGCACTTCCGACACCTTCAAATCCTGGGCGTGGTATCTCCCCGAAGGAAAGAGCTGGGCGACGGACCGCGCGGATGCTCAAGCCTATTTCGAAGACGTGACCGTGGAGTTCCTCTCCGACAAGTGGAAGGGCGCCGGAGGACCTTACTACTGGCCCAAGACAGGAAGCCTGAGCTTCCGGTCCTATTCTCCTGCAAGTCTTCCGAAGGCAAGCAGTTCGAGTACGAGCGGAGTCAGCGTGACCCGAACCGGAGTAAGCCTCACCGACTGGAAGGTGAATGCCACCACACATCAGGACACGGACTTTATGGTCGCCGATTTCAAGAGCGATCTCGCCGCCAACGCCCTCACCTACGGCTATCTCGGCGTACCTACAATGTTCCGGCATAAACTTGCCAAGGTGACTGTCCAGGCCAGCACGGCCAAAGCCCCTTCGGAAACCCACGTCGTCAAACTCTACAAAGTCAGTCTCCGACAAGTATATACGCAAGGCACTTACACCCCGGCGGGCGCCTCGGCTTCTGCCGCAGAGTCCTGGAGCCGCAGCGTACCGGAGGAAATCGTAATTTTCGAAAGCACCGCGGGCCTCGAACTTAACCTTACGGCGCAGAATGTAACGCTTGGCGGCAAGAGCCTTTTCGTCATACCTCAGATACTTAACGCCGACACCGCACGCGGAACGGGCAATGATGTCAGTCTCTATCTGGAATACTCCATCAACAGCACCACCTCCACTGCCGACAAAAAACTCATAGACATAAAATCCTACCTTTGGGACATCGGTCAGCACACCCTCTACAATGTCGTCATAGGAGAGGAGAACGAGCCTATCGAGTTCGATGCCGGCGTGAGCGACTGGACAGTCGGCGATTCGAACGATATAATAATAGGAGCAGAATGATGCGGACACTTTCGAAGTACATATTGATATCGGCATTGCTTACCCTCTTGGCGCCCTCCTGCAGAAAGGACAGCCCCTCAGAAGCAGGGGAGAGCCTGTCGTTTTCTGCCGACGCTCCGAAGGCCGAAGCTGTCTCCGCGATTGGCTCTGCCGACGCTCCGAAGGCCGAAACAGTCTCCGCGCCTGGCACCCGAGCTGCGAAGACGACAGGCAGTACCCTCACAGACGCGCCGTTCGGAGTCTATGGGCTGTATTCCGCCACCCAAGGGGCCGCCACCGGCACCAACGTCTTTGACAACTCATCTGCCCTGCAAGTCAGCTACAACACCTCTACCAGTCTGTGGGAATACACCCGCACGGGGACAAATCCCAAATACTACTGGAAGCGGAATATGTACTACCGCTTCAGAGCCTATCACCCGTACACGGCCTCAGTGGAGACGGGAGGTTCCGGCGCTGACGGAATCATAATCAACTACCGTATCATCGAAGACCAGTACGATCTGCTTGTCGCCTTCGCTACGCGCCATCCCGCCACCGACCCGGAAGGCACGGGGCGTGTCCCGATGAGCTTTCAGCACGCCCTGTCGGCGCTCCGTTTCCGGGTGGCGTTCCGAAAGACGGTGGATGAAGGCACTACGGACGTGCTCACGGAGTTCCACCTCACAGGCATCCAGGCGGCCGGCGTTCTGAACTACACGCACTCCTCGGGCGATTACCTCTCGCCGCTCATCAGCTGGTCGGCCGATGCGTTCGATGCGTCCACCTCATTCTACACCAGCACCACAAGCCGCACCTT
>CAVDFQ010000053.1:0-4011 GCA_963608065.1 bacterium
TGGTACTTATGGTGCCTTCGCCAATGAATTTACCGGAATTACTGTTACTAGCGACACAGACTTCAATGATATCAGAGCCGGTGAAAATATAGGCGCGAAGATGAGAATTGTTGCCGTCTCACCATACAAATGGCTTATGAGCAAAGGATCACTCACATACGACTGGACTTCAGTTCCTGCCGATTTCCAGCTGCTGATGACAGCGGCAATTGCAGCCGAATTCTTTCGCAAAGAAAACCACCCGGTAAACAAGGTCCTTACGGCTTTGACCCCAGAGGACCTTCTGCTCATGAACGAGAGTTTCGTAAATCTGATATTCGAGGAAACCCCGGAAATCAAAACTCATAATCTGACAGTATCTTTCTATGACGGCGAGAACGTCATTTCCGAGACTAAAACCATAATCTTCGATTAAGGATGTGGCGAAAATGGAAAAGGTTCTTCCTCCCGATAGCGCTCACCATTCTGTCGGGAGGAGATCTGACCGCACAGAAGTTTACGATAAGCGGATTCATCTATGATTCAGCCTCCTCAGAACCTCTGATAGCGGCCAGCGTAAGCAGCGTTACGCAGGGTGCCGTGACGAACAACTATGGCTTCTATTCCATCTCCCTGCCCCAAGGGACGGTGATGCTTGAATATGGACATGTAGGCTATGCGTCCGAGAGGGTGGAGCTGCTGCTTCAGAGCGACACGTCTATCACCGTCCATCTCAAAGCCGGTAACGAACTGGCGGGGGCGACTGTCATCGCGAAGAATCCGACGGGAATACGCTCCACATTGATGGGCGCGACAGACATCCCTGTGGCGCAGATAAAGGTAACGCCCTCTGTACTGGGAGAAGCGGACATATTGAAGACCCTTCAGCTTCTCCCCGGTGTCCAGTCCGGAACAAACGGTTTTACAGGCCTTTACGTAAGAGGTGGAGGCCCGGATGAGAACCTGCTGATGCTGGACGGCATTCCGCTCTATAATGCCGACCACCTGCTCGGTCTGTTTTCTGTCTTTATGCCGGAATCCGTTAAAAAGGTCACCCTCTACAAAGGCTCATTTCCCGCCAGATTCGGAGGAAGAATATCTTCCGTACTGGATGTCCGGACAAATGACGGCAATACTGAAGAAACTCACGGCTCCGTCGGCTTCAGCTTACTTTCCAGCAAGTTACATCTGGAAGGACCGCTCAATGACGGGAAAACCACTTATTCCGTCAGTGCACGGATTATGCACACATTGCTCGCACAGCCTTTCATTTCGCGTGCGGATATGAAGGACAAGTATAATTATTGGTTCTACGACCTCAATGCGAAACTGACGCATCGTATCGGGGGAGGTGACCGCCTTTACTTCAACATCTACAACGGGCTGGACAATTTATATTATGCCGGAACCGATACGGATTGGGACTCGAAAACCACAATACGCTGGGGCAACACGCTCGCTTCCGCACGATGGAATCATATATGGGACAACAGGACTTTCTCAAACGTAACGCTTGCATATAACCGATACGGGATGGCTACCCGTTCAGTCTCGGATTATAAAGAAGTGTCTTCAGAACGTTCCACCATCAAAGGACATACGGGCATAGACTATCTTTCGGGCATTCACGATGTCACCCTTGCTGCAGACTTCGAATTCACTCCGTCGTCACGGCATCTGTTCCGTTATGGGACGAGCTTTATCTATCACACTTTCAATCCCGAGACTCTCGGAGCGACAAAAAAGATCGATGAGAACGGCGTGATCATACAGGACACTACCTACACCCAGAGCGGCAGTTCCGTACTGAACGGTCTGGAATGGTCTGCTTATGTTGAGGATGATATTGCCTTCGGAAACCGTTTCTCCATCAACCCGGGCGTACATTTCAATTTCTTCAAGGCGCAGGGGCGCAGCTATTGTTCGCTCCAGCCGAGATTGTCTGCACGATATGGTTTTGAAAACGGACTTGCTTTCAAGGCCTCCTATTCAAGAATGGCGCAGAACATCCATTTACTTTCCTCAACGCAGATTACGCTTCCGATGGACCTGTGGGTTCCTGTGACTGACAAGATCAAACCGGTCGTGTCCGACCAATTCAGCATCGGAACTTATTTCGATGGCTTCAAGGGATGGGAAATCTCTTTGGAAGGTTACTTCAAGCCGATGAAAAATGTGCTTGAATATAAGGATGGTGTCGTTATTCTCGGGAATTCCGGGAATTGGCAGGACAAGGTCGTTATGGGAGAGGGGCGCGCCTACGGTGCGGAATTCTTAATACAGAAGACTTCCGGAAAGACTTCCGGCTGGCTGGCTTATACATTGGCCAAATCGGAACGGAGATTTAAGGACGGGACAATCGGCGGCGGGAAATGGTTTCCGTACAAATATGACCGGAGACATCAGCTGCACATAGTCATCAATCATAAGTTTTCCTCCCGAGTGGACTTGAGCGGCACCTGGTCGTTCGTGACGGGAGGCGTCATTACGGTGCCGGAACGCGAAACCGCAGTGCTCTCGCCGGACGGCAAGACGGTACATCAGACTGAACTTAATGCGACAAGGGGAAACTACCGGCTGCCGGCGAGCCACAGGCTCAATGTCGGAATTAATTTCAGAAAGAAGAAGAATAAGGGAGAGCGGGTCTGGACCATATCCGCATACAATCTTTACAATAGCCGCAGCGCCGATCTCGTGATAGTTTCATCCGACAGGAAATACTCCGGGGAAGCGGCCTACAGCCATAATCTCACCCTGAAGATGGTGACGATACTCCCTGTTCTGCCGTCAGTGGGATATACGTTTAATTTCTGATACGATGAAAGACCTTTCCATAATAACAGGCATAACAATCTTGCTGACCCTCGTCTCCTGCACGAGGGAAGTGCCTTACACTCCGGAGAAAGCCGATGTGCTTCTGTTGATGAACGCACAGATCGATGCCGCTTCGTCAGACCACCGGGTATGGCTGGGACTGAGCAAGACAAACACGATCGACAAGCTGGAGAACGCAAGTGTCGTCTGCTTCGTCAATGGCGAAGAGATTTCACGAGGTATTTTCGACGAGACCGCATCCAAGTCCGCAATACAGTCCTGCTATTCTTTCGATGCTAAGCTGCATCCGGGAGACATAATCCGCCTGTCGGCCGAAGGGGCCGGACTTTCCGCCTATGCTGAAGTGACTGTACCTGACACTTCAGGGCGGCTGGTCAGAGTGGATACCCTGTCCACCGCTTCGGGACTACGGTTTACATCCGGAATCAGGGATGATGCGAAGGAGAATAATTACTACCGGCTGCGTCTTCTCGTCCGTTCCTATCTTTCTTATTACTACGAGCAGGCCTGGTCACGCTGGTACATCCATTCAGATGAAAAAGTGATACCACATTCTGACGACCCGATTCTTGACGGCCGGATCGGCGGCAGCGAGGGGGATGACTTCTTCGGACTGGGAGGCAGTTCCAACCATTATTGCGTCTTCACGGACAGGCTTTTTGCCGGATCCGGAGCGGAACTGACCTTCGAAATGAACGATGCCGACCTGTACCGGTTCACTACTGAACAATACTTTGACAGTATTTACATTATCCCGTTCGCGGAGCTCTCTCTCATCTCTATGGACAGTTCCGAATATGAATATCTGAGCGTTCAGAATATCCTCTATGACAACGACTACGACTCATCGGACTTCCTGGAGTCGGTCGCAGTTCCGACCAATGTCACGGGAGGGACAGGTTTCGTAGGCGTCTTCTATCCGAGCAGCATCACCATACGACTTCCGGAGAAGATGTACGGCTCGTCGTATCAGTGAGTCCGCATAAGTGCCCCCCCGTCAATGTCGGGCCCCTGGTGTTCCGAAGTCCCGGAGAAAAGCTTATATTTGTCTGTTTTTAGAGTTACTTGGGCGGTAATGCGTAAAGGGACGACAGGGAAAAGACTTTTCGGCGCTCTGGCGGCGGGCGTGGCGGCGGCGGTGATACTTGTTTTCGCGGCGGTGCAGATTGCGCTCAGCCCGAGGGTGCTCACTCCGGC
>CAVDFQ010000054.1:0-3809 GCA_963608065.1 bacterium
GCGTCTCACGCTGCCGGCAGGAAGATTGCCGGTCGGGGCCGGCAATGACGTGGAGTGCAGTCCCCCCCTATTTCAGCACGCCGAGTTCCTTGCCGACTTTGATGAAGGCGGCGATGGCGCGGTCGAGTTGCTCACGATTGTGGGCTGCCGAGAGCTGTACGCGGATGCGCGCCTGCCCCTTCGGCACGACCGGATAGTAGAATCCTGTCACGAAGATGCCCTCCTCGGCGATGCGCGAGGCAAACCTCTGGGACAGAGGAGCGTCGTAGAGCATCACGGCGCAGATGGCACTCTGCGTAGGCTTGATGTCGAAGCCGGCCGAGAGCATCGCGTTTCTGAAATATTCGACGTTCTCGAGCAGACGGTCGTGAAGAGCGTCGCTCTCGTCCAGAATCTTGAAAGTCTCCAGGGCGGCCGCGACGATCATTGGCGGCAGCGAATTAGAGAAAAGATACGGACGCGAACGCTGGCGGAGCATTTCGATGATCTCCTTGCGTCCGGTGGTGAAGCCGCCGACGCTGCCGCCGAATGCCTTGCCGAGCGTACCCGTGTGCACGTCGATGCTCCCGTAGCAGCCGTACTGCTCCGCGACGCCCCTGCCTCTAGGACCCACTACGCCCGCGGAATGGCTCTCGTCCACTACGACGAGCGCGTCATACTTCTGCGCGAGTGCGCAAATCTTGTCCATCGGAGCGACATTGCCGTCCATAGAGAAAACGCCGTCCGTGCAGATGAGGCGGTGACGGCAGCTCTGAGCCTCCTTCAGGCAGCGCTCGAGGTCCTCCATATCCGCGTTAGCATAGCGGAAACGCTGAGCCTTGCACAGACGCACGCCGTCGATGATGGAAGCGTGGTTCAGAGAGTCGGAAATGATGGCGTCCGAAGCATCCAGAAGCGGCTCGAAGAGTCCGCCGTTTGCGTCGAAGCAGGACGCGTAGAGGATGGTGTCCTCGGTGTGGAAGTACTCCGAGATGGCTTTTTCGAGCTTCTTGTGCAGGTCCTGCGTGCCGCAGATGAAGCGCACCGAAGCCATTCCGTAGCCGCGCTCGGACATAGCGTCGCAGGCCGCCTTGATGAGGCGAGGATTGTCGGCGAGGCCGAGATAGTTGTTCGCGCAGAAATTGAGGGCCTTCTCTCCGCCCTCAAGGGTGATTTCCGCTGACTGCGGGGACGCGATATTGCGCTCCGCCTTGTACAAGCCGGCCTCTTTCATGGCCGCAAGCTCGTCACTGAGATATTTCTGGAAATGTCCGTACATAGCTTTATGTGTTATCGCGTACAAATATATGTATTTTTTGCTTATGGTTTGAAAACAAATACTAACTTTGTGCGAGAAAATGTAAGTTTAAAACGATGAAAAATATCCTTGTCATAGGCTCCACGGGCCAGATCGGCTCCGAGCTCACAATGAAACTCCGCGCGGAAAAGGGCGGAGGCGTAACGGTCGCCGGCTATATTCCTTCAGCTCCTCCGACGGGAAGGCTCCTCGCAAGCGGTCCTTCCGAAGAAGTCAACGTCTGCAATGCCAAGCAGATAGCCGATGTCGTGGACAAATATGACATCGACACCATCTATAATCTCGCGGCCCTGCTCTCCGCCACCGCGGAGCGTCTGCCGCTGAAGGCCTGGGACATCCAGATGAACGGTCTGATAAACATCCTGGAAGTCGCCCGCGAGAAGCACGTGGCGGTCTTCACCCCGAGTTCCATCGGCTCCTTCGGTCCGTCCACGCCTCACGATATGACCCCGCAGGACACCATCCAGAGACCGACTTCGATGTACGGCGTGACAAAAGTGGCCACGGAGCTGCTCAGCGACTACTACTTCCATAAATACGGGGTGGATACCCGCTCCGTCCGCTTCCCGGGGCTCATCTCCTACACCACGCCTCCTGGCGGCGGCACGACCGACTACGCAGTCGAGGTGTTCTACTCGGCCGTAAAGGGCGAGGAGTTCGTCTGCCCGATCGCCGCCGGCACCTATATGGATATGATGTATATGCCCGATGCGCTGCAGGCAGCGGTCAATATAATGACGGCCAAGCCGATGTATCTGAAGCACCGCAACTCGTTCAATATCGCTTCGATGAGTTTCGAGCCCGAGACTCTCTTCGCCGCCATCCGCAAGTACATCCCTTCGCTGAAGGTGCGCTACGAGGTGGACCCTGTGCGTCAGGCGATCGCAGATTCGTGGCCTGACCGTATGGACGACAGCTGCGCGCGCAAAGAGTGGGGCTGGGCTCCGACCTACGACCTCGACTCTATGGTGCGCGATATGATCGCGAATCTCAAAAAGAAATTCCAGGCGTAGCGACGCTTCGCGTCCAATCTTAGAAGCGCACTCCCGAGATCGCTTCGCCAATCTCAACGACCGCCCAGTTCGGAGAGGCGGGCGCGGAAGACGGAGTCTAGGGCGGGCTTGAGTTCGGGGCGGATGGGTTCTGCGGAAGGGGATTCCATTTTCAGGGGATTTATCGGCTGGCCGTTCTTCCAGACGCGGAAATCGAGATGCGGCCCGGTGGAAGTGCCGGTGGAGCCCACGTAGCCGATGACCTGACCCTGCTGCACACGCACTCCGGCGCGGATACCCTTGGCGAAACGGGACAGGTGCAGATAGCCCGTGGTATAGACGCTGTTATGACGGATCTTTATGGTGTTGCCTCCACCACCGCCCCAGCCCGCGCTCAGGACCATCCCGTCACCCAGCGCCACTACAGGCGTGCCGGCGGGAGCCGCATAGTCCACTCCGGTGTGGGGTCTTACCTTGCCTGTCACGGGATGCTTGCGGGCGTAGGAGAATTTCGAGGAGACGCGCTTGAACTCCAGAGGGGCCTTCAGGAAGGCCTTGCGCATACTCTCGCCCTTTTCGTTCCAGTATATGTTGCCCCCGTCGCCCTGGTCGAACATCACGGCGTAAAGCTGCGTACTGTCGCGGGTGAAGCAGGCAAAATAGACCGTGTCTATGGATATCATCTCGCCCTCGCACTCTCTCTGGCCATAGATGACCCTGAAGCGGTCGTCCTTCTGAAGTCCGAAAAAGTCCACGGTCCAGGCGTATATGTCCGAAAGCTTGAGAATCAGCAGGGGAGAGGAACCGGCCGCGGTCATATCATTCCATAGGGACGAGGAGATGACTACGTCGGCATATTTGCGCACGGTCTGCACGGGGCGTCTCACCTTGCGGATGTCCGGAGAATCCGCGAAGCGGAATACGGTGCGCTCCACGAGGTCGTTTTCATAGACCAGAAACGACGGCGCGCCGGCGAGGGAATCCCGATAATAGGCCCTGTAGCTGTTTCCGGCGCGCATCCTGCGCACATCGAAAATGCTGTCGGAGCACATCTGCGCAGTTTCGTAGGCTGTCCGTGCGCTGATCCCGAGGCGGGTCAGAAGGCCCGAAAAAGTTTCCCCGCTCTTTACCGTGCCGCGTTTTTCCAGATAGTCTTCCGTGAAAAAGCCCAGCGGCGGAATGCTGTCCTTCACTGCTGCCGGCTCTTCAGACCCCTCGGCCCGTTTATGAGAGCCTCCGCAGCCGGCGAAAAGCGGAAGCAGAGCCATCAGAACAAGGGCCGGAAAAATGGCAAGTCTCAAAACAGGAGACAGGACACGTCTCAAAACAGGAAACAGGACAGGTCTCATAACAACGAAAAAAGGGAAAGCTTAGCACATCGCACCGCTACAACCTCTTGTCCTTGCTGTCTTCCGACCCTGGGGAAGTTGGGAGGGAGCTGGTCGTGTACGACTTTCCCGTCACAAAGGTAGTCATTTTTCGCAAGATTGCAAGAGGGTCGCGAAAACTTGCACTCCCCG
>CAVDFQ010000055.1:0-3438 GCA_963608065.1 bacterium
TATGCGTAAGAGTAGAACTTCTTGTCTGTGGCGAAGTTAGAGGCCGCTTTGGTCTCAACAGTCTGGAAAGTGATCTCCTGAGGAGCGCTTTCCACCGTGGCTACTTCATTCTTGCTGCAGCCGAGAAGGAGCGCCGCTGCCGCCGCAGGAAGCAGGAGAAGGAATGATTTGTTTTTCATAATGTTACTGATAATATTCATAATTTTATAATAATATCTCGTGATGTTCTGTCTCCCAGTCGACCACCTCAGGCTCGAAGCCGCCCCCGGTATCCGGTTTCGGCGGGTCGATATGGATGGTCTCATCGAGCAGGAGCCAATGGTGGTTTATGCATTCCTCGCTGAGGAAGAGGTCGGATATGTTGAAGGTGTGCTGCACCTTTCCGCTTCGGGTCTGGAGGTCAAAAGTGACTTCAAGGTTATTGGACGAAGCGTCGGGACGGCCGAAGGTGTTGAAGACGGCACAGATGACAGGCTTGCCGTCATCGTCGCTCTTCTGCATCGTGAACCAGATGGTGGACTGCGGGTCGTCGACTCTTTCGCCGCGTGTTATGAAATATGCGCTCGACATACCTGACAGTACGGCGGAGGCGGAGCTGACATATTCGAGTCCATCCACTTTGATCTGCAGATAGTAACTTTCCACTACCGATCTGGCCTCCGTGTTCACCGTGTAGATGCCGGAGTGGTATGGGATCGTCTCCTGAGGGCTGCGGGCCACTACGAGATGGTCAGGGCAATAGGTAACGCTCTCTCCGGAGGGCACCTTAGTCGCGTAAGCGCTGGAGATGCGCTCCGGTACGCTGAGAGGGTAGGCTTCGACAGCGTCCCAGATGTAGGGCTCGCGTATGATGGTGGTCTCCGTGCCGAAGTTATAGGCATAGAGCCTGTATGTGCCCGGCGCTATGTTTATGCTGCCGTAGAAGGCTTTCTGGCCGGTTTCGTCTATCTCGGAGTCGGTGATGTATGCCTCGCAGGCTACCTCGTCACTGTTTTCCTTGAAGAAGATGACGTGCATCACGTCCATCTGAATCTCGGGCACGGGAATCTTGTCGTTATAGATGTCGCAGGTGACATTCATGATGGCTCTGGTGTTGATCTGAACTTTCACTCGGGTGTTGTAGTCCGGATCCTCCAGCGGCCGCCTCTGGCAGCCGGAGAGTGCGAAGGTGGTGGAGAGCACCGCCCATACGACGCCCTTCTTCAATATCCTTATGTACCCCTTCGTCTTCATTATAAATATATAGGTATAATGTCTGTTTCTTAAATTATCAGCTCGCCCCCCCCTTCTCGCCTGTTCCTATTATTCTTTATCGTCCCCCGTTCCGTCATTTATCCTTTCTGCCGGTATGGCTGTCTCGGCCGAGCGGAATGACGAGCGAAATCTTGGCTTTCGTCGGGCCCACCCACGTGACTTTTCCGGAACCAAGATAGTCTCTGTAGAGATGCTCGTAATCCTCGTCGGGCTGATAGTGCCGGTAGCCGCTGCGCAGGTAGCCTATCGAGAGGCTGAATTCCAGACCGGCCCGGCGGCCGAGCGGAAGGGCATAACCGTAGCTGAGGCCGGCTGACCAGAACTCTCCCTGGTAGCAGAGGCGCGTGTCCCACTGCAGGTCGTATTTGCCTGACATACCGTACACTCCGAGAAAATGTCCTGTGAGGTAGTCGCGGCGGTCATCACGTATGAACCACCAGCGCGGCTCCACACCCATATTCCATATCTGGAAGCAGTATTTCTTTCCGTTAGGTCCCCAGTTCCACCAAGGGAAATCGTCCTCCAGCGCGAGCGAGAAGCGGTCTCCGAGCGGGAACTCAAGTTCAAGATTGACCGCTGTAGCGAGGTCATAGAGAAGGTTCGTTTTGACCGCAGGATACCAGCGGCGCGCGAGTGTGTCGGGCTTTTCCGGCTGCGGCTCAGGCTCCGGGGTCTGCGGCTCGTGGAGCGGGGCGACGGTGAGAGGGGTGTCGCGAAGCGTGATGGCAGGAAGCGGCATCGGATACTCGACATCGGCGGCAATGCGTTCCTCGACCACGAAGTGCGAGACGACGACCAGGTCGGCATAACGCATCAGCGGGAGTATGTGGGTGGAGATGTATCTGTACGGGACGCCTGAGAGGAAGGAGCGGAGACGATCGAACGCGGCCTCGTCGCCGTAGGTGCGGGACGCGTTCTCGAAGTGCTCGATGGTCTCGTCGCGGTGCGGGAGAGCGTCGGCTCCCTTGAGGCGAGAGTGGAACTCGGCGTAGTTAGCTCCGAGCGGGACGATGGTGACTCCTTCGAAGCGGCGGCCGTCGCGCAGACGCACCATCCGGTCGCGGAGCGCTTCGCCGCGCTTGAGGGAGAGGCGTGCATTGAGCGCAGCTCCGCCCTCGGAAGAGGAGCTCGAGTAGATGTAGAGGGTGTCCGCCGGGTGGTCGAGGTCGTTCAGCAGCGTCGTGAGCCGGCGGAGTGCCGCGCCGTTTCCGTTATATGTCGTATCAATCTCGGCGTTTGACCAGCGGAAATGTATTCTGAGCGTGTCCCTGCGCTCCGGCGTGAAGATCTTTATCACTTCATCCTGAGGGGCGGGGGAAGGGAGCGGGGTCTGGGGGGGGGGGGTGCGCTGCGTTTTTGCCGGCCGGGAGGTCGGGCTGGTGAGCGGGGCCGTTGCCGGCTGAGGGGTCGAGCTGGTGAGCGGGGCCGTTGCCGGCTGAGGGGTCGAGCTGGTGAGCGGGGCCTGGGCGGCGGGGCTATGTACGGCGAAAGCGTTGACGGTACACGTCAAAGCACTCATAAGTATGCCGGCCACAACAGCCTTTTTAAAAGTTTCCACGATCACTTTTCAGCGCAATTTTTAACCTTAGGCCCTTAATGCCGTCCACAGGGCTACCATAACGGCAGGTCGCTAAAGGTCGTGCGAGTTAAAAAACACGCACAACAATCCTTCTGCGCTGCAAAGGTAGGTAATATTTGTTTACTATCCTAATAATTTATCACATTTCGCCCCCCCCCCCGAAAAAAGGTATTGGCCTGTTTAGTAGCCGATTATGGCGGTGGGTTTTTAAGAACTGTTCTAAATTAGGGGGGGGGTCGGTGCGAATTTAAACGTTGCAATGTAAATCATTTCAGATGTAAGGCGTCGCATACAGTAAAGATGCGATTCTTGGGAACACCAAGTGACCATCAGGACAAAAACGCAATCTGCGGGAGGGTGGGGAGGTGGGGTTCCGTGGTGGGAGGGTGAGGATGTGGGTTTGTTGAGCACGAGCGCGGTGTCGTTCGCACATCAACCTGCTGGCAGGTGGGGAATCCAGTAGGGAGTGAAAATGGCGAAAAAAACCTCACCTGCAAACTTCCGTGTCATTGCCGGCTCCTATTTTGTCATTGCCGGCTCCTTTTTTTTCGTCATTGCCGGCCCCGACCGGCAATCTGCCCTGCCGGCAGCGTGAGATGCCCGAT
>CAVDFQ010000056.1:0-3328 GCA_963608065.1 bacterium
GTGCAGCCTGCGCAGGAAGATGCTCATTTTTCCGCTATGACAGCGGATGCGACCCCGGGGGGGTCGTCCTCAGAAGGCGCGTCCTTGCGCAGAAGCGCCGGGAACTCGTCTCCGGTTGAGGCAGAGGGCAGAAGAGCACAGGAGGAAAATACCGCCCGGACCCCCTCATCTGCGAAAGACAGAGCCGGATCCGGGGAAATCGGCTCAGACGAAGAACTCGCAGCGGAAACCGGCTCAGATGAAGAACTCGCACCGGAAGAAGCCGGAAAAGAGGAACTCGCACCTGAGGCCGGCAGAGAGAAGAGCGTAGAGAGAAAAGATGCAGCCGGAGCGGCTCCGCAGCCTGAAAACGCCCGTCTGGAGGACAACGACTACTACAGGGACGCCTTCCGTGAGGATGACCTGCGGCGTCGCCATCGTGCCGGAGGCCTTTCGCTGAGGCTTCTCACGGCAAACTCCGCAGGCGTTTCGCTTTCAGGAGGTGGTATGGGCAACGATGCTTTTGCGGATGCCGCCCCGAAAGACTTAGTTCCTTCGGCCGGAGAGAATCCGGGCTCTTCCGCAAACGGGGACATCGCCTATTCCGGAGACAAGACTGAAGATATACTCATAGCTAACCTTAACGATAAGGTTACCAGTGATGTCCATCATCAGCAGCCACTGACTTTTGCCGTGAGAGCCGCATATCCGCTGACCGGGCGTCTGTCCGTAGAGAGCGGACTCGACTATACGCTTCTGCGCTCCTCATTCAACTATGGAGGAAGCAAAGCCTACGAGCAGACCGACCAGACCCTGCATTATCTGGGCATTCCGCTGAATCTTAACTACATAGCCCTGAGCTTCCGTAGGCTGGACATAGGAGTCAGCGTCGGAGTGATGGCTGAGAAATGCGTCTATGGCAAAGCTGTCACGGACTTCGTAATGGGAAGCCACAAGGAAAGGACGACCCACACTCTGTCCGTCAAGGGACTTCAGTGGTCGTCCGGAGTTTCTCTCTCCCTTCAGTACAACCTGGCACGTAGAGTCGGACTCTTTATGGAGCCCGGCCTGCGCTACCGTTACGGCACTGACAGGAACACCGAAGTGAGAAGCAGCTACACGCAGGAGCCTCTCAGGTTCAGTATCGCTGTCGGCGCAAGGGTCAATATCTGAAACTGAATTCGTCCAGATAGAGCACGGTGCCGTCACCTCCGGTGAAATAGTCGCCGTAGCGGCTGCCCGTAGCCACGATGACCACTACTGAAGGGCTGCGCGTGTCGCGGTACTCTATAGGAATCTCGAACTGCTCGTAAGCGTCCATCCGGTCCTCGAGCACCAGTTCGCCGTAGCCGATTATGGCAGGGTCATTCTCCGGATCGATGAACTGATCCTTAGAGTTGATGACGTGGAACCTTCCCTTCTCGTCCACAGACGAGTTCGTCTGCTTCGTCCAGTCCGCGAGAATCACCTGTATCCTGCCGCTGTCCATTTTCCCGAGCATATCCTTATAGGGGTCGTTGGCCCTGTCGATAGTCACCGGCTGATAGCAGAAGTATCCGGTGAGCGCGGCGGGACGAAGAGTGAACGGCACGCCCCAGGCCAGGTCCGCTCCCGAAAGGCCGGTCAGTCCGCAGAACTCGCCGGTGAAAAGGTTTCCTGCCGCGAATTTCAGCACCATAAACTGGCTGGTAAGCTTCACGGCCTTCTTTCCCTCGCCCGAGACAGCCAGAAAAGACTCTTCGGGCTCAGTGGTGTTCTTGCCGAGGAAGCCTGCGGTACCCTCGTTCGAAGTGGCCCAGACCAGCCTCTGCTCATCTGATGCGCTCTCCGCGAAAGGCATCCAGGCCTTCCCGGAAAGCGACCAGGAGTCGAAGCTCATATTGTAGAGCTGCCGCGCCGTCTGCTCCTCCTTCCCGTCATCGCCTCCGCTTTCCGCGACAGTGGCGATAATCTTCCACTCGTAGTCACGGTAATTGCTGAGCGTGACGCGAAGCGTGTCGCTCAGGTCCACCACGCTCCCCACGCCGAGCTGCGGCGAGACTGTGGAAGCATTGGCCGTATAGGCCAGATCCGTGATGGTGAGCATCTTGAGACTCGTCGCGGCTGTTCCGGAGGGCATAGTGACGCGCACGGTCCGCGCCGTCGTGCTTATCGAGGAGGACTGCTGCCCGATGACCGCGAAGCGCTCGAAGCCGGCGACTTCCTTAGGCAGCATCATATCATTCTTCAGACAGGCGGTCGCCGCCGCGGCGACCAATCCCAACGCCAATATTTTCTTCATCATCTTCTTCATTTCCGCTTGTCCCTTACCGGGAAATGGTACATCATCGCGAAGTTGAGCTCCAGGAGGTCAGGCTTATATGCGGTTCCGAAATGGGAGGCTTCCGCAGTCTTGACCTGATTTCTGGTCTGGGTGTCGTGGCTGTAGCTGCAGCTGAGGACGCCCAGAGAGACTTCGAAGGAGAAATTGTCCGTGAGGAAGGCGGTAAGGCCCGGGTAGAGTCCGACATTGATCCTGTAGCCGTCGGAAAAGCTCCCGTCCTTCTCGCCCTCGTCCATAGAGTAGGTCTTGCTCTGGCTTATGCCGCCGCCCAGACGCACTTCATTGAACATCGCGAAAATGCGGCTGCCGAAAAGAGGCAGGTAGTTCCGCAGGACGACCGCGCCGAAGTAGCTCTGGCCGGAGTAGTAGCGGTTCGACAGGTCGAAATCCGTATCGGAACCCAGTTCGAACGAGGCCTTGTCTATGTCCAGAGAAGTATAGGAGTAGCCGAGCCTGGCGCCGACGGCGAGATTGTCCTTAAAGAAGTACATCGCCACCGGAGAGACTCTTACGGTGGAGAGCTCGCCCTGCACTCCTGTGAGCAGGGAGGCGATGTCATAGCCCTCGGAGCTTCCGCGTCCGATACTGTAGCGGTTAAAGGAGATGGAACTTCCTACTGCCGTCATTCCCTTGGGGATGAAGGTGGAGGATTTCTGCGAAAGTCCCCGGTCGAAGGCCGGCGTCTTCTGCGCCGAAGCCGGAGTGAGCACGGCGAGCAGAGTGAGCGCTGTGAGTAATGTTCTTTTCATAGTACACATCTTTTCGAGGTGCAAATATAGATAAAAAATACTTGGTCGGCTGATTAGCCAGATACGTATTGATGAGTACCACGCGTAGCATAGCCCTCGCATCTGCGTTCTGTAACAGTTGAAAGAGCATTCCGTCTATCTCGGCATAGGCAAAGGCACGTCGCATAGCCTCTACGGTATAGCTGCCTTTCGGCAATTCCTTCAGTTCCTTCTTTGCGTTTAGCCGGAGTGAGCACCCTCGGGCTGAGCGCAATCTGCACCGCCGCGAAAACAAGTA
>CAVDFQ010000057.1:0-3239 GCA_963608065.1 bacterium
TCCGGGGCCGTGCGGCTATGCGCTTGTGCTGTCAAACATTAAGAGATAGCCGATAATTCTTTTGCGATCGTGTGGATTCCGTCCACAATTCTTGCTCTCATAGCTGGGCGTGGTTTCCGGTATCCGTTGGCATAGTGGGTCAGTTGCTGCTGATTGATTCCGGTCACTTTTGCTATGGCCGATTTCGGCACCAACTTTTCCGTGTAGTGAAGAAGAGCGGCGGTGGTCATACACCATTCAAACTCCCATTCTCCGTCAAATTCAGCAGGGACTTTATCCCCGTCTTTGCGCATCCACTCGATGTGATCCTTTAGTCCATCTTCCATCTCCCTTTTGAGTTCTTCAAAGGTATCAGCCGTACAAACACAGGCGATATCCTCATTCATAGGAGCTGCGCAGTAGTTGTGTTCGCACCAATCTACTCTGATTCTTATTTTACCCATAGTTGTTATTGTGTGTTGATATTTTTAGTCTTTAGAAAAGGTAGGGTGGTTATTTCCACCCTGCCTGTTTCCAGATGCTGTTGAGAATCTCTTGACCTAAATTGTCACTTTCCTTACCGTTCACCGTCACTTTCCCTTTTTTGGTAGGATGTTTGAAATGTCGGTGGCTTCCTTTCTGGTAAACCTTTGTCCATCCATCTTCCTTTAGAAGCTTCAGAACTTCGATTACTTTGTATCTTTTCATATCTCTTTTTGTTTGACGATACAAAGATATAACATTTTTTAACACTGTGCAAGTTCTGCCGAAAAATGTTATAATATATTTTACTTTTACCACTCAACCAGATTGTACGAGATTCCGGCACCGATGTAGGGGAGTGGGGTGATGCGGTTGTCCCGGAGGGTAAGGCCGTAGCCGGCCTGGAGGGACAATGCCCAATTTGACCTTTTTCGTGACGGGACGGAAATGGTCCTCGTCACGGAGATGGTCTCCGGGAACACCTGAATGAGGTCGAGGCTCGGCTGGTAGCCGGACACCACCGCACGGTAGTCAGCCCCCGTGTACTCCTTCATCTCCTTCGGAAGCCGGGCGAACACCGTGTCACGGAGAACCACTATCTCCGGCCTCGCCACAAGTATGGTGTCGATGACCGTGGTGAGTATCGGGACGGGCAGCTCCACCGTCACCGTGTCCCTGAACCTCACCGTGTCCGTGAGCGTCCTGACCTCCGCCGCCGGGCGCGTCCGCCGACCGCCGACGAACCCGAGCGCGGCGGAGAGGATGAGCGAGACGGCGATAAGAGCCGCCGTTGTCTGTATGTTTGTCATAACCTCCGGAATGAAAGGCCCCCGCGCATCCCTGCGGAGGGGCCGGAAACCATTACTAAAAAGAACAATGACTTGCCCCTTTCAAGAAGGCCGGGGCCGGGCCTTGCCGACTTCACCTCACCACCCCGCCGAGCTCGTCCGCCCACCGCTCCGTCCAGAAGGAGTAGTAGTCCACCGACCGCAGCCGCCTGAACGCGGAGTGCGCCCACGCCCACGCTATGGACGGAAGCCCTATCACGGGCAGGTACAGCCAGCCAAGACGCAGCGACTGCCGCGTGTGGCCGTACTCGTGCTTGTGGGTCAGCTCCACATACGAACCCCTGCCGTACGCCTTCCGGTACTTCCACGGCAGGATGATGAACCGCCCGAGGCTTATCCCGCCCCGCATCCGCTCCGAATAGAGGATGCGGACGTCGCCGTATGGGGTCTCGAGGCTACCGCACCCCGCGGAATAGACCCCGAAGAGGATGAGCCCCAGAAGGTTCTGCGGAAGCTCCCACAGAATCCTGAAAAAGTTGATTATTCCCTTCATTACTCGTCAATATGTCCGGTCAAACGTCTGTCTCCCGTGAAAAAGTTCCGGCGGCTCACAGGTCCTTGTACTCCGCCGCCGCGTCGAAGCACGGGCAGGCCTTCGCCGCGAAGTCCCGGTGGCCGCGTATCACCGCACCCGGGTATCTCGCCTTCAGCTCTTTCAGAAGCCTGACGAGAGCCTCCCTCTGCGCCAGCGTCCTCGTGTCCCTCGCCTTGCCGTCCCTGCCTATGCCGCCCACGTAGCACACGCCGATGCTTCCGGCGTTGCGCCCCTGGCAGTGCGCCCCGACCTCGCTCTCCGGCCTTCCGGCCTTCACCGTCCCGTCGAGGTACACGACGTAGTGGTAGCCTATGGTGCGGAAGCCCCGCGCCCTGTGCCACCTCGTTATCTCGTCCGTCGTCACCCACCTGCCCTCCGGCGTTGCGGTGCAGTGGACTATGATGCTGTCAATCTTCCTCGGCATCGTCTGATCCCTCCTCCTTTTTGTTTTCCTTCCCCTTGTCTATGGTTATCGCTCCGTCTATGTCGGCCCCGGTCCTCGCCCGCACCACGGCCTCGATGACCTTCGCCGCGTCGACCTTGACCCCGGCCTTGCAGCCGAACTTCCAGAAGTACCAGTTCTGCGCTATGCTTATCAGCTCCACGCCTATGACCACGAGCATCAGCCCCGTCTCGATGACGGTGTAGCCCGTGGCCACGGCGAGGGATGACGCGAGGACCACCCAGCAGAAGTACTCCACCGCCTTGCCTATGGTGCGCCTTATGGCGCGGCTTATCCTGATGCGGTCGCCCCTCCGGACGGCGGCCCTTATCCCGAACACGAGGTCAATCAGGATGACCACGGCGGCTACGATGAGGTATGGGAGCATCCTCGCGAACGACTGCTGGAAGAACAGCAGCAGCGTGGCCGACACGCCAGCCCCGACCACGACGCTCCCCGTGGAGGCCTCGTCCGCGAGGATGTGGATGTCGGACCCGTGCATCACTCTCCCCCCTCCGTCCTCTTTCTCCTGCCCCTCACGACCCAGCGGACCCAGAGGAAGGCGAGGGCGGCGAACGCCGCCGCGAATATCGCCCACCCCCACCACGTGGTGATGAGGTCCCTCCCGTTGCCGAAGTGGAGCAGCCACCCGATGACCGCGCCGAGGTGTACGAACACGCACCCGAGCATCGAGGCGAGGAAGTCCCGCCAGTCCGGGGTGTCGTCGTTCATCTCCTTCGCCCACGCCAGCAGCGCCACGGCTACGTAGCCGAGTATCGGCGCCCCGGCCGCCAGCCACCACGAGAACTCCAGCCCGCCGCCGACGGGCAGCGAGAAGATGAACATTAGTGTCAGGAAGGCGCACACCGCCGCGCCGACCCCGAAGTGGGCTATCCTGTCAAGCCCCACCTTTTCGATGAACTTTTCCATATCGCTATTCTGTTGATTGTTG
>CAVDFQ010000058.1:0-3200 GCA_963608065.1 bacterium
TCCAGTTCATAGCGCTGATATATCTGTCATACATCCGCAAGCATATGATTGACAAGAAATTGTTCGACAGATACACCCTTCGCGGCCTTCTCGATGAACTCGACCTGGTGGAATGCTTCAGACATCCCGGCAAAGAGCCCTACATCGGGGAGATGCTGGACAAGCAGAAACAAATCTACCTCGATATGGATGTCCCTGTCCCGACAAACGTCACCTCGTTATGTGTTGACACGGGAATGTAGGTTACCTGGTCAACGCCTCAGACAAGGGATGAACAGGCAGGAGTGTTTTTGATGAAACTGACGTCAGAAGCCGTAACGGCAATAGATGTAGCCCTGACTGCGGAGCAGAGGGAAATGAGTGGAGCTTATGGCGTGGCGAATCCGTTCCTCGTCACGAGACTCGGGCGCACACCACTGAACCTCGCTCACCGCGAGGAGACGCGGCAGCATCATATAGTGCAGATGGTTCTCCGTCACGATAAACTCCGTCCATAGCTCGCACTCCACGCCCTTTACAAGATGCTGATTCTCCGGAGCTATGCCGTCCGTGGGATTGAAGTCATAGACGTCCGGGAATGGAAGATAATAGCCTATTGAAGGAGGTTCGATGTCTGGCATATCGGACTGGATGTAGTCGAGATAGCAGTGAGACGTCGGAGCCATCACTACCTCCATACCCTTTGAGACTGCTTTTATGCCTCCGGAAGTGCCTCTCCACGACATTACAGTCGCTCCCGGCGCGAGGTCGCCCTCGATGATTTCATCCCAGCCTATGAGTTTCTTTCCTCTCTTGGCAAGCATATTCTGCACTCTGTGTGTCAGATAGTTCTGGAGATAGTTCTCCGCCTTCCACTCCCCATCGTCCTCAAATCCCAATTCCTTGATCTTAGCCTGACAATACGTGCATTCCTCCCATCTGGTCTTCAGGCACTCGTCCCCACCGATATGAAAATACTCTCCCGGGAAAATCTCGCACAGTTCACCTAGAACATCGTCAATGAACTCGTAGCTGCTTTCCTTCCCCGCACAGAGAATCTCCGGATAGACACCGATTTTATTCCTGAGCTGATACGGGCCGCCGGTGCAGCCGAGATAAGGATAGGCGACGAGGGCGGACTCGATGTGGGAAGGCAAGCATATCTCAGGTACTACCGTAATCGCGAGAGAATCGGCATAGCGGACAATCTCGCGCATATCATCCTGCGTATAGTAGCCGCCATATCTCCCGCCACGATAAAGCCCTTTCACGTGCGACGTCATTATCCCGTTTCGGAACGCCCCTTCTTCGGTCAGGCGGGGATATTTCTTGATTTCAGCCCTCCATCCGGCATCGTTGGTGAGATGCCAATGGAATCGGTTCATCTTGTAGAAGGACATCACGCGCAGAAAATTCTTGACACTCTCAACGGTGAAGAAATGCCGAGAGCAGTCAAGTCCCGCTCCCCTGTAGGAAAACCTCGGAGCATCCTCAATCACCGCACAAGGTATCAGAAAGCCCCCGTCAGGACTCCCGACCTTCAACTCCTCCCCGCAACGGACAAGCACTGCATCCGTCACTGCCGCGTGTTCCGACCCCGGAGCAAAATGCCTGTTACGCCCCTCGGGAGACAATGCTTTCCGTATCCCCGGGCCGTAAATTCCAGGAGGCAGAAGCTGCTGAAGAGTGCGTATCGCGTAGAAAGTCCCTGAATATGAAGAGGAAAAGACTTCAATGGAACGATTTTCTACCACTATTCTGTATGATTCCTCAGCGAGAGACGAATCAGTCCCGAAAATAATCTTATTTTTTCCCTGTTTTGACGATATGGCCCTGAGATTCGCGGCGAAGCCATCCACTGCGGCCGCCTCCTTAGCGTCCTGCAGGTGACAGATAACCTCAGCCCCTTCCGCATCGAATGTTCCCTTGCCGATCACCACGGACTCGGGATAAGGAATAATGGGTAAAGTGCTGGAAGATCGGGTCAACGTCACTGTCGTGCCTTTTTTCGTCTGAATTTCAATGACTCCTCCGCCGAGTGACTTCCACTGCGGAGTGTGGCCTTCCCCGTCGGAAATGATAAGTCTTCCTTCCGGAATGCCGGTCTGGATACGGCAAATGCCGCCCCTCTCACTGTACACTTTCACCTCGGCGGTGCTCCCTCCCCTACGGACAGCCGAAATGAGGAATGCGCCACGCGCACGCATATTTCTGAAAGAGACATCAGGCCAGGAGGACGGACAACCGTTGAAAACACGGATGCGGTCACCCCAGTCCTGCATATAGAGTTCCTCAAGCGAGCACATCGCCGAGAACGGGGTCTCGATGACCGGGCCAGACTCGTTGTAGAGCGTGTTCGGGCGCACCCAGCCGGAGAGGAACTTCTGTAGAAGAGCCAGCGCGGCATCACCATCGCCGCGTGAGGCGAGCATAGCCGCCTTGACTGTGAGGGAGTATCCGGTGTTGCCCTGCCACCTGTCAACAGAGAGGTTCATCATCTCAGCCTCACGTGGATTGTCCCAGGAGAGAAGATGGTAGGGATAAATCATAAACAGATGCGACCAGTGGCGGTGTGTAGTGTCGAGAAACTCGAATCTGTCGCTGACCTTGAACCCGGTCTTCCCGTCATAGCGGAAAGAGGTCAGCTTAGCGAGAAAGTCCTTCCATTGTGGAAGCATAGGATCGTTGAGACCGTATTTCCCGTCTATCTCTATGAGTGTCTGAAGCCCCCAGCGCAGGTTCGCGAGGTCATAGTTAGAATTCGTCCCGATTTCGCCGAGGTTCCCCTCACCATACTCCGGAGACGCGGTGGAAGGGAGAGAATATGTCCCGTCCGGGTTTACTGTGCGCAGGCGGAAGAATATGTTGACCGCCGACTTCAGCAACGGGAACAGCCGTGTCTTCATCTGTCGGTCGTCACCGTAGGCCTCGCACATCTGCCGGAAGTAAAACAGCGTCCAAGTAAGGTTGCCCACCTCGTACTGATTGCAACTGACGAGAGCGGGGTCGAGCGGGCAGAGAAAGTCGTAACTGGAAGCTCGCGGCAACACGCGGCACTCTGTCCAATCCTCCTGTCCGGGGATGTCAGTGACATTGCGGGTGAGGTTGTCGCGATTCTTCCAGAATGCGTCCCAGAGTGGCTGCTCAAGGAAACCGAGGTTAGCCTTGGTGAGCCAGCTGTAGGTCAGCTGGATGTTGAGATTCATCCAGATTGCCGGCCA
>CAVDFQ010000059.1:0-2592 GCA_963608065.1 bacterium
CCGCCCTTCTTTCCGTCACGCCCGACGTGATCGGGCGTCGCTTGATGCCGGCAGGATTGGCCGCAAGGCCGCTATAAACTTTTAAGTATGAGGATATTGTTCATATCGAATTCGTCAGCGATGAGCGGCGCACCTGCCGCCCTGCTGAATCTGGTACTGGCCCTGAGGGAGCGCGGGCACGAGTGCGCGGTGATGCTGCCCGACTCCGGAGGAGCCTTGCCGAAAAAGCTGAAGGCTGCGGGGATAAGGATGTTTGCGGAGCAGAAATACTCTCTGAGCATATATCCGCGCTGTCTGAATCCGCTCAAGCGGCGCAGGCGCAGGAAAAAGCTTGAGCACAGGGAGCTGCTGATGAGCTATATGGGATACGTTCTCGACTGTTTCGGACCGGACATCGTGCACACGAACGTGGGTCCTCTGGATTTCGCGGCGGAGGCTTGCCGCCTGAAGGGTATTCCGCACGTATGGCATCTGCGCGAATATCAGGATCTGGATTTCGGGATGAAGTTCTATCCTTCGCAGGAGAAGTTTATGGAGATGATACACGGGGACTGGAACCGCTGCATCGCCATTACGTCGGACATTTTCAGCCACTTCCGGCTGGGAAGGCGTGACAGGGTCATCTACGATGGGGTGTTTGACGAGAGGGAGTTCGGAGAGAAGGAGGTTGGTGAGAGAGGGGTTGGTGAGAGGAGCGCTGCCGGGCAGGAGCGGAAGATGCTCGGCGCCGGTTATGAGGCCCGGGGCGACGAGAGCGGAGAGGATAGCGTCAGTCATTCGGGCGAGAGCGGCGGGCGACATTCGGGCGAGAGCGAGAGGCGGGATGCAGGCGGGAGCGGCGGGCGCAAATATTTCCTTTATGCGGCGAGGATAGAGAAGGCCAAGGGCTTCGATATATTGGCAAGGGCTTTCAGGAAGTTCGCGCCGGAGCACGAAGGGTGGCAGCTTATCGTCGCGGGACGGCCGTGCGGGCTCTACGCATTCAGGTGGAAGCTGTTCTGCCGCAGGCATTTGCCGAAAGGCAGCGTAAAGTTTCTCGGGCAGTCCGACCGGGTGGCTGAGCTTATGCGCGGGGCGGCGGCGACGGTGGTTCCGAGCCGCTTCGAGGCATTCGGATTCACTACGGCCGAGGCTATGCTGCTGGGCTGCACGGTGATCGGACGCAACACGGCGGGGACCCGGGAACAGTTCGACAACGGACTGCGCACGACGGGCCGCGAGATCGGGCTGCGTTTCGGAGGGGACGGCCCGCAGAAGGCTTCGAAGCTCTCCGAGCAGCTCTGCGCGAGGATGAACGAAGTCGCAGACCTCGCCACGGAGCAGGGAGAAAAAGAATTGGACGCGATGCACGCGGCCGCGAAAAAAACGGTCGTGGAGTATTACGGGGCCTGTCGCTGTGCGCGCCAGGTCGAGGAACTGTATTCTGAAATATTGGCCGAGAAATGAGCAGACTGCTTGTTATAATAGTGACTTACAATGCGATGCGCTGGATAGAGCGTTGTTTCGCATCGCTCGCGGCTTCGACTCTGGCCTCTGACGTGTTCGTGGTGGACAACGGCTCGACCGACGGGACTCTCGAGTGGCTGCAGGAGCATCGCGCCGACAATCTGACGGTGCGAAGGAGCGCCTCGAACTGCGGTTTCGGGGCGGGGAACAATCTGGCTCTGAGCTATGCTCTGGAACGCGGGTACGAGTATGTGTATCTGCTGAATCAGGATGCCTGGGTGATGCCGGACTGCTTCGAGAAGCTTATCGGGGCGGCACAGACGCATCCGGGCTACGGGATTCTGAGTCCTATGCAGCTGCAGGCGGACGGGGTGACTCCGGACAGGCTCTTTGCGAAGCATTGCGGGAAGAGCCTAAGGAAGGCGGGGGCCGGGGGCGCGGGTGATTTTGGGGCTTCGGGGCTCGGGGCTGCTGCCGGCGGGGGCGCGGGTGCCGGGGGTTCGGAAGTGGTTGAGGTGAAGTTCGTTATGGCGGCGCATTGGCTGGTGACGCGGGAATGTCTGGAGGTCACCGGGGGCTTTTCGCCGACTTTTCAGCAGTACGGTGAGGATGACAATTATATAGACCGGGCTCGGTATTGGGCTTTCAGGACGGGCGTGGTGCCTGCGGCGAAGGCTATTCACGACCGGGGGCAGAGACCGGCAAAAAGGGCGGCGCAGATGCGCGGGAAGTATCTGGGCTGCGTGGCGAGACTCAGCGACCCCGGGCGGCGGCACGTTCATCTCCGCCTGGCGATGGAGTGTCTGCGGATCGTAGGGATGGCATTGCGCCGGCTCTCCCCCGCTATGCTCGGCTATCTTCCGCTTCTTGTCCGCTCGATGCCGCTCATCCTGCGGAACCGCAACACCTCCCTTCACCGCCGGGCTTTTCTGGAGACCTCTTTATAGGCCTGAAGTTCGCTGCAGGGAGGGCGAGGCCGGCAATGACGGTTTTCGTCACGCCCGACGTGATCGTTGTCACGCCCGACGTGTTCGTTGTCACGCCCGACGTGATCGTTGTCACGCCCGACGTGATCGTTGTCACGCCCGACGTGATCGGGCGTCTCTTGCTGCCGGCGGGGAAGAGATTGCCGGTCGGGGCCGGCAA
>CAVDFQ010000060.1:0-2547 GCA_963608065.1 bacterium
GCCGGTCGGAGCCGGCAATGACGGTTTTCGTCATGCCCGACCTGATCGGGCATCTTTTGCTGTCGCAGGGAAGAGATTGCCGGTCGGGGCCGGCAATGACGGAAAGGAGCCGGCAATGACGAATGTACCGTCATGCCCGATAGTGGTCAAAATGTGCTATGCACAACGTGTTTTTCTATCTTTGCAGAAACTATTTTAAGAGTTACTTGATTATGACAAGGCAGAATTTCAAAGCGACGGGGATGGGATGCGCGGGATGCGCGGCCCGTATAGGCACCGTGCTGAACAAGCAGCCGGGGGTCAGGGAAGCGACAGTGAGTTTCGTTTCGCACCGGGCGACGGTGGAGTTTGACGAAAGCCGATGCAGCACGGATTCTCTGATCAAGGCTGTCGAAGATGCGGGCTACGGCCTCGTACCGGAAGAGGACGCAGAAGACGATGCGCAGGAGGAACGGGAACATCGGGAGCATAAAGCGCTCATCATAAAGGTCTCGTCCGCCGCCGCATTGTCCCTGACGCTGATGATCGTCGGAATGGTTTCCGGAAGTGGGGCAGGCATAGCGATGTGGCTTCTTGCCACTCCGGTAGTGTTCTGGTGCGGCGGACAGTTCTTCTCCAACGCGTGGAAACAGCTGAAGCACAAAATGTGCAGTATGGACACTCTGGTGGCGCTCAGCTCGGGGATTTCCTACATTTTCAGTGTCTTCAACCTGGCTTTCCCGTCATTCTGGACATCAAAAGGCATCGAAGCTCATCTATATTTCGAGGCTTCCGCAATGGTAGTGACATTTGTCCTGATCGGGAAACTTCTGGAAAACAGGGCGAAACGGCAGACGACATCCGCGGTCAGAAAGCTCATCGGACTGAAACCGAGGACGGTGACTTTAGTGGACGGAGATAAAGAAAAGAACGTGGATGTGGAATCCGTCAAGCCCGGCGATATAATCGTGGCCCATCCCGGTGAACGCATCGCAGTGGACGGCATCGTCACGCAGGGAAGCACATACATAGACGAGAGTATGCTCACGGGAGAACCCCTTGCCGTATTCAAGCAGACCGGCGACAAAGTTTTCACCGGCACGATAAACCGGAAAGGCAGCATACGCTACAGGGCCGAGAAAGTCGGGGAGAGCACCCTCCTGTCACAGATAATCAGGATGACACAGCAGGCGCAGGACAGCAAACCCCCTATCCAGAAGACAGTGGACAGGGTCGCGTCAGTGTTCGTTCCCGCAGTAATCCTCATATCCATAATAAGTTTTGTCGCCTGGTGCATTCTGGACCCCTCTGACGGATTCTCGCACGGACTTCTGGCCGCAGTAACGGTACTTGTCATCGCCTGCCCTTGCGCCCTCGGGCTCGCCACACCCACGGCCATAACGGTAGGCATAGGACTCGGCGCACAAAACGGGATACTCATCAAGGATGCAGAATGTCTGGAAAGGGCCGCATCCATCAAGGCGGTCGTGATGGACAAGACCGGGACGCTGACTGAAGGCAAGCCGGAAGTGCGCGACGCATATTTCACTCCGGCGGACAGGGAGGAACGTCTCCTCGCAGAACTTTCCGCTCTCGAGGCCGGATCCGAACATCCGCTCGCCGAAGCGGTCAGAGACTACGCAAAGAGCCGATATCCATCTATCCTCCCGGTGCAAATCAAAGACTTCAGCACTGTCACAGGTCTTGGGGTATGCGGCATCGCAACTCTGCCGGACGGCAGCGAAGTCAAGGTCAATGCCGGATCGTCCCGCTATATGTCAATGCTGGGGGTCAATATCCCCCCGAGATTGGCCGGCAAGGCCGGCTCAATGTCCGGAACTCTCATCTTCTTCTCCGAGGACGGCGAGGCGTCGGCTGTGCTGTCCGTGTCTGACCGGATAAGGGATACGGCTCGGGAAGGGGTGGAACTTCTGAGGGATATGGGCATCAGCACCTACATTCTGACCGGTGACAGAAAGGAAACTGCGGAAAGTGTCGCTTCCGAACTGGGAGTGAGCGGCGTGCGTGCGCAGGCATTGCCACAGGACAAGCTGGACTTCATTCGCAGTCTCCAGGACGCAGGCATCAGGACCGCTATGGTAGGAGACGGGATCAATGACAGCGCGGCCCTTGCGCAGGCGGACCTCGGGATAGCGATGGGCAAAGGCAGCGATATCGCCATAGACTCCGCCGGGATCACTCTGATGGGTGATGACATAAGGAAAGTGACCGGGGCGATACGGCTGTCGCGTCTGACAGTACGGACATTGAGGGAGAATCTCTTCTGGGCGTTCATCTACAACGTGATAGGTATTCCGATTGCAGCCGGAGCACTGTATCCCGTCTGCGGACTCCTTCTCAACCCTATGGTGGCAAGCGCCGCTATGGCTCTGAGCAGCATAAGCGTGGTGTCGAACAGTCTCAGACTGAAATTCAGGAAAATATAAGATGGGGCGAAGGGCTTCACGGATCATTCGGTAGGATCGGCAAGATAAGCAACAAGGGACTCCGCATTTTTTCGGATAAGCGTTAACTTTCGCCTTCTTTTTGCGACTTACAGGTGAAGAC